>CATOIK010000015.1 GCA_951800645.1 uncultured Eubacteriales bacterium | reverse complement strand
GTAATGGTTATTTCCCCCTATGAGGCAGAAACTATGACAGCCGGAGAGTGGGATCTGATCCTTTTTACCTGTACCTATGGCGGGGAAAACCGGGTGGCAGTCCGGTGCCGGGAGACCATGGAGCAGGTGGCAGGGCAGACTCTGGCCACTGGATTTTAAAGAAATAAAAGAACAGACAGACAATTTAGGCTGCTGCAAATGGATGGAATGGTTATCCTTTTGCAGCAGCCTTATCTTTTTATCATTTTAATACGCTTCGTTTTTGGCAGGAAGTTTTGCTTTGTGCCTGACGGTTAAGATACCCGTTTTGCAGTTGTTCTCTAATCCACAATTTTGCAGACGTCAATCCAAGCTGTAAAATCAGAGTATTCCTCCAGCTCCTTCAGAGAAAGCTCAATGGCGCTGTTGGAGCTGCCGCATGCAGGGAACACGGTCTGGAAGCGATTCAGGGACAGATCTAAATAAATCTCTACCCCTTTATTGACTGCAAAGGGGCAGACACCGCCAACTGCATGTCCAATGAGCGGCTCCGCTTCTTCAAAGGAAAGCATTTTTGCCTTTGTCCCAAACTGGGCTTTATACTTGGGGTTATCAATTTTTGCATCTCCTGCCGCCACAATCAGGACAATTCTGTCCCCCACATGAAATGACAATGTTTTAGCAATGCGGTTTTCCTCGCAATTCAATGCTTTTGCGGCAAGGGAGACGGTTGCACTGGATTGTTCAAATTCCTGTATTCTTCCGTCAATCCCTTTTGTTTTGAAATATTCTCTTACTTTTTCAATAGACATACAACTTCCTCCGGATAATAAGCTGCTGTACAGGAACAAAATGGTGAGTAAAACTGTAATTGAAGCTGTTATAACATATTTCTGGGGAATTTTCAAGAAAGACCTTTTATTGTTAAAATATTATAAAGCGGAGCTGTAGAAATTGTGAAATCCATGGGGAAGAATCCGCATTCCCACAGACCTTTCTACAAAACTGAATATTTTCCCGGTGAAATTTCTATCTATAATGGACAAAACAGGAATCTTTGGGTATAATAAGAGTTACATGCAAAAATACAGAAAGAGGTGGACGCAGGATGCATTACAGGAAAAGTGTTTTCCGAAGTCTGGCTATGGTTACGCAGCTTGGCTTCTGTGTGATAGCGCCTGTCTTTTTGTGTATTTTCATCGGGTATCAGTTGGATGTCCGGTTTGGACTTCAGACCATGATTCCCATGCTGATTCTCGGCGTACTGGGCGGTGCCAGGGGCGCCTGGCAGATGGCAAAGCGTACCCTTCAGACAGAAGTGAAGGAGGATGCAAAGCTCCGGGAAGAACGGATGCAGTCAGCCGCCAGAGAGGGAGTCAGCAGGCCGAAACAGCCAAGCCGCATTCAGGCGGCGGGGGCGTTGGCATCGGAGACGGACAGAAAGAAGGAGGCAGACTGATATGGAATGGCTGAGTAAGTCTACAAAACGGATGCTTCTGGAGATGTCTGTAGGGGTAATTCTCTACAATCTGGTGCTGGCCGGTCTTGCAGTCTGGCTTCTTCCCAAGGTTCCCTATCCGGTAGTCCCGGTGCTTGTGGGACTGGCGGTAGGAGCGGCAGGGGCAATGTGTATGCTGGTTCATATGGCAGTCATGACGGAGCGGGCTCTTGACAGTCAGGAAGAATCCTATGCCAGCAAGCTGACCATAGCCCAGAGCCTTCTTCGGAAGGTGATCTTTATCGCAGCGCTGTTTTTCTTCTGGAGAGTCCTGAAGATGGACCTTTTAGCTGCGGTGATAGGCGCTATGGGCATGAAGGCGGGGGCATATCTGCAGCCGCTGGTCCGCAAATTATCGGGTTATCACGAGGAACCGTCGCCGGAGGCGCTGCGCAGAGCAGAGGAGCTTCGGATGGAAGAGGAGGCGGCAAAGGCGGCCAAATCTCAGGGGGAATCATGAACCCGGAATATGGAAATTCTGAATATAGAAGAAAGGAGGACAGTGTATGGATATGAGAATGGGAATGCTGATTTCCCATGAACCTGATTTTATGATACATGGTGTTTATCAGTATCAGATGTTTGGACAGGAATTTTGGATTACAACCACAACCATAGCGATGTGGATTGTCTCTCTTATCATTCTTATCATTGCCTTTATGGCAAACCGGACGCTCAAGAAGGCGACCGATGAGCCAGGCGTGTTCCAGAATGCACTGGAGATGGCGTATGAGGCGCTGGACAAAATGGCACAAGGAATCCTGGGCGGTAATGCAAGACGGTTTGTCAACTATATCGGAACGATTTTTATCTTCATTTTGTTCAGTAACTTAAGCGGCCTTTTGGGACTTCGGGCTCCAACGGCAGACTTTGGCGTTACATTTCTTCTGGGCATGGTGACATTTTTTATTGTCAACTACCAGGGGATCAAAAACCGCAAAGCGCGGCATTTCACCAGTTTGTTTGAGCCTACGCCCATCTTGTTTCCGATCAACCTGATCGGAGAACTGGCTAACCCGCTTTCCATTTCCCTGCGTTTGTTTGCCAACCTGCTTTCAGGCGTAATTATTATGGGACTGTGGTACGGTATGATGCCGATTCTTGCCAACATCGGTATTCCGGCAGCACTCCATGTGTACTGCGATCTATTCTCAGGCGCCATCCAGACATATGTTTTCTGTATGCTGACAATGGTGTATATCAATGATAAAATGGAGTAGAGTCTGACGCAGTCGGACGATACGCAAACGGAGCGTAAGCGGAGTTGGCGTTTCCCGTATTACACAGCAGAGTAAAAAAACTTATTAAAAAATAATTTATATTTCAACAGGAGGATTATATTTATGAATATCTCAGGACAGGACTTTATTTTTGGTTGTTCCGCAATTGGCGCAGGCCTGGCTATGATCGCCGGTATCGGACCTGGTATTGGACAGGGTATTGCAGCCGGTCACGGCGCGTCTGCAGTAGGCCGCAACCCAGGCGCTAAGTCTGACATTACTTCCACCATGCTTTTGGGTCAGGCAGTTGCAGAGACCACAGGTCTGTACGGCCTGGTTGTTGCTATTATCCTGATGTTCGTTAAGCCCTTCGGCGCATAAGGAATATTGAGAAGGAAAACGAGGCAGAAAGGAGGCCTAAGACTTGGACAGACTGATAGGATTTGACCCGCAGCTTCTGCACGACGCAGTCCTGATGGGCATCAATATCTTTATTTTGTTCTTTGCATTGTCCTATCTGCTTTTCAATCCGGTGCGGGATGTGCTGGAAAAGAGAAGAAAGAAAGTTGCTGACGAGCTGGCAAACGCCGCGCAGGATCAGGCTTCTGCAGCAGCCATGAAGGCTGAGTATGAGGCAAAGTTAAAGGACGCAAACAAGGAAGCAGAAAGTATCTTAGAGTCTGCACGGAGAAAAGCAAAAGTCCGTGAGGAAGAGATGCTTAACGAAGCCAAGGCAGAGGCGGCCAGAATCATTGAGCGGGCTAACCGCGAGGTTCAGCTGGAGAAAAAGAAAGCCCTTGACGACATGAAACAGGAAGTTGTTTCCATTGCAGCCATGATGGCTGAGAAGATAGTGGCAAACTCTATGGACGCAAAGATTCAGGACGCTCTGATTGACGAGACTTTGAAGGAAATGGGTGAGAGCACATGGCAAAGCTAGTTTCAAAGGTGTACGGAGATGCATTGTTTGAGACCGCCCTGGAGACAGGAAAGATGGACACCCTTTATGAGGAGGCAAGCGCCCTGGTTCCCATTTTACTGGAGAACCCGGAGCTTTTGACCCTGCTTGGTAATCCCCAGATTGTCAAAGAAGAAAAGATCGCCATCATTCATCAGGTGTTCGACCATAAAGTGGCGGAGGAGCTTATGAGCTTCCTCTCAATCATTGTTGAGAAAGACCGGCAGAGCGATATGATTGCCATTTTCCAGTACTTCATCGCAAGGGTGAAGGAGTACAAGCGGATCGGCGCTGTTTATGTTACAAGCGCAGTGGAGCTGAAAAGCGATCAGAAGGCAAGTTTGGAAAAGAAGCTGCTTGAGACCACTTCTTATGCAGAGTTTGAGATGCACTATGAAACAGATCCGTCCCTGCTGGGCGGAATGGTAGTGCGCATCGGAGACCATGTGGTGGACTCCAGCATTAAAACACGGCTTTATGAACTGAAGAAGGAGCTTTCCAGCCTTCAGTTGGCATAACAAGTCAGAAAGGAAACTGCAAAATGAATTTGAGACCAGAAGAAATCAGTTCTGTGATTAAAGAACAGATTGGGAAATATTCCACAAAACTGGAAGTCTCGGATGTAGGCACCGTAATCACGGTTGCGGACGGTATTGCCAGGGTTCATGGACTGGAGAAGGCAATGCAGGGTGAGCTTTTAGAGTTCCCCGGTGAAGTGTTTGGCATGGTTCAGAACTTAGAGGAGGACAATGTAGGCGTTGTTCTTTTAGGCGATACCAGAAACATCAGTGAGGGCGATATTGTCAAGACCACCGGCCGCGTAGTTGAGGTTCCGGTAGGCGACGCTTTGACTGGCCGGGTTGTAAACGCCCTTGGACAGCCCATTGACGGCAAAGGCCCCATCGAGACAGATAAGTTCCGCCGTGTAGAGCGGGTAGCTCACGGCGTAATTGAGAGAAAATCTGTAGATACCCCCCTGCAGACCGGTATCAAGGCAATCGACGCCATGATTCCCATCGGCAGAGGCCAGCGTGAGCTGATTATCGGCGACCGCCAGACCGGTAAGACCGCCATCGCCATTGACACCATTATTAACCAGAAGGGTCAGGGCGTACATTGTATCTATGTGGCTATCGGCCAGAAAGCGTCTACCGTTGCAAACATTGTGAGAACCCTGGAGGAGTTCGGCGCCATGGATTACACCACCATCGTGGTATCTACTGCGTCTGACCTGGCTCCGTTACAGTACATTGCTCCTTATGCAGGCTGCGCTATCGGTGAGGAGTGGATGGAGAACGGTGAGGATGTGCTGGTTGTCTATGATGACCTGACAAAGCATGCAGCGGCTTACCGTACCCTGTCCCTTCTTCTTAAGAGACCGCCGGGACGAGAGGCTTATCCGGGCGATGTTTTCTACCTGCATTCCAGACTGTTAGAGCGTGCGTCCCGCCTTTCCGATGATCTGGGCGGCGGTTCCTTAACGGCACTGCCCATTATTGAGACCCAGGCAGGCGATGTATCTGCATACATTCCGACCAATGTAATTTCCATTACAGACGGTCAGATTTACCTGGAGACGGAAATGTTCAACTCCGGTTTCCGCCCGGCTATCAACGCCGGTCTGTCTGTGTCCCGTGTAGGCGGCGCAGCTCAGATTAAGGCAATCAAGAAGATTGCGGCTCCCATCCGTGTGGAGCTGGCGCAGTACCGGGAACTGGCCAGCTTTGCCCAGTTTGGTTCCGAGCTGGATGCGGCTACCACCGAGCAGTTGGCTCAGGGTGAGCGGATCCGCGAAGTCTTAAAGCAGCCTCAGTACCAGCCTATGCCGGTTGAGTACCAGGTAATCATCATTTATGCAGCCACTAGAAAGTATCTTCTGGATATTCCGGTTGCAGATGTGCTGGGCTTTGAGAAGGATCTGTTTAAGTACATTGACACCAAATATCCGGAGATTCCGGCGTCTATCCGAGACACCAAGGTGCTGTCAGAGGAGACGGAGGAACTTCTGGTGAAAGCGATCAAGGAGTGCAAGGCGCAGAGATAAGCGGAGCGAAAGTGAGGTAAACGATCATGGCATCCATGAGAGATATAAAACGCAGACGAGCGAGTATCCAGAGCACCGGCCAGATCACCAAAGCCATGAAGCTGGTTTCCACAGTTAAACTGCAGAAATCCAGACAGAAGGCAGAGAACTCCAAGCCTTATTTTGACATGATGTATGACACCATTGCGTCCATGCTTCAGAAGTCGGGAACCATCGACCACAAATACCTGCGGGCAGGAGCTACGGGGAAGAAGGCAGTGATTGCCATCACTTCCAACCGGGGTTTGGCAGGCGGCTATAACAACAACATTGTAAAGCTGATTGCGGGAGATCCCAGACTGAAGCCGGAGGAGACGGTGGTTTACGCCATTGGCCGCAAGGGCCGTGACGGCCTGGCCAAGAAGGGCTACGAGATCAAGGGTGATTACTCCGAAGTGATCAATGAACCGCTGTATCAGGATGCGTCTGACTTGACCAAAGTGCTTCTTGACGGGTTTGGGCGGGGCGAGATCAGCGAGATCTGTCTGGCATACACCTCCTTTAAAAATACGGTGGTTCACATCCCCAGGATGTTGACGCTGCTTCCCTTCACTGTAGGGGAAAAGGATGGGGACGAGGCTCCCAAGGCTGAGGCTTTGATGAATTATGAGCCAGAGGAGGAGACTGTGCTGGATCAGATCATTCCGAAATACATGAGCAGTCTGATTTTTGGTGCGCTGCAGGAGGCGGTAGCCAGTGAAAACGGCGCCCGCATGGCTGCTATGGATTCTGCCACCAACAATGCGGACGAGATGCTGGCCAAGCTGGAGCTGCAGTATAACCGTGCCCGCCAGGGATCCATTACCCAGGAGCTTACGGAGATTATTGCAGGTGCGAATGCGATTGAGTAGAAGATAGAAATAGAAAAAAGGAGAAACAAGATGGCAGAACAAAATACTGGTAAAATCACACAGATTATCGGTGCCGTTATGGACATCAAGTTCTCCCAGGGCAAGATTCCGGAGATCAACGAGGCCATCCGCATTCCGTTAGAGGCGGGAGAGCTGGTGGTTGAGGTGGCTCAGGATCTTGGTGACGATACGGTAAGATGTATCGCAATGGGAAGCACTGATGGATTGAGACGCGGTATGGACGCCATTGCTACCGGAGCGCCGATTACGGTTCCGGTAGGCGAGAATACGCTGGGCCGTATTTTCAATGTTCTGGGCGAACCGATTGACAATAAAGAGAAGCCTCAGACGGAGGAGTATCTTCCGATTCACCGGAAGGCGCCTACCTTTGAGGAACAGTCTACAGAGACGGAGATCCTGGAGACTGGCATCAAGGTAGTTGATCTGCTTTGCCCCTATCAGAAGGGCGGTAAGATCGGTCTGTTCGGCGGCGCAGGCGTAGGCAAGACCGTACTGATTCAGGAGCTGATCCGTAATATCGCTACGGAGCACGGCGGATATTCTGTATTTACCGGCGTAGGCGAGCGTACCCGTGAGGGAAATGACCTGTACTATGAGATGACAGAGTCTGGTGTTATCAACAAGACTACCATGGTATTCGGTCAGATGAACGAGCCGCCGGGAGCGCGTATGAGAGTAGGCCTGACAGGTCTTACTATGGCAGAGTATTTCCGGGACCAGGGCGGTAAGGATGTGCTGCTGTTCATTGACAATATTTTCCGTTTCACCCAGGCAGGTTCTGAGGTATCTGCACTGTTAGGCCGTATGCCTTCTGCAGTAGGCTACCAGCCCACCCTGCAGACAGAGATGGGCGCCCTTCAGGAGCGGATTACTTCCACCAAGAACGGTTCCATTACCTCTGTACAGGCTGTTTATGTGCCTGCAGACGACTTGACGGATCCGGCTCCGGCTAACACCTTCGCTCACCTGGACGCGACTACCGTATTGAGCCGTTCCATCGTAGAGCTGGGTATCTATCCGGCAGTTGATCCGCTGGAGTCTACCTCCCGGATTTTGGATCCCCGTATTGTGGGTGAGGAGCACTACCAGGTAGCCAGAGGCGTCCAGGAGGTGCTTCAGAAGTACAAAGAGCTGCAGGACATCATTGCCATGCTGGGTATGGATGAGCTGTCTGAGGAAGATAAGCTGACCGTTTCCCGGGCAAGAAAGATTCAGAGGTTCCTGTCTCAGCCGTTCTTCGTTGCAGGCCAGTTTACCGGACTGGAAGGCCGGTATGTTCCGGTCAGCGAGACGATCCAGGGCTTTAAGGAGATTCTGGAAGGAAAGCATGATGATGTTCCGGAGCAGTATTTCCTCAATGCAGGTAATATTGACGATGTTCTGGCCCGCATGAAATAGGGGAGGCGTCTATGGCTGATGGAATGAAATTGCAGATCGTTACTCCGGAGGCAAAGTTCTACGAGGGTGATGTGGCCATGGCAGAACTGACCACCACAGAGGGGAACATTGGTATCTATCCCAACCACATTCCTCTGACGGCGGTGGTGGCTCCGGGAGTATTAAAAATTCACGAAGCAGAGGAAGTGAAGGAAGCGGCTTTAATGTCCGGTTTTATCACCATCCTGCCGGAAAAGGTGACTATCATGGCCGAGGTAATTGAGTGGCCGGATGAGATTGATTTTAAACGGGCCGAGGAGGCGAAAATCCGTGCAGAACGGCGCCTGTCCTCTGCCGATGGAAATCTGGATGTGCTGAGGGCCGAGATGGCCTTAAAGCGCGCCCTGGTGCGGCTGGAGATGCGGCACTAGAATTCAAAGACAAAAGATAAAGCAGAGCTTTCAGGTTTCTTGCTAAAGAGGCCTTGAAGCTCTGCTTTTGTATCATGGGAGAAGATAGGACAAAACATGGAGAAGAAGGATAAGAGATACTTAAAGGCAGGGGCCGCTTTTCTGGGGGCCGCCGCGCTTTTGAAAATTTCAGCAAAGTATATGCCTGGGTTTGCAACCTGGTACGCTCACTCTGTCTACAAGGCGATTGTGGGGATTGTGGGCAAGGTTTTTGACATATTTCCATTCTCAGTGGTGGAGATAGGACTGTATGGGCTGATTTTAGCGGCTGTTTTATACATAAAGTGGAATTTTCGGAAATCGGAAGCAGTGCTTTGCAGAGGCGTGTTTCTGACCGGAACACTGCTGTTTTTGTATATGTCAAACTGCGGCGTAAATTACCATGCAATGGCCTTTTCACGGTATGCCGGGCTGGAGCCGGGCAAATATACGGTGGAGGAGCTGACCGAGCTGTGCCGGTACTTAACGGAGCAGGTAAATGCCTGCAGGCCGGATGAGGGAGAAACAGCGGCGTTTTCCTATGAGAAAAACCGGAGAGCGTGGAGGCAGGCGGCAGTGGAAGCTATGAAAGCCGCCGGTGCAGAGTTTCCGGCGCTGGGCGGCTACTGCCCAAAACCTAAGGAGGTGGTGGTCTCTCAGATTCTGTCGGTGCAGCAGTTATGCGGCGTATACTCGCCGTTTACGGTGGAGGCTAATTACAACGGAGACATGCCGGATTACAATGTGCCTCATACCATGTGTCATGAGCTGTCTCATTTAAAGGGATTTATGCGGGAGGACGAAGCTAACTTTATCGGGTATCTGGCCTGTATCTTATCGGAGGATCCGGCCTTTCGCTACAGCGGTTACCTGACAGGCTGGGTGTATGCAGGCAATGCGCTGGCTTCCGCAGACATGGAGGCATACCTGGAGCTTAGCGGAAAGCTGTGTGAGCGGGCCAGGCAGGATCTGGCAGATAACAACGCATTCTGGAACCAGTACGAGGGGAAGGTGGCGGAGGCGGCTGCCCAGTGGAACGACGCATATTTAAAAATGAACGATCAAAAGGACGGAGTCCGCAGCTATGGACGGATGGTGGACCTGATGCTGGCCTATGAATCGAGTCAATAAATTTTGGTATCAGTTCGGGCTTAATACCGTTGTAATCTGGAAGAAAATCGAGTATAATTATAGTCAGAATTAAAAGAAAATCTGGCAAAGGTGTCTGGAACATTTGCCTTTCTGTCAGAAATGAGGGGGCTCTTATGGACAAGGTATTATATGATTTAATGGATTGGGCGGGTATTGAAGAACTGGTATATTCTGAGGCTGCAGAGCCGGGGAAGATTTTGGGACCGCATCTGGTGGATGAGGGATTGCTGATCATGGCTTTCATACCTCATGCAGCGGAAATTGCAGTAAAACTGGGCGGAAAACAATATCCCATGGAGCAGCAGGATGAGGCTGGGGTTTTCGGAGTACTGATTCCGAGGAAAACCAAAGCGCCGTACACCCTGTTTGTCACCTATGAGTCTGGTGTAACGGCAGAGCTTCAGGATCCTTATGCATTTAAGAGCCAGTATACAGAGGCAGACCTTAAAAAGTTTGACGCAGGAATTTACTATGATGTATACAAAAAGATGGGCGCTCACCCTATGGAGATGGGCGGAGTATCCGGTGTATATTTCTCTGTTTGGGCGCCGTGCGCCATGCGGGTCAGCGTAGTGGGAGATTTCTGCCAGTGGGATGGACGGCGGTATCAAATGAACCGGAATGGAGATTCCGGTGTGTTTGAGCTGTTTATTCCCGGCCTGGAGGCAGGCACTATCTACAAATACGAAATCAAGAACCGCAGAGGGGAGCCGATGTTAAAGGCAGATCCTTATGCAAACTATGCAGAGCTTCGGCCGAACACCGCGTCCATTGTGTGGGATTTAGAGAAGTTTGACTGGACAGATCAGACCTGGATGGAGAGCCGGGAACAGACCCAGTCCAAGGACAAGCCTATGTCTATTTACGAGATGCACTTAGGCTCCTGGATCCGTAAGCCGGTTGCAGCAGATGAAGCCGGGCAGGAGATCATTGGTTCTGAGTTTTACAATTACCGGGAGATTGCTCCCCGCCTGGCAGATTACATCAAAGAGATGGGATATACCCATGTGGAGCTGATGCCGGTGATGGAGCATCCGCTGGACGCTTCCTGGGGCTATCAGGTGACAGGCTATTATGCTCCCACCAGCCGCTATGGAACTCCGGATGATTTCAAGTATTTTATGAACTACATGCACAGCCAGGGCATCGGCGTGATTTTGGACTGGGTTCCGGCTCACTTCCCCAGAGACGCTTACGGCCTGGCCTGCTTTGACGGAACCTGCGTGTATGAGCATCAGGATCCCCGCCAGGGTTCCCATCCTCACTGGGGCACCCTGATTTACAACTATGGGCGTCCTCAGGTAAGAAACTTCCTGATTGCTAATGCTCTTTACTGGGTCAAGGAGTTCCATGCAGACGGGATCCGCATGGACGCAGTGGCTTCCATGCTGTATCTGGACTATGGAAAGAATGATGGCGAGTGGGTGGCTAATATTTACGGCGGCCATGAAAACCTGGAAGCAGTAGAATTTTTGAAGCATCTAAACAGTATCTTTAAGAAACAGACCAAGGGCGCTGTGCTCATTGCGGAGGAATCTACCGCATGGCCTCAGATTACAGGAGATGTAAGAGACAACGGCCTGGGCTTTGATTACAAGTGGAACATGGGCTGGATGAACGACTTTACCCATTACCTCCAGACGGATCCCTATTTCCGGAACTACAGCTACGGTGCGCTGACCTTCAGTATGCTGTACGCCTACAGCGAGAATTTTGTGCTGGTATTTTCTCACGATGAGGTGGTGCACGGAAAATGTTCTATGCTGTGCAAGATGCCGGGAGAAACCTATGAGGCCAAGGCGGACAATCTGCGGGCTGCATATGGATTTATGTACGGCCATCCAGGCAAGAAGCTGCTGTTCATGGGACAGGAGTTTGCCCAGGTGTCCGAATGGAACGAGAATGAGGAACTGCCATGGAATATTCTGGAGTATCCGGTTCACAAGACCACCCAGGATTATGTAAAGGCGTTGAATAAGCTGTACCAGACCCACCCGGCGCTGCACCAGATGGACTTTGACCCGGAAGGTTTTCAGTGGATTAACTGTATGATGGATAAGGACAATATGGTGACCTTTATACGAAAGACGAAAAAACCAGAGGAGACCTTGCTGTTTGTCTGCAACTTTGCCCCGGTAGTCCATGAGAAGTTCCGGGTTGGCGTCCCCTTCTTCGGAAAGTATAAAGAGATTTTAAACAGTGATGATACGGCTTACGGCGGCAGCGGTGTGGTAAATCCCCGTGTCAAGACCTCTAAGCAGGAGGAGTGGGATGGACAGGAAAACTCCATTGTGATTGATGTTCCGCCTATGTCTACGATCGTGTTCACCTGTACGCCTGCAGCGGTTCCTACACCGGCGAAGCCGGCAGGAAAGGGGCCGGTAAAGGCGAAAGAGAAGAAAGAGGCAGAGAGGAAAGAAGCGGAGAAAAAGGCGGCGGTTAAGAAAGAGGCAGAGAAGAAAGAAGCGGAGAAAAAAGAACCGGAGAAGAAAGAAGCGGAGAAAAAGGCGGCGGTTAAGAAGATGCCAGCCAAAAAAGCTGCAGAGAACAGTGATGAAAAGCCGGGTACTGTATCGAGAAAGAAACGGAGAAAATAGAAGAATCCCAGAAGCGAAAAAGAAACAGGGGTGCTGCCAAAAACAGCATCCCTGTTATTTATTTCATAGGAAAGTTCGCCCTATGAAACAAAAACGCTCCGCGGGATGCGCACTTCGCGCTTAAGGAAAATGTCTGCTGACGCAGACGCGCTCCGGCGCGGGAGTCCGGTGAACTGGACTCTTTTTACTTTGTATAGGCTTTGAAAGATTACATCAGCGTTTTAATATACGCTGCAATCTCCTCATTCTGGCAGTTTTCAAAGAACAGCTCTTTGAAGTGCTCGCCTGCAAAGGCGCCTTTTACCAGCTCCTGGTCAATATCCTTTAAGCAGTCGATGATGGGGCGCAGGGTTACGGCGCGGACTGCGTCCAGAATCTTTTTATTTCTCTGCTCCGGAACTACACGCTCCTTGGGATAGCCTTGGCCATGGCCGAAACCGAACAGCTTTTCAAAGATGTATTCCAGGTTCAGCTCGCCGCCCCAGCCGAAGCCCTTTGCAAAGGGAAGTGCAACGGCATTGCCGTCGTTTACATGGGCGAAGGTGTAGGCGTCTACCGGATCCTCCACATGGCCGCACAGCACATTGGGGAAGCTGTTCATAGCCAGCATAGCGCCCTCGCCGGTGCCGCAGCCGGTGATTACATAGTCTGCCGCACCGCTGTTTAAAAGAACGGCTCCCAGGATACCGACCTGTACATAGGTTAGCTGGGCTGCATCGTCGGCTGCATACATGCCGTAGTTATGTACGGTGTGTCCCATAGGTTCTACAACCTTCTTTAAAGAAGAAACGATTAACTCGTTCTTTGCTGCCTGGCTGTTTTCGTTGATGACTGCAATTTTCATGTAAAATCTCCTTTTCTCTGGTGAGGGAGGGGTTATGTCAGAGTCCCTCCCGTGTAAAAATATTATATTTGTAATTTGCGTTTTCTACAACTGAGAAATGGCTTACGGCTGATAATTCATCAGAGTCGGCAGCCAGTTGGACAGAGCCGGGATAAAGGTGGTAGCCAGAAGTACCGCAATGTTGCAGGCTATAAAGGGCAGCGCTCCTTTGGCAATGTCAATGACCGACATCTTGTTGATTTTATTGCATACATTCAGGCACATTCCCACCGGCGGGGTTACCAGCCCAATAGCCAGTCCAATGATGAAGATGGCGCCGAACTGCCAGTCGTTGACGCCGATAGCCCTCATGATAGGAAGCAGGATCGGGGTCAGCATCAGGATTGCCGGGGACACATCGATGAAGGTTCCCAGGAACAGGATCAGTGCGTCCAGTATCAGCAGCATAGCCCACTTAGGCAGGTTCCAGGACAGGAAGATGGCGGCTACAGTCTGGGGCACCTGCTGCATGGTCATCAGCCAGGTAAAGATGGTGGAAAAGCCAATGATGACGGTGATAGAGCTGGAGGAAACAAAGGTCTTTCTCAGCGCCCGGATTACTCCCTTCAGCGTCAGCTTCCGGTACAGGAATAGGCCTAAAATCAGAGAATAAAATACTGCGACAGCCCCTGCCTCACTGGCGGTGCAGATTCCAAAGGAAATTGCCAGCACCATAATGACCGGCATGATTACTGCAGGAAAGCTCCCTACCAGGGTGGAAATCATAGCATGTACATTTAATTTGTCCAGAACCGGATGATAGCCCCGCTTTTTGGAGATTACATAGCAGACGATACACTGGAGAACGCCTACCAGAAGCCCTGGAATGGCGCCGGCCATAAATAAAGCGCCTACGGAGGCTCCGGTAATCATGGAAAACATGATCATGGGAATGCTGGGGGGAATTACCATGCCCATAGTGGAGGAGGCCACGGTAATTCCTGCGGAAAACTCCGGAGAGTAGCCTCTCTTCTCCATTTCCGGAATCAGGACAGAACCCAGGGCAGAGGTATCTGCCACGGAGGATCCGGAGATACCGCCAAAGATCATGCTGGCTATTATGTTTACCTCACCTAGGCCGCCCCGGATGGGACGAACCAGGTACATGCAGAAGTCAATCAGCTGTTCTGTCAGACCGCTTTCGTTCATCAGCTCACCCATGAAGATAAACAGAGGCATGGCAACTAAAACATAGCTGAAGGAACCGGACCAGATACGCTGAGGAAGCATTGCCGTCAGGTTTGGGGCATTGAGCGCTACATAAGAGATACAGGAGCCGCCAATAGCCACGGCTAACGGCACTCCGATTACGGCTAGAAGAATCAGCACGGCCAGAAGATAGACCATAATCATAGGATGAATTCCTCCTTTCTTGTCTGGAAGACAGTTTTTTTCCGGATAATGCAGATCAGCTTATAGGCGATCAGAAGCATACTGACTGTGATACCTATCGGCATTGCGCTGTAAATATAGACATATTTCACACGCAGACCGTTGGAGATGGTCTTTCCTGCCACCTGGATCCAGTTGATGCTGTAATAGTCAATGACTCCCAGAGTTACTAAAACTATGATGTAGTTAAAAATATCAATATAACGGCGGAGCTTTTCCGGGAATTTCTGATAAAAGTAGTCGATTACTACATGCTCATTTTCCAGTGCGCAGATGCCGATTCCCCAGAACGCAGAGAAAGCAAAAACCAGAGTGATCAGCTCTTCTAAGAATGTATACGAGATTCCAAAGAAGTAGCGCATAATGACTGCAAAAATTACGGCTGCTGATACAAAAGCCATGGTGGCAATTCCGATCCCAACATAGATTTTGTAAAATAACCTGCCTGCCTTGCGGAGGTTTTCCATAGACTGCATCTCCTTTCAGATATGGGCCTGACGGAACGGATCCGGCAAGCCCATAAATATGATATGTTTGTATTATGATTTACCAGTCAATGCTCTTTCCGATAATGGACAGCATCTCGTTTAAATCCTCTTTCGAGATTCGCCCGCTGTCTACATATTCTTTCCATACGTTTTCAGCCAGAGGCCGGAAAGCTTCTCTTTGCTCAGGGGTCAGAACGGTTACTTCACAGCCATTGTTTTTGATGTTTTCAATGTACTGTTCATTTTCTTGGTCGGTGATGCGGCTGTTTTCATCCATCATTTCCCGTGCACACTCTGTCAGTATGGCCTGGTATTCTGCCGGAAGGCTGTTCCACCAGTCCAGGTTTACATACATTACTTCTGCGCAGAACATGTAGTCGATGATGGAACAGTATTTCTGAACCTCATAGAACTTGGATGAGTCGATGAGGGCTACCGGGTTTTCCTGACCGTCTGCAACACCGGTCTTTAAGGCCATGTACAGGTCGGTAAAAGGAACGGATACAGTGGAAGAACCGAATGCTTTCATAGACATGTCAATTACTTCCAGAACGGTACGCATCTTAAGGCCCTGCATATCCTCCGGCTTGGTGATGGGGCGGACGCTGTTGGTGATCTGGCGGAAACCACTGTCATCACCTACGGCCAGAACCTTCATGTTGTGCTCGGTCTCTACGCTGCTTAACATGTCGGCTACAAAATCGCTGTAGCATAAGGTACGGGCTTCTTCCAGAGTGTCGCACAGCATGGGAAGACTTAACATGGTGATCTGGGGAAGATATTCCAGCTCACCGCCTCGAACTGCCTGAAGCGTGCCCATGGAAACAGCCTCTGTCATTTCGGTTTCATTGCCTAACTGACCAGCCGGGAAAATTTCTACCTTTACATGGCCGTCGGTCCGCTCCTCGACCAGATTCTTAAATAACTCTACGGAACGATGGCGGGGGCTGGTGGTTGCCTGGGCATGTCCCAACTGCATGGTGTAGATTTCATCGTCAGCGGGAGCTGCCGGCGCCTGTGGGGCAGTACCTTCTGCAGCAGGAGCTGCCGTGGTGCTGTCAGTCTGATTGCCGCTGCAGCCAGCAAGAAGGCCGGCAGACAGGCTGAAAATCAGCATAGTAGACAACAAAGATCTTCTCTTCATAACAATTCCTCCTGATTTTTAAAATTTTGAACAAGAATTCCTGCGTTTTGATGAATTTATTATAACCTTTATACAATGAGGAAACACTATAATAATTTGTTGTATACTCGTAAAATATTGCGAAAAGAAAAGCCTGCCGGAAAAATGAGCTGTGATACGGCACAGACCATTCTCCGGCGGGCAAAAGATCAAGGCTTTTGGTTCTCCGGGCGTTTGGTATAGCGGTATTTTACAGGGGACATTCCCATGGCCTTTTTGAAAGACCAGGTAAAGTAATTAGGATCCTGGTAGCCAATCATGTAGCTGATCTGCTTGACACTGTATTCATCTTGCAAAAGCAGTTCTTTTGCCTTGTTCATTCGGATCTGGATCAGATAGTCGATGATGGTGGTGCCCATATACTGTTTAAACAGCCGTCCGCCGTAGTATTTGCTGAAGCCCACCTTCTGGGTCACATCTTCCAGAGAAATCTTTTCACTGTAGTGCTCCTCCAGATAGCGGCACATCTCTTTGATTTCCGCAGGCTCCCTGGAATCGTGGATGGAATCCACTTTTAGGCTGTCCGGGGCGGAGAGGAAATCTACCACTGGAGACAGCACCGGTTCGCTTAAGGCTTTTTTGGCTTCTACATAGGATAGCTCGATCTGGAAAATATCGTTGACCCACGATCCGGCTGCAGAACGGCTGGGAATCTGGAACTGATGCAGGGCACGGCGGAAAATGCGGGTTACGGCTGTCTGGGTTTCCTCCTGGGGAAGGGCGCTGGTACCCAGGATCAGAAGATCGATGGAGGTCCGGTGGACAAACAGAAGGTGCTGGCAGCCGGCCGCAGTCAGCTCTTTTCGCAGGTGGAGGGAGAGGCTGGCTTTTTCTTCCTCGGAAAGCTTCCGCTCCAGTCTCCAGAAAAATCCGGCGCAGAGAATGTCGCTTCCCAGACCGATTCCGTCCAGGAACCACAGTGTTTCCTCATCGATTTGTCCGGTAACCAGTTCTCTCAAAATACGCTTTTCTAATACATAGGACATATCGGTAACTCGTTGTTTTCTCCGGCTCAGACTTTGCTGCTCGTCCAGTTCATCAATGGCCCGGGTAAGAGCTCGCAGAAGCACTTCTTTTTTTACTGGTTTTACCAGAAAGTCCAAAGCTCCCAGCTGAAGAGCCTGAACGGCATAATCGAAATCACTGTAGGCGGTGGAAAGGATTACTTTGCACTGACGGTTAAAGGAGCGAAGCTGCTCCATCACCTCCAGACCGTTTAAGCCCGGCATCTTTATATCCAGAATGCACAGATCCGGTTGCTCAGCCAAAGCCATGCGGACTGCGTCCATGCCGTTTCCGGCTTCAAGGATAGTCTCGATCTCCAGCTCCGATCCTTCTACAAAATAGCGGAGCGCCTGCCGCTCCAGAATTTCATCGTCTGCAATCAATAATTTATACATAGTCAATCCTCCGTTGTTTTCTGATGGAATGGAATCCGGATGCGAACCAGGGTTCCGCCGTTTTTGTGATTTTCGATATTGAAGGAATCTTTTTGGTGGGTGAAGATTTCCAGCCGTTCTCTGGTGTTGTTGATACCGATGGATGTGGTGTGCCCAATCCGTTCTTCAGCAGTTCCCTCTAACAGTTTTTGCAGTTTTTGCGGATCGATTCCTACTCCGTCATCTCGTATATCTATTTGGCAGCTATGTTCTGGATAGGTAACGGTAATCCAGAGCGACCCTTGGGATATTTTAGGTTCCAGACCATGAATGATAGCATTTTCTACAATAGGCTGAAGGGTGAAGCGAGGCATGCGTACCTGAGCAGCCATTTCTTGGTTGTAGGAAAAGTGAGCCTGGATCCGATCCTGAAACCGGTAGCTCTGGATTGCCATATATTGAGCTACCACATGCAGTTCCTCGGCCAGAGTGGCGGGAACAGTGGCGTCCTGCAGGTTGTAACGAAGCAGAACTGTCAAAGCGTCAATCATCATTACTGCGTCGTCACTTCGGTTTAAGGTAATGGTGCGGGATATGCTGTTTAAAGTATTGAAAAGAAAGTGCGGATTCGCCTGGGACTGCAGTGCAAGAAAGTTGGCCTGTTCCAGGAGATATTCATACTGAGTATTCTTTAGTTCTTCATTTAAAAGGCGGGTTTCTAATTCTTTATTTTCTTCCAGCTTTTGAACCATGTTGCGGATGCTTAAAGTCATACGGTTAAAGGTTCGAGCCAACTGTTCCATGGTGCTGTCCCGGTAGTTTTCCGGTATCTGGACGGAATAATTTCCCTTGGCTATATCCAAAGAGGCGCGATACAGTCGGTTTAGAGGACGCTGGAATTGTTCAATCAGGGTGTGCAGGCCTAAAAGAGACATTCCTGCCAGAAACAACACAAAGGCCATGTTCAAAAACAGGGAACGGCTTTGAACATATTGTAAAAGCTTACTGTTTGCGTGGCTTGCATGGATTTGGACGTCCAGCAGATCATCGCAGTAGGAGGCTAAATACTGGCTGATGGACTGAGCTTCCTGAAGGCTTTCATAGCATCGGAATATTTCCTTTTCGTAATAGGAAAAGGCAGAAAAGTTGCTGGAGGCTTGATAGGAATAAAAAGTATCACTGATGGAGCGCAGCAGGGATTGTTCCTGAGCTGTAGCGGCAGATTGCGCCAGGGCGTCATAGCTGTGCTGAAACTGCCGGACAGCGTCATTATATCGGATCAGACTGGCACGGTTGCCAGTCCGAAGGTATTCCTGCATGGATTCGTCACTCTGGCTTAAGGTCTTCTTTAAGTCAGTAGTCAGATAAATACCGTTGGCGCTTTCTTCGTAGTATCCGGCAAGCATCTGGGTGGTAGAATAGAAACCCAGGGCAAACAGAATGGTAATGATCAAAATGCTGATCAAAATCCAGTTTACCTGGCTGACAGAGGATGAAAAACCGAGGACTGAGCGTTCTTTTTTCATGAGGTTCCTCCTTCTGGCGTCAGATAAAGTGACTGCAGTGTTTCCAAGGCTGTTTTTTGGTATTCTTCCAGAATGCTTTTCTGGTAGACCGCTGCTTCTTTTGCACAGCTGCGGATAATATTCTGATATTCAGCGGTCAGATTTCCCATACTGACCTGGCTGGCCAGAATTAAGTCCGGAGCCCAAAGACCTTCTGTAATGGAAAGATAGGGGAGGAGGTCAGAGAGATTTGATGCAGCATATTCTGTTATAGTCAATTCTGCACCATCAATGTAGCCATAATTTAAAGAACCGGCCAGATCGTTCTCTGTGGATTGGACTGCAGAAAGCCCCAGAGAAGAAAGGTATTCCATAAGTGGTTCGGAGTTATGAGCCTGGATTACAAGCTGTTTCCGGGTTTCTGATGTTTGGGAAACAGGTACTGTCAGCGGATATTTATTATTGGCTATGCAGCGAATATCCGGATGAAAGATGGCCAGGGTTTCCAACTTGTTTTTAACCAGATGTTCTTTTTTCGGTAATACGAGAGTGACCGGATCTGTCTGATCGGATCCTCCCATTTTTTTTAGAATTACATCGTCCTCTTTAAGCGACAGGGTACATGCGATGGAAAAAGCAATACCGCCGAATTTTAATTGTTCTATGGTATCTGTTTCGTTGCCCAGTTGGCTTTCTGTGTAAACCTGAATTCGGATTTGTCCATCGGTCTGAGTATGAACCAGGTTTGCAAAATGGGCAGCAGTTAAGGCACTGGGATGACAATCCGTATAAGGTACCGCCATCCGAAGAATAATTTCGCTGCCGGACTGATTTTTGTGGAGAAAATCCCAGGATTGCTGTACTCCCAGAACCATGATGCCGGCGGCAAGGAGGACAAAAAGGATGCAGATATGTTTTAGCTTCATGGTAATTCTCCTTCTTTTAAAATTTGCAGTTTATTATATCATCTCGACTGCCGCCTCGATGATTTTCTCGTCAAATGTCTGTTCGTGCGGGCACGACAGCCATTTTCCTCGTTATTATATCACAAAACGGACACTACGAGAAATCTGTTTTTTCGTAGTGTCCGTTCAGAGTTTCACATCTGTCAGGTGCATCAGCCGGGAAGGGCGATTTTAACACATGCCTTTACTACATTGGAAGGGAAGACTACCTTGCGCTGAGGCATATGTACATCCTCCGGGTATACCAGCACGAAATCGCCGGGCTGCATTAAAACAGCAGTCTCATAATCCCGGTTATACAGGTAATCGTCCTCTACCTGATCATACTCGGTAATCGGTTTCCCGGCCCGGGCAATGGGGGTGTAGCAGAAATATTCATTGCCCTCTGCCACATAGTGGATGTCGATGAATTTTAAATGTCCCTCGAACCAGGTGGTGTCGATGTCACGAGTGGTGTAGCGCTGAACCAGAATGAATACGCCCTGCTTCTCCTTAGCGCTTAAATCCAGAAGGTTGCTGGTAGACAGTGCATTGCCTTCTATGTCATAGCGACCATCTTCCATCTGGCGGATGTCATGGGTCTTTAAGAACTCCAGGGCTTTCTTGATGTTCTCACCTAACACATAATACTTTTCACAATGATCCAGGGTTCCTACTATCATAGTTCCACACTCCTTTGCTGTTATCGGCTGTGCCGTTCTTGATAGTCTCATTATATCGGATCCCTAATTCGATTGCTCTACAATAATTTGCGGGAGAACTGGAGAATATTGCCGCTCTGTCAGCGGATAAAATTGGTCCAGAGATGTTCCTCCTGCTCCGGCATGGGAACACCGGCCTTTTTTCCTGCTTCGATGCAGTGTAAAAGCCACGCCATATTGCGGCCCAGAACCCGCATGATCTGAAGGCCTTCCTCGTCCTTTTTCACATCCTCTGCGCAGCTGCCATGGACGCTGTTCCAGTATTGGCTGGCGACTACCGGCATTTTATTGATGGTAAAATATTTGTTCATCTCGTCAAAAGCAGCGGAAGCGCCTCCTCTGCGGCAACTAACTACACAGGCAGACGGTTTGTAGGCCAGCTTTCCGGAAATGGCAGTAAACATTTTATCCAGCACGCAGGAGATTGCCCCGGAGGAGGCGGCATAGTGAACTGGAGTGCCGACAATCAGGCCGTCAGCCTGCTCTGCCTTTTCAAACAGCTCTGCCAGCCGATCAGAGCCGAAGGCGCACCGGCCAGTCTGCTTGCATCCGCCGCAGCCACGGCATCCGCCGCTTGCTTCTAGGCCAATGTGGAAGATTTCTGTTTCCAGGCCGCAGTGGTTTAAACTGTCGGCAACTTCCGAAAGTGCGGTGTAAGTGCAGCCCTCTTTGTTGGGACTGCCGTTAATTAGTAATACTTTCATAGTAAGTACCTCTCTTTCTTGGGATTAAAAATATTTAGTAAAGCTGGCCACGCCTTTTTTGCCATTTGAAAAGCAATGTCGTGATTACCAGACACATACATTCAGATACTGTAGCGGCCCACCAGATACCGGGACCGCCAAATAGAGCAGTCATCAGGAAAATGGAGACGGCAATGGTTACCAGTCCTCTGGCCAGGGAGATAACAAGAGAACCTACCGGGCGTTCAATGGCAGTAAAGAATCCGCAGACCACTACATTGAATCCCATAATCAGGAAGGAAATACTGAAAATGCGGAATACTGCGGCAGAGCTGGCAAGCAGGGAAGTATTTTCCGAAGAAATAAACAGTCTTACAAAAAAATCTGCTCCGGTAAGGCATCCTGTAAAAATCAGGGCGGCAAGGATGGAAGCTGAGACAAGGCCGTAATAGAGCAGCTTTTTCACATATTGATTGCTTCCTTGCCCATAATAGTAGCTGATCATTGGCTGGGCTCCCTGCGCAATACCGGCCATTCCCATTACAACGATGGTATTTACATATCCAATGATGGTGTAGGTGACCAGTGCGTCATTGTTTAAGTAGGCTATAATAGCGTGATTAAACAGAAAAATAGTAAGTCCTGCGGACAGCTCCGTCAGTCCGGACGGCAGGCCGATTTTTATGATGCGCCACAGTTCTTTTCTCTCAAAATGAAAGGGAACAATCTTTAAGGTGGCGCGGGGACCGAAAAAGTGAATCAGATAAATAATTACAAGAGTGAACTGGGCAATTCCCGTAGCCAAACCTGCGCCAATCACACCCATATGCAGATGGAATATAAATATGTAATCCAGTATGCAGTTGATTAAGCATCCAGAGATGATGGCCATGGTAGCATACTTGGGATAGCCATCGGTTTTTACCAGCATTTCAAATTCATAGGCCACAATAAAGAAGACGCTGAAGGGGGCGATGGAGGTGATGTAGGCGATTACATACTCCATGGTTTCCTCGGTGGCTCCCAGGAATGCAGCGATGGATTCCGGAAAGAGCAGTACGGCCGCAGTGATGACGACAGCCAGAATGACAACAAGAGCCAGGTTCTGGGTTACAATCTGGCTGGCTCTCTGTTTCTTCCCTTGTCCCAGATAGATGGCAGCCACAGTGGAGGTACCGGCTGCAAACAGCAGGGAGATAGAAAACAGGAAGTTGATGAAGGGGGAGGCAATGTTGACGGCGGAAAGAGCCACCTCATTGACGCCCCGGGCCACAAACATTCCGTCTACTGCGCTGTACAGGGCAAAGATCCATTGGGCCATCATGGAGGCAAAGATAAAGCGGAGGAAATCCCGCTTTAGGTTTTTCGGGTCAAGATGCATGAAATATCCTCTCCTTTGTATCGGATCAGGTTGAGATCCGTTGTATATAATTATAAGGATAAAGGATCTCATTCAATAGGAAAAGGGAAAATATTGCCCAGTTTCTGGGATGGCTTGTCAACTTGGCAGGATCAGTCCTTCCAGACAATCTTCCCCTGGCAAATGGTATACTTTACCTTCCCAAACAAAGTCTCCCCCACAAACGGAGAATTGGAGGATTTGGACTGGAAGCGCTCTACGGTCCAGGCCTTATCCGGGTCAAACAGCACCAGGTCTGCGTCTGCCCCTTTGCCAATCCAGCCCTTGGTATCCTCTAAGTGGTAGAGGATGGCAGGATTCAAAGACATTTTTTCCATCAGTTGAACCAGGGTTAAGTGGCCGGGGCGAACCAGGCTTGTGACGCCCAGGGCCAGAGCGGTCTCCAGGCCGATGATGCCGCTGGGAGCTTCCGTGATAGGCTTTGCTTTTTCTTCTGCGCTGTGAGGCGCATGGTCAGTGGCGATAATGTCAATAACGCCTTCTTTAAGGCCTTTTAGGATTTCTTCCCGGTCAGCGGCAGTGCGCAGCGGGGGGTTCATTTTTGCCAGAGTGCCGTGCTTTAACACGGCGGTTTCATCCAGGGTAAAGTGGTGAGGGGTTACCTCTGCCATCACATTGGCGCCTAACTGTTTGGCCAGCTTTACCATGCGGACGGAACGGCCGGAGCTGATGTGCTGGATGTCGATTACTGCGCCGGTGTGTACGGCCAGCATACAGTCGCGGGCAACTAAAACATCCTCGGCTGCAGCGGGAGAGCCGCCGATACCAAGCGCTTCAGATACCGCCCCCCGGTTGATGCCGTTGTTGGCAATCAGGGCAGGGTCTTCTTCGTGAAAGCTTAAAGGCACATTTAAACGGACTGCTTCCTCCATGGCTTTCTGCACCAGGGCAGCGTCCTTTAAAGGGATGCCGTCATCTGTAAAGCCAAGGGCGCCGTGGGCCTTTAAGGCCTCCATATCTGTCAGGGTTTCTCCCTTCATACCCATGGTGATGTTGGCAGCGGTAAACACATGGATGGGAGTTTTCTTCCCTTCTTCCAGTACATATTTCAGAGTTTCCACATTGTCTACGGCAGGTCTGGTGTTTGCCATGCAGATAACCGTGGTGAAGCCGCCGGCTGCCGCCGCCTGGGCGCCGGACTGGATGTCTTCCTTGTAAGTGAAGCCAGGATCCCGGAAGTGGACATGGACATCGATCAGGCCGGGAGCAGTTACCAGGCCGGATGCGTCGATTACCTGGACGCCGCTTTTATCTGCATAGGCTGAGGCCAGATCCGGCCCCACACCGGTGATGGTTCCTTCTTCTATTACAATGTCCATAACGGCGTCGCAGCCGCTTTTCGGGTCAATGACCCGGCTGTTTTTAATAATGAGCATAAGAGTTCCTCCTGTATGGGATGTTAGTTTTTATTTCCTATCGTAAATACTTTCTGAGGGATTTCCAGTACAAACACGATGCCCAGAACAATGGCCACCGCCACCTTAAAGGCTTCCAGCCCTGTCTGGAAGGCCATGGTAAGCTCTCCGGTAACGCCATAGTAGGTGGCCCAGTAAAGGCCGTTTCCCGGCACCAGGGGAATCAGACCGGAAATCAGGAAGATGGTTACCGGGCAGTGCTTACGCACCGCAAACCACCGGGACATGAAAATGACGATGACTGTGGATAAAAAGGTAGCTGCAGAGGCGGAGGAGAAGGGCAGGGCTGTTATGTAAAAGAACCAGCCTGCTCCGCCGATCAGTCCGCAGAAGGGATAGTAGCGGACCGGAGTGCCGAACAGCAGGGAGAAGCCAACCGTAGCTACTGCAGCCGCCAGGGTCTGCGTGATTATATTAAAAAAGCTGCTCATAGCTGGATACCTCCTATTATCTGGTTAGCCAGGGCAATGATAAAGCCAACGCCCAGGGCAATGCTGAAGAATACCAGAACGGCATCCATCATACGGACAGAGCCGGAAATGTAGTCTCCTGCAGCAATGTCCCGAATTCCGTTGGTAAAGGCCAGACCCGGAACCAGCAGGATGATTCCGCCTGTCATCAGAGCTTCCAGTCTAAAACCCAGTCCCAGCCGGTAGCAGAAAATGCTGAGAAGGGTAACCAGAGCGCTGCCCAGAATGTTGCGGACAATTTTAGAAAAGCAGGGCTTACCTAGCTTAAGCATGAAAAGCTGCAGCAGAAATCCTATGATCAGGGAACAGAAAAAGTCTTTTAAGTGGCCTCCGAACATGGCGGAAAAACAGCCGCCTGAGATGCCGGCGGCTGCAGCCTGCACCCACCAGGGAAAGCCTGGGGAACGGTCAATCTGCTCCAAAGCTGCTTTTGCCTCCTCCAGGGTGCAGAGGCCGGCGCTGATTTGGCGGGACAACTGGTTTACATCTGCTACCCGGCTTAGATTTGCAGCGTTCACAGGAATTTGCTGCACTTTGGCAAACTGGGTTTCTTCCTCACTGCCGGAGGTCAGAAAAATGCCGTTGCTTAAGACGAAGGAGCTGGCGGATTTTAAGCCGTAGTGACGGCAGATGCGCAGAACCGTGTCTTCCACGCGGGTTACCTCTGCGCCGTTTTCCAGCAGGATGCGCCCGGCGTTTAAGGCCAGCAGGAGTATTTCCTGCTCATACTTTGCCTGATCCATGATGTCAATCCTCTCTATTATGAAAACATTCTTATCTAACAGCATACCACAAAAAGGGCGGAAATAACAGCAGAAAAAGGAAGGAAGGGGGTGCTGCAAAATGCAGCATCCCCTTCCGCTATAATGGTCCTGATGAATTTTTACGCCTCCAGGCTGTCGGTCTTCATATAGAAACTGATCAGATAAAGTCCGCACAATCCGACTAAGGCATAGATGATACGGGACAGCCAGGATGTGCTTCCAAACAGGGCTGCCACCAGGTTGAAGTTGAAAAAGCCGATCAGGCCCCAGTTTACGGCCCCGATGATGGCAATGGTCAGTGCAGTGTAATCCATAGCTTTGCTTCTCATATGACACTACCTCCTTTTCTCATGGATAGTATGGCCCGAAGCGGTTAAAATATACTATGGATACAGGACTGTTTCATGTTAATTGGATTTCACTTCTTTCCACAAGTCGTTATAAATGGCGTCTGTTTCATCACCCATATATTCAAATACTTCGCAGTTCACTAAAGTGTCTGTGTCTGGGAATACGGTTTTGTTGTTCTGCAGTTCCTCGTCTAAAAGATCAAAAGTTCCTTTGTTGGGAGTGGGGTAGGTGATGTACTCGAAGTTTTTCTTGGCAATTTCCGGGCGGCACAGGAAGTCAATCCACTTTTCGGCATTTTCCTTGTTTTTGGCGTTTGCCGGGATTACCCAGGAATCCAGCCACAGGTTGGTTCCTTCTTCCGGAAGCACATATTCCAGGGTGTAGTCCAGTCCCAGGTTTGCCGCTTCCTCCTGAATGTAAAGCATTTCGCCGGAGTAAATAACGCCTACGGCAGCCTCGCCGCCAATCATCTTATCCCGCACCTGGTCGATGACATAAGCCTGTACCAGCGGCTTCTGTTCCACCAGGGCCTGCTTGGCCTGCTGCAGTTCTTCCACGCTGGTGCTGTTCATGGAAAAGCCGTCTTTCTTCAACGCAACCATGAAAGCGTCCCGGACGCTGTCCTGCATCAGGATTTCGCCGCTTAACCGCTCGTCCCACAAATCTGCCCACTTAGAGGGCGGCTCCACTCCCAGTTCCTCTAACCGCTTGGTGTTGTAGAGAATACCTACGGTGCCCCAGCAGTAGGGGACAGAGTATTTGTTTTCCGGGTCAAAGGCTTTTGACATCTCCATATAGGCCGGGTCAATCTGGCTGATGTTGGGAACATTGTCAAAGTTAATCTCTGCCAGAAGGTTGTTCTTCCGCATCTTCTGAATCATGTAATCAGAGGGGCAGACCACATCGTAGGAAACAGCTCCAGCCTCGATGATGGGGTACATCTCCTCGTTGGTCTCAAACAGGTCGTATACTACGGTAATGCCGGTCTCTTCCTCAAATTCCTCGATTACAGACTCATCAATGTACTCGCCCCAGTTATATACATAAAGTTCGCTGCTGCCGCTTCCCTGGGAAGCAGAGCCGGTCTGACCGCCGCAGCCGGCCAGAAGCATTGCAGATAATCCTGCAGCAGAAAGAATCAGTAAAGTTTTTTTCATAATCCTTATTCCTCCTTAATTTTTCTCCTGTTTTTTGGGTGAAAGGTTGCTGATGAACAGTAAAATCAGCACAGATACAAAAATCACCGTAGACAGTGCGTACATGGACGGCTTGATGCCACGGCGTACTTCGCTGTATATCAGGGTGGACAGGGTGTTGACCCCGGCGCCCTTGGTAAAGTGAGTGATGATAAAATCGTCCAGGGACATGGTAAAGGATAGCAGGAAGCCTGACAGCACCCCTGGCAGAATGTCCGGAAATACCACCTTAAAAAAGGCTCTTAAGGGGCTGGCTCCTAAGTCCAGAGCCGCCTCGTAGGTGTATTTGCTGGTCTGCTTTAGCTTGGGCATGACGCTTAACAGCACATAGGGCAGGTTAAAGGTAATATGCCCGATCAGAATCGTTTTAAATCCCATGGTAACGCCGAAGGCGATGAAGGTCAGCATCATGGAAATGCCGGTGACGATCTCAGCATTCAGCATTGGGATGTTTCCAAGGCCAATCAGAACTGTGCGGGGAACCCGCTTCATGCTGTTAATGGCAACGGCTGCAGCCGTACCCAGAATGGTGGCGATGAGGGCCGACAAAAATGCAATGGCCAGCGTGTTCTGCAGGGCAGAGACAATGTTCCGGCTGGCAAACATCTGGCTGTACCACTCCAGGGTAAAGCCGCCCCACTGGGAGCGGGATTTGGAGTTGTTAAAGGATAGGACAATCATGGTGGCGATGGGCGCATACAGAAAGAGCATGATGATTACCAGGTAAAAGTCCTGCCAGATCCGTTTGAAATTCCGTTTTAACCGGGTCATCAGAATGTACTCCCTTCTCCGTTTTTATCGTATTTGGCAATCAGCGCCATGCTGATTAAAATAAAGACCATCAGAACCAGGGACAGGCCGGAGCCTAAGTTCCAGTTGGAGCTTTTCATGAATTCCTGTTCGATGACATTGCCGATCAGAAGAATCTTGCTGCCACCCAGCAAATTGGAAATCACGAAAGTGGTAAGGGCCGGGACAAACACCATGGTGATGCCGCTGATGATGCCCGGAAGGCTTAAGGGAATCCAGATGTGAATCAGGGTCTGCCAGAAGCCGGCTCCTAAGTCTCTGGCTGCGTTGACCGTGTTATCATCGATTTTGCACAGCACATTGTAAATGGGAAGCACCATAAAGGGCAGGAAGTTGTAAACCATGCCTAGGACAATGGCGCCGGGGGTGTTGATCAGATTCTGCCGGGGAAGCCCCAGAGCTGTCAAAATTCCGTTGATCACCCCATTTTTCTCCAGCAGGGTTTGCCACGCCAGAGTCCGCAGAAGGAAGTTCATCCACATGGGAAGGATGAACAGGAACACGATAAAGCTGCCTTTTCCCATGCCCCGGTTCCGCAGAATCATGGAAAGGGGAAAGGCTAAAAGCAGGCAGATTACTGTGCTGATAAAGGACAGAGCCAGGGAAAGCATCAGGGCTTTTATATGTTCCGGCTTTGTAATGGACAGTACATTTGCCATGGTAAAAGCCCCGGATCTGTCCGTAAGTCCGTAGTAGACAATAAGAGCCAGAGGGATGATGACGAAGCCGATCATCCACACCAGGTACGGCCCGGCAAGTATTTTTTTATTCATTGGTTCCTACGGCCTCCTCGTCCTCTGAAGCAGGTTTGTTCATGATCTGGATGTCGAAGGGGTCTACATGGATGCCTACCTCTTTGCCTACCGGACACATGTCGGTGGAGTGTACCAGCCACTCAAAGCCGTCGGGGGTGGTTACCTCCATCTCGTAGTGAACCCCTTTGAAGATCAAGTGGGTGCAGACGCCGGTTAAGACGCCTTTTTCCGGCTCTACCAGGTCGATGTCCTCTGGCCGGATAACCACATCCACCGGCTTGTTGGTGCCGAAGCCCTTGTCTACGCAGGCGAACTTAGCGCCGAAGATTTCTACCAGCTCATCCCGCAGCATGATACCAGGCACGATGTTGCTTTCTCCGATAAAGTCTGCTACAAAAGCATTTTCCGGCTCGTTGTAGATCTGCTCCGGAGTGCCCGTCTGCTGAATGTAGCCCTGGTTCATAACCACGATGGTATCAGACATGGTCAGGGCCTCCTCCTGGTCGTGGGTTACATAGATAAAGGTAATACCCAGCTCGTTTTTCAGGCGGATCAATTCATACTGCATGTCCTGGCGGAGTTTTAAGTCCAGAGCGCCTAACGGTTCGTCAAGAAGCAGTACCTTAGGCTCGTTTACAATGGCGCGGGCAATGGCAATCCGCTGCTGCTGTCCGCCGCTTAAGGAATCTACGGTACGCTTTTCATAGCCTTCTAAGTTTACCAGCTTTAAAGCGTATTTGATTTTATCATCGATGTAGGCCTTGGACTTGCCCTTGATCTTTAAGCCAAAGGCGATGTTGTCTGCGATATTCATGTGAGTAAACAGGGCGTATTTCTGGAATACGGTGTTTAACTGCCGTTTGTTGGGCGGCAGTTTGGATATGTCTGTGCCGCCGAAGATTACCTTTCCTGTATCCGGGGTCTCAAAGCCGCCGATAATGCGCAGAGTGGTAGTTTTGCCGCAGCCGCTGGGACCCAGCAGAGTCACGAACTCATTTTCCTTTACGGAAAGATTTAAGTCATCCAGAACCATTGTTCCATCGTAGGTTTTGGAAATGTGAACCAAATCAATCAAAGGCTGACTCATCTTATGTTCCTCCTGAGGTATAAAGGTTAGAAGTTTGGCGGAGAGCTGATCCAGATAAGGGTTGCTCCGGCCTTGCTGGTAACATAGTGCTGCTTGTCGCACACATAATAAAAGGATTCTCCTTTTTTTGCCTTGTAGGTCTTGCTTCCAATGTGGATGGTGACGGCGCCGGAGAGCACATAGCCGAATTCCTCCCCTTCATGGGGCGTGTCCGGATAGGTTCCGCCGCCGGCTTCCAGCGTCAGAAGGATGGGCTCCATACGGTTCTTCTGGGCATTGGGGATAATCCATTTGATGTTGTTTTTCAGTTCCGGGTCGTATTTCTCGAAATAGTCCGCTTTTCCGAAGACAATCTGTTCGTCCGGCATCTCATAGAAGAATTCGCTTAACGAGGTGCCCAGACACTGCAGAATGTCAATCAGGGTGGCAATGGAAGGGGAGGTCAGGTTTCGTTCCAACTGAGAGATGAAGCCCTTGGAAATCTCCGCCCGGTCCGCCAGTTCTTCCTGGGTAAGTCCTTTTAAGACCCGCAGTTCCTTCAGTTTTGATCCAATGTCCACAGTAACGCCTCCAAACTATACCAAACCACTATACTAAGCAAAAAGTTTACCAATAGTAAATGAATATAAAAATAAGTAAAAAGTTTAGTATTTTTAAACTAAGAGCAAATCCAATTATACAGAAAAATATCCGCATGTCAATAGATTTTTTACAGAATGTGTGATATACTTCTTCACATAGGAAAAAGAACAGCAGGGGGATAAAACAATGGCAAAATATATGGCATATGTGGGTTCCTATTCGTACACCGGCAAAGCGGAAGGAATTACCGTATTTGATGTGGATGTAGAGAAGGGCAGGTTTACCAAACGGTGCGAGGTAGCGGTGGATAATTCCTCCTATGTAATTGTCTCAAACGACAATCGCACCCTGTATTCCATTGCAGACGAGGGAGTTGTAGCTTTCCGGATTCTGGAAAACGGAAGCCTTTCCCGGCTGAACAGCGGAAAGATCAAAGGAATGAGAGGCTGCCATCTTTCTACAGACGCAAAGGACAAGTATGTGCTGGTTTCCGGGTTCCATGATGGAAAAGCCACCATTCTGCGGCTGCGCCGGGACGGCGGCGTGGGAGAGATTGTGGACGGCGTGTTCCACAAGGGCTTAGGCAGTGTGGCAGACCGTAACTTCAAACCCCATGTAACCTGCTTTAGACGGACCCCGGACGGCAAGTACGCCATGGCGGCGGATTCCGGCCTGGATCAGATTAAGATTTACCGGTTTAGTGAGAAGGACGAGCATCTGGTGCAGGTAGACACCCTTCCCTGCGACTTGGAGTCTGCTCCCAGAAACTTCCGGTTCAGCAGTGATGGCAGGTTCATGTACCTGATGTATGAGCAGAAGAATGTCATTGATGTGTTTACCTATGATCCTGGAGACCGGGTTCCTGTGTTTGAAAAGATTCAGACCATTTCCACTCTGGGAGAGAAGTACAGCAGCATTTCGGCTGCCTGCTCCCTGCGGTTTTCGCCGGATGAGCGGCACATGTTCTGCAGCAATGCAGGAGACGAATCCGTAGCTATGTATAAGCGGGATCCGGAAACCGGTCTTTTAGAGCTGATGTGCTGTCTGCCTATCAGCGGCGAGTATCCGAAGGACATTGCGGTTTTCCCGGATGACAAGCACCTGGCTGTGATGAATCACACCAGCGGCACCATCACCTTCTTTAAGATTGATTATGATAAGGAGCTTCTGGTCATGAGCAGCAATGAGATAAAGTGTGATGAGCCTAATAGCTGCGTAATTGTAAAGGTAGGAGAGTAACAGGAGGAAGTTATGGCTGGTTCAACCTTTGGAACCGCCTTTCGGATTATGACATGGGGAGAGTCCCACGGAAAGGGCGTTGGTGTCACCATCGACGGCTGTCCCGCGGGACTTCCCTTATGTGAGGCGGACATACAGGAATATTTAGACAGGAGGAAGCCGGGGCAGAGCAGGTATACCACGGCCAGAAGCGAGGGAGATGTGGTGGAGATTCTTTCCGGCGTTTTTGAAGGACAGACCACCGGCGCTCCCATCGCCATGATGGTGCGGAATACGGATCAGCGGTCCAGGGATTACAGCGCCATTATGGATGTGTACCGGCCAGGTCATGCAGACTACTGCTTTGACGCCAAGTACGGCATCCGGGACTACCGGGGAGGCGGCCGGTCCTCTGCCAGGGAGACCATTGCACGAGTGGCAGCCGGGGCGGTGGCTGCTAAATTATTAGGGTATTATGGAATTCAGGTGACTGCTTATACTAAGAGTATCGGAACCGTTTCTGTGGAGCAGGAGCGGTTTGATCTGGCGGAACGGGATAAGAATGCCTTTAACATGCCGGATGCATCGGCAGCCTTACAGGCGGCAGAGCTTATGGAGAAGATGATGGCGGCTCAGGATTCTGCAGGCGGCGTAGTAGAGTGCCGGGTGAGCGGAGTTCCTGCAGGCATTGGGGAGCCGGTATTTGACAAGCTGGACGCCTGCCTGGCAAAAGCTGTTTTCTCTATTGGGGCGGTAAAGGGATTCGAGATTGGAGACGGTTTTAAGGCAGCCAGGGCCTTGGGTTCTGAAAATAACGACCCATTTTATATGGAAGAAGACGGCTCTGTGAAGAAGCGGACGAACCACGCAGGAGGTATTTTGGGCGGCATCAGCGACGGCAGTGAGATTGTACTGCGGGCGGCTTTTAAGCCTACTCCGTCTATCTCCAGACAGCAGTCTACTGTGAACCGGAACGGAGAGAATGTGGAGATTTCTATTCAGGGCCGCCATGACCCGGTGGTAGTACCCAGGGCGGTAGTGGTGGTGGAAGCCATGACTGCACTGACGGTAGCAGATTTACTGCTGCAGAACCGGAATGCAAAGCTGGATGCTGCAGAGGGTTCCAATATTTAGAAAGTTTCATTAAAAAATAAAAGGAAGGGAAATTTGTAAGATGAAAATTGCAATGGGAAATGACCACAGCGCTGTGGAGATGAAGGAAGCCATAAAGGCGTATGTGGAGAGCAAGGGATACGGGGTCATTGACTTTGGAACCAACTCCGGCGATAGCTGCGACTATCCGGAGTACGGCGAGAAGGTAGGCCGGGCTGTGGCAGCAGGGGAGGCAGATTACGGCATTGCCATCTGCGGCACCGGCATCGGCATTGGCATTGCAGCAGGAAAAGTAAAAGGCGTGCGGGTCTGCACCTGCAGCGAACCTTACAGCGCAAGGCTGTCCCGGATGCATAACAACACCAATGTGCTGACCTTCGGCGCCAGGGTAATCGGCGTGGAGATGGCCAAGATGATTGTAGACGAGTGGCTGGACAATCAGTATGAGGGCGGCCGCCATGAGCGGAGAGTTGGGATGCTGGGGGAGATTGAGAACCGGTAATGATATGGTGAACTCTTTTTCCTTTTTAAAGAATCAGGTGTCGAATTTTGTCGAAGAAAAGGAAATCAGACAGATTGCAGAGCAGATTCTGACAAAGAAGGAGTAGTGGATTTCCTGTTTAATAGAAAACATAAAAAAGAGTCCGGTGAACTGGACTCTTTTTTATGTATTTACAGCAGGAAGATGTTATGCTCCCGGCACACCTGCCGCATTTTCTTGGGCCACAGGCTGGCCTGTACCTCACCTACATGAGCCCGGTCTAATAAGAGCATACACAGGCGGGACTGGCCGATGCCGCCGCCGATGGTGTAGGGCAGCTCGCCGTTTAAGAGCATTTTATGATAGAGCAGATTTTTGCGATCCTCGCAGCCTGCTTTTTTTAACTGCTCTGCCAGGGAAACTTCGTCTACCCGGATACCCATGCTGGAGATTTCCAGTGCGCAGCCTAACTGTTCGTACCAGAATAAAATGTCTCCGTTTAACTGCCAGTCATCGTAGTCCGGCGCCCGGCCATCGTGAGGCTCACCGTTTTTTAACTTATCGCCGATTTTCATTAAGAAGACGCAGCCGTGCTCCTGGGTAATCAGATTCTCCCGCTCCTTCGGTGTTTTGTCCGGCCAGCGGTCCTCTAATTCCTGGGTGGTGACAAAGGTAATGTCATGGGGCAGCCGCTTGGCAGCGTCCGGATATTTGTACCACACCTCATGCTGCATGTGTTTGATCACCTTGAAAATGGTCCGTACCGTTTCTTCCAGAGTTTCCACAGTCCGTTCTTCTTTGGTGATTACTTTTTCCCAGTCCCACTGATCTACATAGCAGGAGTGAAGATTGTCTAATTCTTCGTCCCGGCGGATGGCGTTCATGTTGGTGTAAAGGCCCTCTCCGGGTTTGAAGCCGTATTCCTTTAAAGCCATGCGTTTCCATTTGGCTAAAGAGTGTACTACTTCTACATTTTCTCCTGGCATCGCTAAAATGTCAAAGCTGACCGGCCGCTCCACGCCGTTTAAATTATCGTTAAGTCCGCTGGATTCCTCTACAAAAAGAGGGGCGGAGATTCGCTCCAGATTCATCTCCCGGCCCAGTTCCTTCTGGAATGTGTCCCGGATATACTTGATTGCTTCCTGGGTCTGACGGACGGAGAGATGTGGATTATAGTTTTTTGGTAAGATCAGTGCCATACAAATATTCCTCCAACAGATGGAAAATAATAACGGTTACGCCAAATAATCCTATCTATCGTAGCATCATTGAAGGAAAATCACAAGTGTTTTTCAAATATATTTGAGAATTTAGAAAGCTTCCTGCCGATCTTCCATTGCATGTATCAGCTCTACAATCATTTCATGAGTGGGAGCGGTTATGCCGCATTTTCTGGCGGCACGGACAACAGAACTGCTGATGGTGTCTACCTCGGTTTTCCGTCCGGCTTTTAAGTCGGCGCAGATGGAGGTGACGCCTTCCGGAGAGCCTAGGGAGGTCTGACGGACTTTTTCTGTAATTTCTGCCTCATCGGCTTCCAGGCCAAGACCATGGGCTACGGCAACTGCCTCGTGGATTAGCTGCCTGGTGATATTCCAGGCGTGCTCATTGCCGGCGATAAAGCCCATAGGTACCTGCAGAACGCCAGTGACAGCGCTTAAGGATACATTGGTAAACAGCTTGTTCCAGATCAGCTGCTGGATATTTTCATGAATAATGCCCTGGAATCCGCAGGCGTCCAGCGTTTCTTTTAATCGGGGAAGGAAGTTCTGGCTGTCAGCAGTCAGCATGCCGATGTTGGTTTTGCCGGTGCCTCCGCGGCGTACGAGTCCAGGAGCCAGAACAGCACCGTTGTCCTCTGTGGTGCCGATGATGATGTGATCCTGGGAGACGAACTTTCCTAAAATATCTTCATGTCCAGAGCCGTTCTGCAGCGTCATTAAATAGGTGTCTGGCCCGATGATTCCTTGATTTGCCTGAAGTGCAGTTCTGGAAAACAGGGATTTTACAAACAGAATGATCAAGTCCATGGGAGCCTGGCCTTCTGTGGAGGTCAGCGCTGTAGGATGATAAACGGTATCAGCACCGTTTTCCTGAATAACCAGGCCTTCTGCGTTGATATGATCTACAATAGCCTGATTGGTATCGATGAGGAATACCTGGTTGTGTAAGGATAAATGTCCGCCATAAATAGAGCCCATGGCTCCAGCGCCGATTACTGCAATTCTCATATGAAATACCGTCCTTTCCGGGGATAGAATACCGGCTCTGGTGGAACGCCAGAGCCGATGTGGGTTCAAGTATGATTATTTAGAGAACTCTGCCAGTCCTTCAATGGCGTATGCGCGCACAGGGCAGGAGTCTGCGCCCAAAATGGGCAGGGCTGCGAAGGACATAAAGAAGGTGTCGCTGGTCAGCTGGTCTAAGTTCTTTAATACTTCCAGGAAGGTGATGTCCACTTCCATCAGAATGTCATGGAAGGGCTTTACATCCTCCTCGCAGTTTTCGATGGAAACACCGTCGCCGAAGCCAACGCATTTTACCTTGTGGTTACGGAACCACCATGCAGATTCTGCGTTGATGAACAGGCGCTTGTCTTCCGGGCTGTTGGTTTTGGGCGTAAAGGGCGGGAATTTCCAGTTGCTGTCCAGAATGACAATGTCCCCTTCCTTGATGCGGTCGCCGCAGGCACGGTCTAGATCAGCGGCGCTGATGTGAGCGTTGGGCTCCAGAAAATCAATGTTTACATAGATGGCACGGCCCATAAAGGAGGTCAGTGGAAGTTCTCCCACAGACTTTCCGTCCTCAAAATGGTGATAGGGGCATTCGCAGTGAGTTCCCAGATGGCTGGTCAGATCCAGTGCTGTGTGGAAATCCGGGATAGGACCTCCGGTGTTATAGCGGATCAGATGGCAGCGGCGGCTTTCCGTAGCCGGATCCAGGGTCTTTGTGAGATCCACAACTCTTAAATTGCCTAACTGATAAACTGCTTCCATGATAAAATACCTCCTGAATTGTAAAGATAACAGTAACTCTGTCCTCATTATACAGTATACCGGTATACCGGTCAAGTCCTTTTTTGATTGACGGATAAAGAATTATGCATTATGATATTCATAGTAGAAACAGATAGAAAAGCAGCAGGCAGCAGAATCAGATAAAACGAGGAGGTGCGAAATGGAACGGATGAGTCCGCTTCAGGTTCAGGCATATGAATACCTGAAAGAGATGATTCTTTCTGGAAAGCTGAGTCCGGATGAGCTTTATTCAGAGACTCGGCTGTCGGCCCAGATCGGGATTTCCCGGACGCCTATGCGGGAGGCTATTCAGTGCTTAAGCCAGGATGGTTATATCACAGTAGTGCCCAGCAAGGGCTTCAAGGTGCGGACATTGAGCGGCGAGGACATGGAGGAAACCATCCAGATCCGCTGCGCTATCGAAGGGTTTTGCGTTCATATGGCAGCGGCTGAGGCGGATACCAGGAAGGGACAGAAGCTCCTTTCTGTCCTGGAGCGGCTTTTGGAGAAGCAGGAGCGCGCCCTCAGCAGCAGGTACGGCCCCAGTGCGGAGAATCTGAAGCAGGGCATCTGCAGCAGGGAGAGCCTGGAACAGTTTATGGAATACGACCATCAGTTCCACCGGGCGCTGATTGATTATGTGGGAAACCGGGAATTTACCCAGACCTTCCAGCGTTCCATGTACCTGATTCACTTGACAACCCAGGGCGCTTTGTCGGTGCCGGGGCGGACAGAGGATACGCTGAAAGAGCATCGAATGATCTGTTCCCACATTAGGGAAATGGATGGAGACGCAGCATACAAGCTGATGCTGGTTCATCTGATGATGCCGTTGACGATGCATCTGACAGAGCCATCGAAAAAATGAAAATATTCGCAAAATAAACTTGTTGTCTTCATCAAAATACGCTATAGTTAAACACAAAAGATTCAGAAGAAGGCGGTGAAATGCTGGAGAATACAGACAGCAGAGAAGGATATGACAATTTATGATATTGCGCGGGAAGCAGGCGTAGCAGCCAGCACAGTCTCCAGAGTTATCAATAACAAGCCGGGCATCAAGGCGGAGACCAGGCGGAAGGTGCAGAACCTGCTGAAAAAATACAATTACACGCCTAACGCAGCAGCCAGAGGCCTGGTTATGCAGTCCTCCAGGCTGGTAGGGATCCTGATTGTGGACATCCGGGTAACACACCATACAAACAGTGCGTTTCTGATAGAGAAAGAGCTGACGAAACGCGGTTATTGCTGCATTATCATGGGAACGGGAGCGGAGGATGAGCAGAAGGCCCGCTACATTGAGATTCTGGAACAGCGCCGTGTGGAAGGTGTGATCCTAATGGGATCTATGTTTATGACTGAGAAGGTGAAAGAGAGCATTAAACGGCACTTGCCGGAGGTTCCGGTGGTGATCGTCAACGGCTATCTGGATCTGCCCAATGTGTCCGGGGTTATTGTGGATGAAGATTCCGGGATGGAGCAGTGCGTAGATCTTCTTTGGAGTAAAAATAAGCGGAAGATTGCTTTTGTGCTGGATTCCAGTTCGCCGTCCAATTATAAAAAGCGTCAGGGCTACTGTGATGGAATGAGGAAGCATGGAGCGCCTGAGGATGCGCTTTGGCTGTATGAGTCAGAGGAAAGCTCCCTCCAGGGCGGCTATGATACTACTATGCGGATCATCAGAGAGCATCCGGATGTGGAGGGAATTATCTACAGCATTGACCTGATTGCCGTAGGCGGCGTCCACGCGGCTCAGGATATGGGGTATCAGGTGCCGGAACAACTGGGACTTATCGGCGTGAACAACAGCATTTACGGAGAAATCTGTAAGCCGAAGCTGACAACCCTGGACAATAAGCTGCATGAGCTAAGTGAGTCGGCGGCGGGAATTTTGTGGGAAGGTCTGGAAGGGACTGTAAAGAGTAAAAAGATGATGCTGTTTTCAAAGATCATCGAGCGGGAAAGCACATAAGCCAATGGCAGAAAGCCTTGGTCTTGTGTGCTTTTCTATTTCTAAGAAAAGTTTGTCCTATGAATCAAAATGCTCTGCAGGTTAAGAATGGGCTTTTATTTATATCACAATCGATTGCGACTATTTTTCTAGTGATGAAGCAAGGGGTTGTGCAATATAGATATAAAACTGTAAAAAATATTGTTAAAAAGCACAATATTGATGAACTTGAAAAGTGTAAACGGCTGTGATATGATACAGATGGTTAGCAATCGATTGCAAAAGAGTGTGAAAGAGGAGAATGAATATGCTAAGAATCAAATATGACGATATGGTGGCAGAGTTTAAACGGGTTCTTATCAGCAGAGGCTTTTCGGAAAAAAACGCATCGGATGCAGCAGCGGTTTTTGCATCCAACAGCCTGGATGGCATCTACAGCCACGGTTTGAATCGGTTTCCGAGAGTCGTGGAGTATCTGGATAAGGGCGAAATTGACCCGGAGGTGACAGCTACCTGTGAGATGAGCATGGGCGCCATTGAGAGATGGGACGGACACAGAGGATTTGGTCCGCTGAATGCGAAGCAGGCTATGGATCGGGCATGTGAGCTGGCTAAGCAGTACGGCATTGGCATGGTTGCATTGGGAAACAGCAACCACTGGATGCGGGGCGGCAGCTATGGCTGGCAGGCGGCAGACCAGGGGTGCATCGGCATCTGCTGGTCTAATACAATGCCCAACATGCCGGCCTGGGGCGCCAAGGATCGCCGGATCGGCAACAATCCGATCATCTTCGCAGTTCCTAAAAGCAACGGCGACCATGTGGTGGTGGACTGTGCGGTATCCCAGTTCTCCTATGGAAAGATTGAGGAGACCAGACTGAAAGGGCAGCAGCTTCCTGTACCGGGCGGCTATGATGAGAACGACAACTTAACCACAGATCCTGCGGCGATTGAGAAGACCTGGAGAGTGCTTCCTATGGGCTACTGGAAAGGCAGCGGAATTTCCATTCTCATGGATTTGATCGCAACAGTTTTGACAGACGCAAATTCAGTCAGAAAGATCGGCACCTTCGGCGATGAGGTGGGGCTGTCCCAGATCATGATTGCCATTGATCCGGGTAAGTTTAACGAGCCTGGAACTACAGACCGTATTGTAGATGAGCTGGTTGAAGACATTAAGGGTTCCACTCCCATTAAAGAAGGCGGCGTGGTGTATTATCCGGGTGAGATTGAGATCAACACCCGCAGAGACAATAAGGCAAACGGGATTCCGGTTATTGAAGAAAAATGGAATGCCGTACTGGGATTTTAAGAAACAGGGAGGATATGGGACATGATATTTTCATCGATTTACGGAAAAGATGATCTGAGTAAATATCCGCAGGCAATTCAGACTGCCATTGCCTACTTAAAAGCCAATGATTTTGTGAATATGGAGCCGGGCGTCTATGAGATCCAGGGAAAGGATATTTATGCGCAGGTTTTTGATGTTGAGACTGGAGCAGCTTCTGACAAGCGGCCGGAGGTTCATGAAAAATATGCGGATGTACAGTTTCTGGCCTCTGGTAGAGAACGCCTGGGTTTTGCTCCCGACACCGGCAAATGCAAGGTGGATGAGCGCATAGCCGAGAAAGATCTGATCTTTTATGAATCTGTGGAGAACGAGGGCTTTATTGAGGCGGTTCCAGGCTGCTTCAGCATCTTTTTCCCGGAAGATATTCATCGTCCGGCCTGTGCATCCGGAGAGCCGATGAAGGTACGCAAGGTTGTAGTAAAGGTATCTGTCGCTTTGCTGTAAAGCAGAGGCGGCGTATTGACAAAGCAGAGAGCTTTGCACGGCAGTCGGAGGAATGGCCGCTGTGTGAAAATATAATTTAAACAAAGAAGGGAAATATAGTTATGAAAAAGAAATTATCTTTGGTACTGGCAGGCGTTATGGCAGCAGCATCTTTAGCAGGATGCGGAGGAGGAGCACCGGCAGCATCTACGACTGCTGCACAGGCAGGCGGCAGCGAGGCAGCAGAGCTGAACCTGATCATCGCATCCAACCAGACTTCTCTGGATAATCCTTACTCCTATGGTATGGATAAGTTTAAAGAGGTGGTTGAGGATATTTCCGGCGGTAAGATTGCAGTTACGGTACATAAGGGAACCCTTGGCGAGAATGAGAATGAGCTGATTGAGAAGCTGGAGATGGGCGCTGTATCTATGGTAGTTGCGTCTCCCGGATTCATGACTTCCATTGGTGTTCCGGAAGTGGATATTTTCTCCCTGAACTACTTATTTGACAGCTTTGACCATTGGGAGAAATGCCTGGACGGCGAATTTGGCGAGAAGATGAAACATACCGTTTCGGAAAAGACAGGAAACAATTTCCGCATCATGGCTTACTGGTCTTCTTCCGTGCGTGACTACTACGGCAAGAAACCGGTTACCTCCCCCGCTGACTTAAAAGGCATGACCATCCGCACCCAGTCTTCCCAGGTACAGCAGGATTTCTGGAAATCCTGCGGCGCTATTCCCACCTCTGTTGCATGGGGCGAGCTGTATCAGGCGCTTCAGCAGGGGGTTGTGGATTCTGCGGAGAATGACTACACCAGCTTTATGCTGAAAGAGCATCACAAGACTGATAACGGCAAATACATCTCTGAAACCCATCACGATTACACTACCCGTCTTCTGCTGATGAACGGCAACTTCTACGATAGTCTGAGTGACGAACAGAAGGGCTGGATTGATGAGGCTGTTGAGGCCTGCACCCAGGAAGAACGCCAGGTTGTTTACAGAATGTTCAAGGAATCCAAAGAGAAGGTTATTGCTGACGGCGCAGTTGTGACAGAGTTTGAGGATATGGACATCGATGCATTCAAGGCTCTGGCTCTCCCAATTCAGGACAAATTTGCAGCAGACAACAACATGACTGCTGAACTGGAGATGATCCGGGCAGCAGCTGTGGAATAAAAACAGAAATAGAGACAAGGTATGCTGTCTGCAGAGCATGTATTTGGAATAGAACTGTAATATTTAGGGAAAAGGAGAAACGAGATGAAAAAAGCAGTAACTAAGCTGCAGAAGATCCAGGTTGCAGCAGGCGGATTTTTCCTGCTGATTTTCCTTTTGACTGTGGTGTACCAGATGCTTTCCCGCTATCTGGGCATTGCAGCCACCTGGACAGAGGATGTATCCATGTATTCTTTTATCTGGGCTGTATTTATGGGCGCAGGCGCTATGGTTTTAGAAAAACAGCATTTTGCATTTACTTCTTTAGGCGATATGCTGAAAAATGAAAAGGCAAAACATGTATTGAACCTGATTATTTCCCTGATCATGCTGGCTTTTGCAGTGCTGATGGTCTACTATGGCGTCAAGCTGACAAAACAGTTCTGGAATTATACCTGGGTGAATATCCCATCTTTAAAGAGAGGGCCGACCTGGCTGTGCCTGCCGATCTGCGGAGCCACCTCCTGTATTTATCTGGCGGAGCTGATTGCTGAGGACATCAGCGCTCTTGTGAAAGGAGGAACGAAATAATGCCTGCAGTATTAGTTATTATGTTTATCGCCTTTGTGGCTCTGGGAGTTCCGATCTCCTTTGCTTTGGGAGTCGTTTCCTTTACAGGAATTGCCTCCCTGGATATGATTCCCAATACCGTTGTATTTTCCAAGATGTTCAACGGCTTAAACAGCTTTACGCTGCTGGCAGTTCCCCTGTTTATCCTGGCTGCAAACCTGATGAATGAGGGCGCTATCACGGAAAAACTGATTGACTGCTGCAACTCCATGGTAGGACATTTCCGCGGCGGCCTGGCATATTCCAATGTATTAGTATCCATGATTTTTGCAGGTATTTCCGGTTCCTCCCAGGCAGATACTGCAGGTGTGGGCAAGATCTTTATTCCGGCTATGGAGAAACAGGGTTATGACAAGGGTACATCCGTAGGCGTTACAGCGGCGTCCTCCACACTGGGCTCCATCATCCCTCCCAGTATCACCATGGTTGTGTATGCAGGCATTGCAAATGTAAGTACCGGCGCACTGTTCATGTCTGGTCTGATTCCGGGAATTCTTCTGGGTCTGGCTATGATGGCTGTAGTCAAGATGTACGCTAAAAAGAAGAATTTCCCTAAGTGTGAGCGGGTTCCCATGAAGCAGGTTATGAGGCAGACGATGGAATCGCTTCCGGCGCTTTTGACTCCCATTATCCTGATTGGCGGCATTGTTTCCGGTCTGTTCACACCCACGGAGTCTGCTGCATTTGCGTGTATCTATGCACTGTTTGTAGGGCTGTTCTATTATAAAACCATTAAAGTAAAGAACCTGCCCAGGATCCTGATCGAGACGATGAAGATGTCCTCCCTGTCTCTGTTTGCGCTGGCTACGGCAAACGCTTTGGGCGAGCTGCTGAGCTATTATCAGCTAAATGTACTGGTACAGGGCTTCTTTGCCAACATGACAGGCGGCAGACTGGTATTTTTGGTGGTAGTTGTGGTATTCTTCCTGTTTGTAGGTACATTTATGGATGCGGTTCCGGCTATGATCTTGTTTGTTCCGATCATTCTTCCGGCAGCTACGAACCTGGGTATCAGCCCGATTATCCTGGGCCTGATCATCATTGTTACCCTGGCTCTTGGCCTGGTAACCCCGCCTTACGGTCTGTGTCTGCTGATTGCGTCATCCATCAGCGGCATTACAATAGAGGATGCATTTAAGGGAGCGCTTCCTTATTTCCTGTCTTCTATGCTTGTGCTGGCACTGCTGGTACTGTTCCCGGATCTGTGGCTGGCAATTCCGTCCCTGCTGTTCCCAGGACTGTTCTAAAGATGATAAAACGGTTTATGAGATAAGGAAGAACCGCTGCTTTGCAGATGATAGGATGTCTGCAAAGCGGCGGTTCTTTTGATTTATTCATATAAGAAAGCGTCCTGTGAAATTATTTTACAGACCGAATCAGTCCCAGCTTCCTGCACAGCCTCAAAATCCGCATTCCAAACGGCATGTCCGGCAGTTCTTCCTCAGTGACGGCTCCGGTCAGGACAATCAGCGCGCCGTAAAGCGCCATGGCAAGCGGTATGCTGACTAAGAGGCCTAGCTGATACCGGCCTGTGAGGGCAGTCACCCCGGCATAGAGGGCCAGAGTTCCTGCGCCCATGATTCCGGCGGAGAGCAGGGGCAGCAGGAAGGTGGTTTTGACTTCCTGGTGATATTTCAGAGCCTTGCCGATGGCAATCCAGTTGAGGATGCAGACCACCAGGGCAAAGGTTACATTTCCGATTACCAGCCCGTAGACGCCCAGCCCCAGATACTGAAGCATCACTACTACCAGCGCCACATGGACAGCTAAGGAAATAGCCGAGTGGGTAACGGACTTTCGCATCAGGTCAATGCTCTGGAGCACCGCATTGGTAACGGTGGAGAGGGAGAAGAAGACGACAGCCGGTGCGCCGATGGTCAGAAGGTTTCTGGCAAGGGCGCTGTCATCGCCGAAAATCAGCCGCATAATGGGGCCGGCCAGGACGCCCATGCCTACGGCGCAGGGGATGGCAATCAGCATATTGAACTTGACTGTCAGCCGGATTTTTTTCTGGACGGCGGCGCTGTCGTGCTGGGCCTTGGACGCCACAATGCTGGGAATCATGGAGGTTCCCAGAGAGGAGGCAATAGCCACCGGCACATTGGTTAAAAGGCGGTACTCTCCGCCGTAAACGCCCAGGAGAGACATGCGTTCTTTTTCTGTCAGGCCTTTTCCGCTCATAATCTGTCCAAACAGAGAGTTATCTACACTGCCGCTTAACTGATACACAAACTGGCTGAGGACGATGGGGGTCAGGGTCAGGAGAAGGGCTGTAAATACGCTTCCCCAGGATTCGGCTGCAATGGCCTGAGGCTGACGGTACAGCTCCTGCCGTTCCTTTCTCTGACGGACCATCAGGATGGACAGGAACAGGAACGCTGCCAGCGCGCCAACCAGAGTACCCAGAGTTCCGCCTGCGGCGCTGTAGGCCGCCGGGTTTTCTGTGTGGGCGAACCAGCCCAGGAACAGCCAGGATGCCAGGATGCTGACTGCTGCATGGACAATTTGCTCAATGACCTGAGAGATGGAGGTGGGAATCATATTCCCGAAGCCCTGGAAGTAGCCCCGCATAATGCCCATGACGGAAAATACCAGCACAGTAGGCGCCATGACGGCCAGAGGAAGGGCGCTGCCGGGACTTTTAAAAATATTGGCAGTAATCCATTTGGAGCCAAACAGCAAAATCAGAGTCATAACAGAGCCTACGGTTACGCCAAAGGCGACGCCACAGATATAAACCCGTCTGGCGTCCTGGTACTGTCCCCGGATACGCCGGGCTGCAATCAGCTTGGAGACGGCCAGAGGCAGGCTGTAGGAGGACAGAATCAGGCCGATGTTGTAGATTTCGTAAGCCGTATTGTAATAGCCGATCCCCTCCAGCCCCATGATCCGGGTCATGGGAATTTTATAGAAAAGTCCGATTAACCGCACGATGATGCCGGCCATAGCCAGGATGCTGCCCTGAAGCAGGAAATTGCCGGAATCGAAAGCTGCAGAGTTTGTCTTGTTGCTCATAGTGAAAGTCTCCTCATATGAATGCTGGTTTCTGGAGTTATTATAACCCAGAAAAATCAGCCTTGGCAAGTTAATCAAAAAAAAGGTGTAAAGTGGCTTTGAACAATAACAAATATAGTGGAAGTTGGGGACAGTTTCTGCTAGAATAGAAGTACTTGCTGCGAGAGGAGATTTCTTATGAAAAGGATTGGATTTATCGGTGTTGGCATTATGGGAAAGTCCATGGTGCGGAATTTGATGAAGGCAGGGTTTGAAGTGGCTATTTATACCAGGACCAGGGCCAAGGTGGAGGATGTAATCGGAGAGGGCGCCATCTGGCGGGATTCGGTAAAGGAATGCGCAGCAGACCGGGACGTGGTAATTACCATTGTAGGCTACCCAAAGGATGTGGAGGAAGTGTACTTTGGCGCAGACGGTATTCTGGAGAATACGGAAGCCGGAGCCTATGTCATTGATATGACTACCAGCAGTCCCCAACTGGCTGTAAAGATTTACGATGCAGCCAGGGAAAAAGGCATTTATGCTTTGGACGCGCCGGTAACTGGCGGAGACGGCGGAGCCAGGGCCGGAACCTTAACCATTCTGGCAGGGGGAGACCGGGAGGCGTTTGACGCCTGTATGCCTGTGTTTGAGGCTATGGGAAAAAACATTAACTACGAGGGCAAGGCCGGAAACGGCCAGCACACCAAAATGTGCAATCAGATTGCTTTGGCCGGAGCATTGGCGGGGGCCTGCGAGGCCTATACCTATGCAAAGGCAGTAGGGCTGGATGTGCAGACCATGCTGGATTCCATTTCTACGGGGGCGGCAGGCAGCGCCCAGATGTCCAATGTGCTGCCGCGGGCAGTTAAGGGGGATTTTGCTCCCGGATTTTTTATCAAGCACTTTATTAAGGATATGAAGCTGGCAGATCAGGAGGCTGCTGCTGCCTCTGCAAAGCTGGAAGTATTGGAAAAGGTGCTTTCTATGTATGAGGAGCTGGCGGCAGATGGGAAGGAAGACCTGGGTACTCAGGCGCTGACCCAGTATTACGAAAAGAACTAAGATGGGAGGGGATGTTGAAGATGCAGGCGCATTTTGCAAGGTCCCCTTTCTAAATGGAATAACAAGCGGGTGTTTACAGACGCAGAGCGGGAGAATCCCCAACTGTGCGTCATCTTTTTCAATCTGGAAGACAAATATGAGCAGAACGAGGACTTTGGAATATGAGCAGAAAAAAAGGCAGCGAGGCAGTGTGGATTCTGCAGACCAAGCGGGCGGATTTTGCAGGGATGGCGCAGCGGTTTCACATTAACCAGGTAACAGCCCGGATTATCCGCAATCGGGATGTAGAGGGAGAGGCGGCAGTTTTTAAGTATTTAAAGGGAACCACTGCAGACCTTTATGATCCTCATCTGTTGAAGGATATGGACCGGGCGGTGGATATTCTGTCGGAAAAAATCCGGAACAGAGCGTCCATCCGGATTGTGGGAGATTATGACATTGACGGCGTGTGCTCCACCTATCTTTTGTATCGGGGAATCAGCCGGTGCGGCGGCCAGGTGGATTACCAGATTCCGGAGCGGATCCGGGATGGATACGGTGTCAATGAGGCTATCATTCGCAAGGCGGCGGCAGACGGCGTCGATACCATTGTAACCTGCGACAACGGCATTGCGGCTCTGGAACAGATTGCTCTGGCGAAGGAGCTGGGGATGACGGTTATTGTTACAGACCATCATGAAGTGGTGCGGGATGAAGATGGAAACCAGACGCTTCCGGCGGCAGACGCAGTGGTAAATCCGAAGCAGGATGGCTGCGGGTATCCTTTTCCGTCTATCTGCGGCGGCGTGGTGGCCTACAAGCTGGTGCAGGTTTTATATGAGCGCTTGGGCATTCCGGCTCAGGAGTGGGCGGATATGCTGGAGTTTGCGGCTATGGCTACAGTAGGGGATGTGATGCCCTTAAAGGATGAGAACCGGATTCTGGTAAAATGGGGGCTGCTTAAAACGCCCCAGACCAAAAGCCTGGGGCTGCGTGCTCTGGTGGATGCCTGCGGGCTGGATATTCACCAGCTTACGGCCTATCACATCGGATTTGTGGTTGGCCCCTGCTTAAACGCCAGCGGCCGGCTTTTGACGGCGAAGCTGGCGCTGGAGCTTTTGCTGTGCGAGGATGAAAAACTGGCTCAGGAGATGGCGGCGCAGCTAAAAGAATTAAATGAGGAGCGGAAAGAGATGACCCAGGCAGGGGTAGACGCAGCCCTGACCCAGGTGGAGGAGCAGTATGAAAAAGATTCTGTCCTGGTGATATATTTGCCGGAGTGTCATGAGTCTTTGGCGGGAATTATCGCCGGGCGGGTGCGGGAGGCCTGGAATAAGCCTGCCTTTGTACTGACCAGGGCAGAGGAAGCGCTGCCTGGCGAGACAGGCCCGCTGGCCAAGGGCTCCGGCCGCTCCATTGAAGCCTACCATATGTACCAAGGGCTTTGCGGCGTTCAGGATCTGCTGCTGAAATTCGGCGGTCATCCCATGGCTGCCGGGTTTACTCTGCGGGAACAGGATGTAGAGGAATTCCGGCGGCGGCTGAATGAGCAGGCGGATTTAAAGCCGGAGGACTTTATTCCGAAGGTCTGGATTGATGTGCCTATGCCGCTGGAATACATATCAGAGCAGTTGGTGGAGGAGCTGAAGGTTTTGGAGCCTTTCGGCCAGGGAAACGAAAAGCCTGTGTTTGCCCAGAAGAATCTTCATATCCGGGATTTCCGGGTTCTGGGCCGCAGCCGGAATGCAGTAAAGCTTTCTCTGGTGACGGAGCAGGGCCTTGCCATGGATGGTCTCTTGTTTACAGAGGGAGACCGGTTTGTGGAGGAGCTGGGCAGCAGGCGGACTATGGATGTGATTTATTACCCGGATGTAAATGAATATAATGGAAGAAGATCCCTGCAGATTGTGATTCGGGAGTACAAGCTGCATTCGTGACGGCTGCTGGATCGTGGATACAGCGTCATGGCCTGCCTTGTGATATACGGCAGTTTAATGGGGGAACACAGAAATTTAGAGACAGCCGGAGCACCGGAAGGAAGTGGTGGAGCGGAATGAGGAGATGCTGGCGGAAAGGGCGAGCCAGTGAATTGTGACTTGACAAAGCTTGTATAATTGCATACAATTATACGAAACGATCCATAACGGCGAAAATAACGATGCAACTTGGCCGGTTTTTTCGGTCAAGATGAGCTGTTATGGATGAATATACAGCGGTGAGAAAGCAGTTGCAAAAACAGGCGTAAAGCTTGCTTATAAGCCGTTTCATATCCCCTCAAAAAAAGAAAGGAGCCCTGCCATATGCATAGAAACGATTATTTTGAGTATCGTCCGGTTAGCATGAACAATCAGAAGAATCTGCTGGAAATCGAGGAACACATGTATATCCTGGATGATGTGGAAAAGCCCAATGTTTTCCGCAACATGTTCCCCTACTCAGAGGTTCCCAAGATTCCCTTTAACGACAGAGTGGTTCCCCACGATATGCCGAAAGACATCTGGATTACGGATACCACCTTCCGGGATGGACAGCAGTCCAGAGCTCCCTACTCTTCGGAACAGATTGTGCGGATTTACGATTATCTCCACAAGCTGGGCGGCCCAAACGGCATGATTCGGGCCAGCGAATTTTTCTTATACAGCAAGAAGGACCAGGATGCAGTTTACAAATGTATGGAGCGGGGCTATCAGTTCCCGGAAGTCACCAGTTGGATCCGGGCCAGCAAGAAAGACTTCCAGCTGGTAAAGGAGCTGGGGATGCCGGAGACTGGAATTTTAGTAAGCTGCTCTGACTATCACATCTTTATGAAGATGAAGATGACCAGACTGCAGGCCATGAACCATTATCTGGGGATCGTGCGGGACTGCTTAGAGGAAGGCATCAGCCCCCGCTGCCATTTGGAGGACATTACCCGTGCAGATATATATGGCTATGTAGTTCCCTTCTGTTTGGAGCTGATGCATCTGATGGAGGAGTACAAGATTCCGATTAAGATTCGGGCCTGCGATACCATGGGCTACGGCGTCAACTATCCGGGCGCTGTAATTCCCAGAAGCGTGCCGGGCATCGTCTATGCCCTTCACACACATGCAGGCGTGCCCCACGAGCTGTTAGAGTGGCACGGCCATAACGATTTTTATAAGGCAGTGTCCAACTCTACTACTGCATGGCTGTACGGCTGCTCCGGCGTCAATACCTCGCTGTTCGGCATTGGCGAACGGACAGGCAATACTCCGCTGGAGGCAATGGTATTTGAGTATGCTCAGTTAAGAGGAAGCTTAAACGGCATGGACACCACCGTTATCACCGAGCTGGCGGAGTATTATGAGAAGGAAATCGGCTATGAGATTCCGCCCAGAACTCCGTTTGTAGGCAAGAATTTTAATGTAACCAGAGCCGGGATCCATGCAGACGGCCTGCTGAAAAACGAGGAGATTTACAATATCTTCGATACAGAGAAATTCTTGAACAGGCCGGTGCTGTGCGCTGTATCCAATACTTCCGGCCTGGCCGGCATTGCCCACTGGATGAACACCTACTTTAAGCTAAAGGGAGACTGCCAGATTCAGAAAGGCGCAGCTCTGGTACAGGAAGTGAAGGACTGGGTAGATAAGCAGTACGAGGAAGGCCGTGTAACGGTCATTACAGACGAGGAGCTGATTCAGGTGATTGGCGGCGCCTGCCACAAGCTGGGCCTGGAGCTGGGCGAAAACGGATTTACAGAGAAAGCATCGGGAGAAGAAGCATGAGCGACACAAAAGATGTTTCTTTAAGCGGAAGAGTTTTTCACAAATTGCGGGACGATATTTTAAGCGGCAGATATAAAAATCATGAGGAGCTGCGGGAGATGACCTTAAGCGAGGAGCTGGGGGTCAGCCGCACGCCGGTGCGGGAGGCACTCAGACAGCTTGGACTGGAAGGCCTGGTGGAAATCATCCCTAACAAAGGGGCCTATGTAAATGCCATTACAGCGGAGGATGTGGAGGACATCTACCGGATGCGTTCTCCCCTGGAAGGCCTCTGCGCCAGACGATGCTGCAGCTTCATTCCTCTGGAAAAGATGGAGGAAATGGAGGAAAATGTTTATCTGGCAGAGTTTCATGCAGCCAAAGGCCATGGCGAGCAGCTGGCTCAGTTGGATCACCGGTTTCACGAAATCATGTATGAGTCCTGCAACAGCAGGATGCTGTCCCGGACGCTTCTGGACTTTCACGAGTATGTGATGCGGGCCAGAAAGCGGACCTTCACAGAGCCGGAACGAAGCTTAAAAAGCATCGGCGAGCATCGGCAGATCATGGAGGCCATCCGGGAAAGGGACGCAGACCTGGCAGAGCAGCTTGCTACCCGGCATGTGATGAATGCCTATGAAAATATGTTAAGAAACGGGCTGAAGGAGGCCTATCAGGAATAAAGAAAAACAGAAAGGGCAGGGAGAAGAAAATGACAGAGAAAATTTTAATGAAAACCCCTCTCGTAGAGATGGACGGCGACGAGATGACCAGAATCCTCTGGAAACTGATTAAGGAGGAGCTGCTGCTTCCTTACATTGATTTAAAAACAGAGTATTATGACTTAGGCCTGGAGTACCGGAATGAGACCGATGACCAGGTAACCACCGATTCCGCCAACGCCACTTTAAAATACGGCGTGGCAGTCAAGTGTGCAACCATTACTCCCAATGCAGCCCGCATGACGGAGTATAACTTAAAGGAAATGTGGAAAAGCCCTAACGGCACTATCCGGGCGATTCTGGACGGTACTGTGTTCCGTACCCCCATTGTTGTGAAGGGGATCGAGCCCTGTGTCCGCAACTGGGAAAAGCCCATTACCCTGGCCCGCCATGCTTACGGTGATGTTTACAAGAATGCGGAAATCCGGGTATCCGGTGCTGGCACTGCAGAGCTGGTATTTACGGCGGAAGACGGCACTGTGACAAAGGAGCTGATCCACAAATTTGACGGCCCCGGTATTATCCAGGGCGTCCACAATACAGACAAGTCGATTTCCAGCTTCGCCAGGGCCTGCTTCAGCTACGCTTTAGATACCAGGCAGGATCTGTGGTTCTCCAGCAAGGATACCATTTCCAAGAAATACGACCATCGGTTTAAAGACATTTTCCAGGAGATTTACGATGCAGAGTACAAGGAGCAGTTTGAGGCTGCAGGCATCGAATATTTCTACACCTTAATTGACGATGCAGTGGCTCGTGTGATGAAGGCTAAAGGCGGTTTTATCTGGGCCTGCAAAAACTATGACGGTGATGTGATGAGCGATATGGTTTCCTCTGCCTTTGGCTCCCTGGCTATGATGACATCTGTCCTGGTTTCCCCCAGCGGCGTCTATGAGTACGAGGCAGCCCACGGCACGGTGCAGCGCCATTACTACAAACACTTAAAGGGAGAGGAAACCTCTACCAACTCTGTGGCAACCATTTTTGCCTGGACCGGCGCTTTGAGAAAACGGGGCGAATTAGATGAGATTCCGGCTCTCTGCGCTTTTGCAGACAAGCTGGAAAAGGCCACTCTGGATACCATTGAATCTGGCCGGATGACAAAGGACCTGGCTCTTATCACCTCCTTAAAGGATGTGACTGTATTAAACAGCCAGGACTTCATCAAGGAGATTCGGAAAACTCTGGAAGCTATGCTGTAATGCTGTTTTTACAAGTAATGGTTCCACTTTCTAAAAAGCGAGGAAAAAATCATGGTAAAATTATATGAAGAAGGCGTTTATCTGGTAAATGGCACAGAGATTGTGCCGGAGTCAGAATGGGGGAAAGCGGCGGTGCTGACCGGTCAGGCGGCGGATAAAGAAACAGCCAGAAAGGGCACTATCGCCTACTCGGTGCTGGAGGCCCACAATACCTCTGGAAACATGGAGAAATTAAAGCTCCGCTTTGACTCTATGGCGTCCCACGACATTACTTTTGTAGGCATCGTACAGACGGCCAAGGCCTCTGGAATGACGGAGTTCCCCATTCCCTATGTGCTGACTAACTGCCACAATACCCTGTGCGCTGTAGGCGGCACCATCAATGAGGACGACCATGTATTCGGTCTGTCTGCCTGCAAAAAGTACGGCGGCATTTTCGTTCCGCCTCACATTGCGGTCATCCACCAGTACATGCGGGAGATGATGGCTGGCTGCGGAAAAATGATTCTGGGCTCTGACAGTCATACCCGCTACGGCGCTCTGGGCACCATGGCTATCGGAGAAGGCGGCGGCGAGCTGGTAAAGCAGCTTTTGCGGGACACTTATGATGTGGCTTATCCCGGCGTAGTAGCCGTGTATTTAACTGGAAAACCGGCTCCCGGCGTAGGCCCCCAGGACATTGCCCTGGCGATTATCGGGGCTGTGTTTAAAAATGGCTATGTGAAAAATAAGGTGATGGAGTTTGTGGGGCCGGGCGTGGCATCCATGACGACCGATTACCGTAACGGCGTGGATGTAATGACTACGGAGACCACCTGCCTTTCTTCTATCTGGAGAACAGACGAGGACACCAGGGCGTTTCTGGCTCTCCATGGCCGGGAGGCAGATTATAAGGAACTGAACCCGGCAGAGGTGGCTTACTATGACGGCATGGTCTATGTGGATTTAAGCACTGTAAAGCCTATGATTGCCTTGCCCTTCCATCCCAGCAATGTTTATGAGATTGAAGAACTGAACCAGAATTTGACGGACATTCTGGCTTCGGTAGAAAAAGAGGCGGCAAAGATTTCTGGAAATCCGGAGGGCGGCCTGCATCTGCTGAATAAGGTAGTGGATGGAAAACTGCATGTGCAGCAGGGCGTCATTGCAGGCTGTGCAGGCGGAAACTACTCTAATGTGATGGAAGCGGCTCACATTTTACAGGGAAAATCCTGCGGAAACGACGCCTTTAACCTGGCGGTTTACCCTTCCTCCCAGCCAGTGTTTATGGATCTGGTGAAGAAGGGGGCAGTGAATGAGCTGATGGCGGCAGGCGCTATTATCCGCACTGCTTTCTGCGGCCCCTGCTTCGGTGCAGGAGATACTCCGGCCAACGATTGCTTAAGCATCCGCCACACGACCCGGAACTTCCCCAACCGGGAAGGCTCCAAGCCGGGGGCAAAACAGATGGCGGCAGTGGCTCTGATGGACGCCCGCTCTATTGCAGCAACGGCGGCTAACGGCGGCGTGCTGACTTCGGCTGCGGATGTGGCAGACGGCTATGAGGTTCCGGCTTATGAGTTTGACAGCTCTGCTTACGAACGGAGAGTATACCAGGGCTACGGAAAGGCAGAGGGCAGCGACCTGGTTTACGGTCCCAACATTAAGGACTGGCCGGAGATGGAAGCTTTGTCTGATAACATTCTCTTAAAGGTCTGCTCCAAGATTTTAGACCCGGTAACCACCACAGATGAGCTGATTCCTTCCGGAGAGACCTCATCCTATCGTTCCAATCCTCTGGGACTGGCAGAGTTTACCCTGTCCAGACGGGATCCGGAGTATGTGGGGAGAGCCAAGGAAACAGATAAGTTGGAGCGGGCCCGCGCGGCAGGTCAGGATGCTTCCAGTCTGGACGCTTCTTTAAAAGCAGTCTATGAAAAGCTGGCTCAGATTCCCGGATGCGCAGATGTAAAACCGGAGCAGGTAGAAATCGGCAGCATGATTTACGCAGTGAAGCCGGGAGACGGCTCTGCCAGAGAACAGGCAGCCAGCTGCCAAAGAGTGCTGGGCGGCCTGGCAAACATCGCCAAAGAGTATGCTACCAAACGGTATCGTTCCAATGTCATGAACTGGGGTATGCTGCCCTTCCAGATGGAGGCAGAGCCGGAGTTTGAGGTAGGCGACTACATCTTTGTGCCTGGCGTCCTGAAAGCCCTGGAGGGAGACGGACGGAACATCAAGGCTTATGTGATAGGAGAAGAATTAAAAGAAATTACCCTGTACCTGGCAGACATGACTGAGGATGAGAAAAAGATTGTCCGGGCCGGATGCCTGATAAATTACAACAAAGGAAAACAGTTTGAAACGGCGGGCAAGCAGGAATAAAAACAGGCGTTAAGCTTGGAGAAAAGTCGGTTTAAACAGTCTATTAGGAGGAGAACAGCTATGGTAAACGAAGTAATGCAGTTACTGACAGACTACGACCCGGAAGTAGGTCAGGCTATTGAGGCAGAGGCAGCCCGTCAGAGACGGAATCTGGAGCTGATCGCATCGGAGAACATTGTGTCAGAGCCGGTGATGATGGCTATGGGTACAGTGCTTACCAACAAGTATGCAGAAGGCTATTCCGGCAAGCGCTACTACGGCGGCTGCGAATGTGTGGATGTGGTGGAGAATATCGCTATTGAGCGGGCGAAAAAGCTGTTTGGCTGCGATTATGCCAATGTACAGCCTCACTCCGGCGCTCAGGCCAATATGGCTGTGTTTGTGGCTATGTTAAAGCCCGGCGACACAGTGCTCAGCATGAGCCTGGATCACGGCGGCCACTTATCCCACGGAAGTCCGGTAAATTTCTCCGGCATGTACTTTAATATTGTGCCTTACGGCGTCAACGATGACGGCTTCATCGACTATGACGAGGTAGAGCGGCTGGCTTTCGAGTGCAGGCCGAAAATGATTCTGGCAGGGGCCAGCGCCTATGCCAGAACCATCGATTTTAAGCGTTTTAAGGAAATTGCAGATAAGGTTGGCGCATATCTGATGGTAGACATGGCCCACATTGCAGGTCTGGTGGCAGCAGGAGAGCATCCCAGTCCCATTCCCTATGCAGATGTGGTAACTACGACCACCCACAAAACCCTGCGGGGCCCCAGAGGCGGCATGATTCTGGCAAACCAGGCAGCAGCGGAAAAGTTTAATTTTAACAAGGCCATTTTCCCCGGCACCCAGGGCGGCCCCTTAGAGCATGTGATCGCTGCCAAGGCCGTGTGCTTCGGCGAGGCTTTAAAACCGGAATTTAAAGGTTATCAGGCACAGGTGAGAAAGAATGCAGCGGCTTTGGCTGAGGAACTGAAGAAGCAGGGCTTCAAGCTGGTGTCCGGCGGCACGGATAATCACCTGATCCTGGTAGACCTGACAAATTTGGAGGTCAGCGGAAAAGAGCTGCAGAACCGGTGTGACGAGGTATATCTTACCCTGAATAAAAACGCCATCCCCAATGACCCCAGAAGTCCGTTTGTCACTTCCGGCGTCCGCATCGGAACCCCGGCCATTACCTCCCGCGGACTGAAGGAAGAAGATATGGCGAAGGTGGCAGAGTGCGTCTGGCTGGCTGCTACAGACTTTGAGAACCAGGCGGATTATATCCGGGCTGAGGTTACCAAGCTGTGCGAGAAATACCCCATTTACTAATCCTTCCTGAACAAAAATAAAGTGCTGGTTAAATATGAATTTTTTGCTGTCCTGCATATAAGCGGGACAGCATTTTTTATGCAGTTATGAGGTTTTTTCATCGTTATCTTTACAAACACTTTACATTTCCCTTCTTTTGGATTTTACATTCAGATTTTACAATGCCACATGTAAGGAAAACAGGAATGTAATTCAGACATGAAAAAGGAGAAAACGATTATGAAGAAAACATTTGCGGTACTGTTAGCAATGGGACTGGCAGCAGCCAGTTTAACTGCATGCAAAGGCAGCAAGGAGACGGAGACCGCTGCAGCAGCAGCCACCGAAACCCAGTATGCAGGGGAGGCAGAGGCTGAGGAGGTTTCCCCAGCAGATAGCCCCATCACTGTAGTTTCCCGGGAGGACGGCTCCGGTACCAGAGGCGCATTTATCGAGCTGTTCGGCATCCAGGTAAAGGATGAGTCTGGTGAGAAGGTGGATATGACTACCGAGGAGGCAGAGATTACCAACAGCACATCTGTTATGATGGCTACCATCGCAGGCAATTCTGAAGCAATCGGTTACATTTCCCTTGGTTCTTTAAATGACACCGTAAAAGCGGTAAAGATTGATGGAGCTGAGGCTTCTGTTGAGAACATCAAATCTGGCAGCTACAAGATTGCACGCCCCTTTGTTGTTACTTACAAGGACGGCTTAAGCGATGCGGCAGCAGATTTTATGAAGTTCATTATGAGCGAGGAAGGACAGAAGGTGGTTGAGGACAACGGCTACATCAGCCAGGGCAATGAGGGCGCTTATGAGGATTCCGGCATTTCCGGCAAAGTGGTAGTGGCAGGTTCTTCTTCCGTAACTCCGGTTATGGAGAAGTTAAAGGAGGCTTATGCTGCCTTCAATCCGGATGTAACCATCGAGGTACAGCAGTCCGATTCTACCACTGGCATGACCTCTGCAATCGAGGGTGTGTGCGACATCGGCATGGCGTCCAGAGAGGTAAAGGACAGCGAACTGGAGGCGGGCCTTACGGCAGTTACTATGGCAATGGACGGCATCGCAGTAATCGTAAACAACGACAGCCCGGTTGAGGAATTGAGCAGTGAGAATGTGAGAGCCATTTTTACCGGCGAGGTAACGGAGTGGGAAGAAGTACAGTAAACGAAAGGCATCGCATAAGACGCGTCCAGCAGGCGGCCCGATTTTAAGAGCCGCCTTGCCCAGGGGCTGTGGAGGAGTTTGGAATGAAAAAGTTTAATGAAAAGGCCATGCATTTGGTGTTCCTGATTTCCGCCTGTGCGTCCATCCTTTCTGTAGTCATTATCTGCCTGTTTCTGTTTGTCAACGGCATTCCGGCTATGGGAGAGATTGGCGTGTTCCAGTTTCTGACGGGAGAGAAGTGGAAGCCGGGCAACGACATTTACGGAATCCTGCCGATGATTCTGGGCAGCATTTATGTGACTGCAGGGGCCATCCTAGTGGGCGTACCCATCGGGATTCTGACGGCAGTGTTCCTGTCAAAATTCTGCCCCTGCAGACTGTACCGGGTCATCAAGCCAGCCATTGATCTGCTGGCAGGGATTCCGTCTGTTGTATATGGTTTTTTTGGCTTGGTGGTGATTGTGCCGGTGATGTCGGAGCTGTTTGGCGGCAGCGGAAAAAGCATGGCGGCAGCGTCGCTGCTTTTAGGCATTATGATTCTGCCGACTATCATCGGCGTGTCAGAGTCAGCTATCAGCGCAGTGCCGGACAGCTACTATGAAGGAGCCCTGGCCCTGGGTGCCAGCCATGAGCGAAGCGTGTTTTTTGCCGCACTTCCGTCTGCCAGATCCGGTATTCTGGCCGGCGTGATTCTGGGCGTGGGCCGGGCCATCGGCGAGACCATGGCGGTGATTATGGTAGCAGGAAACCAGGCCAGAATGCCCAGGGGACTGTTTAAAGGCGTCCGTACCATGACAGCCAACATTGTACTGGAAATGGGCTATGCCACAGATCTGCACCGGGAGGCGCTGATTGCCACTGCCGTTGTACTGTTTGTGTTTATTTTGATGATCAATCTGTCATTTTCTATCTTAAGCAGAAAGGGGGAGGCGTAAATGGAAGCGATTATGGAGCCAGGAGAGCAGGAAAACATCCGTCCTATCAACCGGCAGACCTTTAGTCAGCGGTTAAAATCCTATAAGCGCAGTCCGTTGTCTTTTTTTCTGCTGATTCTGGTCAGCTTATCATCGCTGATTACGGTGCTGGCCTTACTGTTTCTGATTGCTTATATTCTGGTAAAGGGAGTTCCCTGCCTGACACCGGAGCTGTTTGCCTGGGAATACAACAGTGAAAATGTTTCCCTGATGCCGGCTCTTATCAATACCATTATTATGACAGCCCTGTCCCTTCTGATTGCCGGGCCTCTGGGAATCTTCTCCGCTATCTATCTGGTAGAGTACGCCAGGCGGGGCAATAAGCTGGTGGCGGTGATCCGGGTAACGGCAGAGACCTTATCCGGTATTCCATCCATCGTATACGGCCTGTTCGGATTCCTGTTTTTTGCAGTAACCCTGGAGTGGTCCTACACCATTTTAGGCGGCGCTATGACATTGGCGATTATGATTCTGCCGCTGATTATGCGGACTACGGAAGAAGCGTTGAAATCCGTGCCGGATTCTTACCGGGAAGGCAGCTTCGGCCTGGGAGCCGGACGGCTGCGGACAGTGTTTCGGATTGTGCTGCCATCGGCAGTACCTGGTATTTTAGCAGGCGTGATTCTGGCTGTGGGCCGTATTGTGGGAGAGACGGCGGCGCTTATGTATACGGCAGGCACTGTAGCCGGGATTCCGGAAAATTTGATGGGCTCTGGCCGTACTCTGGCAGTTCACATGTATGTGCTGACTAACGAGGGGCTTTACATCAACCAGTCCTATGCCACTGCCGTAGTGCTGCTGGCTATGGTTATCTGCATCAACGCAGTATCCGGTGCGATTGCAAAGAAAGCAGCAAGTAAGAATAAGTAGAGAGGAACAAGATGGATAAGCTGACGATTAAAGATATGGAACTTTACTACGGAGATTTTAAGGCATTAAAGGGAATCAATTTAGATATACAGGCTAATGAGATCACCGCCTTTATCGGGCCTTCCGGCTGCGGAAAGTCTACCCTGCTAAAGTCCTTAAACCGGATGAACGATTTGGTGGAGGGCTGTAAAATCACCGGAAGCATTCTGCTGGATGGGGAAGATATTTACGGAAACATGGATATAAATCTGTTGAGAAAGCGGGTTGGCATGGTGTTCCAGAAGCCCAATCCATTCCCTATGAGCGTTTACGATAACATCGCTTTCGGGCCTCGTACCCACGGCATTCGCTCCAAGGTACAGCTAGACGACATCGTGGAGAAATCCCTGCGGGATGCGGCTATCTGGGACGAGTTAAAAGATCGGCTGAAAAAGAGCGCCCTGGGCCTTTCCGGCGGCCAGCAGCAGAGACTTTGCATTGCAAGGGCATTGGCAGTACAGCCGGAGGTGCTTTTGATGGATGAGCCTACCTCTGCCCTGGATCCCATCTCTACCTCTAAAATAGAAGACCTTGCGGCAGAACTGAAAAAAGACTATACTATTGTCATGGTGACCCATAATATGCAGCAAGCCGCTCGTATTTCTGACAAAACTGCCTTTTTCCTGCTGGGGGAGGTGGTGGAATTCGGCGATACGGAGCAGATTTTCTCCATGCCGAAGAATAAGAAAACAGAAGATTACATTACGGGGAGGTTTGGCTGATATGCGGAATCGTTTTGATGAACAGTTAGAGCTTTTAAATGTGGAACTGATTCGGATGGGGGCTTTGTGCGAGGACGCCATTTCCTACGCATCCCGGACTCTGATGGGAGCGGGAGATTTCTCTGAGGAGGTTTATAGGACAGACCGGGAAATCGACCAGAAGGAGCGGGATATTGAAAATCTGTGCATGCGGCTTTTGCAGCAGCAGCAGCCGGTAGCAAGGGACTTAAGACAGGTGTCTTCTGCCCTTAAGATGATTTCCGACATGGAGCGCATCGGGGATCAGGCTTCTGATATTGCGGAGATCTGCGGGTTTGTAAAGGACTTTACAGAGGTGATGGAAAGCCGTCTCCAAATCCGGGATATGGCGGAGGCAACCATGAAGATGGTGAGCGGAAGTATCGATTCCTTTGTAAAAAAGGATTTGCAGATTGCAAAAGATGTGATTCTCTACGACGATGTGGTGGACAGCCTGTTTGGAAAGGTAAAGCAGGAGCTGATTGACATTCTGGGCCAGGAGCAGATGGATGAAGAAAAGAGCGAGTTCTGCATCGATATGCTGATGGTAGCCAAATATTTTGAGCGGATCGGAGACCACGCCACCAACATTGCAGAGTGGGTAGAATATTCCATTACCGGTTTTCATCAGGAGGCAAATTAAAGGAGAGAAACCATGATCTATCTTGTAGAAGACGACAACAGCATTCGGGAGCTGGTAATTTATACCCTGCAGACTACCGGATTTTCGGCGAAGGGGTTTGCCTGTGCAAAAGATTTCTGGGCAGAGATGCAGAAAGAAACGCCGTCCCTGGTGCTTTTAGACATCATGCTGCCGGATGAGGATGGCCTTACCATTCTGCGGAAGCTGCGGGAAAACGGCCAGACCTTCCGGCTGCCGGTTATTATGCTGACGGCTAGGGGTACTGAGTATGACAAGGTGGTTGGACTGGACAGCGGAGCCGATGATTATATTCCCAAGCCTTTCGGCATAATGGAGCTGGTGGCCCGTATCCGGGCTCTTTTGCGCCGGTCAGAGCCGGAGAAAAAGGAAGGGGTCCTGCAGTGCGGCCCTATTGTAGTAGATACAGGGAAACATACCGTGCGGGTGTCCGATCATCCGGTTACCCTGACCTTTAAAGAGTTTGAGCTTCTTGCCCTTCTGATGGAGAACGAGGGCATCGTCCTTACCAGAGACCAGCTTCTGTCTAAAATCTGGGGCTATGATTTTGACGGAGAGACCCGGACTGTGGATGTGCATATCCGAACTTTGCGCCAGAAGCTGGGGGTAGCCAGCAATTATATTGAGACCATCCGGGGCATAGGTTACAAGATGGAGGAGATTGGATGAAGCGGAAAATATACTGGAACATGTGCCTGGTAGCTTTGTTCTCCATGGTGGTAGGTACCCTGATAACCACCTGGCTTCTGTGTCAGGATTTGCAGGAGCAGATGCGGCGGGATGTGGCTGCGGAGGTGCGCTATCTGGAAGCTGCAGTAGAGCTGTCAGGCCAGGAATATCTGGATCAGTTGTCCAGCCAGGGAGACGGAGGCAGTATCAACCGGATCACCTGGATCAGTCCGGACGGCCAGGTGCTTTACGACAGCTTTGCAGACAGGGAAAGCCTGGAAAATCACAGGAACCGGCCGGAGATTGTTGACGCTTTGAAAACTGGCCGGGGAGAGAGTGTGCGGCTTTCTGATACCCTGGCAGAGCAGACCTATTACTATGCCAGCCGTCTGGAAGACGGAACGGCAATCCGGGTGGCCAGCACTACCAGCAGCGGTCTGGCTGCCATGTTCCACACCATTCCGCTGATGATAGGAATGGCTGTGGTGATTTTCGGCGTTACCATGATGCTGGCGGATATTCAGACCAAGCGGATTGTGGAGCCCATCAATGAGCTGGATCCGGACGCGCTTCAGGCAGAGCATGTATACGATGAGCTGTCGCCGCTGGTGCGCCGCTTGGAGAAGCAGAAGGAGACCATTAAGGAGCAGATGGTGACTTTGCGGGAAAAGCAGGAGGAGTTTGCAGCCATTACGGAGAATATGCAGGAAGGCTTTATCGTGGTAGACAGCAAGGCAGATGTGATTTCCTACAATTCTAGTGCTGTGCGGATTTTGGGGGTGGACCTGAGCCTGGACGATGAAGCCGGCGGAAATGGTGCTGTCAATGTTATCCGTTTAAACCGTTCCAGCAGCTTCCGCCAGGTGGTAGACGAGGCTTTGGCCGGTCAGCGCAGTCAGCAGAATCTGGATATTAACGGACGGCATTACCAGATTATTGCCAATCCAGTGGTGGAAGCTTGGGATAAGCGGGGGGCCGTTGTGGTAATTCTGGATGTGACGGAGCAGCAGAACCGGGAAGAATTGCGTCGGGAGTTTACGGCCAATGTGTCCCACGAGTTAAAGACGCCTCTCACTTCCATTTCCGGCTATGCAGAGATTATGAAAAGCGGGCTGGTGCAGCCGGAGGATATGGGGCGGTTCTCCGAGAAGATTTATGTGGAGGCCCAGCGGCTGATAACCCTGGTAGGCGATATTATCCGGCTGTCTCAGTTGGATGAAGGCAAGGCAGAGACTCAGAAAAGCGCCATTGATCTGTACCGGGCTGCGTCCATTGTGGTGGACCGTATAAAGGATGTGGCCCAGAAGGCGAAAGTCAGTATCGACATAGAGGGCCAGCCTACGGTGGTACAGGGAGCAGAGCAGATTCTGGAAGAAATGATTTTCAATCTTTGCGATAATGCGATCAAGTACAACAAGCCAAATGGGCAGGTGCATGTGAAGGTGTCTGTGGAAAACGGCCATCCAGTTTTAAAAGTGGCAGATACTGGAATCGGCATTCCGGCAGAAGATAAGGAGCGGATTTTTGAGCGCTTTTACCGGGTGGATAAAAGCCATTCCAAGCAGATTGGAGGCACCGGCCTGGGACTTTCCATTGTAAAGCACGGCGCGATTTATCACCAGGCGCAGGTGGAAATGGAGTCGAAACTGGGGGCAGGCACAACCATAAAAATAATATTTTAGGTTGACAATGCTGCCTTTGTTCTCGTATAATGAACAGGAATTTAAGTGAAAGGCAGGTGTGTTGATGTCGGCAGGTTCTGAAAAGACCGCGAACAACTAATTTTATAGAGAGGGGAGGCGCTCCGGCGGGAATTCGCCGAGGCCGGTTTTTTGACCCTTCTTTTCGGTACGCAGGTGCCGGTTGTTTCTGCCCGACAGAAAACGCATACGCCAATATATAGACGGATTCCCTGTGGGAAGAAGAAATGTTGTGTAAGGAAGTATGGCAAGGTCTGGCTGTACTTCCTTGTTCTGTTTTACAGGGCAGTGTAGTTCCCGGTCTTTATTTCATGGTTATTTTGAGCAATATAGTTTGAGAAATGAAAACGAGAGGAACAAAACATATGAGAGAAATAGAAACTATTTTAGAATTTGACAAGGTAAAGGAACGCTGGAAGGAGCTGGCTTTGACAGACCGGGCAAAAGCCTGGATTGATGAGGCGGAGCCGATTCTGGAAGAAGGAAAGGTGCTTGCTAAGTTAAAGGAAACCAGCGAAGCCAGAATCCTGATTGAAAAAAACGGAAACCCGCCTCTGGCAGCTCTGACTGATTTTAAAGAATGGCTGGATGTGGCCCGGATGGGCGGCTGTCTGATGCCGGATCAGCTGGAGGGCATTGAGCTGGCTCTGGTGGCAGTGGACCGGCTGAAGCGGTACTTAAACCAGGGAAAGAATTACGATATTTCCCTGGCCTATTATGAGGAAAATCTAGATGCGCCGGAGGAAATCCGCACTGCCATCCGGAACCAGATCCGCAGTGGTCAGGTGGACGATAATGCTTCTAAAGTCCTGAAATCCTGCCGGATGGAGATGGAGCGGGAGGAGCGGGCTATGCGGGAAAAGGCGGACGCAGTGATGCGGGCCAACAAAGCCTGTATGGCAGACAGCTTCAGCACCATGCGGTACGGCCATGTGTGCATTCCGGTAAAGAAAGAATTTAAAAACCGGATAAGCGGAACGGTCATCGGCCAGTCGGCTACCGGAAGCACTGTATTTCTGGAACCTTCCTCTGCGGCAAAGCACCACGAAAATCTGGTTCTTCTGGAAATCCAGGAGGAAAATGAGGTGCGCCGTATCCTCTATGAGCTGACAGATTTGGTGTATCGGCATCTGGATACTTTAGAGGCAAACAGCCGCATGATGGAACGGCTGGACTTTATTTTCTCTAAGGGAAAGCTAAGTCTGGCTTTTGAGGGAAGCGAGCCATGCATCAACACGGAGCGGCGTATACGAATGAAGAATGCCAGACATCCGCTGATGGACAGGTCTGTATGTGTACCTCTGCAGTTTTCCATCGGAGACGGCGTTCAGGGCGTGGTAATTACCGGCCCCAATACAGGAGGAAAGACTGTAGCCATCAAGACGGTAGCATTAAACTGTATGATGGCGCAGTGCGGCCTTCACCCCGCCTGCAAAGAGGCGGACATCTGCTTAAACAGTAATTTCCTCTGCGATATAGGAGACGGACAGAATCTGTCGGAAAATCTGTCTACCTTCTCTGCCCACATTGCCAATGTACTGGATATTTTAGGCCGGGTAAACCGGGAAAGCCTGGTGGTAATGGATGAACTGGGGTCCGGCACAGACCCGGCGGAGGGAATGGGCATTGCGGTGGCGATTCTGGAGGAGCTGAAAAACTCCGGCGCTCTGTTCTTGGTGACTACCCACTATCCGGAGGTGAAGCAGTATGCAGACCGGACAGAAGGCGTTGTCAATGCAAGGATGACCTTTGACAAGGAAAGCCTGCGGCCCCTTTACCAGTTGGTGATCGGGGAGGCTGGAGAAAGCTGCGCCTTTTACATTGCCGGAAAGATGGGAATGCCCAGGCGGATGCTGGAAATGGCCGCTCAGGCCGCTTACGGCAGTCAGGAATTGCCGGGGGAATTACAGGCGCTGGCGGACAGGGGCAGTTTCATGTCAGAAATGACGAAGACTCATTCCGGCCGGATCCGAAAGCAGAAAACAGCCGCTTTTCAGATGAAAGGGCCTAAATTTCACCGGGGAGACAGTGTGATGGTTTATCCGGATAAAAAAATCGGCATTGTCTGCCAGCCGGAAAACGAGAAAGGCGTGCTGCAGGTTCAAATGCCAGAAAAGAAAATCTGGATTAACCACAAGCGGGTAAAGCTGCATGTGGCAGCAGAAGAACTGTATCCGGAGGACTATGATTTTTCCATCATCTTTGATACTGTGGAAAATCGGAAACTGCGGCATCAGGTAGAGCGGGGAAAGATGCTGGAAGGTCAGGTGATTCGGGTTTCAGATGAGATGTAATGAAGTGGTTTAAATGAGATTAGGGACGCTGAAAAATGTCCATAGCGATTTTTTCAGCGTCCCATATGTTTTTGCTTTCATGTCCCACAGAAGGATAACGGATTATTTTGACAATTCTATTTCTTTCACAAATGCTTCAATGGAATTTGCCCTTGCCGCTTTTTTTAGCCAGCTTCGGAGTTTTTCAATATCTTTTTCTTCACGGATTTTTTCAATTAAAGTCTCCGGAACCGGCCCTAAATCCTGTAGAAAATCCAGGATAGAATTTGCAGATTCCTCCGTGCGCCCCAGTTTAATACCCAATTCTTTACCAATTTCTTTGCCAATTTCTTTGCCAATTTCAGTGCCAATTTCTTTGCCGATTTCAGTGCCTCGTTCAATTCCAACTGATAAGATACTCATTTTTACAGCCTCCCATTCTTCTGACTGTTTGACTTCCTCAACGACTTCTGCAAGCTTCAAAATCCGTTTATCTTTTACCAGGATATTTGGATTGTCCATCCGGGTTTCTTTCATGTGCTGCAGCAGACTGATCAGTTCCGGTCTGCCGGTTTGGCTGGACATGTTCAGGAAAACCTTTGTAGTTCCATCTTCCAGACGAAGGCCGGATACTTCCTCGCATTGTTCTGTAAATGTGTACTGAGCAAGGTTTTTGCCAAAGATGTCCTCTTGTGTGATAAAAATGATCATGGTAGAGGGGAGATGGCGATAGCGGGTTTTTCTGCCGGATTTTAAAATCGGCGTGTCGATAAGCCCCTGGTAAAACCGTGCCCGCTTCCGCAGGTCATCCTGGTCAGCTTCATTCTGCATTTCCGTATTATACTGCCGGTTTTCTGTATCGATGGCCCAGGCATCCAGACGGATAGCCCGTTTGCCGCTTTTGTTCAGAACCACTTCCTCAACATGCACTTCTTTAAGGGACAGCTTTGGATTGTCGGTAATGATGCTTAAGGTGCTTTCATAAGCTTTTTTGTTCTTCATGACAGACAAAAACAAGGCAAAGTCACTTAGATTAAACTCCATGTCCTCCGGTATGGACAATACCGGCTTTTTGTTTCCATTTCCCATAGAAACCTCCCTTTCTGTTGTGGTGCAGGAAGGTATCGTCCTCCCTGCTTTTGTAATAGCGTGATGTAAGCAAAGAGTTCACGACAACTGCTAAGAAGCAGTTAAAGAAAATAGAAATAGATATTTTGAAATCTTGCTTGCTTTTATCATAGCATAAGGGAGCGGCAGGTGCAAGAAAAACAGCCGGCCTTTTGAGGAAAATGAGGTTGACAACTTTGATTTCCACCTTATATAATGGACAAAATTTAGAGTATAATACTGTAGAAACTGCAAGGAGGATTTATCAATATGGGATTTAGCCTGGAGGTAAGTATACCGGCAATCACGGTATTTTTTCAGGGGTTGGTCAGCTTTTTCTCACCCTGCGTGCTGCCCCTTCTGCCCCTTTACATCGGCTATCTGTCCGGAGGCACCGGCGTCCGGGATGAAAATGGCCGTATGCACTACAAGCGCAGCAAGGTGATGCTGCACACTTTGTTTTTCGTCATTGGCGTCAGTTTTGCCTTTTTCCTGCTGGGTCTGGGCATGTCGGCGCTTGGAACTTTTTTCCATTCCCGTCAGGCCATGTTTGCCCGCGTCGGCGGCATTCTGGTAATGCTGTTCGGCCTTTACCAACTGGGTGTGTTTGGCGCATCTAAGGTACTGGGACAGGAACGGCGTCTGCCGTTTCAGTTGGATAAGCTGGCTATGTCTCCGGTTACAGCCCTTATTATGGGCTTTACCTTCAGCTTTGCCTGGACGCCCTGTGTAGGCCCGGCTTTAACCAGCGTGCTCATCATGGCAGCTTCCGCAGCCACCAGAGGCCAGGGCTTTTTGCTGATTGGCGTGTATACTTTGGGCTTTGTTCTGCCTTTCCTGGCAGTAGGCCTGTTTACCACCACTTTGCTGGAATTCTTTAAGAAGCACCGCAGCGTGGTGAATTATACGGTAAAGATTGGCGGCGTGTTAATGATTGCCATGGGTCTTATGATGTTTACCGGAAAGATGAATGATGTAACCGGCTACTTGTCCCGGTTTGGACAGGAAAACGAGACGGTGACGGAGAGTTCCGCAGCAGTGGAAGCGGAGTTTGGAGAGAACAGGGAAAATGATTCCAGGCTGGACGGCGAGGAAGGAGAGACGGTTCCTGCAGATTTACCGGAAACCGAAACAGCAGATGAGAAAGAAACTGTTTCCGGTGAGACCGAGGCAGCCGCCCTTCCTCCTGCTCTGGATTTTGAGCTGAAGGACCAGTTTGGCAATACCCATAAGCTGTCAGACTATAAAGGAAAGACTGTGTTCTTAAACTTCTGGGCTACCTGGTGTCCTCCCTGCAGGGCAGAGATGCCGGATATACAGAAAATCTATGAGACATATGAAAAGGAAGGGGACGACGCCCTTATCGTGCTGGGTGTAGCAGGCCCCAATGTGGGACAGGAGCAGGATGAGGAAGGCATCAAGGCATTCCTGGAAGAAAACGGCTACACCTATCCGGTTGTGATGGACGCTGGCGGACAACTGTTTATGCAGTACGGCGTGTATTCTCTGCCCACCACCTTTATGATTGACCGGGATGGAAATGTGTTCGGTTACATCAGCGGCAGCCTGACTGAGGACATGATGCACAGTATTATTGAACAGACCATGACTGGCGTGCGGAATTAATTCTTAAGCGTATATATCTACCCCCAAATGGCCAACCGCCATGGGATGATTGCCGGTGCCGGTTTTTCTGGCAGATATTAAGAGAAACCTGGCAGGTATGTGCAGGCCTGGAGAGGCCAACGAAAATCTCCAGAAGCGCATCGACACCCTGGGACTTGCTCCCTTAGAACCACTGTCTCGGAAATTGGCTCCCTTTGTTGTCCCTGCTTCAGTATGTGGGAGAGAATGCCCATTTAAAAGAAGAAGATGCAGCTTTGGAAAGCGGCTGGCGGCAACATAGGCGCGTTCCTGGGCCGGGGAATCTTAAGTACCCTGTTTAAATTGTAATGTTAAGTTTTTCTGACAATTTTAGGAAACCTCTATCCAAAACGGAACCTTTCATTTATAATAGTAGCGTTCGCTTATTTTGGCAAGGAGGAAAGAATCATGTTTAATGTAAAAATAAAAACTTTGATGATTGCAGCAGTCAGTGCCCTTTTCCTGTCCGGATGCACGGAGAGCACCATTCTCTGGCCGGAGGGAGCAGAACAGCCGGATTTTAATGTGTACGAAAACATTGAGCTGGACGATGAGCAGCTTTTATCCGACTGGCAGGACATCTGTCTGGAGGAAAGTGATTATCCTATGGCAGCAGCTTTGGATTTTGAGCGCCATGAGAAGGATGGTTATGTAGACATTACTTTAGCAGTAAAGGACGGCACCAGCAGGGAAGATGCGGCAGCCTTTGCAGTGGAAGCCATCCAGGCTTTCAACGACCAGGTAGCCGTTCAGGACTTCTCTTACGATTCTGCTGAAGATGGCAGTTTTGGCAGCTATTTTGCACACCTGGAGATCCGCTTAAAGATTTACGAAGAATCCGCCTATGAGGCAGAAGGCGAGCCTATGTATGAGGCATCGGTTCCAGCAGGAAGTTATAGTACATTTGAAGAATAAGTGAAAGAATGAGAGGCAGGGATGCTTCTCATTTTTATTTTGTTTTATTAGGAAAGTTCTTCTTTTAGAGCCTTTTTAAAGGCGAAACATGTAAAAAAGTTCGCATAATAAACATTATGCGAACATAAAAATTCTCTCAATCTGCTTTCTATATTACCATAAATTGGTAAATATCTCAACATTGAATACAGAAAAAACCCGGAACATGGAAACTATTCGGACAATAGACGGCAGAGGCAGTGGCTGAGATCCGGGAGTGGATTGCCTGGGCAGAAGCCGGGAATGCAGATGAACAGGAGAACCAGGCGGCAGACGGCCAGAAGGCAGTTAATCAGCCAGGAGATAGCCAGGCAGGAGATGGCCAGAATGCAGCTAACCAGCCAGGAGATAACCAACCAGCGGCCGACCAGAAATCCTCCGGCGCTGCCCTGCTTACAGCACAGAGCGGCTATGCCGGCATCCTTTCCATCCCCTCCTTAGGGCTGGAGCTGCCGGTACAGGATGAGTGGAGCTATCCGGCTCTCAGAAAAACTCCCTGCCGCTACTACGGAGCAGCTAAGGCAGGCGACCTGGTGGTCTTTGCCCACAACTA
>CATOIK010000014.1 GCA_951800645.1 uncultured Eubacteriales bacterium | reverse complement strand
ATGGCACTGGCAAACAAAAAACGATCCAGCAATGTTAGTTCTGACAATGGTTTCATAGATTATCTCCTTTCATTATATCCCATGAATTGGATTTTTTGCAACACAAAACACAGGCAGAAAAGTAAAGAATGGGTAACAAAATGGCGAAACGCCACACGCCCTAAAGGGCTTTGATAGAACAGATAGAACTGTTCCTGGAAAAAGCAGAATGAACTTCTGCGATAAGTAAGTCTAACTATAACACAACCCTGTCTGGTTTGCAATTATTTTTTGCAGCTGCAACTCATCTGGATGAGGGATTACAATACATGTGTTACAACTGAATATTTAAAAAGGCGGAAATACATTGCGAAGTTGGAATCTATATGTTAAAATTAAGACAAATACACAGTATTTCAATTATCTTAGAGCGTTTGTTGCTTTAAGAGGGAGACAGAGTATAGAGAATAAAGTGTATAAGCAGCAGGGCTGGCGGTTGGTTGTTGGCTCTGCTGCTTATTTGCTTCCAGATCCTGTCTATTTTAATAAATAATTAAAGTATTTCCAAGAGTTTTTGGCGGTTGTAAAGTTGCGTAAACAGCCGTTAAATGGTATACTGTATAAGATTTTAGTAGGCTTTAGTGTGAGAAACCTGGCCTTGGCTTGAGGAGTATGTTGAATTTTTGCGAAGATAGAGAATCGAGTGACATAGATTATGAAAGACAGAAGAACAAGGGAGCGGTATAAGCGGCTGATCAAGCTGAGCTTTGCTGCGGTGATGCTTTTGGGGCTGTGCTGGGGGTACGGCGTAGTGTGGAACCGATACTACAACGAGGCGGTTTTGCAGATGCCCTTCTACCGGCGCGGCATCTGGATGATGGTGCTGATTTACGGAATTCTGCTGGCTTTTTTTATGCATACATACGGCGGATTTAAAATTGGCTACTTAAAAAACGGAAACCTGATCTATTCCCAGATTATGGCCGTCTTGTTCACCAATGTGGTGACTTACATGCAGATTGCGGTGATTGACCGGCGGCTGGTAAATCCGGTTTATCTGCTGCCGCTGACACTAGGTGAAATTGCCTTCATCGTCATCTGGACCTTAATCTTCCAGGCCATGTACCGCAGTCTGTTTCCGCCCCGCCGGATGCTGTTTGTGGAGGGTGACCGCAGGGACTACCACCTGATGGACAAGATGAACGCCAGGGAGGACAAGTACCAGATCTGCGAGGTGATTTCCTATAAAAAAGGCATTGCCTATCTTGAACAGCGCATGGAAGAGTACGATGCTGTAGTAATTGGCGATATGCCGTCCCATGATAGGAATCTGCTGCTGAAACATTGCTATATTTCCGGAATCCGCAGCTACAGTGTTCCCAAGATTTCCGATGTGCTTTTGCGGACTTCAGACGAGCTGAACCTGTTTGATACCCCACTTGTGTTGTCGCGAAATATGGGCCTGAGCATTGAGCAGGAGTGGATTAAGCGGGTAGAGGATGTGGTAATGGCCATTCTGCTGTTGATTTTGTTTTCACCGATATTTCTTATTGCCGCTGTGGGGATTAAATGCACAGACCGGGGGCCTGTGTTCTACAAGCAGGAGCGGCTGACCAAGGACGGAAAGCGTTTTATGATTTACAAGTTCCGTACTATGGTTGTGGACGCAGAGAAGATGTCCGGGCCGGTTCTGGCATCAGAGAAAGACCCAAGAGTTCTGCCCATTGGCCGTTTTTTGCGGGCTACCAGAATGGATGAGCTGCCCCAGGTGCTGAATATCTTAAAAGGTGATATGTCTGTAGTAGGCCCCCGTCCCGAACGCCCGGAGCTGGCAGCAGAGATTGAAAAGACCATTCCGGAGTTTTCCTATCGGCTGAAGGTAAAGGCAGGCCTTACCGGGTTTGCACAGGTTTATGGGAAATATAATACCACCTCCTATGACAAGCTGAAGCTGGATTTAATGTATATTCGGAAATATTCGTTGTTACTGGATTTGAAACTGATTTTAATGACCCCAAAGATTATGCTTTTGAAAGAGAGTGCAGAAGGGGTGAGTATGGAATTGGAATATTTGAATAAAAAATAGGTAGTAATGAATGAATATTGAAAAGAGAGACTCATTGGAAGAAAAGCAAATTATTATTTTGATGTCGACATATAACGGTGAAAATTATTTGGATGAGCAGATAAAAAGCATTTATGCTCAGACATATAAGAAATTCAAAGTGTATGTACGGGATGATGGTTCGCAGGATTTAACCAGAGAGATATTAAACAGATATAAACAACAATATGACAATTTCGAATGGTTTTCCGGAGAAAACGAGGGGGTATCAAAAAGTTTTTTTTCATTGATGGGGATGATTCCTTTAGAAGATGCAATTTATGTTTTTGCAGATCAGGATGATGTATGGCTTCCGCATAAGCTGCAGCATATTTATAAAGTATTTGAAACAGATGACAATGTTAAACCAGTGTTATACTGTGGGGATACTATTTTAGTAGATCATAAGTTACAAATTTTAAAAGAAAAAAATTTGGGAGAAAATATACAGCCTTCTTTCGGAAACGCATTAATAGAAAATATTTGTATCGGCTGTACTTCGGGGATGAATGGGTGTTTATTGGCCAAATTAGTTGAGAAGATTCCACAGCATGAAGTAATGCACGATTGGTGGTTCTATTTAACAGCAGCCTGTTATGGTACTGTAATTTATGATAGTGAGCCTCTTATTTATTATCGCCAGCATGAAGGGAATGTGATAGGCAGCGGCGTTACAAAGAGCAGTCGTTTGGCGAGACGCCTGAGAAACCACAAAAGGCACAAAAACCAGATAAGTAAACAAGCAGAGGAATTCTCTGAGATTTATCAAGTTTGTGGTGATAATGCATATTTAGTGGAATGTATAAAACGATATAAAGATAGTCTAAAAGCCTGTTGGAAGCTTGTGACAAATAAAGAGATCTACCGTCAGCGCAGTTTGGATAATTTCATCTTTAAGATTTTGTTTGTATTGAAACAGTTGTGAGGGTGCCATGAAGATTGCATATTTTGCTCCTATCTATTTTGATTATTTGAAGCAAAGACCGCAGCATTTTGCGGAGCTTTTATCAAAAAACCATGAGGTTGTCTATATAGAACCTACAATAAGTCTGATGAGGTATTTGTTAAAAGGTGGAACATCTTTTCGCGGAATTGATTATCAGATAAGTCCGAATCTTAAAGTGGTTCGTGCCGGGGGCGGTTTTACAGTTCATAAAAGCCTGGATTACTTTGATTTGTTGAATGTAAATTCGATTTCTGAGTATTATCAGCTAGAGAAATATGTAAAGGATTGTGACATTATCTGGACAGGCTATCCGGGCTGGTATAATTTGATTTCTCGGTATAAAGATAAGAAGCTTGTTTATGATAAAATGGATGAGGATAGCCAGATTGCCACAAATTACTTTTTGAAACAGAGTTTAAAAAGTAAAGAAGAAAAATTGATTAGAAGCGCAGATCTAATTTTTGTCAGTTGTCAGAAATTTTTGGATCAGATAAAAGAAAAGCATTCAAATGTTAAGCTATTGCAAAATGGCGTGATGGTGGATTTTTCAGATTGCAGATGCAAAGTCCTTCAAGCGGAGTCGGAGCGGTTTGGACTAGGCCGGCAAAAGACTATTTTTGGATATGTAGGGACAATTAGCCATTGGTTTGATTTTGATGTGTTAAAGATTATTTTGGAGGCAGATCCAAATAATGAGATTATCTTAGTCGGAAATAATATGATGCCTGAAATGAAGCATGAAAGAGTTCACTATATTGCCCCAGTGAAAAAAGAACAGGTTGCTGGTATAATCGAACAATTTGATGTATGTTTATATAATTTTAAACGCAATGATTTGTTAGACACCATAAATCCAGTAAAGATATATGAGTATTTAGCATTGAATAAACCGGTATTGGCAGTTAAAAGTATGGAGACAGGACAGTTTGGGGACAGACTGATGCTGTATGATAAGCCAGAGAATGTAAAAGCTATTTTATCAGGAGGATGGAATCGTCCGTTTAGAACAGAGGAAGAACAGAGGGGATTTATAGGTGATAATAGCTGGGAGAATCGAGTTCGGTTGATTGAAAGAGCGCTTGAGGACTTATAGAGGAGGAAAAATGCGGTGAAGAAGGTCATGCTTGTTTTTGGAACTCGTCCAGAAGCAATAAAAATGTGTCCATTGGTAAAAGAACTTAAACTAAGAAAGAATATTCAGACGCTGGTTTGTGTTACTGGCCAACATCGTCAAATGTTGGATCAGGTTTTAGAGACATTTGAAATTGAGCCGGATTATGATTTGGCTATCATGAAAGATTGTCAGACACTTTTTGATGTAACTATTTCTATTTTGGATAGAATCAAGCTAGTGTTAGATAGAGAAAAGCCAGATATAGTTTTAGTCCATGGAGATACAACAACAACTTTTGCTACAGCGATCGCTGCATTTTATTTACAAATTCCCGTTGGACATGTGGAAGCAGGGCTGAGAACATATAATATTTTTTCTCCATATCCTGAAGAATTTAATCGTCAGGCAACAAGTATTATTTCCAAGTTTAATTTTGCACCGACAGAATTATCCAGAAATAATCTTTTGAAAGAAGGAAAAGATGTAAAAACGATTTATGTAACAGGAAATACGGCAATTGATGCGTTGAAAACAACCGTCAGAGAAGACTATTTTCACGAGGAACTGGAGTGGGCAAAGGATAGTAGACTGATTATGCTGACCGCACACAGACGCGAAAACCTGGGAGAGCCACTGTATCATATGTTCCGGGCGATAAAGCGCATTGTAGACGAGACGCCGGACATAAAAGTAATTTATCCTATTCATATGAATCCACAGGTTCGCCGGACCGCAATGGAAGTTTTGGGAAATGGTGAAAGAATTCATATAATTGAACCACTGGATGTGTTGGATTTCCATAATTTTTTATCTCGTTCCTATTTGATTTTAACAGACAGTGGAGGAATTCAGGAAGAAGCGCCATCATTAGGAAAACCGGTTTTAGTAATGCGTGACACGACAGAACGGCCAGAGGGAATAGAAGCCGGAACATTGAAGCTAGTAGGTACGCAAGAAGAAACCATTTATTCTGCGTTTAAAGAGTTGCTTTCAAGTAAAGAAGAGTACGAAAAAATGAGTCATGCAAGCAATCCCTACGGTGATGGGTTTGCATGTAGACGAATTGCTGATATTCTGGAAGAAAAATTGTAGTAAAGAAAGAGAGCGTTAAAAAATGAAAATATTTGTTGCAAGTTGGTTCTTTCCGCCGGCAACATCATCAGAAGGTATTGTAACCTATAAATTACTTAGAAATTCAAAGCATCAGTATGATGTATTTAGCTCAACAAGTAAGCAATGGGGCTATCAAAATACGATGCAGCAGCTCAACGATAAAAATATACGCTGTTTTACGATTTCAACAGACAGTATTGACGAATGGATTGAAGCAAGTATAGAACAATTTGAAGAATTATATGTTGAAGAAAAATACGAGTGCATTATGACTCGGAGTATGCCGCCGGAAAGTATTTTGATTGGTAAACGGATAAAGGAGAAATATCCACACATAAAGTGGATTGCAAGTTTGGCAGATCCTATTGCTAATAATCCTTATGAAATCAGGGCATACATTGATGATTGTCTAACATTGAATAACAGAGAAAAAGAAGAACTGAAAGCAGCATTAAAAAGTGCAGATATTGAAGCAATAAACGCTTGGGAACAAAGGCCGGAGACAGGAGTAAAACTTCTCTGCAAATTGAGAAAATGGCAAGCAGATGTTATTAAAAAGGCTGACTTGATTATTTCACCGACGGCAGTTCAATTATCTTATATGGAAGGCAAATCAGAATGGAATCAAAAGTATTTTGCCTTGCCGCATAGTTTTGACGAAGCTTTATACCCAGAGGTGAGTGAAAAATCTCATAAGAAACTGGTTTTTTCATATATAGGTTATTCAGACAGGCAAAGGTCTCTGGAACCTATTGTGCGGGCTGTCCGTTTATTAAAACAAAAGGGATGTCCATTTCTGAATCAACTAGAAATTCGTTTCATAGGAAATAATCCGCGATACATCAAGGATATGGTATTGAATTACTTTTTAGATGATGTAATTCAAGTAAGAGATGGAGTGGGTTATTATGATAGTCTTCGATTGATGAAGGAATCTGACTGGTTAATTCATGTAGATGCCTACTTTGAAGAGCTTTCTTCAGGCGGCTCCATTTTCTTTGCTGGAAAATTAGCAGATTATATGGGAGCGAAACGCCCAATTTTTGCGTTGACAGGGAAGGGTTCTCCGGCAGACGAGATTGTTTCGAAATATGGAGGAGTGCGGCTGGATTCATCCGATATAGCCGATATAGCGAATGTATTTGAACAAATTCTTATAACGAATTTAAATCCGGTTATAAATGAAAAATATCGTTCCGTATACGATGCACCGAATGTTGCACAGCAGTTTGATAAAAGAATAGAACAGTTATGTGGACTTCGATGGGAATTGCGCTGTCAGGAGATTCTGGAAGTTTCTGAATCCATAGTTCCAAAGCTTGTTACAATTTGTGTTCCGGGATACAATGTAGAGCGCTATTTAGAGCGTTGCATTCGCTCTTTGTTGGATCATGAATTTTCAGCAGAAACAGAAATTTTAATTATTGACGACGGTTCGCGGGATCATACTCCTGATATTGCAAAAGTATTTGAGACTCAATATCCAGGGATTGTGCGTTTGATTCAAAAAGAAAACGGCGGGCACGGTTCTACCATTAATTGTGCAATATCAGAAGGCGTCGGAAAATATTTTATGGTTGTGGATGGAGATGACTGGATCGATGGCAAGCAATTTTCACAAGTATTAGAAAAAATTAAAAACGGAAGTATTGATACAGATATTATTTCATCCAATTATCATGAAGTTAATATGGAGTCTGGGGAAAGTACCCCATGGATTCAGCAGGGCAATATAGAATATGATAAAGCTTTTTCTTTCGATGAAATCGATGTGAAAAATGTGTATTTTACATTGGCCAGTACTATGTTCAGGCTTTCTTTGCTGCGAGAAGTGGACAAGCCATTACAGGAGCATACCTTTTATGTGGATGTGGAGTATATTATGTTCCCCATTCCGTATGTTAAAACGGTAATGTTTGTAGAGAATTTCATTTATAAATATTGCAGAGGCAATGCAGAGCAAAGTGTTCATATTCCTACAATGGTAAATCGGTACGATCACCATGAACGGGTATTGCAGCGTGTATTAGATTATGAAGTTCAATGTTCCATGACATTAAAGCAGAAAATGTACTATGATAGTATATTGAAAAAATTACTGTTTACCCATTACGCTCTTTGTTTCGTATATGATTCAGATAAAAACAGAGGATATTTTCGTGCAAAGAGATTTGATGAATACCTTATTGGAAACAATCCAGAGCTTGCGGTGTGGAGTGGAAAGTCAATTCCTGCATTGCGTATTGCTCGAAAATATGATTTCGATGTTCAGAGAATCAGCCGTTCTTTGAGTGGTAAATTATACAACAAATGCTATCGTCTAAAGCCCACGGTAAAATCCTTAATGAAATCTAATAAGGTTATAAGGAGAATAATTTTTAATAGATATACATTGAGATTATCAAGGACAAAGTTTTTTACTAAAGGTCCTGGAAGACAGATGAAAGAGTTAATTCAAAAAATGATCTAAAGGTAGGGAAAAATATGTATGATTATTTAATTGTTGGTTCTGGCTTGTTCGGTGCAGTTTTTGCGCATGAAGCAACAAAAGCAGGAAAAAAATGTCTTGTATTAGAAAGACGAAATCATATTGGTGGTAATTGTTATACAGAAGATTGGAGCGGGATTCAGGTTCATAAGTATGGAGCTCATATTTTCCGTACATCAAATGAGGAAATATGGGATTATATCAGGCAGTTTGCGAAATTCAATCACTTCGTGAATTCACCAATTGCTAATTATAATGGGAAAATTTTTAATATGCCCTTTAACATGAATACTTTCAGCAAGATGTGGAATATCCGTACCCCGGAGGAAGCAAAAGCAATTATCGCAAAACAGCGGAAAGAGATTGTTGGTACGCCGCGCAATCTGGAAGAGCAGGCAATAAGTTTAGTAGGCCGAGATATTTATGAAACTTTAGTTAAAGAATATACAGAGAAGCAGTGGGGGCGTCCATGCCAGGAATTGCCGGCATCTATATTAAGAAGGCTTCCGGTTCGTTATACATACGATAATAATTATTTTAATGATCCGTATCAGGGAATACCAATTGGCGGTTATACACAGATTATTGAAAAAATGTTTGAAGGTTGTGAAATTCGTTTAAATACAGATTACAATGAAAGCCCTGAGAAATTTCGAGCTTTGGCTGACAAAGTGTTGTATACTGGTACAATTGACAGCTATTTTAAATATTGCTATGGTCCGTTGGAATATCGTAGTCTGCGTTTTGAACACGAGGAATTAAATACAGATAACTACCAGGGTGTAGCAGTTGTTAATTATACAGACAGTAAAACACCATATACTCGTATTATTGAGCATAAACATTTCGAATTTGGGACGCAGCCAACAACCGTAGTTTCTCGTGAGTATCCTCTTGAGTGGACAAAAGGAATCGAACCTTATTATCCAATCAATGATTCCAAAAATCAAGAGTGTTATGAAAAATATGCTGAATTAGGACGAATGGAAAAAGGCGTTTTATTTGGCGGAAGACTTGGAGAATACAGATATTATGATATGCAGGATACGATTCTGTCGGCATTAAAGCTTGCGAAGGCAGAACTCGTATAAGTGTAGCAATACATAGGGAGGAAATAACAGTGAAAACCTGGGAATTGAATTTATCAGAGTTATCATTAGAGAAAGATCAAAAAGAAAAATTTTCTGATCTTATAGAAAGAGAATATGTAGATGGTAAACTTTTTCTGAAAAACACTGGGAATTCGCCGGCAGAATTTTCTTATAGAGATGTTCTAATTGAAGATAAGAAATTTATGAATCTGCAGATTTCATTTAAAGGTTCTAATTTGAAAAACAGCGGAGGTTGCCTTTATATCAATGGATATCCGGTTACATTGAATGGGCTGGTTAATATGGGGATTACTCCCCCGGTTAAGTTACATATCACGGTAACCGTACCAGCAGATTCTTCAGTTGAAATTGAGCGTATTTTATTAACTGCACAGAAAGATGAGCAGGATTTGGTTGAAAGTTGCAGTCCTGAAAAAGATATATTAGTAATTACTCCGGACTATCCTTCCACGCACAATCTGTATTTATGTGCATTTGCACATTCTCGTAATCGTGAGTATATTGGGAATGGACTTAATGTTCAGGTTGCATCGATTTCCCCCAATAATTGGTATCAAGTAGTTTATGAGTTAGATGGTGTACCTGTATTTAGTGGTCGTTATCAGGATTTAAAAAAATTGCTTAGCCGCCATCAGTACAAAGTGATTGTTGTTCATTTTGTGGATGAAAAATTATACCCGATCTTTGATGGTTATATCCAGGATGAGCGATTGATTTTTATTTGTCATGGACCGGAAGCAACCTTCCGTTTTCTGACGAATCGTTGTCGTCCATATTTTACAAAAGAATTGCCAGAGATTGATAACAGTCCAGAGCTCGATAAAAAAGAGACTTATGCGATTAGGTATGCTAAAAAGAAAAATGTGGACTGGGTGTTTGTTTCTGAATGGTTACGGGATTTTTCAGAAAAGATGTTGGGAACTCATTTTGAGAATTCTCATGTTATTTACAATACTATTAGCGAGAAGTTATTTCCGTATCATCCCAAAGAGGCAGAGGATAGGAAAAAAATTTTGGTTTTACGGAAATTTGATAATATTCGAGTTCATTCTGTAGATCAGGTTGTGGAAGCTATTCGGGATTTATCAAGAAGAGACTTTTTTGAGGACTTAACATTTGAAGTTTATGGGGATGGTAATTATTATGAGGTTTTGGCGGAACCATTAAAAGAGTTTTCCAATGTTCATTTACATCGGACATTTATTCCTAATGAAAAAGTACATGAATTGCATAAAGAAAATGGTATTCTTTTGATTCCATCAAGACATGATGCTCATGCAGTTGCAATGAGTGAAGCAGCGTCATCGGGGTTGGTGGTAGTAGGGTCTGATGTAACATCAAATGGTTATTTTATGAACAACGCTATGAATCATACTTTAGCTGATCCAGAAGATCCTCATGCGTTAGCTGATATTATCGAACGGCTTTATAATAATCCTAATGAATATTTGGAAATCAGCGCCAGAATGTCAGCGGAGATCCAGGCGCGATGCAACCGTGAAAATACGGTGATAAAGGAAGTTGATCTGATCAAGCATAATATAGAAGTTTTTGACAAGACTGATTATAAGCTTACTGTTTATCCGGAAAGTAATCCCGTTTTAACCATTGTAATTCCAGCTTATAATGTAGAGGCTTATTTAGAAAAATGTGTTCGATCTTTACTTACGCATCGGAATGTAGCGAAAACAGAAATTATTATTGTAAATGATGGATCAAAAGACCGAACTACCGAAATTGCTCATCATTTTGAACAGATTACAAATGGTATTGTTCGGGTTATTGATAAGGAAAATGGCGGACATGGATCGACAATCAACGCAGGATTAGCCAGTGCGCGAGGCAGGTATTTCCGCTTGATTGATGGAGATGACTGGGTAGATTCAGAAAATCTTGCCATATTAGTAGATAAATTAGAGCATGAAACGGTGGATCTTGTATTAACAAAAGGAAGTTATGAGTATGTTGAGCAGGCAGAACTGGTCAATATTATAGATTATGATATGTTACATGAAGGCACAACATACCATTTTGAAGATTTGTTATATCCTGGATATGGATTTTCTACCTATGGGCCTTTATTAACAACAGGAAACTACCGAACGGATGTTTTGAAAAAAGCACAGTTTCAGATTTCTGAGAAACGGCCATATGTGGATATGGAGTTTAATTCATTTGCAATACGCTATGTTGATACTTTAAAGTATTATGATCTGGATATTTATCGTTATCTGATAGGACGAGAGGGACAGACAGTTTCCAGGGATTTCTGGAAGAAAAAATATAAAGATCATAAATATGTGATATTGAATGTGTTGAAAACGATCCATAGTATACCGGATTATTCGGAGGCAAAGAAAAAATATGTTTATGAGCATATTACGGCACTGATGATTGATTCTCAGATTTTCATGTATGATCAATTATGTTTATGGGAAGAGATTGATGCTTTTCTGAATGAGTTGAATGCATGGCCAAAGGCAAAGAAAGCAGGAGTGGAGTATATCAAGAACAAAAATGGGGATTGCTGCGTGATTTTGGAGAATTATCGTGTTGCGATGAAAATTAAACCCCAAAAACGGAGGCCTATTATAGGTGGAGATTATTTCGCAAGTGGCAGCCAGAAGCAATCCCTGAAGTGGTATGTTAAGAAAGCAGTTAAGGCATGTGTTCCCTATGGTTTCTTACGCCTTTATCAGTTAAAACGCTATCCGAACGGTGTATAAGTTAGACAACGGAAAATCTAATGAAGGGATTAGAACATCATGAGTGAAAATAAAAAGAAGAGATTCCAGGAGGAAGTTAAGCGGCTAATTATAGGTCTTATAGGTTGCGCTTTGTTTGCATGTGTGTTCTTTTGGGCATCAGGGGATCAGTTGTTTTACGAGATTATTTCAACGAACCCGATTACAGCCTCTGATTGTGCGGCAGTTATGATGGATGGTGTGCAGACAAGATTTACAATGAAGCCAAATGTAGATTGGCTAGATAAGGTTTCTCTTTTAATTGGAAATTATGGGCGGCAAAACCAAGGAGAATTACTGCTGCAGGTGTATGATAATAGTGAAACAGAGCTGGGACAAGTAACTCTTCCAACGGAGGGGCTTACCGACTATGTATACCAGGATTTTATTTTTGAGACACCTATAAAAATTAAGGAAGGGTCTGAAATTACAGTTGTTATTACCGCACAAAATGTGCCAGTTGAGCAAGGTGTTTCATTATGGTATGGAAATAGTATTGATACAGGTAGAGTATCTGTTCCTGATTTGAATGGACATACTTTTAATGTAGATGGAGTAGAGAAAGAAGGAAAAATTTGTTATTTTACATCAGGACGAGATGCACGGTGGTTTGGCAACTGGTATTGGTCAATTGTTGGGGGCGTGATTGGAGCTTTTGCAATTTATGGAGTCTGGACAATACGATGTCTTGTTAATGAAAAGCAAAATGCAGTTATTCGAATTGCATCCATTATAAAAACTTATTCCTTTTTGATTCGTCAGTTGGTTGCCAGAGATTTTAAGAAGAAATATAAGAATTCGGCTCTTGGGGTTTTGTGGAGCTTTTTAAATCCTTTATTGACCATGCTTGTGCAATATTTGGTTTTTTCTACGATTTTCAAATCCAGTATAGAAAACTTTATTGTATATCTTTTAAGCGGTATTATATTATTTAACTTTTTTGGAGAAGCAGTAGGGCTTGGCCTAAATTCTATTATTGACAATGGTCATTTAATCAATAAAGTATATATGCCAAAGGCAATTTATCCTCTTTCAAGGGTGTTGTCATCCAGTATTAACTTATTGATCTCAGTGTTGCCGCTGGTCGCTATGATGATTGTAACAGGATTACCATTAACAAAAGCTATGTTTTTAATTCCGATAGGTTTATTAAGTTTATTGGTATTTTGTTTAGGCATGTCCTTGTTGCTGTCAACAGCTATGGTGTTTTTCAGAGACACTTCGTTTTTGTGGAATATTATATCTACACTATGGATGTATTTAACTCCTACATTTTATCCTGTTGATATTATTCCTGAAGTGTGGCTGCCACTTTATAAACTGAATCCGATGTATCAGTATATTACATTTTTGCGGTCTATTCTTTTAGATGGTATTGCTCCATCATTAGAATTATATGCTGGCTGTATTGTAAGTGCAGTGGTTGTCTTTGTTTTAGGATATTGGGTATTTAAGAAAAATCAGGATAAGTTTGTATTATATCTGTGAGGTAAAAGATGGAGAAAATCATTGAAGTAAGTCACATTTCTATGGGTTTTAAAATGGATATGAACAAGGTGTCCAGTCTGAAAGAATGGGTGGTGACTTGGCTGAAAGGACAGAGTAATTATCAGACTTTCTGGGCTTTAAAAGATGTCAGTTTTGAAGTAAATAAAGGTGAAGTGGTTGGAATTATTGGAAGAAACGGATCTGGAAAAAGCACATTATTAAAAATCATATCCGGGCTTTTTCGTCCATCAGAGGGAGAAATTTCTGTAAAGGGACGAATTGTTCCTATGTTGGAGTTAGGCAGTGGCTTTGATCCGGAACTAACCGGACGAGAAAATGTATTTCTCAACGGTGCAATTTTGGGTTATACAGAAGCCTTTTTAAAAGAACAATTTGATGATATTTTGGCATTTTCAGAATTGGGAGATTTCATTGATATGCCATTAAAAACCTATTCGTCAGGTATGATGATGCGCTTGGCATTTTCTGTTGCGACAATCGTTCAGCCTGAAATCCTGATTGTCGATGAGATTTTGGCTGTTGGTGACGAAGCATTTCAAAGGAAAAGCCGGGCAAAAATGCTGGAGCTTATGGGAGGAGGTACGACAGTTCTTTATGTATCACATAATCTTGACCAAATACGAGAATTGTGTAATCGTGTCATTTGGCTAGATCATGGCAAAGTGGTGATGCAGGGAGAAGCAACAGAGATTTGCGATGCGTATTATATTTAAATGCTGCAGTGTTAATGTTATTTATTTCAGCAGTAATGTTTATCCCTATTTTATTGGAGTATTTTCAGACGGGATTAGTGCTGGATTTTCCGATTTTAATTGTGGGTGGATTTATTGTGCTGGCAATAACTAATTTATTCTTTGCGGGATTGATGCTTTCAACTATAGTTGAAAAGGACCGGCAAGCGTATGAATTCAGAATGCATATGATTGAAAGAGAAAAATGAACCTCTTTTGAAGAAGTGTATTTTGTAGAGTGAATATAATAACAGCCTTGATTGAAATTGCAATAGCAAAATCTAAAATTATGAAATTAAGTCAGAAGAATTACCGCAAAGTGAAAGTATTTCTGGAACATCAATAAGGAGTAAATATGGTAGGAAACAAAGGTAAAAACATCATGAAAATTCAATCTCTGGTAATGTTGTTAATATCATTGTTCTTTTCTATATTGTTTTCATATACATTATTTTCGCAATATTTCACAGAAGCGTATCCTAAATCAATTATTGTTATTGAGAATACTGCAAAGAAAAATGAAAATTCGCAAGGTACGGATGTATATGTAAAATCAGTAAAGGTAAATGGAGAAGAAATTATTTTTGAAGAATCTGAAAAATATGGAGATTGGAAATATGAAAATGGACTGAATATGGTAATAAATCCTTCTAATCCGTCATATTTAGTTGCAAAAATTCAAAATGGCGAAACGCTGGAAATAGAATTATTAAAGCATGGTGGATCTGGAATTGTAAAGTTATATGAAGATGGGAAACTATTAGAAACTATAGATCTTTATTCTCCACAGTGGGATAATGTAGTTTTGAAAAAGAATTTGGGGAAAATTTCAATAGTGCATAATTTAATCCCATTTTTACTACTTTATATCAGTGCTTTTTTAGTGTTGGTTAATTTCAAAAAGGTTTTCAAAATCATAAATGCAGAGCCATGTGTTTTAAAATCATTGAAAGGATTTGGGGGAATTGTAGGAGTATATTTAGTTGGGGCATTTTATTTTGAACAAGTGGATATGAGCTTGGCAGTTTCTTTGATAGTATTATGTGTATGTTATACTTTGGCTATTAGTTTATGTGATTTTTTGAAAGATAAAGATGATTATTTAAAAACATTGGTTGCAGGTTTACTGATATTATTATCTTCGGTTGTAGTATGCTTATTAGTAGAAAGGATCAATGAAAATATTATTGATATAAAATATATTTTTGGAAATGCAGTAGCGTACGGTAGTATTTTTTTCCTAATGATATTTTGGATAAGGCGATTGGCAACAGCAGTATCATTGACAATGATATTGCTGTTTGGATATGCTGTGGCTAATTATTATGTTACACTTTTTCGTGGAAGTCCAATTCTGCCAGGGGATTTTTTAACAATAGGAACAGCAGCAGAGGTACTTGGAAATTATCAGTATACAATTGGGTGGCCAATATATTCTTCACTTTGTTTAGGTGTTGCATGGTGTATGGCCATGAAAATTATCTCTGTTAAAGTTGGAAAAATAGAAAAACGGTATGTATTGTATTGGACATTTCCTGCAACGATGCTTATATGTGCAGTGATAAGTACAGATTTTTTTGCCCCTTCACTTGATTTATGGAATTTAAATAGTAATGTAAAAGAATATGGACTAGCGATGAGCTTAATTTCTAATGTAAGAAGAATGCATATGACAGAGCCAGAGGGGTATTCATATGAATATATCGAAAAACTTAGCAATGACTATATGCAAAAGACAACGAAGGAAGAATTTACTCCTAATGTAATTGCGATTATGAATGAAAGTTTTTCGGATTTAAGTGTTATAAGCAATGTATTAGATTCTGATACATATATGCCGTTTTATAATAGTTTGGAAGAAAATACTGTAAAAGGGACTATGCTTGCTTCCACAATTGGGGGAGGAACTGCCAATACAGAGTATGAATTTTTAACTGGTAATTCTATGGCTTTTATTCCTGGGACAGTACCGTTTCAACAATTTATTAAACCAGATACCTATTCTTTGGTTGGAAATTTAAAAGACCAAGGCTATCAGACTGTGGCAATTCATCCATATTACGAAAAAGGATATAGTAGATATAAGGTATATCCTAATTTGGGGTTTGATGAATTTTTAAAGATTGAAGATTTTACAAATCCTGAGTTGGAGCGAGAACTTTATGTGACAGATGAAGAATCTTATAATAAAGTAATACAGATGTTTGAACAGTATCAAAAAAGTGATGCTCCTGTTTTTATTTTTAATGTAACAATACAAAACCATAGTGGCTATTCAACGGGATATTTTGGTAAAGATGTTATTAGCGTTCCCGGATATGAGGGAAAGTTTGCGGATGTAGAAGAGTATTTGACATTATTAAAGAAGTCAGATGATGCGTTCCAAACATTAATTAATTATTTTTCTGAAATAGAAGAGCCGACAGTTATTTTAATGTTTGGCGATCATCAACCTAAAGTAAGTGATGATTTTTATGAAACTATGTTTGGAAAAACAATGGAGCAATGGGATTTTACAGATACTCAAAAACGATATGAAGTGCCATTTTTTATTTGGGCTAATTATGATATTCATGAGCAGCAGGATGTTTTAATCAGTGCCAATTATCTGAGTAGTTTTTTATGTGAAGTAGCAAATATGAAGATGATACCTTATCAGCGATATTTGTTAGAATTACATAAAAAAGTACCAATGATGAATATTAATGGCTATTGGGCTGACGATAATAAATGGCATCGATATTCAGAGGAGACAACTTATAAACCACTATTAGATATGTATTGGAATATTCAATATAATAATATGTTTTTCTGGAAAAAATGTGAAAAGTGGTTTGTTTATAACAATTAAATGATCTGCGTAAAGGTATAAGTAGAATTAAAAAATAGACAAAGTATTTGGCACATCACATAAATTATTATAAGTACAGGTGATTTTTTGATGAAACATCTACTATTTATTTTTAATCCATCCTCCGGCAAGGCCCGGATTCGCCCGCAGCTATACGACATCGTAGAGTTTTACACAAATCAGGGCTATCAGGTGACGGTTTATCCTACCAGTGCAGCAGGTGACGCCTATGCTTTTTTAGACGCTCTGAATGACGAGTATGACCTGATTGTCTGCAGCGGCGGAGACGGAACCTTGAATGAGGTAGTAGCCGGACTTCTGGATTCACAGAATAAGACGCCATTGGGCTATATTCCTTCCGGTTCTACGAATGATTTTGGCCGCAGCGTAGGAATTCCCACAGAGCTGGGAACGGCTCTGGAGATTTCCTGCGCCGGGAATCTGCAGAAGCTGGATGTGGGGCGCCTGAATGACCGATATTTTGTTTATGTAGCGGCGTTTGGCGCATTTACGCGAGTTTCCTATGTTACTCCGCAGAAAATGAAAAATGCGTTGGGGCATTTGGCATATTTGCTGCAGGGGATCAAGGAATTGTCGGAGCTTCATGCGTATAAGCTGTCGATTCAGTATGAAGGCGGCGCAGTTGAAGGAGAGTACATTGTTGGCCTGATTATGAATTCGTTTTCCATTGGCGGATTTAAAAATCCCATCAGCGCTTTGACAGAATTGAACGATGGCGTCTTTGAGGTGATTCTTGTAAAAATGCCCCAGAATGTAATTGAATTACAGGGTGTGATTGCGGCGTTGCTGGGAGATACTCAGGATTCGGAACACATTGTCTGTTTCCAGACTTCACGGATGGAAATTCAGTCAGAAATGATGGAATGGACAGTAGACGGGGAGTATGGCGGCAGGTTTGAGCAGGCAGTTGTGGAGAATTATAACCGGGCGATTGAGATTGTGACGGGGATAGGGTGATAATTCAGAAGGAATATAGACTGTTCTGGTGGTCAAAGTGTGGCAATATCTTGGCAGCATTTTTAAAAAATATGATTAAAAGATAGTGCCATAAAGTATTGGAGGGAGAATAATGGGAGGCGGATTCGTTTTTTCAGGGCAGCCAAAGACGGTCAGGCGTAAATTTACCCAGGATGAGGACAATTTGCTGCAGGCTTTGGTAAGGCAGTATGGGGTAAGTAACTGGGGCGAGATAGCTGAACATGTGCCGGAGAGAACACCTCGCCAATGCCGGGATCGCTGGAATAATTATTTGGATCCTGAGGTAAAAAGAGGTCCGTGGACACCGGAAGAAGATGCAATATTATATGCATTACTTGAGCAATTTGGCCCTAAGTATGTAAAGATAGCGGCACAGATGGACGGGCGCAGCAATGTGTCTGTGAAAAATCGCCATAGGATACTTTTAAGACAGAACCAAATTAGTAAGGTGCGGAATCCGGGGCGGATTGTGAAAGAAGAATCCTATGACTACGACTTTCTTTCACCAGAGATTCGGAGTGCTCTTGCCGCTGGGGAACTGGAGGGAGCGCAGATGTTTGATAGTGCTTTTCTAGACGATTTAGGGTTTGTGTTGAACGATTATACATTTTGTCCAGAGGCGCTGGAAACGAGGGGAGATTTCAGTGCACATGTTCATGCGGCGATTCCTACAGTTAGAATTCAGAAACAGGCGCTTCGGGAACAAGACTATGAACAGGCCCGTCAGGTGGTGTGCAGAGAACTGGGGATTACCCGGGCGAATTTGCTTCGGGCAGAAGCGGGCTATACATGGCATCATCATCAGGATTTTAATGAAAGTGATCTTACCTGTTCCATGACGCTTGTACTTACAAGCTATCATCAGTCACATCCTCATACGGGGGCCTGCCATCAGTATGAGGTGTATCGGCAGAGAAATGAATAAGGCGGCCTTATCCCAGCCGCCTGTAAATCTGTTCCATTTTCTCCCCCACCTTCTGAACTGTAAACTCCTGACACCGGAGCCGGTTTTCTTTTCCCATGCTGTCCAGGGCCTCTGGGGCGCTTAGGAGCTGGGAAAGGGCCTGGCAGTAGGAGGCTGCGTCATTTGCCTTCTTTACCATAATGCCGCCTTTGCAGAAGGACAGCCGGTCGGTCTGGGAGAGGGGGGACCCCATCAGGTCGCTGCTGCCCCGGATGTGGGAGCAGACCACCGGCAGACCGCAGGCCATGGCTTCTAAAAGGGCCATGGGGAGCCCTTCCTGGTAAGATGGGAACAGGAAAAGGTCTGCAGTGTGAAGCACCTCTAACATATCCTGACGATAACCCAGGAAGGTGACTTTTTGGGAGATTCCCAGTTCCTGAGTCAGACGCTTCAAATACGCGTCCAGTTGTCCGTGGCCGCAGATTACATAGTGGATGGGGGCATCATCGTCCATCTGGGCAATGGCCCGCAGGATGGTTTCGTGGTTTTTCCGTTTAATCAGTTCTCCGGAGGAAAGCAGAATGGTCTTGTCTGCAGGCAGGCCCAGTTCTGCTTTCTTTTTTTGAATTTCACCGTCGGTCAGATGGGGGATCCGGGAAAGGTCGATGCCTACCCCGGGAATGTAATCCACCTGTCCGGCGTGAAAGTCCTTTTTGGCGCGGTCAAAGTCTTCCTGATTCAGGCAAATCTGCACATTGGTATAGCGGGAGAGAAATCGCTCCATAGGGTAGTAGCAGAGCCAGTTAATCAGCTTTGCGCCTTTAAAAAAGTGGAAGCCGTGGGCGGTGTAGATGACAGGGCCTGTGTGAGTGGCGTGGGCCGCCAGCCGGGCCATAACAGCACCCATAGGGGTGTGGCAGTGAACCAGGTCAAAGTGTTCCTGCTGCATCAGATTTTGGAGCTGGCGGTACACTTTTAAGTTTTCTGCTTTAAAAGGGCTGCGGACAAAATCAATCTGATGCCGCACAATGCCTGTGCCGTCTAACCGGTGATTGTCTGCGCCGTAGGACGGCGTATTGTAATTAGAAGCATAATGTACTTCATACCCCATGCGCTGCAGCAGCCGGACATTGTTCATCTCAAACTGAGGAACAAAGCCGCTGACTGTGGTAACCAGAAGGGCTTTCTTTGTAGTTGACATAAAGTATAAAATCCTTTCTTACAGCATCTCCATATATGCCAGCACTTTATCCAGCATATCCAGTCCAATCCAGATTAGGATTCCCAGGATTACGGCGGAGATAGCCAGGAAGACCAGCTTGTAAAACAGAAACGCTCTGGCAAAGTTCTGCCGGTCTGCTTTAGGGGAGCGGAAGGCCAGGTGGAACAGGTAGAACCAGCCGGCAATGGGGATGTTCATGCACATGAAAGTGAAAAACCAGTCGCTGACAGAGGCGTCCGCCAGGGAAGAAGCCTGTCCGGGGGCCGGGGACTGTTTTTTGTCTGCATCTGCAGGGAGAGGCGGGATAACCGTGGTTATGCCGCCATCATGCTGAGCTGGCTGTCCCTCCTCCGCTTCGTCCCAGGACGCTCCTAAAAAGTCCAGGTCAGAGTCTTCTAAGCCTTCTAAATAGTCCACATTGGGGTCATCCAGAAATTCCTGTTTTGTATCTTCAAGAGAATCCTTGTTCATGATATTCACGCTCCTTCCGTTGTCGGCGGCACTGCAATGACGCCGGAATCAGAGTGGTTGGCGCCAGGGCCGGCGCCGGGACCAATTTCCTGGACTGCGTCCTGGTTCCAGCTTTGCTGAGCCTGATTTAACTGGCTTTCTAACTGGGCCTGGTCTGCCTCTAACTGCTTTGCGGCAGCTTCCTGGGCAGCCGCCTCCCTGGCCGCCCGCTGTGCTTCCATTTCCTGCCACTTTTCATTGGTGGGCAGGGTGCTGATTCGGTTGATGGCGTTCTGCAGCCTGGTCTGGTAGGAGGCTGCCTCCTCGTAGTTTTCTACAAGGGGAAGCCGGTCGATGGCGTCCTGCACTAACTGGGAAGCGTCAGGGGCCTGGTATTCCAGGGCTTCCACTGCTGCCAGGGCAGTTAAAAATTCATTTTTGCGGGTCTGGGCTTCCAGATCTTTCCGCCGCTTCACCGCGTCTTCCTCCGCCCGCTTCTGGGCCTCTGCCTTGTCTCTGGCCTGCTGCTGCTCGTAGAGGGCGATGGTGTCCTTCATTTCCTCGATAATGGGAGCGAAGATGTCGTACCGGGCAGTTACCCGCTCTAACAGCTCCGCCCGCTTTTCGCCTTCATCCATGAGATTTAAATCAGAACGGATAGCCTGATACTGCTGGTTTACCCAGTAGGTGTCTTCTACAGTTTCAATGGTTTTATCCTCAAAGGCAGTGACTGCTGTCTCCAGCTTGCTTTCCAGCCGCCGCTGCTCCTTGTCGTGAAGGCTTTGCTCTGCCCGCAGCTGGGCGGTGATGCTGACGAGATCCGTGACGCCGTTTGCTTCATCTGTCTGAAGGGTTACAGTAACCGGCTGCTCCCAGTCCCAGGGCTCTTTTCCGATGTGAATCTGGTCCATAACCTGTTTCCAGATTTTACCGGCGTAGGTGCTTCCGTAGACGCCGGGCATAGAGCGGGGAATGTCGTAGCCTACCCACACAGCGGTGGTGTAATAGCGGCTGTAGCCGCAGAACCAGGTATCCTTGCTGCTGTTGGTGGTGCCGGTCTTTCCGGCAGCAGGCATGCCGCCTCCTAAAGCCAGGCCGTAGCCGGTGCCGTGAGGCTCAGTCAGAGTCCCCTTTAGGATGTCCGTCAGCATAAAGGCGGAATCTTCCTGGTAAACCTGTTTTGCAAAAGGTTTTAAGTTTTTGGTAAGCTCTCCTTCCTGCTCGTGCTCAATCCGGCGGATGCAGGTCTTGTCGTTGTAGACGCCGCCGTTGGCCAGGGTGCTGTAGCCTTTAGCCATGTCCACCACCCGGACACCGTTGGTAAAGCCGCCGATGCTTAGGGACGGCACATCGTTGTCAATGTAGGTAAGCCGCTGGAACTCCATCTCACCCAGATAATTCAGGCCAAAGTTTACGCCGATGTCGGTGAGAATCTGCCATGCTACTGTGTTTAAGCTGCGGTTTAAGGCTTCCCGGACTGTTACATTGCCCTGGTAGGCGCCGCTGCTGTTGGAAGGGCCGCCTTCCCATTTGTGGTCGTCTACCATGCGGGACGGCCAGTATTCGCCGGTGTCAAAGGCGGGGCCGTAGTCGATTAAGGGCTTGATGGTGCTTCCCGGCTGGCGGGCGCTTAAATAAGCCCGGTTAAAGGGGTCTTCCGTACCCCGGCCGCCTACAATGGCAGTGACAAAATTGGTCTGGTTGTCCACAATGACCCCTGCGCCCTGGAGGGCAAATTTTCCGTTTTCCTGAATCTCGGAGTAAGGGTTCAGTACTTCGTCAATGCGGGCCTGAAGCACATTTTGAAGCTCTGTGTCCAGAGAAGTGTAAATTTTATAGCCTCCGGCCCGGATTTCTTCGTTTTTCTCGTTGTAGACGATCTGATAGCGCTCCATGTAATCGTCGTAGTCTTTTTTATCCTCAAAGGTGTACTGGAAGGGGAAATCTTCCAGCTTCATCAGCTCTAAGGATGCGCAGTGGATGGCGTAGCTGCTCTGGTAGTTCTCGTCTGTGCCTTCGCTTTCCTCCTGGACAATGCTTAAGGGCTGGGCGGTATAGGAGGCGTACTCCTCCTGGGTTAAGTAATCCACTTCCAGCATACTTTTTAATACATCGTTGCGTTTTTCCAAAGCTGCCTCCGGATGCCGGATCGGGTCGTAGGCAGAGGGGCTGTTGGAAAGGCCCGCCAGCACGGCGGCCTCGTGGGGCTGCAGCTCGCCGGCGTCTTTGCCAAAGTAGTAGCGGCTGGCTGCCTGGATGCCGTAGCAGTGATTTCCGTAGAAGTTGGTGTTGCAGTAAAACTCCATAATATCTGCCTTGGAGTAGGCCTTTTCCACCTCCGGCGCCAGCAGGATCTCTACCATTTTTCGGGTGAAGCTCTGTTCCTGGGTCAGGTAGGTGTTTTTGATGACCTGCTGGGTGATGGTACTGCCGCCCTGGGTAATCTCACCCCGGTTTTTGATCAGGGCAAGTCCTGCCCGGAAGGTGGCAATCCAGTCTACGCCGGTGTGGCTCTTAAACCGCCGGTCCTCCTGGGCGATGTAGGCGTTCTGGACGCTCATGTTGATTTCCGAAATGGGCACATATTCGTAGTGCCCTGCATTGATAAGGCCAATCAACTGGTCGTTTTTGTCGTAGACTTCTGTATCGGAAAGCATGCGGAAATCCTGCTTTTCCATCTGGGCCAGCTTGTCGTAGGCTACCTCCCGGCAGTAGTCCAGATCTGGCTTTACTTTTATGAAAATAAGAAGTCCTGCCAGAGCGCCAATCACCAGCATACCGGTAATAAGCTGCAGGATTCCGGTAGTCAGCCATCCGAAAATGCCGAACAGGCTGCCGAAGAAATGTCCAAGGCCTTTGAAAAGAGGCCGAAAATTTCTGGGTTGTTTCATAATCTTTCTCCTTTAGTTAATGACACATAACACCCATGATTATAATACAAATTTTGTAAAAGGGATAGGTGAAAATGCAGGCTGCCCGGAAAAAACATGAAAATAAGAAGAAATGATTGACTTTCCATGGAAAAAGAAGTAAAAAGGATACAGAAATACGAAAAAGGATGGGAAACTATGTATCAGATTGATTTTGGAAAACCACAGGCAATCCATTTCATCGGCATCGGCGGCATCAGTATGAGCGGACTGGCGGAAATTTTGCTGCGGGAAGGTTTTGAAGTAACCGGTTCAGACGCCCAGGAAACGGAGCTGACGCGGCATTTGGAAGCAGCCGGAGCAAAGGTTTTTTACGGCCAGCGGGCAGAAAATATCACCGATAAAGTGGAAGTGGTTGTATATACAGCGGCAGTGCATCCGGATAATCCGGAGTACGCAGAGGCGGCCGGGCGGGGCCTTCCCATGATGAGCCGGGCAGACCTGCTGGGACAGATGATGAAGAATTACAAAGAGGCAGTTGCGGTTGCCGGAACCCACGGAAAGACTACCACCACCTCTATGGTAACAGAGATTTTGCTGGCGGCTGAGACAGACCCTACCATTTCCGTAGGCGGTATTCTTCATTCCATCGGCGGAAACATCCGGGTAGGAAGCTCGGATCTGTTTGTGACAGAGGCCTGCGAGTACACCAACAGCTTTCTGTCCTTTTTCCCCACTATGGAAGTGATTTTAAATGTGGAGGCGGATCATCTGGACTTTTTTAAGGATTTGGAGGATATACGCCATTCCTTCCGGCTGTTTGCAGAGAAGCTGCCTGCAGAGGGGCTTTTGATCATCAACAGCGATATTGAGAATTATCAGGAGATCAGCGGCGGCCTGCCTTGCCGGGTAGTCACCTTCGGCCACAGTGCAGACAGTGATTTCCGGGCGGAGGACATTATTTACGACGCATTTGCCAGACCTTCCTTTACCCTGGTGGAACAGGGGGAAGATGTGGTTCAGATTCAGCTTGGAGTTCCGGGAGAGCATAATGTTTATAATGCTTTGGGAGCCATTTGTGCAGCCCGCGCTCTGGGGATTTCCCATGAGGCCATTCAGGCGGGGCTTCAGGCCTACACCGGCACAGACCGGCGGTTTGAGAAAAAGGGAGAGATGCACGGAGTAACCATCATCGACGATTACGCCCACCATCCCCAGGAGATTGCTGCTACCCTGGCTGCAGCGCAGAATTATCCCCATAAAAAGCTGTGGTGCGTGTTCCAGCCTCACACCTACACCAGGACCAGGGCCTTTTTAGATGAGTTTGCCCAGGCTCTGGAAGCGGCGGACGAGGTGGTACTGGCAGAGATTTATGCAGCCAGAGAGACAGATACCTTAGGCGTCAGTTCCCGTGATATTGCGGAACGGATTGAGAAACATGGAGGAAAAGCACACTATTTCCCAACCTTTGATGAAATCGAAACATTTATTTTGCAAAATTGTTCAGAAGGCGATTTGTTGATAACTATGGGCGCCGGAGACATTGTAAAAGTTGGGGAAAGACTGCTGGGCAAGTAGTTATCCACATAATCCACATAGTTTTCCACTTTTTATGTAAAGGAACTATGTGGATTTTTTTGTTTCCATAAAATGTTGTCTGAAAATTGGATAAATCTTGATTTTAAAGGAAGTTTGACAGGGTTTGACAAGAAAAACAGACAGGTTGACGGCAAAATATCCACAGTATCCACAATATCCACAAAAAACTCTGTGGATAACTCGGCCTATTTCCTTTTGGGAAAGGATGTGTTAAGATAGAAACCATAGGAGAGGATGAGGATTTATGGATGTAAGGTGCAGATTTGGAGTGGAGGCTACCATGGTAGCCAATGAATTTATAGACCGCTACATGGGCGCGGCAAGCGGAGAGTATGTAAAGGTGTATCTTTATCTTCTGCGGCATCAGGGGGAGCCGGTAACTGCAGAGGTGATCGCGGAGGCGCTGAACCACACGGAAGCAGATGTAAAGCGGGCGATTGTCTACTGGGAACGGATGGGGGCTTTGACTGGCTGGAGCGGGGAATCCGGCGGACAGTCTGTGCAGCAGCAGGCAGCCACCGGACAGAAAACCAAGGGACGGGCCTGCAGCCCGGACCGGATCAACCGGCTCCAGGGAGACGAAGGCTTTGCCCAGCTGCTTTTTGCCGCTCAGAAGTATATGGAGAAGGTCTTGACCCAGCGGGAGCTGGAGGTGTTCGCTTACCTCTATGATGAGCTTCATATGTCGGCGGAGCTTCTGGAATACCTGGTGGAGTACTGCGCTGAGAATCAGCACAAAAGCATTCGTTATATAGAAACGGTAGCCTTAAGCTGGCATGAAAAGAAAATCCGGACTGTGGATGAGGCAAAGGCCTATACTGCAGGGTTTAAAAAAGATACCTTTGCAGTAATGAAGGAATTTGGCCTGACTGGCCGCAGGGCGGGAGATTCGGAGCTGGAGGCCATGGACCGGTGGTTTAAGGAGTACGGTTTTTCCAGGGAGCTGGTTTTGGAGGCCTGCAGGCGGACTATGGAGGCCACCCACAATCCCAGCTTTAAGTATGCAGATAAAATCCTTTCAGAGTGGAGGAAGGCGGGAGTGAAAAGTCTGCGGGATGTGGCGTCTTTGGATGAAAAGCGGCGCAGCCAGGCCCGTCAGAGCGGCGCGAACGGGGCCAGTGGAAACAGTCGTCCTCAGACCGTAACGCCAAGGCCCAACCAATTCCATAATTTTGAGCAGCGGGATACAGACTACAACGCCCTGATGATGGAGCAGGTGCGCAGTTGGCTTAAGGAAGGCTGAGGCATTTGAAAGCTGCCTGTAAGAACCAGAGAGAAGGAGACAAAGCAGATGGCACTGAGTAATTCCCAGTATAATGGGGTGATGAGAGAGTATGAGGAGCGGCAGTTAAAGCATCGTCATGAACGGGACAGGCGGGTAGCCCGCCTTTATGAGGCAGCTCCTGAGATTCAGCGGCTGGATCAGGAAATCACCGCCCAGGCGGCCCGGTGCGCAAGGCTGGGGCTGGCGGGAGACAAAGCCCTGGAGGAGGAGAAGAACCGCCTGCAGGAGCTTCGCCGGAAGCGTCGGGACAGTCTTTTGGAGGCAGGTTTTCCGGAGGACTACACCCAGATGGCCTATGACTGCCCGGACTGTAAGGATACAGGCTACATAAACGGAAAACGGTGTCATTGCTTTGAGCGGGCCAGACTTCGGATTTTGTACGCCCAGTCCGGGATTGAGGAAATTTTGAAGCGGGAAAATTTCTCTACCCTGACTTATGAGTATTACGATGATACAAAGCTGCTTCCCGGTCCCGGAATGACAGAGCTTCAGTATATGCGCCGGGCAGTGGAGCTGTGTCAGAGGTTTGCGGCAGAGTTTCCCAAAAAGCGGGGAAATCTGCTGCTGACCGGCAGCACCGGAGTAGGAAAGACATTTCTTACCAACTGCATCGCCAGAGAGCTGATAGACGCAGGCGTGTCGGTAATCTACCTTTCCAGCCAGGATCTGTTTGAGCTGTTTTCCAAAAGCCGGTTCGGCAGAGAGCGGGAGGAGCAGGAGGAAGCCCGGGAAAACTGCCGCCACATTCTGGAGTGCGAGCTGCTTGTTATAGACGACCTGGGAACGGAGATCAACAATTCCTTTGTGTCGTCCCAGTTGTTTTACTGTATCAACGAACGGATCAACCAGAATCTGGGCACCATAATTTCCACCAATCTGTCCATTGACCTGCTTCGGGACAGCTATTCAGACCGGGTGGCTTCCAGGATTATGAGCCATTACACCATGGTTCCTCTTTACGGGGCGGACATCCGCATGAAAAGAAAAGGGATTTCCGGGGTTTAGGTGGAATCTGAACAGTAACATTAACTTGACTTACATGGCGCATAATGATATAGATATAAAGGATGCATATTCATGACATACTATGGAGGATGAAATGATTTACGAAGAAAAGACGATTGAAACCATACCGGTAGGACCCTTGGGACTGATTCCCTTAAAGAGCTGTTCTTCGCTGGGGGCGAAAGTCAACGACTGGCTGGTAAGCTGGAGAAATGAGCGGGAAAGCGAACACAAGTCTACCATTGCATTTGCCGGTTACCAGAGAGATTCCTATATCATTGACGCGGGAACTCCCCGTTTCGGCTCCGGAGAAGGAAAGGGCACTATCAATGCTTCTGTCCGCGGAGACGACCTTTACATTATGGTGGATGTGTGCAACTACAGCCTCACCTATTCTCTGTGCGGCATGACCAACCATATGTCCCCGGACGATCATTTCCAGGATTTAAAGCGTGTGATTGCAGCTGCAGCCGGTAAGGCCCGCAGAATCAATGTGATCATGCCCTTCTTATACGAAAGCCGTCAGCACAAGCGTTCCAGCAGAGAGTCTTTAGACTGTGCGCTGGCTCTGCAGGAGCTGACTAACATGGGTGTGGAGAATATCATCACCTTTGACGCCCATGACCCGCGGGTGCAGAATGCCATTCCCTTAAAGGGATTTGAGACGGTTCAGCCCATTTATCAGTTTATCAAATATCTGTTAAAGACAGAAACGGAGCTGCAGATTGACAGCGACCACATGATGGTTATCAGCCCGGACGAGGGCGGCATGGGCCGCGCTGTGTTCTTTGCCAATGTGCTGGGTCTGGATATGGGTATGTTTTACAAGCGCCGCGATTATACCCGCATTGTAGACGGCCGCAACCCAATCGTGGCCCATGAGTTCTTAGGCTCCAGCGTAGAAGGCAAGGATGTGCTGATTGTGGACGACATGATTTCCTCAGGCGAAAGTATGCTGGATGTAGCCAAGGAGTTAAAGCGGAGAAAAGCCCGCAAGGTATTTGTATGCGCTACCTTCGGCCTGTTTACCAATGGACTGGCTAAGTTTGACGAGTACTATGAGAACGGCTTTATCGACCGGATTCTGACTACCAACCTGGTGTACCAGACGGAGGAGCTTTTGTCCAGGCCGTACTACATCAATGTGGATATGAGCAAATACATTGCGCTGATTATTGATAACTTAAACCATGACGATTCTCTCAGTGAGCTGTTAAATCCCACCCGGAGAATCAATAAGCTGCTGGAGAAGTACCGCAGCAGACAGATCTAAACAGAGGCGGATTTTTATATGGAAAAAGACAGAACATGGGAGGGTCCGGGCGTGGAGCTTGAGGATGAGACTGGTCTTGCAAAACAGGAAACGGAAAAGGAAAAGCAGACAGAGCAGGAGATTCCGAATTCGGATGAGTCTGAAACGGCAGAAGGCGGCGGCTGGAAGTGGGAAGTGTGGGAGTGGATTAAGATTATTGTATCTGCGGCCCTTATCGCCCTGTTTTTAAATAGCTGCATCATTGCCAACAGTCAGGTTCCCAGCGGTTCCATGGAAAATACCATTATGACAGGAGACCGGGTAATCGGTTCCAGGCTGTCTTATAAATTCGGAGATCCGGAGCGGGGAGATATTGTTATTTTCAAGTTCCCGGACAATGAAGATATTTATTATGTAAAGCGGATCATCGGAATGCCGGGAGATACTGTGGATATTGTGGACGGTCAGGTGTACTTAAACGGCTCAGAGGAGCCTTTGGAGGAGCCTTACATCCGGGAATCCATGATTCCGGAAGCGCCTATGCACTTTGAGGTGCCGGAAGATTCCTACCTGATGCTGGGCGATAACCGGAACTATTCCTCCGATGCCCGCCGGTGGCAAAACACCTATGTAAAGCGTGAAAAGATCATTGCCAAGGTGCTGTTCCGCTATTTCCCGAAGCCAGGGAAAATTGAATAACTGCGCAGTGGGCGTATGGGATAGAGCTGTCGCAAATGTGACATCACATTTGCGACAGCTCCTTTTCTTTTCTCTGCAGGTATGGTATAGTGGAAGCAGGTTTAACATGAGAAAAAGACGAGGGTTTATACATGAAAAATACTGCGTTGGTAATTATGGCGGCAGGCATCGGAAGCCGTTTTGGCGGAGGTATTAAGCAGTTGGAGCCGGTGGGACCCGGCGGAGAAATCATCATGGATTATTCCATCCATGACGCCCTGGAAGCCGGTTTTAATAAAATCATTTTTATTATCAGAAAGGATCTGGAACAGGCTTTTAAAGAGATTATCGGAAACCGGATTGAAAAGGCGGCTCCTGTGGAATATGTTTTCCAGGAGCTTAAAGACCTGCCGGAAGGATACCAGGTGCCGGAAGGCCGGACTAAGCCATGGGGAACCGGTCAGGCGGTTCTGTCTATAAAAGGGCTGGTAAATGAGCCGTTTCTGGTAATCAATGCAGATGATTATTACGGCAAAGAAGTGTTCCGGAAAATCCACGATTACATGGTAAATGAGATGGATGAAAACGCCGCTGTTTATGATATATGTATGGGCGGCTTTATTCTGGAGAACACCTTAAGCGAAAACGGAGCCGTAACCAGGGGCGTTTGCCAGGTAAGCAAAGAAGGTTATTTAACCGGTGTTCGGGAGACCTACGATATACAGAAAAAGGGAGATAAAATAGAGGCAAACGATGAAAAGGGCAATCCGGTTTCCGTAAAGGGAGACCAGCATGTTTCCATGAATATGTGGGGACTTCCGCCTAAATTCCTGGATGAGCTGGAACAGGGCTTCCCGGAATTTTTAGACAGCATTAAGGACGGCAATCTGAAGGCAGAGTATCTGCTGCCTGACATCATAGACCGGCTGATCCAGAGCGGCCGGGGCTGCGTCAGGGTGCTGGAGACCAGGGACAAGTGGTTCGGGGTTACCTATAAAGAGGATAAGGAAGCGGTAGTAGCCTCCATCCGCAAACTGATTGCAGACGGCGTATACAAGGAGAACTTATATGACTAAACTGATTTCCTGGAATGTCAATGGGCTGCGGGCCTGTGTGGGAAAAGGCTTTCTGGACTTTTTTAAGGAGGCGGACGCAGATGTGTTCTGTCTTCAGGAGACCAAGCTGCAGGAGGGGCAGATTGATCTGGATCTGCCTGGGTATCACCAGTATTGGAACTATGCAGAGAAAAAAGGATATTCGGGAACGGCTCTGTTTACCAAAAAGGAGCCTCTTTCAGTCACCTGCGGCATAGGCATAGAGGAGCACGACCGGGAGGGCCGTGTTATTACCGCAGAGTTTGAAGATTACTATGTGGTAACCTGCTACACCCCCAACTCCCAGAACGAGCTTGCCAGGCTGGACTACCGGATGGAGTGGGAGGACGCCTGGCGGGCCTATTTAAAAGGCCTGGAAGCAAAAAAACCGGTTATTTTCTGCGGAGACTTAAATGTGGCTCATCAGGAGATTGACCTGAAAAATCCTAAGACCAACCGGAACAACGCCGGCTTTACAGACCAGGAGCGGAACAAATTTACAGAGCTTCTGGCAGCCGGATTTACGGACACCTTCCGTCATTTCTATCCGGATGCAGAAGGCCGTTATTCCTGGTGGTCCTACCGGTTTAAGGCAAGGGAGAAGAACGCAGGGTGGCGTATCGACTATTTCTGCGTTTCTGACAGCTTAAAGCCCCGGCTGAAAGGGGCGGAGATTCACAGTAATATTATGGGCTCAGACCATTGCCCGGTAGAGCTGCTTCTGGACTGATTTTTTGGAGGCTGGCTCTGAACGGTAATGGGTATCTTGGGGGAAACTTTCTAGGGAAGCAGCGCAGGAGAGAAAGGCGGGAAAAGATGCGGCAGTATGAGATAGACAGCAAGGATATACAGGTATATCCCATGGGACTTACCAGGACGGCGAAAGGAATTCATGCGGCAGTGACGGCTGCGGCAAAGGAGTGCAGCCTGATTTTGTTTGCGCCGGATGAGGGTGAGATCGTTATTCCGTTTCCAGAGGATCTGCGGCACGGACAGGTCTGGGAGATGACCATAAACGGAACCGGTTTTTCTGACTGTACCTATGCTTTTGAAGCAGACGGAAAGCGGTTTTGCGACCCCTGCGGAACCCGCTTTCTGGGGCTGGAACAGTGGGGGGATTTGGGACATGCCGGGCGATTGTTAACGTCGCCGGTGGCAAAGCATACCTTTGACTGGGAGGGGGATAAGCCTCTTCACATTCCATATGAGGACTGCATCGTGTACAGGGCTCATGTGCGGGGCCTTACCATGGACAGCAGCTCCGGAGCCAGAAATAAGGGCACCTTCCGAGGGGTTGCAGAGAAGATCCCATACTTCAAGGAATTGGGAATTACTACCCTGGAGCTGCTTCCGGTGGCGGAATTTGACGAGGTGATTGCGCCGGAGTTAAAGGACGGCGCGCCGTACCGGAAGGCAGAGCCTACCGGGAAGCTGAATTACTGGGGCTATACATCCGCCCATTATTATGCGCCTAAGGCAGCCTATGCAGGGAAAAACCGCTGTCCGGTGACGGAATTTAAAAGGCTGGTAAAAACCCTGCACCAGGCAGGCATCGAGGTGGTAACGGAATTTTTCTTTACCGGAAAGGAAACCCCGGATCAGATTCTGGATATTGTCCGGTTCTGGGTGCGGGAGTATCATGTGGACGGCGTTCATGTGGTAGGAGATGTGCCTTCCTGGATTCTGGCAAAGGATCCGTACCTGGCAGACACCAAGCTGTGGTGTACCTACTGGGATAATGCAGACCGGTCTCTTGGAGCCAGGAAAAATTTAGGAGAGTACAACGACGGCTTTCTGGTGGACATGCGCCGCGCCCTAAAAGGGGACGAGGATCAGATGAGTGGTCTGGTGTTTAGGAGCCGCAGAAATCCGGCAGGCTGCGGCGTTATCAACTACCTGGCGGGAACCAATGGGTTTACGCTGGCGGACATGGTGAGCTATGAGCAGAAGCACAACGAGGCCAACGGAGAGGACAACCGGGACGGCACGGATTATAACTATACCTGGAACTGCGGAGAAGAAGGAAAAAGCGTAAAGAAAAAGCTGCTGGCTATGCGGAAGCAGCAGCTTAGAAACGCCTTTCTCATGCTGTTTTTAAGCCAGGGAACGCCTCTTATTCTGGCAGGAGACGAGTTTGGCAACAGCCAGAGCGGAAATAACAATGCTTATTGCCAGGATAATGAGATTTCCTGGGTAAACTGGAAGAAGGACAAAGGCAGTAAGGAGCAGTTGGAGTTTGTAAAACATCTGATTGCGTTCAGGAAAAAGCATCCGGTGTTCCACATGCCGGAGGAGCCTCGGATCATGGACTACCGTTCCTGCGGAAAGCCGGATGTGTCCTATCACGGCGTCAATGCCTGGAAGCCGGAGTATGAAAGTTTCCGCCGCCAGATTGGTATCCTTTACTGGGGAGATTACGGAATGCGGCCTGACGGCACACCTGACGATACCTTCTTTGTGGTCTACAACATGCACTGGGAGCCTCACGAGTTTGCACTGCCGAATCTTTCCAAAACCAAGAAATGGGCCTTGTGCTTTGACACCTCTGACGCTGCGGCAGGCGGCTGTTATCCGGAAGGCTCAGAGAAAGAAATTTCGGATCAGAAGCGGGTGCTGGTGCCGTCCAGAACGATTCTGGTGTTTGTAGGAAAAGACGATCCGGCAGCCATAGAGGAAGAAAAAAAGGCGGCAGTCAGAAAAGGCCGTCGAAAAGGCGCTGAAAAGGGCCGAAAAGAAAATGGGGAAAACGCTGAAAAACCTTGACAAAGTAGGATAAAGCATTTATAAATGAATAGTATATTATTTACAGTCGGGGCAAACAGTTTCGGGCTTCGGCAAGCATTGTAGGAGGAATTTAGAATGAACAAGACAGAATTAGTTGCAGCAGTAGCAGAGCAGGCAGGACTCTCCAAGAAAGATGCAGAGGCAGCAGTTAAGGCATTCACTGATGTTGTTTCTGATGCATTAAAGAACGGCGACAAAATTCAACTGGTAGGCTTCGGTACCTTCGAGGTATCTGAGAGAGCTGCCAGAGAGGGCAGAAACCCGAAGACTGGCGAGAGCATGAAGATTGAGGCTTGCAAGACCCCGAAATTCAAAGCCGGCAAAGCATTAAAGGATATGGTGAACGCATAATTTTATGAGACTGGACAAATATTTAAAGGTTTCCCGTCTGATTAAGCGCAGGACTGTGGCTAATGAGGCGTGTGACGCCGGGCGCGTCCTGGTCAACGACCGGCCTGCGAAAGCGTCGGTAAATGTGAAGGCTGGAGACATTATAGAGATACAGTTTGGAACCAGCTCCGTAAGGGTGGAAGTGCTGGATGTCCAGGAGACAGTCCGTAAGGATGACGCCAAGGAGCTTTACCGATACTTGTAATCGTCCTATCATAATCATAAAAACCTCCTCATATACTGAACCAGAGTTCGTATAGGGGAGGTTTTTTGCATGGAAGAAAAGACAGGGATCCGCCCGCATTCCTGCACAATGCAGAACCGCCAGGATGTGAAGCTGACCGGAATCCGGGAAGTGGTGTCCTTTGACGAAAATCAGGTGGTGATGGACACGGATATGGGACTTTTGACTGTAAAGGGGAAAGAGCTGCATATCAGCCGGCTGACAGTGGAAAAGGGAGAGGCGGATCTGGAAGGCTCTGTGGACAGTCTGACCTATTCCTCCAACGAGGCTTACCGCAGATCCGGGGAATCTTTATTTGCCCGGCTGTTTAAGTAGAAGCATTGGACCGTAACCAGGCAAGGAGTGAGGCAAAGTGAGTTCTGCCATTTTATACGAGGCAAGGCTTTTACTGATGAGTATTCTGGCCGGGGCCGGACTGATGGCCCTTTATGACGGGCTGCGGATTTTCCGTCTGTTGGTGCCCCACAGTTGGCTTCTGATTGGGGTGGAGGATTTGCTTTACTGGATTTTTTCCGGCTTTGCCGTCTTTTATCTGCTGTACCGGGAAAATGACGGCGCCCTGCGAATCTATGTGATCGGAAGTATCCTGCTGACCATGATTCTCTACGACCGGATTTTCAGCGTAAATTTTCTAAAGTTGTTGAAAAAGGCAGGCAGATGTTTTAGAATGAGATTAAGAAAGCATAAGTAACCGTGAAATTGGATTTTTGAAGTTGGTGGTTTTATGAGGAATCCCGGAAAGACCCGGAGAAAACGGAAGGACCGCATGGGCAACCGGATGGCGCTTATCGGCATTACTCTGGTAGTGGCCAGCCTGGCGGTGGTAGTAAATTTAAAAAGCACTTCCATGAAGAAAAAGGATTTGGAGTATCAGATTCGGGAAGAAGCTTTAATTAAGCAGGTGGAACAGGAAGAAGCCCGGGCAAATGAATTGGAAGAATACCGGGTGTATGTGCAGACAAAACAGTACATAGAGGAAGTAGCCAAGCAGAAGCTGGGACTGGTGAAGCCGGACGAAATTTTGTTAAAGCCTGCGCCGAAAAACTGACCGGATAAGTCATAGAGTCCTCTCCTGCCGCATATAATGTGGCTTAGGAGGGGATTTTTGTGTGGAAACGGACAAGCAGCAGACACCGCAATATGGCGGATGTGAATGTATATACGGCAGGACGGTTAAGCGGAATGGCAAGGTCTCTGGGCCTTTTGGCAAAAGCCTGCCGGGATCATATGAATGAGGAAAAGGGGCTGACAAAAGAAGACGCCCTGGCAGCCATGCAGATGTCGGCGGCCATGGTGTGCGGAGAGTGCAGCCGATGCAATTTATATCAGGACAGCCAGAAGGAGGACAGCTACTACCTCTATTATCTTTTGCGGGCCTTTGAGCAGAAAGGCCGGGTAGAGGATGAGGACATGCCCCGGCTGTTTCTGGAAACCTGCCGGTACAGGGATGATTATTTAAGGCAGCTGAACCGGAATTTGGGACGGGCTACCATGAATTTAGAGTGGAAGAACCGGTTTCTGGAAAGCCGGGATACGGTGATGGTGCAGTTTCGGGAACTGGCGGTAATTTTAGAGGAGTTTGCCCATCAGATGGAACAGGCTACAGATGTGACAGAGGAAAAAGAGGCAGCCGTCCGGCGGCTGTTCCGGCTTCATCATGTGGCAGTGGAGGACATGCTGCTTCTGGAATACGAAAACGGACGGCGGGAAGCTTATTTGAATGCCCATACTCTGGGGGGCCGGTGCATCACCGCCAAGGATGGGGCGGAGCTGTTTGGACAGGCAGTGGGAGGAGGCGGCTGGTATGCGCCGCCGGACACCCGCACCCTGATTACCAGGCAGACGGCAGCCATCCGCTTTGTCCAGAGAGGGGAGTATCAGGTTCACTGGGGCGTTTCCCGGATTGCCAGGGAAAGAGGACAGGTTTCCGGGGACAATTACACGGTTATAGAGGATCAGCCAGGGCAGATTATGTTAAGCCTGTCAGACGGCATGGGAAGCGGAGACCGGGCAGCCCAGGAAAGCGGCCAGGTGGTGGAGCTGACTGCCCAGCTTTTGGAAACCGGATTTTCTCCCAGGGCAGCCCTGAAAATGGTAAACACCATTTTGATGCTGAAAGGAGCGGAGCAGCACCCGGCTACGCTGGATTTGTGCTGCATTGACCTTTATACCGGTGTGCTGGAAGCTATGAAGCTGGGGGCAGTAGCCACCTTTGTGGTTCATGAAGGAGAGGCGGAAGTGTTGGAGGCAGGAGAGGTTCCTGCAGGGGTGCTGTGCCAGGTGGAGCCAATGCTTTTATCCAGGAAGCTGTGGGCCGGCGACTGGGTGGTAATGGTGACAGACGGTGTGCTGGATGCCTGCCCCGGCACAGAGAAGGAAACTGTTTTTAAGGAGTTTTTGGAGGGAATGGAGTTTCACAGTCCCCAGGAGGCGTCGGAGCAGATTCTTGCCTTTGCCTGCCAGGAGGGGCAGGTGCGGGACGATATGACAGTGCTGACAGCGGGAATCTGGCGGCGTTAAAGGCAGTCTGAGCGGATTATTCTTTACATTTCTCTGCGGCCACAGTATCATAGAGTACAGAGACAGAGAAAATGCGGAGATTCCAGATGAAGCAGATGTTAAGCGAAATTAAGGCATATATGAATCAATATGAAATGTTAAAGCCGGGAGACCGGGTAATTGCGGCGGTGTCAGGAGGTGCAGACTCTGTCTGTATGCTTTCTGTACTGGAGCAGATTGCCGGGGTGCTTCCGGCTTCTGTGCGGGTGCTTCATGTCCACCATGGGCTGAGAGGGCCGGAGGCAGACCGGGATGAGGCGTTTGTGGAGCAGATGTGCCGGCGGCTGAAGCTGCCCTTTGTGTCGGTGCATCGGGATGTAAAGGCCTATGCTGCAGAGCATGGGCTGTCTCTGGAGGAGGCTGGCCGTATCCTTCGGTACGAGGCTCTAAATCAGGCGGCAGAAGACTGGGATGCAGAGACAAGGCAGAATCAGAACGAGGCGGTGAGGCCGGCCCGGATTGCAGTGGCCCATCACAGGGAGGACAGCGCAGAGACGGTGATGTTTCACCTTCTGCGGGGCAGCGGCCTTAGGGGATTGTCCGGCATCCGGCCTGTAAACGGGCGGATGATCCGTCCTCTTTTAAATGTGGGAAGGTCTCAGATTCTGGCCTGGCTGGAATCGGAAGGGCTTGGCTGGTGCGAAGATTCCACTAACGCAGCCACTGCCTACACCCGGAACTTTATCCGTCACCGGCTGCTTCCGCTGATGACAGAAGAAGTCAATGAACAGGCAGAGGAGCATATTCTACAGGCAGCCAGACTGTTTTCCATGGCAGATCAGTACCTTTCCAGTCAGGCAAAGGAGGTTTGGAAACAGTATGGAGGTCTGGAAACATCGGAGGGAAAAGCAGGGGCTTTTTTTAGCGCCCGGATTCCTCTGACAGTTTTTCGGGAACAGGAGGAAGTTATTCGCCAGTATCTGATCCGCCATATGATTGACCTGGCTGCTCCTGGATGGAAGGATATTTCCAGCCGCCATTTTGAGGAAATTTTAAAGCTGGCGGACAGCCGGGTAGGAAGCCGCCTGGATTTGCCCTGTGGTCTGACGGCTCAGGTGGGCTACCGGGAGCTGGAGCTTCGGCGTGGAGAAAAAACACAGGATTTTGCCGGATTTTCCATGGAACAGTTGGAAATGTCCGTGTTTTCCCTGGAAAAAGGGGCGGAAATTCCCAAAAACCAGTATACGAAATGGTTTGACTATGATAAAATTAAAGATACGCTGTTTCTCAGAAGCCGTCAAAGGGGGGATTATATCACCCTGGCAGACGGTGGGAGAAAGTCGGTTGCCCGCCTGATGATTGATGAAAAGATTCCCAGAGAAAAGCGGGATGAAATTCCCCTTCTGGCGGAAGGAAATCATGTGCTTTGGGTGGTCGGAAGCCGAATCAGCGAATACTATAAAATCACAGAGCAGACAAAAACCGTACTTCAGGTTATTTATCACGGAGGAGAAAATCATGGAAGATAAAATCAGAGTTTTGCTGTCAGAAGAAGAAGTCAATGAACGCATCTGCCAGATTGCAGAGCAGATCAGCCGGGATTATGAGGGAAAGAGCCTGCATCTCATCTGCATCTTAAAGGGCGGCGTGTTCTTTACCTGTGAGCTGGCAAAGCGGCTTACGGTTCCGGTAAGCCTGGATTTTATGTCTGTGTCCAGCTACGGAGACGACACCAAATCCAGCGGCGTGGTTCGCATTGTAAAGGATTTAGACGAGCCACTGGCAGACCGGGATGTTCTGATTGTGGAGGACATCATCGATTCCGGCAGAACTCTGTCTTATTTAATTGAGGTGTTAAAGCAGCGGGGGCCCAAGAGCATCCGTCTGTGCACCCTGCTTGATAAGCCGGAGCGCCGGGTAAAGAAGCAGGTAACTGTAGATTACACCTGTTTTACCATTCCGGATGAATTTGTTGTAGGATATGGGTTAGACTATGCCCAGAAGTACCGGAATTTACCGTATATCGGAGTAGTGGAGCTGTAAGGAGGCAATATTAGTGAAACGACAGAATTATTTTCGGGGCGGCTGGTTCCTGATTCTGGCTATGACTTTTGTTCTGGCCTGGATGAGCATGGGCGGCGGCTACGGAATGCGGCAGAATTTAAGCAGCCAAGGATTTGAAGAAATTCTGGAAGCTGGCGGGATTGCACAGATTGTAATTGAACAGAATCAGCAGCCCCCTACCGGCGAGATCCAACTTCTGACAAACAGCGGAGAGCGGTTTGTAGTTTATGTGCCGGATGTAAAGGAAACTCAGCAGATGCTGACAGAGCAGGGCTATGATTACATCACCCGGAATGTGCCTCAGACCAGCATCTGGCTTTCCATTGTGATTCCTACCCTGTTTTCCGTAGGCGCGATTGTGCTGGTTATGATTTTTATGAATATGCGGGCGGGAGGCGGCGGAAATTCCAAGATGATGAATTTTGGAAAGAGCCGGGCTCGGCTGAACTACAACAGTAATGTTACCTTTAAGCAGGTGGCAGGTCTGGCAGAGGAAAAAGAGGATTTGGAGGAAATGGTGGATTTCCTGAAAAATCCTCAGAAATATACCAGTGTAGGCGCCCGGATTCCCAAGGGCGTGCTTCTGGTAGGCCCGCCTGGAACCGGTAAAACTCTGCTTGCCAAGGCAGTGGCAGGAGAGGCGGGAGTTCCTTTCTTCTCTATTTCCGGTTCAGACTTTGTAGAGATGTTTGTAGGCGTGGGTGCGTCCAGGGTTCGGGATTTGTTTGACGAGGCCAAGAAAAACGCTCCCTGCATCGTGTTTATTGATGAAATCGATGCGGTGGCTCGCCGCAGAGGCAGCGGCATGGGCGGCGGCCATGACGAACGGGAGCAGACCTTAAACCAGCTTCTGGTGGAGATGGACGGCTTCGGCGTCAACACCGGCATCATTGTGATGGCAGCCACCAACCGGGTGGATATTCTGGATCCGGCTATCCTTCGTCCTGGCCGTTTTGACCGGAAGGTTATGGTAGACCGGCCGGATGTAAAGGGCCGCAGAGAGATTCTGCAGGTGCATTCCAAGGAAAAGCCGCTGGCAGAAAATGTAGATTTAGAACGGGTGGCCCGGACGACTTCTGGCTTTACAGGAGCAGACCTGGAAAACCTGATGAACGAGGCCGCTATTTTAACGGCCAAGGAAAACCGCAGCTTTATCCGCCAGGAGGATATTGACCGGTCCTTTGTAAAGGTAGGAATCGGTGCGGAGAAAAAGAGCCGGATTATTTCTGAGAAGGAAAAACGGATTACGGCTTACCATGAGGCAGGTCACGCCATTTTATTCCATCTTCTGCCGGATGTAGGCCCGGTACACACCGTATCTGTCATTCCTACAGGCAGAGGGGCAGCAGGCTACACCATGCCGCTGCCGGGTGAGGATGAAATGTTCAACACCAAGGGCCGGATGCTGCAGGATATTATGGTTTCTTTAGGTGGCCGGATTGCAGAGGAGATTATTTTCGGCGATGTAACCACCGGAGCTTCCCAGGATATTAAGCACGCAACGCAGGTGGCCCATGCCATGGTAACCCGCTACGGTATGTCGGAAAAGGTAGGTATGATCGACTACGAAGAAGACGGCGAAGTGTTCTTAGGACGGGATTTTGGCCGGACCAAGACCTACGGCGAGGCAGTTGCCACCGTAATTGACAGCGAAGTAAAGCGGATTATTGACGAGTGCTATGAGAAAGCTAAGGCTATGATTTTAGAGCACCGGGATGTGCTGGAGAGCTGTACCCAGCTTCTGATGGAGAAAGAAAAGATCGGACAGAAGGAGTTTGAAAGCCTGTTTGCAGAGCGCCAGAGCGCTGCCCAGCCAGTAAAACAGGAGCCGGAGCAGTAAATTTAGAGATGAATGCAGCGTGTTGCACAAAAAGAATTTTGAAATTTGTGCATGTTTGTGCACACTTCAATTTGGGATTGTGGTACTATAATTGGCGTAAACCCCCAATACATTATATAGTTTTTGCTACACCCCATAAGAAACGAAATACCTTCTCCTGAAAGAGCCGGCTGCCCCGCCGGCTCTTTCGTTTGTCTGTTTTTGTTCAGAGCCAGGCAAAATTTTATAAAACAGAGATAAAACGCGCAGCATTTTGGAGGTGCGGCTCTGAACAATGAGAAACCGGTTGTATCTTCCGGTGGAATCGGCTAAAATAAAAGTAACAGCAGCAGAAGGGAAAAGACAACATGTCAGAGCGAGAGACGGGCTATTTAAACCGGCAGGCATTGTTTGCAGACGAGACATCGGATTACCGCACTCCGGAGGAGCCGGACGCAGGGGATTTGGTGCGCTATCGGTTCCGGACAGGGCGGGATAATGCCGTCCGGGTATGTTTGATTGACGATGAGACAAAGACCGAGACGCAGATGAGGAAAACATCCTCAGATTTGTTGTTTGATTTTTATGAGTGTGAGATTACTGCCGGAAAGAATCCAAGCCGGTATTATTTTTGCGTGGAAAACGGACATGAAGTTTGTTTTTTCAATCGCCTGGGAGCCACTATGGACATCCAGAGCCGCTATGCGTTTGTCTTTACTCCCGGTTTTCATGTGCCGGACTGGGCCAAAGGTGCGGTGATGTATCAGATTTATGTAGACCGCTTTTACAACGGAGACCCAGAAAACGATGTAACCGACTGGGAGTATCTCTACATTGGTCAGCCGGTCCGGCAGGTAAAGGACTGGAATCAGCTTCCTTCTGCTTTTGATGTGGGACATTTTTACGGCGGAGATTTAAAGGGAGTCTGGGAGAAGCTGGACTATCTTCAGTATCTGGGAGTGGAGGTCATCTATTTCAATCCTCTGTTTGTGTCTCCCTCCAACCATAAGTACGACAGCCAGGATTACGAGCACATTGACCCTCACTACGGAGTTATTGTAAGGGATGGCGGAGAGCCGGTTGCCCCGGACGCGGCTGACAATGGGGCTGCTTCCCGGTATTGGCTGCGCAGTGCAGCGCCGGAAAATCTGGCAGCCAGCGATGTGTTCTTTGCCCGGTTTGTGGAGGAGGTACACAGGCGTGGGATGCGGGTGATTATGGACGGCGTGTTTAATCACTGCGGCTCTTTCAACAAATGGCTGGATCGGGAGAAGATTTATAAGAACCTGGGAGGCTATGCCTCCGGCGCGTACGGATGTGCAGAAAGCCCTTACCGGAGCTTTTTCCGGTTTCAGGATGGGGAAGGCTGGCCGGACAACAAAAGCTACGACGGCTGGTGGAACCACGATACCCTGCCTAAGTTAAATTACGAGGAATCTCCTAAACTGTGGGATTACATTATGGAAATCGGGCAGAAATGGGTATCTCCTCCTTTTAACGCTGACGGCTGGCGGCTGGATGTGGCTGCGGACTTAGGCTACAGCGAGGAATCTAATCATCGGTTCTGGCGGAATTTCCGGGACTGTGTAAAGGAAGCCAATCCGGAAGCGGTGATTTTAGCGGAGCACTACGGAGATCCGGAGCCCTGGTTAAGAGGAGATCAGTGGGATTCCATTATGAATTACGATGCTTTCATGGAGCCGGTAACCTGGTTTCTGACCGGAATGGAGAAGCACAGCGACGCTTACGATGCTGCTCTTTACGGAGATGGCGAAGCCTTTTTCCGATCCATGTACTATCACATGGCCCGGATGCAGACTCCTTCGTTGTTTGCAGCTATGAATCAGTTGTCCAACCACGACCACAGCCGTTTTCTGACCCGCACCAATCAGATGGTGGGGCGGCTTGCCACAGAAGGGCCGGAGAAGGCAAGCCAGGGCGTACAATACGGCGTGTTCCGGGAAGCAGTCATGATCCAGATGACCTGGCCTGGGGCGCCTGCAGTCTACTATGGAGACGAGGCGGGGCTTTGCGGCTGGACAGACCCGGACAACCGGCGGACCTACCCCTGGGGAAATGAGGATTTTGAACTGATTGAATTTCACCGATACATGATTGAGTTGCACAAAACCTTCCCTGCCCTGCGGAAAGGATCTTTAAAGCGGCTGCTGGCAGACCGCCAACTGATTGCCTATGGCCGGATGTATAGGGAAAACAAGTGTGTTACCATAGTCAACAACCGGGGGGATAACCGCATGGTGCAGGTTCCGGTGTGGGAGCTGGGGATTTTTGACGGCCAGAAGCTGACCAGAGTGATGCTGACAGACCGGGACGGCTATAATGTAGGCCTGGCAGAATATGAGGTGCAGGACGGATTTGTAACCATAGACATGCCTGCCAGCAGCAGCGCGCTGCTGACTGTGGGAGGGACAGGAGCATCCGTTCAGCTATGCCATTCCTAATTTGAAGGGTTTCACAGTATCGTCTGACGAAAAACAGGGTTGACCGTCAAATTTTGAAAAACACTTGATTTTTGCCTTTTGCTGTGGTAGTATTAACAAGGTTTGTGAAAGCCGGTATGGATGGGTTCCCGAGTGGCCAAAGGGGGCAGACTGTAAATCTGTTGCGACACGCTTCGGTGGTTCGAATCCACCTCCATCCACTTAAGCCGCAGTGGCGGAACTGGCAGACGCACAGGACTTAAAATCCTGCGGGACTAATCTCCCGTGCCGGTTCGATTCCGGCCTGCGGCATTTGGCTTTTACAAAGCATGCCTTGGTAGCTCAGTTGGTAGAGCAGAGGACTGAAAATCCTCGTGTCACTGGTTCGATTCCGGTCCAAGGCATCTTTTTTATTTTAGCATTCCGGAATTTTAGAGATTTTTGAAAAAATGCTTGCATATTAGTGAAATATGTGATAGAATGTCTGATGTTCGATAATAGTTATGCGCGAGTGGCTCAGTTGGTGGAGTACGACCTTGCCAAGGTCGGGGTCGCGGGTTCGAGTCCCGTCTCGCGCTTTTTTTATTTGCAGCGGAAGTCCTGATTTTGCAGGGCTTCCATTTTTTCGATTCACAGGAAAGTTTGTCCGGTTTTCTCCCTTTCATAAACTGGATCATCAAATTACTGACAGTTGCAATCAGCTATCTGCAAAAGGTTGGATATTTTTTCAATAACTGCTATAATGAGAGACAGCAATGGGCGTTTCATGTGAGCGTAGAGAACATGGAGGTAAGCGAATGCTAAAGATAATCATGTGCGATGGCCACAGCCGGGACTTGCAGCAGTTGGCAGAGTTGGTAGAGGCCTATCAGCAGCAAAGGCCGGAGCTGATTTTTGCCGTGGAGCGGACAGAATCGGCGTCTGCACTTTTGAAGCTGCTGAACCAGGGGAAGCGCTATGACATCTGCCTTTTGGATATTATGATGGAGGAACAGGATGGAATTCTGTTGGGAAAGGCCATCCGGGAGCGAAGTTCCAGAACCGTTATCGTTTATGTGACCGGTTCGCCGGAATATGCATTGAATGCGTTCGATGTATTTGCCAGCGGTTATCTGTTAAAGCCGGTGGAGCAGGAACCGTTTTTCCGATGTATGGACCGGGTCATTGCCTTTTTACAGCCGCAGGAGGAAGCTCTTTACACCTTTAAAGGTAAGAACGGCATCGTTACTCTGGAATTGGGAAGTCTGGTGGCAGTGGAAAATATGTCCAGGGTCATGCATTTTTATATGGAAAATGGCCAGGTGCATGAGAGCGTGTATATCCGGAAACCCTTTGAGAAGCAGTTGGAGGGTATTTTAAACGATGGCCGCTTTGTCCAGCCTCACAAGTCCTTTATCATCAATATGGAGCATGTGGAGCAGATGCTGGGCCATGACTTCCAGATGTCGGACGGCAGAATTGTGCCTATCAGCCGGAATAATCAGGCATTTGTGAAAAAACGGTATTTAGAATATCTGTCTAAATTGGGCCGGGGATAACACATCTCCGGTTTTTCTTCAAAATGACAGCGGCTGGTCTGGCAGCTTTATCAGGAAGGTCTGCGTCAGCAGCAGGAAAGGAACAGGAAATGAGCGAAATGGATATGAATGTGTTTCTGGAAACAGTGAAGGGCTGGTGGCCGGGCATTGCCAGGCTGGGGTACCGGCTTTTGATTGCTGCTCTGATTTTATTTGTGGGAAACAGGCTGGTGCGGCTGACGCGGCGCCTGCTGCAGAAGACGCTGGATAAGACATCGCTGGATGCCAGTGTGGGGAAATTCCTGCTGTCTGTGACAGAGGTAGGGATTTATGCTGTGGCAGTGTTTATTGCAGCAGACAGTATGGGCATCCCATCGGCTTCCATCATTGCTCTTTTAGGTTCTGCAGGTTTGGCGGTAGGCCTGTCTTTGCAGGAGAGCCTGAAAAATGTGGCAGGCGGTATTCTGCTGATGCTGATGCGGCCCTTTGGCGTAGGGGATTTCATTATTTTTAAGGATGCAGAGGGTACTGTGGACAGCATCGGCCTGGTATACACCACTTTGGTGACTATGGATAACCGGAAGATTATCATTCCCAACGGCAGTATTTCCAACGATGTGGTAATCAATGTGACGGTGCAGGAGAAACGGCGGCTGAATCTGGAAGTAGGAATTGGGTATCAGTCAGATTTAAAACAGGCAAAGGAGATTCTGCGCAGTCTGTATGAAGAACATCCTTTGATCCTGAAGGAGGACGGCATTGTGGTATTTGTGGGAGAACTGGGGGAAAGCGCCGTGATGCTGGGGGCCAGGGGCTGGGTAAAAACTGACGATTACTGGCCGGCCCGCTGGGAGCTGATTGAGCAGATTAAGGAAAAATTTGATGAGGCGGGGATTGAGATTCCCTACCGAAAAATGGATGTACGGGTGGTGGAGTAAGTTCCGCCACCCGTTTTTTATTTCATAGGAAAGTTCGCCCTATGAAATAAAAACGCTCCGCGGGATGCGCACTTCGCGCTTAAGGGAAATGTCTGCTGACGCAGACGCGCTCCGGCGCGAGAGTCCGGTGAACCGGACTCTTTTTCACATAGGAAAGTTCGCCCTATGAAATAAAAACGCTCCGGGAGATGCGTACTTCGCGCTTAAGGAAAATGGACATTGTGCTTGCACCAATGGACATTTGTCTCTGTTGTGCCGCTGTTTATGCAAAGAGCTTGTGATATAAGGATGTCATTTCCTGGTAGATTTTTTGGGTTTGGGGAATATCAGCCAGTTCTTTTAAACCTTCCGTAAGATGGCTGTAGTACCAGGACTGCTTCTGTTTGGGAGCGTTGAAGCGGAGCCAGAGGGCTTCGCCTACTTTTTGGTAATCCGAATCCATATCCCGCAGATTGGCTACCTTATCTGCGATCACCAGCATCTTTTCCCGGAGACCGGCGTGGGCTAAGTTGTTGATGTTCTGAAGTTTCCGCTCCTGCCAGGCGTTTCGCTTGTCTTCTGTGTGGCCGTTGATCAGGGCAGCGATGTCAGCGCCGAACTGGTCATAGAGTTCCAGCAGGGTTGTGTCAGTGTCTTCCAGGGTATCGTGTAAAACTCCGGCAGCCATCAGGTTGAAATCTGCCTCCATGGAGACGAGAATCTGCAGGGTGGTCAGGGGATGAAGTATATAGGGCCGTCTGGTTCCTTTCCGGGTGGAGCCTTTGTGCCGGCCCATGGCAAAGGTGATGGCCAGTTCCAAAAGACCGTTGTTTTCCTCCGGGATAAGGGGATGATTCCAGGCATCTGTTTTCTGTGATAAGATGGTGCGGCAGCGCTTTGCGGCGTCAGGATTGGAAACGGCAAGGAGAATATCCATTCCGTATTTCGGATTGATGAAGCACCAGTGGGAAATGGTTTTGAGGACTGTGTATGGGGCGTCCTCGTCATTTGCGGACAGACCGCCCAAAAGCCCATCCCATGCTTCAGGGGCAGGCAGGGTAATGCTTCGGATGCCCTGCCACCGGGTTTCCTCTAACCGGTTCCAGTACCAGTCCCGAAGGGCGTTGATGCCGGAACTGTTCTGCAGGGCAGCAGTATTTACACAGGAGAAAGCCGTCTGGGGCATGTCCATGGCGGTGATCCGGATTATATTTTCCATCTGGGGGCCTCCGTTTTGTAAGAATTATTATCGGCGTCTATCTGCTTTGATTGTATCATGGAAATGGGGATTCGGCTAGGAGGGATTGGAGAGATTGATTATCTTATGTAAAAAAAGTTAGCACTCACCACTTGACACTGCTAACAACATATGTTATATTGCGTATAGAACAAAGAAAACAAGGATTTGCATGTTTCCAAGGAGGTGCATGTTTATGAATATCAGCAAATTTACTCAGAAATCCATGGAGGCAGTTCAGAACTGTGAGAAACTGGCTTATGAGTACGGCAACCAGCAGATTGAGCAGGAGCATCTGTTTTACAGTCTGCTGACTTTGGATGACAGCCTTATTTTGAAGCTGCTGACGAAGATGGGAATCAGCATGGAAATGGTGGTAAACGAGGCGCAGCAGAAGTTGGCTGGACTTCCTAAGGTCAGCGGAAGCGGCCAGGTTTACATCAGCGGAGACTTAAATAAAGTGCTTATTAACGCAGAGGATGAATCCCGTGCTATGGGAGACGAGTATGTGTCTGTAGAGCACATCTTCCTGTCTATGTTAAAGCATGCAGACCGTACTTTAAAGGAGCTGTTTAAGCAGTACGGCATTACCAGAGAGACCTTTTTGCAGGCCCTTTCCACAGTCCGGGGAAACCAGCGGGTAGTCAGCGACAATCCGGAAGCCACTTATGACACCCTGGAAAAATACGGCTACGACCTGGTTGAGCGGGCCAGAAATCAGAAGCTGGATCCGGTCATCGGCCGGGACAGCGAAATCCGGAATGTGGTGCAGATTCTTTCCAGAAAGACCAAAAACAACCCGGTGCTTATCGGTGAGCCTGGCGTAGGAAAAACCGCGGTAGTAGAGGGGCTGGCTCAGCGAATTGTCCGGGGAGATGTGCCGGAGGGATTGAAAAACCGCAGGCTTTTCGCATTGGATATGGGCGCTCTGGTAGCAGGAGCCAAGTACCGGGGCGAATTTGAGGAGCGGCTGAAGGCTGTTCTGGAAGAAGTAAAGAAAAGTGAAGGCCAGATCATCCTGTTTATCGATGAGCTTCACACCATTGTGGGAGCCGGAAAAACGGAAGGCTCCATGGACGCAGGCAACCTGTTAAAGCCTATGCTGGCCAGGGGCGAGCTTCACTGCATCGGTGCGACTACTCTGGATGAGTATCGGAAATACATTGAAAAGGATGCGGCTCTGGAACGGCGGTTCCAGCCAGTGCTGGTGGATCAGCCAACTGTGGAGGATACCATTTCTATTCTGCGGGGCATCAAGGACCGCTACGAGGTTTTCCACGGCGTCAAGATTACAGACTCTGCCCTGGTGGCTGCAGCCGTCCTGTCAGACCGGTACATTACAGACCGTTTCCTGCCGGACAAAGCCATTGACCTGGTGGACGAGGCCTGCGCCCTGATTAAGACGGAGCTGGATTCTATGCCTGCTGAGCTGGATGAACTTTCCCGGAAAATCATGCAGATGGAGATTGAGGAAACGGCTCTGAAAAAAGAGACGGATCATTTAAGCCAGGAACGGCTGGAGACTTTGCAGAGGAATCTGGCAGAGCTTCACGAGGACTTTGCAGGGAAGAAGACCCAGTGGGAGAATGAGAAATCTTCTGTAGACCGTCTGTCTGCGCTGCGGGAAGAAATTGAACAGGTAAACCGGGACATTGCTCAGGCACAGCAGCAGTACGATTTAAACAAGGCGGCAGAGCTGCAGTACGGCAAGCTGCCTCAACTCCAGAAGGAACTGGAAGCTGAGGAGGAAAAGGTAAAGAATCAGGACTTAAGCCTGGTGCATGAAAGCGTTACGGAGGAGGAGATTTCCAGAATCATCTCCCGGTGGACCGGCATTCCGGTCAGCAAGTTAAACGAAAGCGAGCGAAGCAAGATTCTACACCTGGATCATGTGCTCCACCAACGGGTGGTAGGTCAGGACGAAGGGGTAGAGAAGGTGACGGAGGCCATCCTTCGGTCCAAAGCCGGCATCAAGGATCCATCAAAGCCCATTGGCTCCTTCCTGTTCTTAGGCCCTACCGGCGTGGGTAAGACGGAGCTGGCCAAAGCTCTGGCAGAGGCTCTCTTTGACGATGAAAACAATATGGTGCGCATCGACATGAGCGAGTACATGGAGAAGCATTCTGTGGCCCGGCTTATCGGAGCGCCTCCCGGATATGTAGGCTACGATGAGGGCGGCCAGTTGACGGAGGCCGTGCGCCGGAAACCTTATTCCGTAGTGCTGTTTGATGAGGTGGAGAAGGCCCATCCGGATGTGTTCAATGTTCTTCTGCAGGTGCTGGACGATGGCCGAATTACCGATTCCACCGGCAAGACCGTAGATTTCAAGAACACGATTCTGATCATGACCTCCAACATCGGCTCTCAGTATCTGTTAGACGGCATTGACGATGCAGGGCTGATTCGCCCAGATTCAGAGCAGTTGGTTATGCAGGATCTGCGGAATCACTTCCGTCCTGAATTCCTGAACCGTCTGGACGAGACTATTTTGTTTAAGCCGCTGACAAAGGACAATATCAGCCACATTGTAGATTTGATGGTGGCAGATGTGAACCGGCGGCTGGCAGACAGGGAGCTGAAGGTGGAGCTGACGGATGCAGCCAAGGCCTATGTGACCGACCATGGCTATGACCCGGCTTATGGTGCTCGCCCCCTGAGACGGTATCTGCAGAAGCATGTAGAGACATTGGCTGCCCGGATTATTCTGGAAGGCAATATAAGCGAAGGCCAGACCATCGTAATTGATACAGACGCAGGCGGCGAGAGCCTGACTGCTTATGTGAAGTAACAGACGGCGGTAATTCGTTGACGGTCCTGCGGTTTTGTACTAAAATGGTTCTGGAATGACATAGTACAGGAGGATACCTGCATGGACAGGAAACAGCTTGCAGTTGAAAAACATAAAGAGTGGCAGGGAAAGATAGAAGTGATTTCGCGGGCGCCCATTACCAATCGGGAGGAGCTGGCTTTGGCCTATACCCCCGGAGTGGCGGAGCCTTGTCTGCTGATTGCAGAAAATGAGGAGCTGTCCTACGATTACACCCGGAAAGGCAATTTAGTGGCGGTGATCACAGACGGTACGGCAGTGCTGGGGCTGGGAGACATCGGTCCTTCTGCTGGTATGCCGGTTATGGAGGGAAAATGCGCATTGTTTAAGGCTTTCGCAGATGTGGACGCCTTTCCTATCTGTGTGGATTCCAAGGATGTGGACACCATTGTGAATACGGTTGCATTGATTTCCAAAAGCTTCGGAGGCATCAATCTGGAGGACATTGCAGCGCCCCGGTGCTTTGAAATTGAGAGGCGGCTGAAGGAGGTCTGCGATATTCCGGTGTTCCACGATGACCAGCACGGCACGGCTATTGTGGTGGCTGCGGCTCTTTTGAATGCAGTAAAGGTAACTGGCAAGGAGATGGGCCGTCTGCGGGTGGTTATTAACGGCGCCGGTGCAGCGGGAGTGTCTATCGGAAAGCTGCTGATTGCCATGGGCTTTGGAAATATCATTATGTGCGATATTCACGGCGTCATCTGTGAGGGGGATGAGGGTCTGAATTCCGGGCAGGAAGAAATCTCTCACATCAGCAATCTCCAGAAGGAGCACGGCACCCTGGCAGACGCACTTAAGGGGGCGGATATTTTTGTGGGAGTTTCCAGGCCGAACCTGGTAACCAGGGAGATGGTGGCTTCCATGAACAAAGGCATTGTGTTTGCCATGGCAAATCCGGTTCCGGAAATTATGCCGGATGAGGCTAAAGCCGGCGGAGCTGTGGTAGTAGGCACCGGCCGTTCCGACTTTCCAAATCAGATTAACAATGTGTTGGTGTTTCCCGGATTGTTTAAGGGCGTGCTGGCCGTGCGCGCCAGGGATATTACAGAAGGCATGAAGATGGCTGCGGCCCATGCCATTGCAGCAGTGATCCAGGAAGATGAACTGACGGTTGATTATGTGATTCCGGACGCTTTTGACAAGCGGGTGGCTCTGGCGGTGGCTGACGCAGTGGCAAAAGAAGCTGAGGCAGAGGGCATCAGCCGGGTATAAATGTCTGCAAGACGGAGCAAACTGTATGTTGTATAGAACTGCGAGAGGAGTTTGAGCAACATATGGCATTTTCCAAGTTGATGACAGATAATTTAGAGCTTTTTAAGACGGTGCTGCAGACAGACAAAAATTTTGATGTGGTATACCGGGTGGTAGAAATAGGCGGGCGGAAGGCCTGCCTGTTTTTCGTAGACGGATTTACCAAGGACGAGGTGCTGTTAAAGGTGCTGCAGTCCTGGTGGTCCATCAAAGCAGACGATATGCCTTTAGACGCCCATGGCTTTTCCAAAAAATACCTGCCTTACGGCGAGATTGGCCTGCTGGATAAGCAGGAGGATGTAGTCGTTCAGCTGCTGATGGGAATCACCTGTATTTTCATCGATGGATACGACAAGTGTCTGACTCTGGACTGCCGTACTTATCCGGCCCGCGGCGTGGGAGAGCCGGAGAAGGACAAGGTGATGCGGGGGTCACGGGACGGCTTTGTAGAGACTTTGATTTTCAACACCGCCCTGATTCGCCGGAGAATCCGGGATCCGAAGCTGGTAATGGAAATTATGACATCGGGGGAAAGCTCCCACACAGATATTGCAGTGTGCTACATGGACGGCCGGGTGGATGAAAACCTGCTGCGGGGAGTAAAAAAGCGGATTCGGGAGCTGAAGGTAGACGCCCTGACTATGAACCAGGAAAGTCTGGCTGAGGGGATTTATCCTCACAAGTGGTATAATCCGTTTCCGAAATTTAAGTTTTCCGAACGGCCGGACACGGCGGCGGCCTGTATTCTGGAGGGAAACATTGTTATCCTGGTAGACAATTCCCCGGCGGCCATGGTGCTGCCCTCCTCTGTGTTTGACATTATCGAGGAGGCGGACGATTACTATTTCCCGCCTATTACCGGCACCTATCTGCGGCTGTCCCGAATGGTAACTGCGATTTTATCCCTGCTGATGACGCCTACCTGGCTGCTTCTGATGATGCACGCAGACGCGCTCCCTCCCTGGCTGGAGTTTTTGAAGCTGTCGGATCAGACCTATGTGCCTTTGATTTTCCAGCTTCTGCTTCTGGAGTTTGCCATTGACGGCCTGCGGCTGGCAGCCATCAATACCCCTAACATGCTGACTACGCCTCTTTCGGTAATTGCCGGTATTGTGCTGGGTGAGTATTCCGTAAAGTCCGGCTGGTTTAATTCAGAGACCATGCTTTATATGGCCTTTGTCACGATCGCCAACTACAGTCAGTCCAGCTTTGAACTGGGCTATGCCCTGAAGTTTATGCGGGTTATCATCCTGATTCTCACCAGTATCTTCAATGTGTGGGGCTATGCCGCCGGCGTGATTCTGTCCCTGTGCGCGATTGTGTTTAACAAGACCATTGCAGGGAAAAGCTATGTGTATCCGTTGATTCCGTTCCGTTGGTCTGAACTGAAAAAGAGATTGCTGCGGGGAAGATTGCCAATGGAGAAGAAGGAGGGGTAAAAGGTAATATGTATGCGAACTTTGCGCTTCCTGCTTGATTTTTTACTCTTTGCCAGTAAACAAAATATCCCGGTTTACAGTCCGGTAAAGCATTTCCCGTACCGCCTGCGGTTCTCTGGTCTGGGCCATAATCCACATAAGCTTGGTAACCACAGCTTCCAGGGTCATATCGTAGGCTTCTAAGAGGTCGAACTGCTGTTTGATATTTTTCCCGATTTCGTACACGGACATGTTGCTGCCTTCGTTGGTGACCTGAGTAGTCATAACGATGATTTTTCCGGCCTGGACGCACCGGCGGATGGCATCGTGGAAGTCTCCGGTTTCCCGCTCCGGGATGCCGCCTACGCCGAAGGATTCGATAATAATGGCGTCGTAATGGGCGGCCATGTAGTCCAGAACACCGCCGTCCATGGAAGGAATCAGTTTTAAAAGAGCTACCTTGTCGTCCAGTTCCCGGTAAAACTGCACCGGTGCAGTTAGGTGTTCTTTATCATCCAGATAGAAGATGACATGGCCGTCCTGAATGGTGGCAATATAGGGGAAGTTGATGCTGGAAAAGGCATTGTAGCTTTTCGTCCGCTCTTTCTTACCTCTGGTTCCGGCAATGACTTTGCCGTCAAAGACGATATTCACCCCATGGGCCCGGCTGCAGCTTGCAAAAGAAAGGCTGTCCAGCAGATTGGTCTTGGCGTCGGTAATCTCTAAATCAATAGGCTTCTGGGCGCCGGTAATGACAATGGGCTTGGGGGAATTCTGAATCAAATAGGAAAGAGCCGCAGCCGTGTAGGCCATGGTGTCGGTGCCATGGCAGACTACAAAGCCATCGTAATCGTCGTAGTGTTCCTGGATTGCACCTGCAATCATCAGCCAGTGTTCTGGCCGGATGTTGGTGCTGTCAATGTTTAAGACCTGCACCGCATCTGCCTGGCAGAAATTTGCGGCGTCCGGCACGAACGCCAGCAGCTCCTGGGAAGTCAGCACCGGCTTTAATCCGCCATCACTTCGCTTACAGGCAATGGTGCCGCCTGTGGCAATCATCAAAATCCGCTTTTTTTCTGTATTCATGAAAATCCCTCCGGGAAATCTCTTGTAATTTTTCTGCACTTATCATAACATAGGTATGGCAGAAAAAGAAGCAGATGCTGAAGAAATCTGCAGCAGTAACCAGAAATTTTTCAAGAAAGGAACCTGAATTATGGCTAATATTCCGAAAGACCCGGTTATGCTGCTAAGCTATGTAAACACCCAGCTGCGGGACAATTATCCCAGCCTGGATGAGCTGTGCAGCGCCATGGATGTGAATCGAGCAGAACTGGAGGAAAAGCTGGCGGCTGTTGACTACCGCTATGCAGCTGACAGGAATCAGTTTGTATAAAAACCAGTTTGATGAATAAAATCCACCTGTACCATCCATACTTGAAATATGGAACATTTCAGAACAATCAAACGAATTCCGGTAAATTTTTTTAAATGCGGGGTGATGGGCTGGTGCCTGGAGGTGATGTTCACCTCTCTGGAATCTGTCGTCAATCACGACTGGCGGCTGATGGGGCGGACCTCTCTTTTGATGTTTCCCATTTACGGCTGCGGCGCGCTTCTGGCGCCGATTGGCAAGTGGGTGGACAGGTGGGTGGGAGAGAACCCGCTGAATCTGCGGGACAAAACCATTCGCCATGGGCTGCTTTACATGGTGTTGATTTTTGCGGGAGAGTACATTTCCGGCGCCTTTTTAAGGGGCAAAGGCATCTGTCCCTGGGACTATACCGGCAGGCAGACCAACATCAACGGACTGATCCGGCTGGACTTTGCGCCTCTGTGGTTCGCCACAGGTCTGCTGTTCGAGCAAATTACAAAAAAGAGAGGCAAATGACTTGTTTTTGCCCCTCTTTTTTTGTATTATAAATGTAATTTATAGGGGGGTTTGCTTTTTTGCAGATTCCCCGGACAGCGAGGACAGCATGATACGACTGATTTTAGTTGCACTTTTATTGTTTGGATTCCTAATTGCCAGTATTCCCCATATTTTGTGGCTGAAAAAAGGGGGGAAGCTTTCAGAACTGCCGGTTCAGAACCATGCGCTGCAGGTAGTGCAGGCCATGTTCCGGCTGATCCTTCGGGTCAGCGGCGTAGAGCTGGAGGTGCGGGGCCGGGAGAATATCCCGGAGAAGGCAGTGCTTTTTGTGGGAAACCATCGCAGCTATTTTGATGTTCTGGCAGGTTATGTGGCTGTGCCTGACCGGCTGGGCTTTGTGGCAAAAAAGGAGATGAAGCGCTATCCCCTTCTTTCAGACTGGATGGTGGCAGTAAACTGTCTGTTTCTGGACCGGGAGAATATAAAAGAAGGCCTTAAGACCATTCTGGAAGGTATCGAGAAGGTGAAAAGCGGCATTTCTATCTGGGTTTTTCCGGAGGGAACCAGAAATGACAACGAGGATATTCTGGATATGCTGCCGTTTAAAGAAGGAAGCTTAAAGATCGCAGAGAAATCTGGCTGCCCGGTGGTGCCGGTGGCGCTTACCGGAACGGCGGAGATTTTTGAAAAGCACATTCCTTTTATCCGGTCCGGTAAGGTGACCATTGAGTTTGGAACGCCTTTTTACATAAAGGAGCTGTCTGCGGAAGATAAAAAGCGGGCCGGCGTCTACACCCGCCAGCGAATTTTGGATATGCTGGCAGCAGAAAAGCAGAGAAGAGGAATGAACTGAGATGGATTTACTGGAATGCAGAAATAAACTGGATGAGCTTGACCGGCAGATTGTAGAATTGTTTGAACAGCGGATGGAAATCTGCGGCCAGGTGGCCCAGACTAAGATCGCTTCCGGAAAGGCAGTATACGATGGAGAGCGGGAGCGGCAGAAGCTGGCTGCAGTAAGCGCCATGGCCCACGGAAGTTTTAATCAGATTGCGGTGCAGGAACTGTTTTCCCAGATGATGACCATCAGCCGCCGGTATCAGTACCGGCTGATGGCAGAGTACGAGGCGGAGACGGGAGAAGCAGGGCAGCAGACGAGCGGCGGAGCAGAGCCGGGGGAAGCAGGGCAGCAGACGAGCGGCAGAGCAGAGCCGGGGGAAGCAGGGCAGCAGACGAGCGGCGGAGCGGAGCCGGGCGCAGGGGCGTCAGTCAGTCCATCAGAAGCTGGAATGGGCTTCACATGCCAGGGACATCTTCCAAAAACCGGCGTCCGGGTGGTCTACCAGGGCGTAGAAGGAGCCTACAGCCACGGCGCAGCCCTTCAGTATTTCGGCAGCGATGCCCAGGTGTATCATGTGGAGCGGTTTGGGGATGCTATGGAGGAGGTTCAGAGCGGCAGAGCCGACTATGCAGTGCTGCCCATCGAAAATTCCTCTGCAGGCGCAGTGGTGGATATGTACGATTTACTAAGCCGCTATTCCAACTATATTGTGGCAGAGACATTTCTGCCGGTCAGCCACGCCCTGTTAGGATTGAAAGATGCGGAGCTTTCGGACATTCAGACGGTGTATTCCCATTCGCAGGCTCTAATGCAGAGCTCCCAGTTTCTGGGAAGCCGCAGGGAGTGGACTCAGGTGAGCATGGAAAACACGGCGGTAGCAGCCCGGAAAGTGCTGGAAGATCAGGATAAAACCCAGGCGGCGGTAGCCAGTGAGACAGCAGGAAAACTTTATGGTTTAAAGGTGCTGAAGCCTTCCATCCAGAACAATCAGGGCAATACTACCCGCTTTGTGATTTTAAGCAGAAAGGCGGTATACAGCCAGGATGCGGCTAAGGTAAGCCTTTGCTTTGAACTGCCTCATAAGAGCGGCGCTCTGTATAATATTCTGGGTAACTTCATATTTAATCATGTAAACATGCTGATGATTCAGTCCCGGCCCATTCCGGCGCGGAACTGGGAATACCGGTTTTTTGTGGATATTGAAGGGAATTTAGAGGATGCCGCCGTGAAAAATGCACTGCGGGGCATCCGTGAGGAAGCCCTGAATATGCGGATTCTGGGCAATTATTGAATGCAACAGTTCAGGACGGCTTTCCGGTCAGTCGGGGAGCCGTCCTGAACAAATATCAGGAAAGGAGCCGAGGGTCATGATACGAACATTTGCAGCAATCGATGTGGGCTCGTTTGAGCTGGAGCTGGGGATTTTTGAAATTTCTGATAAAAACGGCATCCGGGCCATCGACCATGTAAAGCATATGATTGGTCTGGGAAGCGATACCTTTACTACAGGAAAGATCAGTTACCGGACGGTGGAGGAAACCTGTGAAATTTTAAAGGATTTTGCCCGCATCATGAAGAGCTACCAGGTGACGGACTGCCGGGCCTACGCCACTACCGCCATGCGGGAGGCGAAAAACAGCCAGATTGTGCTGGAGCAGATTCGGGTCCGCACCGGCATCGATGTACGGGTCATCAGCAACTCGGAGCAGCGGTTTATCAGCTATAAGGCGGTGGCGTCCAGGGACGCAGAGTTCCAGAAGACCATCCAGAAGGGCACGGCTATTGTGGATGTAGGCTTTGGAGGCATGCAGATTTCCCTGTTTGATAAGGACGCCCTGGTGTCTACCCAGAATTTGCCTCTGGGCATTCTGCAGCTGCGGCGGGCGCTGGTTCATGCGTCGGTCAGTACCAAACTGGAGCAGCAGCTGGTGCGGGAACTGGTGGACAATGAGCTGGTGACTTTCCGGAAGATGTATTTAAAAGACCGGGAAATCAAAAACCTGATTGCCATCGGAGACCCGATTTTAAATCTTTTTTCCAAAATCAGCAGCGGCCCTCAGGGAACCCGCATTACCAGAGAACGGTTTGATGAGATTTATGAGTGGCTTCAGGGCAAAACCAGAGAGCAGTTAGAGGATGCCTTTGACATCAACGGCGAGTACGCAGCTATGCTGTTTCCCACGGCTGCCATCTACAAGCGGATTCTGGAGATGACCGGGGCGGAAAATATCTGGGTGCCGGGCATCCGCATTGTGGACGGTATTGCGGCGGAATATGGGGAAGAGAAAAGGCTGCTGAAATTTAATCATAACTTTTCCAACGACATCATCGCTACCTCCCGGAATATGGCGAAACGGTACAAATGTCATATGCCCCATGTCCAGATGGTGGAGCAGGCTGCTCTGCAGATCTTTGACGCTTTGAAAAAATACCATGGCATGAAGAACCGGGAACGGCTGCTTTTGCAGATTGCGGCAGATCTGCATTCCTGCGGAAAGTTTGTGACTATGCGTAATGCAACAGAATGCGCATACAATATTATCATGTCTACGGAAATCATCGGCCTGTCCCATGTGGAACGGGAGATTGTGGCCAATGTGGTAAAATACCATATTCAGACATTCCGATACAACGAGGTGGAACTGCAGAACCATCCTTCCAGGGATAGCCGTCTGGCGAACCCGGAAAACCTTCCGCTGGTAATTGCCAAGCTGACGGCTATTCTGCGGCTGGCCAATTCCATGGACCGAAGCCATGCAGCCAAGCTGGCAGACAGCCGTTTAAGCGTGAAAGGGCAGCAGCTTTTTATCACCACAGTGTATGAGGGGGATGTGACTCTGGAGCGGCTTTCCATTGAGGATAAGGGAGAGTTCTTTGAAGAAATTTTCGGCGTGCGGCCGGTATTAAAGCAGAAAAGGAGAGTGTGATAGGTGGCTGATATAAAGAACTCCTATAAGGACCCGAAAAATTATGTAAATCGGGAGTTAAGCTGGCTGGAATTTGATTTCCGGATTTTGCATGAAGCTCGTGATAAGTCAATTCTTCTGTTTGAGCGGCTGAAATTTTTAAGCATTACGGCTTCTAACTTAGATGAGTTTTTCATGGTGCGGGTGGCGTCCTTAAAGGATCAGGTTCACGCCGGCTACAAGAAGCCGGATATTGCGGGACTTAAAGCCCAGGAACAGTTGGCTCTCATTGGGGAAAAGACCCATGAGCTGGTGGAGCTTCAGTATTCTACCTACAACCGGTCTCTGCTTCCTGTTCTAATGCAGAAGGGACTTCAGATTATTTCTGAGCATGAAGAACTTTCCAGGGCAGATAAGGCCTATGTGGATTCCTATTTCCACGATAATGTGTATCCGGTGCTGACGCCTATGGCAGTGGATTCCTCCCGGCCTTTCCCGCTGATTCGCAATAAGTCTTTAAATATTGCGGCTCTGGTGCAGAAAAAATCCGGGGAGGAGGATCTGGAGTTTGCCATGGTGCAGGTTCCGGCGGGTCTTCCCCGTATTGTGGAGCTGCCGGCAGGAAAAGATGGCTGCCGCCGGGTCATCCTTCTGGAGGAGATTATCGAGCGGAATATGCGGGAGCTGTTCTTGAACTATAACATCGTATCCGCCCACCCCTTCCGCGTTATGAGAAACGCTGACTTTACTCTGGATGAGGACGAGGCAGAGGATTTGCTGGCGGAAATTCAGAAGCAGCTGAAAAAGCGGCAATGGGGCGAGGTGATCCGCCTGGAGGTGGAAGCAAAGGTGGATAAACGGCTTCTTAAAATCCTGAAGCGGGAACTGCAGGTGGACGAGGAGGATGTGTATCACATAAACGGCCCCCTGGATTTAACATTTTTGATGAAGATGTACGGCATGAGCGGCTTTGACAGCTTAAAAGCACCGCCTCACATTCCGCAGCCGGTTCCTGCCTTTATGAACGATGATGATATTTTCGCCAACATCCGGAAAGGCGATGTTCTGCTTCACCATCCTTATCAGACCTTTGACCCTGTGGTGAATTTTGTGCGGCAGGCAGCAAGAGACCCGGAGGTGCTGGCCATTAAGCAGACCCTGTACCGGGTCAGCGGAAATTCGCCGATTGTGGCGGCTCTGGCTGAGGCGGCGGACAACGGCAAGCAGGTGTCGGTTCTGGTAGAGCTGAAGGCGCGGTTTGATGAGGAAAACAACATCAACTGGGCAAAGAAGCTGGAAAAAGCAGGATGCCACGTAATCTATGGCCTGGTGGGCTTAAAGACCCACTGCAAGATTACCTTGGTGGTGCGCCGGGAAGAGGACGGCATCCGCCGTTATGTCCACCTGGGAACCGGAAACTACAACGATTCCACTGCAAAGCTTTACACAGACTGCGGGCTGATGACCTGCCATCCCCAGATTGGCGAGGACGCCACAGCGGTGTTTAACATGCTGTCTGGTTATTCGGAGCCGCCTACCTGGAATAAGCTGTCTCTGGCGCCTTTGTGGCTGCGGAGCAAGTGCCTGAAAATGATTCGGCGGGAGACGGCCAATGCCAGAGCGGGAAAGAACGCTCATATCATGGCAAAAATGAATTCTCTGTGTGATAAAGAGGTGATTGCAGAGCTTTACGAAGCTTCCTGCGCAGGCGTAAAGATTGAGCTGGTAATCCGCGGTATCTGCTGCTTAAAGGCAGGCGTGCCGGAATTAAGCGAAAATATTACGGTGCATTCCATTGTAGGCAATTTCCTGGAGCACGCCCGGATTCTCTATGTGGAAAACGGCGGCAGCCCGGAGGTTTACATGGGCAGCGCTGACTGGATGCCCCGGAACCTGGATAAGCGGGTGGAAATCATGTTCCCGGTAGAGGATCCGCAGCTAAAGGAACAGGTAATCCACATTCTGAAGGTACAGTTAGAGGACAATGTGAAGGCTCATGTGCTGCAGCCGGACGGTACCTACGAAAAGATTGACAAGCGGGGCAAGGCGCTGGTAACCGCCCAGGAGCAGTTCTGTGAAGAAGCAGCGGCCGCTGCCAAAGCTGCAGCAGCCGCTGTGAATGAGCATGATGTGCACAATACCAGGGTGTTTGTGCCGGAGGAGGCGTAAGTAAGACCAAAAGCAGGATAATAATCAGGATTAGTCGGTATGACTTTGCCGGATAAACCTAACGGCAGAGATCAGAGGTATATAAAACGGTAGCCAAGGAATTTCCTACAAGAAATGTCATAAAAAAGTAAAGCAAACTGTCGGATTTTATGCTACACTATGATATAGAATGTGACATAAGGAGGAACCCCATTATGGCTGAAACCAATATTCTGGTAGTAGATGATGAACAGGAGATTGCAGATCTGGTAGAAATCTATCTGGTGAGCGATGGATATAAAGTATTTAAAGCAACCAATGCCCTGGATGGGCTGGCTATTTTAGAGGAGCAGGACATCCATCTGGTGCTTTTGGACATTATGATGCCTGGAATGACCGGTCTGGAAATGTGCAAGAAAATCCGTGAGACCAACAATATACCGGTAATCATGTTAAGCGCCAAGTCCGCAGACCTGGATAAGATTCTGGGACTGCAGACCGGTGCGGACGACTATGTAGTAAAGCCCTTTAATCCGCTGGAGCTGACGGCCAGGGTAAAATCTCAACTGCGCCGCTATACGCAGTTAAACCCCAGCAGCAATGTCCACGAGGCAGCCAAGAGCGAAATCAGCATCCGCGGCCTTACTATCAATAAGGAAAACCACAAAGTAACCATTGACGGAGAAGAAGTAAAACTGACCCCCATTGAATTTGATATTCTGTATCTGCTGTCCTCCAACTGCGGCAAGGTGTTCAGCACCGATGATATTTTTGAGCAGGTTTGGAGTGAGAAGGCTTATGAAGCCAATAACACAGTCATGGTACATATCCGCCGTCTCCGCGGTAAGATGAAAGAAGACGAGCGCCAGGAAAAGATTATCACCACAGTGTGGGGGGTAGGGTACAAAATTGAAAAGTAAACCGAAGAAACAGGACTTAAGCCGACGCTATCATACACGTGTGGTAGCGAATGTCATTTACAGCGCCCTGGTGGCGGCTTTGGTAGAAATCTTTCTGGTAACCAATCTGTCCATGCTGGCAGATTACGCCAGAGAGGCCCGGTGGAGCAATGCGCTGCTGACCAGCGTCGGAAATTCCGACACGGTAATTGTTCTGGGGTATGTCCTGGTAGGCGTTATCATTTTTACGGTAACCTTCCTGCTTCTGCAGGAAAAATCCATTGCCTATATCAGCCGCATCTCTGACGCTATTGAGAGTATTTCTGAAGGAGATTTAAACACCAGCATCGATGTGATAGGGGATGATGAATTCTCCTCCATGGCAGCCAATTTAAACAAGATGGTGGAGGACATCCGCCGTCTGATGGATAAGGAGCGGGAGGCAGAGCGAAGCAAAAATGAGCTGATTACCAATGTAGCCCACGATTTAAGAACGCCCCTGACCTCTATTATCGGCTATCTGGAATTGCTGTCCAGTAAGGTGGATCTGCCGCCGGATATGCAGAAAAAATATATCGATATTGCTTACAGCAAGGCAAAGCGGCTGGAAAAGCTGATTGAGGATTTGTTCGGCTTCACCAAGATGAATTACGGAAAATTGTCCATGCATGTGTCCAAGGTGGACATCATCAAGCTGTTAGGCCAGCTTTTAGAGGAATCTTACCCCAATTTTGCAGACAAAGGTCTTTCCTATGAGCTGCAGAGCAATGTTCCTGCCAAAATTATCACAGCAGATGGAAATCTTCTGGCCCGCCTGTTTGACAACCTGATCAACAATGCCATCAAGTACGGCGCAGAGGGCAAACGGGTGCTGGTAAAGGTACATGCAGAGAAAGAGACGGTGCAGGTTTCCGTCACCAATTACGGCTATGTAATTCCTGCCCAGGAGCTTCCGCTGATTTTTGAAAAGTTTTATCGGGTTGAGCACTCCCGCTCTACCCACACCGGCGGAACCGGCCTGGGGCTTGCCATTGTAAAGAACATTGTGGAGATGCATGGCGGAACCATCGGCGTTAAAAGCGATTTAAACGGCACAGTGTTTACCGTAACGCTGCAGACGGATTTTGATATAGATAAAGAACATTTTGGAAAGCTGGGGTAACCATGAAGAACCAGATCAGAGAACCCCGGAGCACCGGGAAAAGGATTTTCCATAGATATACAGTCAGACCACTGGGAAGACGGTTGGCTGCCACGCTGGCAGTTGTCCTGATTTTAAGCGGTCTGGCTTTTTGTACATTAGCCCTGGCGGAAGATGGAAGCATTTCCATGGAAATCCAGTACGGATACGATGATATTGCCAAGGGAGGCCGTCAGCTTCCGGTGACCGTAACCATGAAAAATGAAGGAGCAGAAGATTTTGACGGAACCCTTCAGGTAAAGTCGGCAGAGTCGGACAGAACCGTTTATCGTTACGATTATCAGGTAAGCGCCCCGGCCGGGCAGGAGACTGTAAAACGCTACTATATTCCTCTGGGAACCGAGGCGAAGCAGCTTCTGTTTACGCTGGAAAACCAGGAAGGAGGCCAGGCGGCGGAGAAGCTGGTGGAGTTAAACATCAGCCGGGATGTGCCGGAACTGTTTGTCGGCGTCCTTTCAGACCATCCGGAGCAGCTCGCCTATTTAAACGGCATCGGCGTTAATTACAGCACCCTTCGTACCAGAAGTTTTGCTTTGGACAAGGGGGATTTATCAGAGGATCAAGTGGGACTGAACCTGCTGGATGTGCTGGTAGTCAACAGCTATAAGCTGCGGAACCTGTCGGAAACCCAGACGGCAGCCATCATGGACTGGGTGCACAGCGGCGGCGTGCTGATTCTGGGTACTGGAGAGCGGGTAGATGACACCCTGGGCCGGTTTGCGCCGGAGCTTCTGGACGATTCCTACGGAGCTCCTACGCTGCGGCATATCAACCTGGGAGAAGATTTTGCCTGGAACGAGCCGGGAGAAGGCATGTTAGCCATTCCCTGCGTAGACATTCCCCTTCACGGCGGCAATGTAATCCTTTCCAGCAGCGGCTTCCCCCTTTTGACGGCAGTAGCCAAGGAGCAGGGCGTCATTGCAGTAACTGCCTTTGATATGGGAGACATTGCCTCCGTATGTGAGAACAATGCAGCCTATGTGGATTACTTTTTTACCAGCCTTCTGGGCGAAACCCGGATTAACCGGCTGGCGGAAGTGGCTTACAGCGGCAATTCCGGGAAATTCTGGTCTGTGCAGACCCTGATTAACACAGGAGATCTGGATAAGCTGCCGCATCTGCTGGCCTATGCTGCGGTTGTGACGGTCTATCTGCTGCTGTTAGGTCCGGGACTTTATCTGTTTTTGAAAGAGCGGGAGCTGCAGGTTTACTACCGGCGGGGAGCGCTGGTGCTGGCCCTGACCTTTGCAGGCGTCATTTATGTGATGGGTATGGCTACCCGGTTCCGCTCCACTTTTTACACCTATGCAGCCATCCGGGATGTAACCAGGGATTTTGTTATAGACGCTACCTATGTAAATGTCCGCAGTCCCTACAACCGTCCTTACACGGTAGAGCTGGATCCGGCCTATTCTGTGCTTCCCATTACCCAGGTGAATTTCTTCGGGGGGAATTCCGGGAAGACGCTTTCTGCAGAGACAGACTATCAGGTTGCCATTACCCGAACGGATGAGGTTACTGTCATTCGGGGACAGAATATTCCGGCCTTTACCCCCCGGTACTTTAAGCTGGAGAAAAAGTCAGAGAATACGGAAAAGGTAGGGATCACCGGTGAGGTGGATTACTTTGAGGGGAAAATAAGCGGAACCCTTACTAACCAGTTCCCTTACCCCATTGAAAATACCACAGTTATGCTTTACGGCAATATTGTGCAGGTAGGGCGGATGGAGCCGGGAGAGACTAAGAATCTGGAAGAATTTGAGCTGCTTCGCTATCCGCTGGGAAATACCTATGTGGTGGCGGACTGGGTTTCCGGAGAAAGCGCCTTTAAGGCGGCGGACATCGACAACAAGATGTATCTGCTGGCTATGGAGCGCTCCAACCTGCTGAAATTCTATATGGATAACTATATGTCCGGCTATACGGCAGACGCCCGCGTCATTGCGTTCAGCACGGAAAAAGAGGAAAGTCAGTTTTTAAAGACCAATTCTTCAGAAACCTACGGTATCACCATGCTGACGGCTGCCATGGAGGTCAATGCCTCCAGAGACCGTTCTTTGTATCGGTCTGTACTGATGAAGGCGCCTAAGGTAACCAGCGGAAGCTACGATGAAACCACCAACTCCATGGGTGGTCTGGAGCCGCTGACTCTGGAGTATCAGTTGGGAACAGATATAGAGGTGGAAAGCCTGACCTTTGAGACGGTGCATGAATCTTTCTTAAAGTCGGGAAGCAGCAGCTTTACCGAGGTGTTTGACGGAAGCATTTATTTCTATAATCATGGAACAGGAAATTACGATGAGATGGAACTGAAGGGAAGAACCATGGATGTAGGGCAGCTTCGTCCCTATCTGTCGCCGGCCAACACTTTGACAGTGCGCTATGTATACAGCGGTACTGCCGGCTACAATGCCATCCAGCTTCCCATGCCGATGGTTGCAGGGAGGGAGAAGTGATGTTAAAAATCCGCAATCTGCAAAAAACATATGGAAATTATCACGCCTTAAACGGCCTGGATATGGACATCCGGGAGGGAACCCTGTTTGGATTTGTAGGGCCTAACGGAGCAGGAAAAACCACTACCATCAAAATCATGACCGGGCTTTTGCGGCCAGACGGCGGCACTGTGGAGATTGATGGGACAGATGTTCTGAAGCATCCAGGCAGTTTAAAGGACAGAATTGGTTATGTGCCGGATTATTTTGGCGTGTACGATAATTTAAAGGTTTCTGAATATATGGAGTTTTTCGCAGCCTGCTGCGGCCTGGAGGGGCTTGTGGCAAGACGGCGCTGTCATACCCTTTTAGAGCAGGTAGGGCTGGATTCTAAAATAGATTCCTATGTAGACAGCTTATCCAGAGGCATGAAGCAGCGGCTGGGACTGGCCCGCGCCCTGATTCACGACCCATCCCTTCTCATTATGGATGAGCCGACTATTGGCCTGGACCCCAGAACCCGGCTGGAATTTAGGGAGACGGTAAAGGAACTGAACGAGCAGGGCAGAACCATCCTGATCAGCTCCCATCTGCTGTCGGATCTGTCCCAGTTGTGCAGCGACATCGGCATCATTGAAGGAGGGAAGATGATTCTCACCGGCACCATGGAGGAGATTACAGACCGGATTCACACCTCGAAACCGGTGGTGATCACCATTCAGGAGAATATGCCTGCAGCTTTAAAGCTTTTGAAGGAACATCCTTTGGTGCGCAGCATTTCCGTAAAGGAAAATGATATTCTGGTAGAGTTTTCCGGTACAGGGCGGGAGGAAAGCATGCTGTTGACCGGTCTTGTGGAGGCCGGAGTCATGGTTCGGGGCTTTGTGCGGGAACCGGGCAGCCTGGAATCTGTCTTTATGCAGCTTACCAGTCACGAGGAAGAAAGGGTGGTGTTGTCCTATGAAGACGAATCCGGTCTATAGACGGGAAATCATGGTGAGCGCCCGCAGCTTCCGGCTGGCTCTGATTTTAATGGTATTTAACGGTATTCTGGCTCTGGTAGCGCTTTTAAACATGTACTCTACCTTAGCTCAGGTGCGCCTGACTGCAGAGGTGCAGTATACCAGCTTTTTAGATTTGTACCTGTTTGTGGCAGGTCTGGAATTTGTGATGCTGATCGGCGTTATGCCGGCTATTACCGCAGGCAGCATCAGCGGGGAGCGGGAGCGGCAGACCCTGGAGATTTTAATGGCTACCAGGCTGACTTCGGCCCAGATTGTGTGCGGCAAGCTGACAGCGGCCTTAAGTACCATGGCTCTTTTGATTGCATCCAGCTTTCCCATTTTAGCTATGATGTTTGTCTACGGCGGCGTTACTGCCAGAGATATTTGCCTTTTGCTTTTGTGTTATGTGGCGGCTGCATGGCTGGCGGGAAGTCTTGGCATTTTCTGTTCTTCCATTTGCAGGCGTACTACCACATCCACGGTGACGGCCTACGCAGTAATGGGCGTGATGGTTCTGGGAACCTACGGCGTCAATCAGTTTGCTTACTATATGAGCGGGATGCGTGCAGCCGGTTATCTGGCGGCAGCCCCGCAAAGTTCCGGCGGCTTTTTATATCTGATGCTGATGAATCCGGCGTCTACTTTTCTTCTGATGATTAGCCGGCTGACCGGACGGGAGCAGGTGTCTGCCAATGTGGCCGGATGGTTTGGAAATCACGGCGGCGGAGTGATTTTCTCCCACTGGATTTTATTCAGCATCATCATTCAGGTGCTTCTGGCATTGCTTTTGGTGGCAGGAGCGGTCCGGGTGCTGGAGCGGCGCCGGACATAAATGAAAGAAATCATATTTGAAAAAGGAGGATATATTATGAGTATTATCAAAGCGGTAAAGAGTGCAGCCGGCGGGACTTTGGCAGACCAGTGGCTGGAGGTTTTAGAGGCCGGCAATATGGGAGAACAGACTGTCTTTACAAAAGGGGTGAAGATGCGGAAGGGTGTGAACACCAAAGGAACGGACAACACCGTGTCCAACGGCTCCGTCATTCATGTTTATCCCAACCAGTTTATGATGTTGGTAGACGGGGGCAAGGTGGTGGACTACACTGCAGAGGCTGGATATTACACAGTAGACGACTCTGCCCAGCCGTCTCTGCTTAACGGACAGTTTATGGATACGCTGAAGGACGCCTTCAACCGGATTCGTTTTGCTGGAGAGACGCCCATGGCCCAGAAGGTATATTTTGTAAATCTTCAGGAAATTAAAGGCATCAAGTTTGGCACCCGCACTCCGATCAATTACTTTGACAGCTTTTACAATGCAGAGCTGTTTCTGCGGGCTCATGGTACTTATTCCATAAAAATAACCAATCCCCTTCTGTTTTACGAGCAGGTGGTGGCAAAAAATGTGTCTCGTGTGGAGATTGACGAAATCAACGAGCAGTATATGAACGAGTTTTTGGAAGGACTGCAGGCAGCCATTAACCAGATGTCTGCAGACGGAGAGCGGATTTCCTTCGTGGCTTCTAAAGGTACGCTTTTAAGCCGTCATATGGCAGAGGCTTTGGACGAGACCTGGAAGCGGGACCGGGGATTTGAAGTGATGAATGTAGGCCTGGCAAGCATTTCCTATGATGAAGAATCCCAGAAGCTTATCAATATGCGGAACCAGGGCGCTATGCTGGGAGACCCCTCTGTCCGGGAAGGCTATGTACAGGGAGCCATGGCCCGGGGCATGGAAGCAGCCGGCTCCAATGCACGCGGCGCCGTGGCCGGATTTATGGGTATGGCAGCAGGAATGAATACAGGAGGCGGATTTATGGGAGCGGCATCTGCAGCCAATATGCAGCAGATGTATAGGAACCAGCAGGCGCAGATGAATCAGGCCGCCCAAATGAACCAGCAGGCGGCGGCTCCTGGGGCAGTTCAGCCAGATCCGGCGGCATCCGGCGGCTGGACCTGCTCCTGCGGTACAGTGAACACTGGAAAGTTCTGCTCTGAGTGCGGCAGTCCCAGACCGGCAGCAGATGATTGGACCTGTGCCTGCGGTACAGTGAACACCGGCAAGTTCTGTTCTGAGTGCGGCAGTCCCAGACCGGCAGCAGATGATTGGATCTGTGCCTGCGGTACAGTGAACACCGGGAAATTCTGCTCTGAGTGCGGAAAACCCAAAAACCAGAACTGACAAAGAAAGTGCTGTAACAAACAGGAGGAATTATGGCAGTTATTACTTATCAATGCCCTAACTGCGGCGGAGATTTGCGGTTTGACCCGGAAACACAGAAGTACCGCTGTGAATACTGCCGCTCGGATTTTGAGCAGGAGACTATGACAGCACTGGAGAAGGAGCAGAAGGACAGGGCGATGCCGACGGAACCTGCTCCGGAATCAGGCAGCCGGCAGCCGGAAGAAGGAACAGCCAAAGGAGCGGTATCCGGAGAAGAGCCGGGCGCTGTCTGCTACACTTGCCCTAGCTGCGGCGCAGAGATTGTTACAGACGAACATACTACAGCCACATTCTGCTATTACTGTCACAATCCGGTGGTTCTGGCGGGAGAGATGCAGGGAGAGTATCTTCCGGACTGCGTGCTTCCCTTTGCCATTGACAAAGACCGGGCCATCGAGATTTTTGAACAGTGGATTAGTAAAAAGAAGTATGTTCCCAGGGCCTTTTATGTGCGGGAGTCTATAGAAAAGATTTCCGGCGTGTACTTTCCCTGCTGGCTTTATAGCTGCCAGGTGGATGGAAAACTGGAAGCAGACGGCCTGAAGCTTCGGACCTGGACTGCAGGTGATTTCCGGTACACAGAAACAGCGAAGTACGATGTGGCCCGCAGCGGTCAGATGCAGGTCAGCCGCGTTACCCGAAATGCCCTGTCAAAAGCGTCCAGAGAATTGGTGGAGGGGGTTCTTCCCTATGAAATGGAGAAGCTTCAGCCATTCCGCACTGGCTATCTGTCCGGTTTTATGGCCCAGCGGCGGGATATGGAAAAGGAGCAGTTTGAGAAAGAACTGAAGACAGAGGTACAGAGCTTTGCGGAGGAATCCCTTCGCAGCCAGATTTGCGGCTATGACCGGCTAGAGGTTCGCAGCCAGTCTCTGAATATTGAAAACGAGCAGTGGCAGTACGGCTTAATGCCGGTGTGGACTCTGACCTACCGGGATCCGAAGCAGGATAAAATGTATTATTTTGCCTGTAATGGACAGACCGGAAAGGTCTGCGGCCAGCTTCCGACAGACAGGGGGCGGCTGGCAGCACTTTTTGGCGTTATTGCAGGCCCCTTGTTTTTGGGCCTTCTGTTAGCGGGGTACTTGATATGAGAAGGATAAAAGAAAAATGGGCGGTTCTATTTCTTGCCGGGGTCATGGCCCTGTGGATGGCAGTTCCGGCATTGGCCGGCACTTCTGAGGCGGAGCAGCGGCAGACAGATCTGGCAGTAGCTTACCAGGCCAGCAGTTTTGTAGATGATGGGGCGAACCTTCTGGATTCTGGTGAGGAGATAGCTCTGGCAGAGCGTCTAAAGGAGCTGAGCCGGAACATGAACATGGATTTAATCTTTGTTTCCACAGACGATACCGGCGGTTTGCCCTCTAAAGACTGGGCTGACCAGTATTACATACAGGGCGGTTACGGTGTGGGTGCGGAATACAGCGGCGCCATTTTCCTGATTGACATGGATAACCGGGAGGTAACCATTGCCACAGAAGGGGCTATGGAGTATTTTCTCACAGACAGCCGGGTGGATAAGGTATTGGAGGCAGCAGTAGGCCCGGCAGGACAGGGAGATTATGCAGCGGCAGCCATGACTATGGCGGATGGAGCGGGAAAAGCCTATGAACAGGGGATTTCCAAACGAGGCTGGAAGTACGACAGGGACACTGCCACTGTATCCTATCACAGAACCATTGCCTGGTACGAGGTTTTACTGGCAGCCGGAGTGTCTCTGTTTTGTGGAGGAGCAGTCTGCAGAAGTGTAAAAAAGCAGTATTCCATGGAGAAAGAGCGGCAGCAGGCTACGAATTACCGCCTGGCTTACCGGGCAGACGCCAGGTTTTCCTATGACACCCAAAACGATGTTCTGGCAGACAAGTCTACCACCCGCGTTGTGATTCCCAGAGTATCTCACACTTCCATAGGCAGCCTGTCCAGCGGCAGAAGTTCTGGGGGAGGACGCAAAATGGGCGGCGGAAGCCGCAGGTTTTGATATTTTTTGAAAAATACAAAGAATCCGTCCGTGAAATACAGAAGTAGCTGGACAAAAGACAAGGTGTTGTGGTATACTGTGAGAAATCATTGATTCGCCGCTTTACATAAGCAGCGCGAGAAAGATTTAAAGTTCCCAATTAAAAGGAGGAGAAAACATGAAAAAGCGTTTCGTAAGCATTACCATGGCAGCAGTGATGGCCTTATCTCTGGCTGGCTGTCGTGGCGCAGAGCCGGCAGCAACCGAGGCTCCCGCAGCAACCGAGGCAGCAACCACCGCAGCAAGCGAAGCAGCAGAAGGCGAATCTGCAGCAGAGGCCGAGCCGTTCAAAATCGGTATCATTACTGGTACTGCATCCCAGGGAGATGAGGAAATTACCCAGGCTAACAAGATGAAAGAAAAATATGGTGATATGATCGTTACATCCACCTATCCGGATAACTTTACCACGGAGACCGAGACCCTGATTTCCAACGCAGTGGCTATGGCTTCTGATCCGGAGGTAAAGGCAATCGTATGGTGCCAGGCTGTTCCGGGAACCGCAGCAGCTATTGATAAAGTTCGTGAGACCCGTCCGGACATGATTTTCATCGCAGGTACTCCTGGTGAGGATCCGGGCGTTATTAACCCGAAGGCAGACATCGTGCTTCAGGTAGATGAGCCTGGCTGCGGTATTGTAATCCCGCCGCAGGCAGCAAAACAGGGCGCAAAGACCATCGTTCACTATTCCTTCCCTCGTCACATGAGCTACGCTCTGATTGTAGCCCGTCATGAGAATCTGAAAACTTACTGTGCAGAGAATGGAATTGAGCTGGTTGATGTAACCGCTCCGGACCCGACTGGTGACTCCGGTATTACCGGCGCACAGCAGTTCATCCTGGAGGATGTTCCGCGTCAGATTGAGAAGTATGGAAAAGACACCAGCTTCTTCACCACCAACTGCGGTATGCAGGAGCCGCTTATCCGCTCCGTATTTGAGAACGGCGCTATCTACACCTTGCAGTGCTGCCCGTCTCCGTTCCACGCATTCCCCGCAGCTCTGAACATTGACATGGCAGGCCACGAGGCAGATGTAAATTACATGATGGAGCAGTTACAGCTTAAGGTTGACGAGTACGGCATGAACGGCCGCGTTTCCACCTGGGGCGTTCCCTGCAACATGCTGTTTGTAAACGCTGGCGTTGAGTACGCTAAGAAGGTTCTGGAAGGCCAGACCAACGGCACTCTGGACGAGGAAGTTCTGCGTGCAACTCTGCAGGAGTGTGCAGAGCAGTACAGCCCGGATGCAGAGATGACTGTTCAGTATCATGTAAATGAGGATGGTACTGAGGTTAAGAACCACTTCCTGGTAATGTCTGATTTCGTTACCTTTGAATAAGAAGACGAAAATCTAACGAATCTAACGGTTAAAGGTTTCGCCAACCGGCGCTTTTTCAGGCGAACGGTGGCGAAACCTTTTCCTGTGTTATTGCCGGGAAAACTTCCTGTAAAGAAAAAGCGCTCTGCAGCCCGCATGTGGGAGACAGTGCGAAGCGCTTTTTCCTTGCAGGAAGGCTTCTTGCATAAGTATCACATATGACATGAAAGAAAGAGGTAGGTATTTTGAGCACGAGCGAAAATTATGTTCTGAAAATGGACAATATCGTTAAGGAATATTCCGGAAACCGTGTCTTAAAAGGTGTAAACCTGTATATCCGTCCAGGTGAGATTCATGCGCTGATGGGCGAAAACGGTGCGGGTAAGTCCACCCTTATGAATATTTTGTTCGGTATGCCGGTTATTCACAACACAGGAGGTTTTGAGGGTACGGTTCAGGTAAACGGCCAGGAAGCTAACATTGACACCCCCTTAAAGGCTATGGAGCTGGGCATCGGCATGGTGCATCAGGAGTTTATGCTGATTCCGGGATTTACGGTGACAGAGAATATTAAGGTGGGCCGGGAAACCACAACCTCCAACCTGGTAAGCCGTATCTTCGGCAAATCCATGGAAACCCTGGATAAGAAATCCATGCGGAAGGATGCAAAAACTGCATTGAAGACCATCGGCCTTCAGATTGAGGATTATGTAAAGGTGGCAGGGCTTCCAGTTGGCTATATGCAGTTTATTGAGATTGCCAGAGAGTTGGATAAGACTGGTATCAAGATTCTGGTGTTCGATGAGCCTACGGCAGTTCTGACTGAGTCTGAGGCGGACCGCCTCTTAGACGCTATGCGGGTGATTGCCGCCCAGGGCATTGCCATTGTCTTCATTACCCATCGTCTGGATGAGGTAATGGCTGTGGCAGATAGTATGACTGTTCTGCGGGACGGCGAGTTTGTGGCCCGGAAGGAGATTAAGGACACCAGCGCTGTAGAGATTGCAGAGCTGATGATTGGCCGCAAGGTGGAAAAGCTGGTGGACGAAAGTACAGAGCCGGACACCCGGCAGATTTCTGAGGACAACATTGCAGTAAGCCTGCGGAATTATAAAGTAGATATGCCTGGCGAGCAGGTGCGGGGCATTGACCTGGACATCCGCAGAGGCGAGATTTTCGGTATTGGCGGTCTGGCAGGACAGGGCAAGCTGGGAATTCCCAACGGCATTCAGGGTCTTTATAAGGCTGAGGGTGAGGTTAAGATTAACGGTGAGCCTCTGGATCTGGAGAAGCTGGGAGACGCATTAAACCACAAAGTAGCCTTTGTTTCCGAGGACCGGAGAGGCGTAGGCCTGCTTTTAGAGGAAAGTATTGAGGAGAATATTATTTTCTCTGCTATGTATACAAATGGAAAGTTCTTAAAGAAGATTGGCTGGATGCATCTGTATGACGGAGCGGCAGGAAAGGCTCATGCGGAGGATATGGTAAAGACCCTGGACATCCGCTGCACCGGAATCCGCCAGGCAGCGGGACGGCTTTCCGGCGGTAACCAGCAGAAGGTATGTCTGGCCAGGGCGCTGACCCTGGAGCCGGATGTGCTGTTTGTTTCGGAGCCTACCAGAGGAATCGACATCGGCGCCAAGAAACTGGTTCTGGAATATCTGGCGAAGCTGAACCGGGAGCAGGGAGTAACGGTAATCATCGTTTCTTCTGAGCTGACGGAGCTGCGCTCCATTTCCGACCGGATTGCCATTGTATCTGACGGCAAGCTGGCATGTATTTTAAAGCCGGATGCATCAGACGCAGATTTTGGCCTGGCAATGTCCGGCGCATGGAAAGGAGGTCAGGAGTCATGAAATCCATGATAAATAAATTTGGCCTGCCCCGTATTATCATTGCCGGCTTTTTCCTGCTGCTGGTAATGGGCGCGGCCTACTTCGATATGAATATGCCCCAGTTAATGGGCGATGTGCTTCGGCGGTGGGGAATGTTTGGAATTCTAGCGCTGGCCATGGTTCCGGCAGTACAGTGCGGCATTGGACTGAACTTTGGTATTTCTATGGGCATTGTAGGCGGCCTTTTAGGCGGCATCATCGTTATTCAGTTAAATATTGCCCAGAATCCGGCTTTGGTAGCCATCCATCCTTTGTTTGCAGGGTGGGCAGCCATTCTGACAGCGATTTTAATCGGCGTAGTGCTGGCTGTGGGCATCGGTTATCTGTATGGCCTTCTGCTTAACAAGGTAAAAGGCTCTGAAATGACCGTAACCACCTATGTAGGCTTCTCTGTAATCGCATTTATGAACATGGTCTGGATGCTGCTTCCCTTTGATAATGGTGAGCTGATCTGGCCTAATGCAGGTAAAGGTATGAGAAATACTATTTCCCTGGCTTCCTCTTTCAGTGAGGTAATGAGCAAGACCGGAGAGTTCAGCATTGGAGATTTTTCTGTTCCTACAGGAATGCTGCTGTTCTTCTTCTTTATGTGCTTTTTGATGTGGCTGTTTATGCGTTCCAGAACCGGTCTGGCTATGAGTGCAGCCGGCGCAAACCCCATGTTTGCCAAAGCGGCAGGTATCAATGTGGACAAGATGCGTCTGGTAGGTACGGTTCTTTCTACGGTGCTGGCAGCAGTGGGAATCCTGGTATATGCCCAGGGCTACGGCTTCATGCAGCTTTACAACGGCCCCATGATGATGGGCTTCACTTCCGTAGCGGCTGTCTTAATCGGCGGCGCTACCCCGAAGCGGGCATTGATTGTCCATGTGCTGGTTGGTACATTTTTATTCCAGGGCATTATGACTCTGGGACTTCCGGTGGTAAACCAGATTCTTCCGGAAGGAAACTTATCCGAGGTTATGCGTATGATCATCTCCAATGGTATTATTATCTATGCTCTGACGCAGACTAAAGGAGGTGACGGTCGTGAATAAGAAAATTAAAGATTTTTTATTCCAGAATAAAGTAGTGATCCTGTTTGTGATTCTGTGCGTAGGCGCAACCATCGCATCCAAACAGCCTCTGACCTTCGTTATTCCGGAGCTGTTTACAAGAATTGCACGAAACTCCTTCATTGTGCTGTCTCTGATTATTCCGGTTATTGCCGGTATGGGACTGAACTTTGGTATTGTAATCGGAGCCATGGCAGCCCAGATTGCACTGTTTCTGACTACCTACTGGGGCCTGACCGGTATTAGCGGATTTATAGCTACTGTGGCGCTTGCCACTCCGTTTTCCGTGCTGTTCGGCTACCTGGTTGGCCGTCTGTTTAACCGGGCAAAAGGCAGTGAGATGATTTGCGGTCTGGTACTGGGTTACCTGGCAGAAGGTTTTTATCAGTTTATCTTCCTGTTTGTGTTTGGCGGAATCATTGCCATGAACAACCCGACTTTGATGATTGCCACCGGAGTAGGCGTTAAGAACACCATCGACTTAAAGGATACCGTGAAGTATGCGCTGGATACGGTGCCGATGCTTACCATCCTGGAAATTGGATTTTATGTTTTCCTGATTGCTACGGCATGTTCTCTGGGCATTAAGTTCTTTAAGAAGCAGGCGGTAGACTGGAAGAAAACTGGCCTGACTGTAGGAATTGCTGTAGTAATTTACGGACTCAGCTTTATTAAGCCCATTGAGCAGTTTTTGTCTGCTGACCGTCTGCTGCTTCTGTCTGCTGTAGAGGTTCTCTGTTTTGCTACTGTAGTCTGGCAGGTGCTTCAGTTTGTACTGTTTAAGGTGGTTAAGAAAAACAGTGAGGACGCAGGCCCTAACACCTACGACCCCAGGCGTTCTCTGGCATACATTGGGGCGGCGGCAGTGGTGTACGGCCTGACCTACATTCCTGCCCTTTACAATGTGCTGATTATGGTGAAGCTGCCGGTAATGACCTACCTTTGCATTGCGGCTCTGTGCGGCTTTAACAACATCCTTCTCAGAACCCGCCTGGGCCAGAACATGAGAACCGTTGGACAGAGCCGGGTGGTAGCAAATGCGGCAGGTATCAATGTAGACCGGACCCGAATCATCGCTATGATTTTCTCTACCGTGCTGGCAAGCTGGGGACAGTTGATTTTCCTGCAGAATGTGGGAACCATGTCTACCTATGGCGCTCACACCCAGGTGGGACAGTTCGCCATTGCAGCCCTTTTGGTAGGCGGCGCTTCCGTACAGAAGGCTACTAATAAGCAGGCCCTGTTAGGTATCGTCCTGTTCCACACCCTGTTTATCGTATCTCCGCTGGCTGGTAAAGAGCTGTTCGGTGATCCGGTAATTGGTGAGTATTTCCGTGTATTCGTGTCCTACGGCGTTATCGCCATGGCACTGGCTATGCACGCATGGAAAAAGGTGGCTAAGCCGAAAGAAGAGGATTCCGTTTCTATTGATGAAAGCGATAGCCAGATTTTAAGAGTGTAACATGCAGGGGCTGACATAAAATTCAGTGGTGTATTTTTGCATCAGCCCCTGTAAATATAAAGATAGAAAAGGAAGCGATGAGAAATGAAAGATGTAAATTGCGCATATTGTATGCAGGGAGAGCTGGTGGCGAAGTTTGCTTACCCTATCTGTAAGATGAACACGGGTTTTCTGTATGTGTTTAAGGAGCAGAGCCATCCGGGCCGTCTGATTCTGGCTCATGACAAGCACATCAGCGAGATGATTGAGCTGACAGACGAGGAGCGGAACGCCTTTTTTGCCGATGTGGCTAAGGCTGCCCGTGCAATTCACAAAGTATACCAGCCCAAGAAGGTAAACTACGGCGCATATGGCGACACCGGCTGTCACCTTCATGTACACCTGGTACCCAAATATGAGGGCGAGTATGAATGGGGCGGCACCTTTGAGATGAATCCAGGCAGAGTGGTGTTTGACGAGTCCCAGTGTGAGGAGATTGCCCGGAAGATTCGAGAAGCTCTGTAATTGTAATGTGTGAAAGATAAGATAAAAGCAGGCGCTGACAGGGTAGTCAGCGCCTGCTTTTTTTGTGGTACGCCGCTAGACGCGCCATAAAAAAGTTCGCATAATAAACATTATGCGAACATAAAAATTCTCTCAATCTGCTTTCTATAGTACCATAAATTGGTAATTATCTCAACATTGAATACAGAAAAAACCCGGAACATGGAAACTATTCGGACAATAGACG
>CATOIK010000013.1 GCA_951800645.1 uncultured Eubacteriales bacterium | reverse complement strand
CCAAGTCGGGAAGGGATAAACGCTGAAGGCATCTAAGCGTGAAGCCCCCCTCAAGATGAGTTATCCCATCGCAAGAGTAAGACCCCTTGAAGACGACGAGGTAGATAGGGCAGAGGTGGAAGTGTGGCAACACATGGAGCTGACTGTCACTAATAGGTCGAGGGCTTAACCAATAAGGTTTAGGGAGCGGTTCAGGAAAGGCTGAAAGCCTATGAATAACCGCAACAGAATAACAATCGGATGATGATTTAATATGCAGTTTTGAGGGTATATGGATTGAGTGCTTATAAAGCAGTCAAGGACCTCAGAAATATCACAATGCGCGAGTGGCTCAGTTGGTGGAGTACGACCTTGCCAAGGTCGGGGTCGCGGGTTCGAGTCCCGTCTCGCGCTTTTTTATTTGCAGCGGAAGTCTTAGTTTATAAGAGTTTCCGCTGTTTTTGTGTGTCTGTCAGACTGTAGAAAGTTGAAAACAGCTATTTACAGGATTAAAAAATTTACAGGTTTTTGCAGAAATCTGTAACAGATGATGGTAAGAATATTGATGCAATATTATAATTCTACTGGAATATAAATAGCGAGCGGAAGCTGGGATACTAGAAAGCACACTTTTCTTGTTATGGCATACTTTTGTCTCTTTAAGTACATACTAACCTCTATATAAGGAGGTGATCATCATGAGTCCAAAGGAGTTAGATTATATTGAGGATGCGCTGGGGCATGAGAAGTTTTTAAAGACTCAGTGTCAGGAAGCGGCAAAGAATCTGCAGGATGAGAATCTGAAGGCCCAGGTGCGGGAGATGGAGCAGAAGCATCAGCAGATTTTTGACAATTTTTATAATCTGGTATAATTAACGAAGAAAGTGGCTGTCGTGCTTGCACGAACAGATATTTGACGAAAAAACCATTGAGACGGCAGTTAAGATAGTATAAGGAGAGTGAGACAATGGATGACAAATGTATTATGGAGAATCTGCTTTTGACGGAGAAGGGCGTGTGCGATTTGTATATGCATGGAGCGATTGAATCCCCTACGGCCAATGTCCACCAGGCGTTTAATCAGGCGTTGAACGACAGCCTGTGCATTCAGGATCGCATCTACAAGGAGATGTCCGCCAAAGGCTGGTATCAGACCGAACAGGCAGAGCAGCAGAAGATTCAGAAAGTAAGAAACCAGTTCGCTGGGATGTAAGGATGAGAGACGGCGCAGCATAGTTCTGTGCCGTTTCTGTTTTTTCGTAGGAAAGTTCGTCTCATGAATCAAAACACGCCGTGAAGATGCCCACTCTGCACTTAAGGAATTGACAGCATAACCAGTGCAAAATACCCTCTGGCAGGGTCTGGACAGATATGGTATAATAACGAGGAAAGTGTCTGTCGTGCTTGCACGAACAGACATTTGACGAGAAAACCATCGAGATGATAGTCGAGATGGTATAATGATGACACAACCTTGCTTTCAGAAATCAAGGATAAGGAGAATATACAGTTGAAAACATTTGACCAGAAGTTTATGATGGATTACCCCACCGCTATTGTTCCCATGGGGGAGATTGCCGGGTTTCCGGTGCGGCCGGGGATGTTTAATGTAAATGGAGCTACCATGCTTCAGAGCGGCATCAATTTTACCATTCATACCCACGGCGGAACTGCCTGCGAGCTGCTGCTGTTCCATAAAGGAGAAAACGAACCCTATGCGGTGCTGCCCTTTCCGGAATCCTATAAAATCGGCGATGTCTACTCTATGGTAGTGTTTGGCTTAGAGCCGGAGGACTTTGAGTACGCCTACCGGATTGACGGCCCCTATGACCCGGATAAGGGTCTTTTGTTTGATAAGAACCAGATTTTATTAGACCCTTATGCCAAGGCGGTTACGGGCCAGGGCGTGTGGGGCAGCCCCAGCCCCGGCACCTATCATGCACGGGTGGTGCGGGATGTGTTTGACTGGGGAACCATGCCTCAGTCTGGCAGAGAAATGAACGAGCTGATTATCTACGAGCTTCATGTGCGGGGGTTTACCAACCACCCTTCCTCCGGTGTAAAGCAGCGAGGCACCTTTGCTGGTCTGAGAGAGAAGATTCCCTATTTAAAAGAGCTGGGAGTCAATGCTGTGGAGCTGATGCCGATTTTTGAGTTTGACGAAAACATGAATGCCAGAGAGGTGGACGGAAAGGTTCTTTTGGACTACTGGGGCTACAATACGGTGGGCTTTTTTGCCCCCAACAGCAGCTACACGGCGGCAGAGGAGTACAACCAGGAAGGAACGGAGTTAAAGGAGCTGATCAAAGCCCTTCACGAAAACGGCATTGAGGTCATTCTGGATGTGGTGTTCAATCATACGGCAGAGGGCAACGAGATGGGACCCTGTTTCAGTTTTAAAGGCATTGACAACAATGTTTATTACATGCTTACTCCGGACGGAAATTACTACAATTTCAGCGGCTGCGGCAATACCTTAAACTGCAATCACCCTATTGTACAGCAGATGATTGTAGAGTGTCTGCGGTACTGGACCATCAGCTACCGGGTTGACGGGTTCCGGTTTGACCTGGCCAGCATCCTGGGGCGGAACGAGGACGGAAGGCCTATGAATACGCCGCCGCTTCTGCGTACCCTTACCTTTGACCCAGTGCTCAGTAAGGTTAAGCTGATCGCAGAGGCCTGGGATGCCGGCGGTATGTATCAGGTAGGAAGCTTCCCAGCCGGAAAGCGGTGGGCCGAGTGGAATGGCCGGTTCCGGGACGCTATCCGGGGCTTTTTAAAGGGTGACTGCTGGGAGGCTTGGAATGCAGCCTGGAGCATCGCCGGATCCGGAGATATGTACGGCGTGGAAGGAAACGACAATAACCTGAATTACGCCGGATACAATTCCTGCGTTAATTTTATCACCTGCCACGATGGATTTACCCTGTATGACCTTTATTCCTATAACCAGAAGCATAACGAGAGCAACGGCTGGCACAACACAGACGGAAGCGATGACAACCGCAGCTGGAACTGCGGTGCGGAGGGAGAGACGGACGACCCGGAGGTATTAAAGCTCCGTTACCGGATGATTCGCAACGCCTGCGCAGTCTTAATGTGCAGCCGGGGAACGCCCATGTTCCTGGCAGGAGATGAGTTTGGCAACACTCAGTATGGCAACAATAACTGTTATTGCCAGGACAGCGAGATTTCCTGGTTAGACTGGGGACTGTTAGAGAAGAACCGGGAGTTGTTTGAATTCTTTAAGTTTATGATTGCTTACCGGAAACGGCATTCCATTATCCGCAAGACCCTGCCCAACGCAGTCTGCGGCATGGATCCCCTTCACACCCACGACATGCAGGCGGAGAAAATGGACATTCCCAGGGACGCCCGTGTGTTTTCCAACAGTTTCGCCGGTTACGACAGAGAGCGGGGAGAGGACGATGTGGTCTATATTTCTTTGAATACCTACTGGGAAGACCAATACATCACTCTGCCGCATACAGGGCGGGTAGGAAACTGGTATTTAAGCGTCAATACCTATGGGGATGAGCATGGCCGCTATTTCTATCAGGAGCATGAGGAGCCCCGCATCGACCACGGATTTGTGTTAAAGCCCCGGTCTGTGGCTGTGTTCCACATAAAGAAAAGCTAGGTATAATTTAGGGATTGATTAAATTCCTGCTTCAAGGTAAACTATAGGATAGCATGTAAGAAGGGAGACAGTTATGACAAAGGCTTATGAGAGACTGCTGGCCTGTTATCAGTGTGTTGAAGATAGACTTCCGTTCCGGCCCAAAGTAGCTCTGGTGCTGGGATCCGGCCTGGGAGACTATGCAGACAGCATCCGGATTGAATCGGTGTTGGATTACCATGACATCAGCGGATTTCCGGTTTCCACCGTCAGCGGACATAAAGGCCGTTTCGTGTTCGGTTATGTGAACGATGTTCCGGTGGTGATCATGCAGGGGCGGGTTCACTATTATGAGGGTTATGCCATGGAGGATGTGGTGCTGCCCATCCGCTTAATGAAGATGATGGGAGCGGAGATTCTGTTTCTGACCAATGCGGCCGGAGGCGTGAATTTTGACTTCCATGCCGGAGATTTCATGATGATTACGGACCAGATTTCCAACTTTGTTCCGTCGCCGCTTATAGGACCGAACATTGAGGAGCTGGGAGAGCGGTTCTGTGACATGAGCCAGATTTACAACCGGGAGTTGTGTCAGATTATCCGGGAAACTGCCAGAGAGCTTTCCATTCCTTTGCAGGAGGGCACCTACATTCAACTGACAGGACCTAATTTTGAGTCCCCGAAGGAAGTGAAGATGTGCCGGATTCTGGGGGCGGATGCTGTGGGAATGAGCACTGCCTGCGAGGCCATTGCGGCCAACCATATGGGAATGAAAACCTGCGGCATTTCCTGTATTTCCAATTTGGGCTGCGGTATGTCAGACCAGCCGTTAAGCCATGAGGAAGTAAAGGAGACGGCGGATAAGGTGGCTCCCCTCTTTAAACAGCTGATTACATCGGCTGTTACCCGCATGGGAAATCTGTAACAGTTCCAAACGGAATTGCTGCAGAAAAATTTAGTAATGGCAGGAGACTTACAGATGAAACAAAGAGAGACTTTTCAATCAAGACTGGGATTTCTGCTGCTTTCAGCAGGCTGCGCCATCGGCATTGGTAATGTGTGGCGGTTCCCTTACATTGTAGGAGAAAATGGAGGCGGCGCATTTGTTCTGTTCTATGTGCTGTTCCTGGTAATCATGGGCGTTCCGGTGCTGTCTATGGAGTTTGCAGTAGGCCGCGCCAGCCGCAAGAGCCCGGTAAAGGCCTATCAGGAGTTAGAGCCGAAGGGAAGCAAATGGCATCTTCACGGCTATGTAGCCCTGCTTGGCAACTATGTGCTGATGATGTTTTACACCACAGTAGCCGGCTGGATGCTGTACTATTTCTACCGCTTCCTTGCCGGAAAGTTCCAGGGAATGAATGCAGAGCAGGTTTCCGGCGCATTCGGAGAGATGCTGGCAACCCCGTCCATCAACCTGTTCTGGATGGTTCTGGTAGTTGTGCTGGGGATTCTGATTTGTGCTCAGGGCCTGCAGAAGGGCGTTGAGCGCATTACGAAAAACATGATGCTGGGACTTCTGGTTCTGATGGTTGTTCTGGCTATCCGCGGCGTCACCTTAGAAGGAGGCGTGGAAGGACTGAAATTCTACCTGATGCCGGATTTTGAGAAAATGAAAGAGGCTGGCATCGGCAATGTCATCGTAGCTGCCATGAACCAATCCTTCTTTACCTTAAGCCTGGGCATCGGCGCTATGGCTATCTTTGGAAGCTATCTGGAGAAAAGGAATACCCTGTTAGGGGAAGCGGTGAATGTGGCTATCTTAGACACCTTCGTAGCATTTACTGCAGGTCTTATCCTTTTCCCGGCCTGCTTCGCTTTTGGAGTAAATCCGGACAGCGGTCCCAGCCTGATTTTCATTACCCTGCCTAATGTATTCATTGAAATGCCCGGCGGCAGAGTATGGGGCGCACTGTTCTTCCTCTTTATGTCCTTTGCAGCCTTCTCTACGATTATCGCCGTATTTGAGAATATCATTGCCTGCGATATGGAGCTGTTTAACATGGACAGGAAGAAGTCTGCAGTTGTGAACCTGGCGCTGATTATTCTGCTGTCCATTCCCTGCGCACTGGGCTCCAGCGTCCTGTCTGACTTCCAGCCGTTGGGACCGGGCACGGTAGTGCTGGATTTAGAGGACTTCATTGTCAGCAACATTCTGCTGCCGTTAGGCTCTTTAATCTACCTGGTATTTTGTACCTGCAAGTACGGTTGGGGCTTTTCTAAGTACCAGGAGGAGGCCAATATCGGAAAAGGCCTGAAAGTGGCAAATTGGATGCGGTGGCATTTCACCATTGTGGTGCCGATTCTGATTCTGGTGCTGTTCTGGCTGGGAATTAAGAAATTTTTCTAAGTTACATATTACATAACACAGGAGGGCGATTGGATGATCCGCTGCTGTATTTTTGATCTGGATGGAACGCTGCTTGATACGCTGGATGCCCTGACCTACACCACTAAACTGGTGATGGAGCATTTCGGGTATGGGCCGGTGGACAGGGAACATGTGAAGCAGTTTGTGGGAGACGGCTACAAGATGCTGATGGAGCGGGCGCTGAAGTACTGCGGCGATGAAGCGCTTACCCACTATGAGGAGAGCCTTTCTGTGTATACAGAGCTGTTTGCAAAGCACAGCATGTATCATGTAAAGCCCTACGATGGCATTCCGGAGCTTCTGGAAACCTTAAAAGAGAAGGGCATTAAAATTGCGGTGCTTTCCAACAAGCCTCACCCCAGAACTGTGGAAAATATTGAGGCTGTGTTTGGAGCCGGATATTTTGACTATGTGGCAGGAGAGCAGCCGGGAGTACCCAGAAAACCGGATCCGGCAGGAGTAAAGCTGATTCTGGACAGATTTGGGCTTAAGCCGGAGGAATGCCTGTATTTTGGAGATACCAATACAGACATGAAAACCGGGCTGGGGGCCGGGCTTGTGACAGCAGGCGTCACCTGGGGTTTCCGTGACAGGGAGGAGCTGTTAAGCTTCCACCCCCAGTTTGTCATCAATCATCCGCTGGAAATCCTGGAAAAAGCAAAAATCCAGTAGTTTCCCTCTTTCTTTTTAAGGGAACTCGTGATACAATAACAAAAGTTGCAAAAGAACATTACAAAAGAAACAGAATAAACAGGATAGAGGTGCGGGATTCATCAGTACCCCCAGGCAGACGGCAGGACAGCCGCCTGGAGGGAAAGGGGAGACCGCCGAAGGGTTTCCTGCCGGTCCGGGCAGAAGGCTCTGGGACGCCGCAGAAGATGCGGCGTACTGTCACGATAAGTGGAGCGCTATCTGTGTGTCAGAAAGACTGATATTGAGAGACCATCAAACACCACAAACTGCGATTTCCATGGAAACTGTTGTTTTGTGGTGTTTTTATGTCATAAGAAAATATATCTAGCAAAAGGAGAAAACATTATGTTTAGCAAGAAAAATGCAAGCCGTCTGTTGTCTGCAGTCTTTCTGATGACTCTGGTATTTGCCATGACGGCGCTGGGCGCAGAGGAGGAAGCAGAGTATGTACCTTCCATGTACGCCACCTTCTGGGCCTTGATTCCCCCTATTGTGGCTATCGGCCTGGCCCTTCTTACCAAGGAGGTATACAGCTCTTTGTTTGTAGGAATTTTAGTGGGTTCCATCCTGTATTCCGGCCTGAACTTTGAGCTGACTGTAACCCACATGTTTGAGGACGGCATTATCAGCGTTCTGTCTGACAGCTACAATGTGGGAATCCTGGTGTTCCTGGTTATTCTGGGTGCTATGGTCTCTTTGATGAACAAGGCAGGCGGTTCCGCAGCTTTCGGCCGGTTCGCCGCAGATCGGATCCACAGCCGGGTAGGAGCTCAGTTGGCTACCATTTTTCTGGGAGTTCTGATTTTCATTGACGACTATTTCAACTGCCTTACAGTAGGCAGTGTTATGCGTCCTGTAGCAGACAAGTTCCAGGTGTCCCGTGCAAAGCTGTCTTACTTAATTGATTCTACGGCAGCGCCCATCTGCATTATCGCCCCTATTTCTTCCTGGGCGGCGGCAGTAACCGGCTTCGTAGAGGGTGAAGACGGCTTCTCCATCTTTATGCGGGCCATCCCCTATAACTTCTACGCCATCCTTACTATTGTGATGATGATTGGCATGGTGCTTCTGCGGGAGGAGTTTGGTCCCATGTCCAGGCATGAGTTAAACGCAGTAAAAGGCGACCTTTACACCACTCCCGGCCGTCCTTACGGCGATGCAGAGGAGATCTCCCAGGACACCAGGGGCACGGTGATGGATCTGCTGATTCCCATCGGCGCTTTGATTGTCTGCTGTGTAATTGGAATGCTTTATACCGGCGGTTTCTTCAGCGGAATGGATTTTGTTACAGCCTTTTCTCAGAGTGACGCTTCTTTAGGTCTGACCCTGGGCAGCTTCTTCGGCCTTATCATTACGGTAGGCTTATACCAGATACGGCGGGTAATGAGCTTTTCTGACTGTATGGCCTGTATTCCGGAAGGCTTTAAAGCCATGGTTCCGGCTATTATGATTCTGGTATTTGCCTGGACCTTAAAGGCCATGACCGACGGCCTGGGTGCAGATGTGTATGTGGCAGGTGTAGTAGAGGCCAGCGCCGGCGCCCTCTTAAACTTCCTTCCGGCAATCATCTTTGTGGTTGGAGCTTTGCTGGCGTTTGCAACCGGCACCTCCTGGGGAACCTTTGGTATTTTGATTCCCATCGTAGTAGCTGTATTTGAGAACAGCAATCCGGAGCTGATGATTATATCCATTTCTGCCTGTATGGCAGGAGCGGTGTGCGGCGACCATTGTTCTCCCATTTCTGATACTACGATTATGGCGTCTGCAGGAGCACAGTGCGAGCATGTGAACCATGTAATGACCCAGTTGCCTTACGCAGTAACCTGCGCCTGCGTTTCCTTTGTCACCTACATTATAGCCGGATTTGTCCAGACGCCCTGGATTAGCCTTCCGGCAGGTATTGTCCTGATGGCAGGAACCATGATTTTCATTAAGCTGACCGGAAGCACCGTTTCCGTGGAAAAGCAGAATTAGACGGAGAACGCACCATTTCTATGGCTTATGCATAGAAATGTATAAAATACAAAAATAAATTAAAAAAATACAAAAAGGTACTTGATTTATTTTTGAAAGTGTATATAATAAAGAACTATCAGCAAGATTGATAGAAATGCAAAATATTCATTGAAAATGAATATATGCAATATGAGGAGGATGTAATTATGAAAAAGAAAATGATCGCATTATCTATGGCTGCTGTTATGGCAGCGTCTTTAACTGCATGCGGCGGAAAAGAGGCAGAGACTACTGCAGCAGCTTCTGAGGCTGCAACCACTGCAGCTGCTGAGGCTGAGAAGGATACTGAGGCAGCAGCAGAGGAGACCGAGGCTGAGGGCGAAAGCGCAGCAGAGTTCACCACTGTAAACGAAGGCAAGCTGACCGTAGCAACCAGCCCGGACTTTGCTCCCTATGAGTTCTACGCTATCGGCGCGGATGGAAACCCTCAGCTTGCAGGCTTTGACATGGCTCTGGCTCAATATGTTGCAGAAGATTTAGGCCTGGAGCTGGAAGTAGTAACCGTAGACTTTGACGGCGTACTGGCTGAGCTGGCAGCAGGAAATGTAGATTTGGGTATGGCCGGCCTGTCTCCGGATCCGGTTCGTGCAGACGCTATGGATTTCTCTGATATTTACTACTTAGGCGGACAGTCCCTGGTAACTACCACGGAGAACGCAGAAGTTTACAACACCTTTGAGGCAGTCAACAAGCCGGATGTTACCGTAGGCGCTCAGGTTGGTTCCATCCAGATGGATCTGGCAAATGAAAACAGCCCGGAGGCTGACATCATCGGCCTGCCGAAGGTTACCGATATTATCACTGAGCTTTTAACCGGTAAGATGGACGCAGCTTACATTGAGACAGATGTAGCTCTGTGCTATCAGAAGAACTATCCGAACCTGGCAGTGGTTCTGGACGTTCCCTATGATTCTGAAGGTTCTGCTATCGGTGTGGTAAAGGGAAATGAAGGTTTGCTGGCAGCTGTAAACGCTTCGATTGCAAAGGCAATCGAGGACGGCAGCATGGAGCAGTTCATTGCTGATGCCAACGAACTGGCATCCGGCGAGAAGTACGAGGGTCTTCTGGACGCAGAGGGTAATGTACAGGAGTAATTCTGAAATAAAAGCAGATTGTTTTTAAGACAGGGGATGTTGCAGAATGCAGATAGCCGCATTTTGCAGCATCTCTGTCTGTCGCTATAAATACGAGAAAAATCCTCTGAAAGGAGCACCTTATGGATCAATTTGTAAAGTGGAGTAATTTCTCCAAAATCGTGCCCTACGCCGAGCTGTTTAAAGAAGGCATACTGGTTACGGTTATGTTGTCTTTGTTTACCGTTATGATCGGTTTCTGTTTGGCTCTGGTTCTGGCACTGATGCGGATGTCCAATGTACGGCCTTTCCGTGCTCTGGGAATTGACAAGAACGGACATCAGCGGGAGAGCGGCGCTCTGGCAGTAATCAGCAGGTTCAATCCGCTGGAGTTTCTGGCTACTGCTTATGTAGAAATCCTGCGCTCCACTCCGGTGATCGTGCAGGTGTTCATTATTTATTTTGGTGTGTTTGGCGTGATTGACCTGCCGTCCTTCAAGCTGCTTGGTTTCATCAAGTTTGACCGGTTCTTTCCAGGCGTAGTGGCTCTGGGCATGAACTCCGGCGCTTATCTGTGCGAGATCATCCGCGCAGGTATCCAGTCTATTGACGGCGGCCAGACCGAGGCTTCCCGCTCCCTGGGCCTGACCCAGGTACAGACCCTTCGCTATGTAGTGCTGCCTCAGGCTCTGAAAAACATTCTTCCGGCGATAGCCAATGAGTTTGTAGTTATTATCAAAGAGTCCGCCATTACCTATACCATCGGCGTGCAGGACATCATGTCTGCAGTCAATGCAGTAAAGGGCGCAACCTTTGTAATTGTGGAGCCGCTTTTAGTGGCAACGGCAGTGTACTTCTGCCTGTGCTTCCCCACCTCCAAGCTGATTGCTTACTTTGAAAGGAGAATGAGCCATGGCGACAAGAGATAGTCTGATTCAGGTAACGGATTTAAAGAAACATTATAAAGGCGGCGCCATTAAGGCGTTGGATGGTGTGACCGTAGACATCAACAAGGGGGATGTAATGGCAGTTATCGGGCCGTCCGGTTCCGGAAAATCCACCTTTCTGCGCAGCCTGAACTTAATGGAAGAACCCACCGGGGGAGCCATTATTTTTAACGGTGTGGATTTAACCAAGAAAAAATATCAGGATGAATCCGGAAAAATGGTAAAGCTGGACATTGACAGCCTGCGGCAGAAGATGGGCATGGTGTTCCAGCACTTTAACCTGTTTCCCCACATGACTATTCTGGAGAACATGGTGCTGGCGCCTATGAAGGTAAAGGGCATGAACCGGGAGGATGCGGAGAAGAAGGCTTTGGATCTGCTTGAGCGGGTCGGGTTAAAGGACCGGGCTGATGCGTATCCCATCCAGCTTTCCGGTGGACAGAAGCAGCGTGTGGCCATTGTGCGGGCTTTGGCTATGGAGCCGGAGGTTATGCTGTTTGACGAGCCTACTTCTGCGCTGGATCCGGAGATGGTAGGCGAGGTTCTGGATGTTATGAAGGAGTTGGCTAAGGAAGGCATGACTATGGTAGTAGTAACCCATGAGATGGGATTTGCCAGAGAGGTTGGAAACCGGGTGCTGTTTATGGCAGACGGCAAGCTGATGGAGCAGGGGACGCCGGAGGAAATCTTTGAGCATCCGCAAAATTCCAGACTGAAGGAATTTCTGGCAAAAGTTCTGTAAGGTTTGTGAGAAGGAGATTAAAGAATCATGACCCTGGAAAAGCAGGCGGCAGTGGCCGCCATTGAGGCAAAATCAGAGCTGGTAAGCCATGTGGCAGACCAGATTTGGGAATATGCAGAGTTATCCCTGCAGGAATTTCAGTCTGCAAAGCTGTACTGCAAGGTGTTAAAGGAAGAAGGATTTACGGTGGAGGAAGGCGTCTGCGGCATTGAGACTGCCTTTTCGGCCAGCTACGGAAGCGGCAAGCCGGTGATTGGAGTTTTAGCAGAGTATGATGCTTTGTCAGGCCTGTCCCAGGTAGGCGGCAGCTTGGAGCGCCAGGAGTTTGAGGCAGGGGCCTGCGGCCACGGCTGCGGCCACAATCTGTTGGGCGCCGGCGCTTTGGCGGCAGCTTTGGGGATTAAGGCCTATTTGGAGCAGAGCGGCAGGCCGGGTAAAGTTGTGCTTTACGGCTGCCCCGGAGAGGAAGGCGGCGCATCCAAGGCGTTTATGGCCAGGGATGGCGTGTGGAAGGAGCTGGATGCAGCCCTTACCTGGCATCCAGAGGATGTAAACGAGGTGGCTACCGGTTCTTCCAATTCCTGTATTCAGGTGCAGTATAAGTTTACCGGCGTGGCCTCCCATGCGGCAGGAGCGCCGGAGAAGGGGCGCAGTGCGTTGGATGCAGTGGAGCTGATGAACATCGGCGTTCAGTATCTGCGGGAGCATATGAGCGATAAGGCCCGGATACATTATGCCATCACCGATGCAGGAGGCCGGAGCCCCAATGTGGTGCAGCCCAGAGCCAGCGTCCTTTATATGGTTCGTTCCAACCATGTGGCTGAGGCAGTGGAGCTGCAGGCGCGGGTAGATAAGATTGCCGAGGGTGCGGCCCTTATGACAGAGACCACCTTTGAGCGGCAGTTTATTGACGGACTTTCTGATACAGTCAGCAACTTTGCCTTAGAGCGGGTGCTGTATGAGAACTATAAGGAGCTGGGAGTTCCTTCCTATACAGAGGAGGAGCTTCATTATGCAGACGCTTTGGCAGCTACCTATCCTGGCAGCGACAAGGTTCCCGGTGTGGCAGCAGCCAATGACACCGCCGCCTATGAGCAGGTTAAAGTCATGCAGGCGGAATTTGGCCACAAGATGAATGGATTTCTGGCTCCTCTGTATCAGGGAGAGGCCTTTAAGGCAGGCTCTACAGATGTAGGCGATGTCAGTTGGCTGACTCCTACGGCTCAGATCCATGTGGCAGCATGGCCCAACGGCTGTCCGGGACACAGTTGGCAGAATGTGTCCTGCGACCGGACGGACATCGGCCATAAGGCGGCAGTTCACGCAGGAAAGGTTCTGGCTGCGGCAGCTATTGATTTAATGGAAAATCCGGAGCTGCTTAAGGAGGCCAGAGCAGAGTTTGAACGGCGGACTGCGTCAGGCTTTGTCTGCCCCATTCCGGCAGACGCAGTGCCGGTGGTGCCGGAATAAGCAAGTGTAAAAATCAGAGTTTTATAAAGTGTTTAGAAAGATTTTAGACAGCGGGGGTTTTTAAACCTCCGCTTTTGTTGTATAATCATTACTATTAGTGCACAAAGGAGATAAAAAATGGGTGTTAAAAATGAGGATCCTAAGGGGCCTCCGAAAAAGCTGCTGTATTATTACGGAATTGCTCTGCTGGTTCTGTTGGTTATAAACATAGTGGTGATTCCCTCTTTCACGAAGCAGATGGAAGCTGCCACGGAGGTCAGCTATGACCAGTTCCTGGAGATGTTGGACAGCGGCCAGGTTACGGCAGTGGAACAGACGGAGGATCAGCTTTCATTCTGGACGGTGGAGGAAATACCGGAGGAGCAGCGGCAGAAGGTACGAATTCTGGCGAAAGCCATGGGTATCGAAGAACAGACGAAGATGTACCGGGCCTACAAAACCGGCGTCTGGCCGGACGATAAGCTGACAGAGCGGCTTATTGGAAAAGGCATTACCTTTGGCGAGCCAATTCCGGAGCGGGCGTCGGCATTTGAAATATTTTTCCTGAATTATATTCTCCCGATTCTGATTTTTGTGGCTCTGGGCCATCTGCTCAGCCGCATGATGATGAAGCGGATGGGCGGCGGCATGGGAAATGCCATGACTTTTGGAAAATCCAACGCCAAGATTTATGCGGAGACAGAAACCGGAAAGACCTTTGCAGATGTAGCCGGTCAGGAAGAGGCCAAGGAGGCCTTAAAAGAGATTGTGGATTTCCTTCACAATCCTCAGAAGTATGCAGATATTGGCGCATCTCTGCCTAAAGGCGCCCTTTTGGTGGGCCCGCCTGGAACCGGTAAAACCTTGCTTGCCAAGGCTGTGGCAGGAGAGGCTCATGTGCCCTTCTTTTCCATTTCCGGCTCTGAGTTTGTGGAGATGTTTGTAGGTATGGGGGCAGCCAAGGTCCGGGACCTGTTTAAGCAGGCCAATGAAAAAGCTCCCTGTATCGTATTCATTGATGAGATTGATACCATCGGCAAGAAGCGGGACAACGGCGGATTTTCCGGAAACGATGAGCGGGAGCAGACCTTGAACCAGTTGCTGACTGAGATGGACGGTTTTGACGGAAAGAAAGGCGTGGTAATTTTAGCAGCTACCAACCGGCCGGAGTCTTTGGACAAGGCGCTTTTGCGGCCTGGCCGTTTTGACCGGAGAATTCCGGTGGAACTGCCGGATTTAAAAGGCCGTATTGCCATTTTAAAGGTCCATGCCAATGCGGTGAAGCTATCGGACAATGTGGACTTTGACGCTATTGGCCGGGCTACCTCTGGCGCCAGCGGCGCAGAACTGGCAAATATTATCAACGAAGGCGCTTTGCGGGCAGTCCGTCAGGGACGCAGCGTAGTAAGTCAGGAAGATCTGGAAGAAAGTGTAGAGGTAGTTATCGCAGGCTATCAGCGGAAGGACGCCGGCGTTTCCATGGATGAGAAGCGGATTGTGTCCTACCACGAGGTGGGGCATGCGCTGGTAGCTGCCTGTCAGAGCCACAGCGCTCCGGTTCATAAGATTACCATTATCCCCCGTACCTCCGGCGCATTGGGCTACACCATGCAGGTGGACGAGGGCGAGCGGTTCCTTATGAGTAAGGAAGAAGCGCTGAATAAGATTGCCACCTTTACTGGCGGCCGGGCAGCAGAGGAGTTTATGTTCGGCTCTGTCACTACCGGCGCAGCCAATGACATTGAACAGGCCACCCGGATTGCCAGAGCTATGGTAACCAGGTACGGCATGAGCGACCAGTTCGGTATGGTGGCGCTTGAGACGGTAAACAATCCTTACTTAAGCGCAGATACATCTATGACCTGTTCTCCTGAGACTGCCAGAATGGTAGACGAGGAAGTCATCCGGATTGTAAAAACCCAGTATGACAAGGCTATGCAGATTTTAAAAGACAATGCAGGAAAGCTGAACGAAATTGCAGCATATCTGCTGGAGCGGGAGACCATCACCGGAGAGGAATTTATGGAGATTCTTCACAGGGGAGAGGTGCCGGAAAAAGCAGAAAAAACTGCAGAGGCAGCAGGATCTGCAGCAACAGAGTAAGAATAGATCGTTTCAGAGAGGGCAGTCAGTTGGCGGCCCTCTTTTTTAACCATGCATGCTGGAAGATACAAGGTTGGACTGTGGCGAAGATGTGAATAAAAAACGAACAAATGTTTGCAAAAACGCAAAAGCTGTGATATGATGTGTATGGCTGTTTCTGCCGGTTTTCCAGGCGGAGACGGATTGCAGCAGGCAGAAATGTTGAGTGAAGAAAGGTTTCAACTATGGCAAAACAGTATATTAAAATACGAGGTGCCAATGAGCACAATCTGAAAAATATATCTTTGGATATTCCCAGAAATGAGCTGGTGGTGCTTACGGGCCTCAGCGGTTCGGGAAAGTCCTCCTTGGCGTTTGACACCATATATGCAGAAGGACAGCGGCGGTATATGGAGTCTTTATCCTCCTATGCCAGACAGTTCCTGGGGCAGATGGAAAAGCCGGATGTGGAGAGCATTGAAGGACTTTCCCCGGCTATCTCCATAGATCAGAAATCCACCAACCGGAATCCTCGTTCTACGGTTGGAACGGTAACGGAGATTTACGACTATCTTCGTCTTTTATATGCAAGAATCGGAATTCCCCACTGTCCCAAATGCGGACGGGAAATCAAGAAGCAGACTATAGACCAGATGGTAGACCAGATTATGGGGTTGCCGGAGCGGACCCGGCTTCAGCTTCTGGCGCCGGTGGTGCGGGGCCGGAAGGGCGAGCATGTGAAGCTGTTGGAGCAGGCCCGCCGCAGCGGTTATGTGCGGGTGCGGATTGACGGCAGCATGTATGAGCTGTCAGAGGAAATCAAGCTGGAGAAAAACATTAAGCACAATATTGAGATTGTGGTGGACCGTCTGGTGGTAAAGGAAGGCATTGAGAAGCGTCTGACAGACTCTATTGAGACGGTAATGGGCCTGGCAGACGGGCTGATGACCGTAGATGTAATCGATGGAGAACCTATCAATTTCAGCATGAGTTTTTCCTGCCCAGACTGCGGCGTCAGCATTGAGGAGGTGGAGCCCAGAAGCTTCTCTTTCAACAATCCTTTCGGCGCCTGTCCTGAGTGCTTTGGTCTTGGCTACAAGATGGAGTTTGATGCAGATTTGATGATTCCGGACCGATCCTTAAGCATCGCCCAGGGAGCCATAGTGGTGCTGGGCTGGCAGTCCTGTACGGATAAGGGCAGCTTTACCAGGGCTATTTTAGACGCCCTGGCTGAGGCCTATAAATTTGATCTGGACACACCCTTTGAGGAATATCCCCAGGAAATCCAGGATGTGCTTCTTTACGGCACCGGAGGCCGGGAGGTAAAGGTTCACTACAAAGGTCAGCGGGGGGAAGGGGTCTACGATGTGGCCTTTGAAGGTCTGGTGAAGAATGTAGAGCGCCGCTATCGGGAGACTTATTCTGAAACCACCAAGGCAGAGTATGAAACCTTTATGCGGATTACTCCCTGTAAGGTCTGCAAGGGCCAGCGGCTGAAAGCCAGCTCTCTGGCAGTAACTGTGGGAGACTTAAATATCTATCAGGTAACGGAGCTTTCCATTGCCAAATGCCGGGATTTTTTAGGGGGACTTGTGCTGACTCCCATGCAGGAGTCTATCGGCGCTCAGATTTTAAAGGAGATTAAGGCCAGACTGGACTTTCTTCTGAATGTGGGTCTGGAATATCTGTCCTTGTCCCGTGCTACCGGAACCTTGTCCGGCGGCGAGGCCCAGCGAATCCGGCTGGCAACCCAGATTGGTTCCGGACTGGTGGGCGTAGCCTATATTTTGGACGAGCCCAGCATCGGTCTGCACCAGCGGGACAACGATAAGCTGCTGGCAACTTTAACCCATCTGCGGGATTTAGGCAACACGGTGCTGGTAGTAGAACACGATGAGGACACCATGCGGGCGGCAGATTGTATCGTGGACATTGGTCCGGGGGCAGGAGAACATGGCGGTCAGGTGGTGGCCATTGGCACGGCGGAAGAAATTATGCAGTGCGAGGATTCTATTACAGGCGCTTACCTTAGCGGCAGGATTCAGATTCCGGTGCCGGAGAAGCGGCGCACGCCGACTGGCCGGCTGACAGTTAAGGGCGCTGCAGAAAACAACTTAAAGAATATTGATGTGGATTTCCCACTGGGTGTTATGACCTGCGTAACCGGCGTCTCCGGTTCCGGAAAAAGCTCTCTTGTGAACGAAATCCTTTACAAGGCTCTGGCGCGGAAGCTGAACCGGGCCAGGACTATTCCGGGAAAATTCAGGAAGCTGGAAGGGGTGGAGCAGTTAGATAAGGTGATCGCCATCGACCAGTCCCCCATCGGGCGGACGCCCCGTTCCAACCCGGCCACCTACACCGGCGTATTTGATATGATTCGGGATCTGTTTGCTTCTACATCGGACGCCAAGGCAAAGGGTTACAACAAGGGCCGGTTCAGCTTTAATGTAAAAGGAGGACGCTGTGAGGCCTGCTCCGGAGACGGCATCATCAAGATTGAGATGCATTTCCTGCCGGATGTGTATGTGCCCTGCGAGGTCTGCGGCGGCAAACGGTACAACCGGGAAACTCTGGATGTGAAGTATAAGGGAAAGAGTATTTACGATGTGCTGAACATGACGGTAGAGGAGGCCATGCACTTCTTTGAAAATATTCCTTCCATCTACCGGAAGATTTCCACATTAAACGATGTAGGCCTGTCCTATATTCGTCTGGGACAGCCGTCTACCCAGTTGTCCGGCGGCGAGGCTCAGCGAATCAAGCTGGCTACGGAGTTGAGCCGGCGGGGCACAGGAAAGACGGTTTATATTCTGGATGAGCCAACGACCGGTCTGCATTTTGCAGATGTCCACAAGCTGGTGGAGATTCTTCGGAGACTGTCAGACGGCGGTAATACGGTCATTGTCATTGAACATAACCTGGATGTGATCAAGGCCGCCGACTACTTGATCGACATCGGCCCTGAAGGCGGAGACCGGGGCGGTACCGTGATTGCCAAGGGAACGCCGGAGGAGGTGGCAGCAAATCCCAAGTCTTACACAGGAAAATATGTGAAGCGGTATTTGAAGTGATCGAGGAGAAAAGGAACATGTGGAGGAGTCGTCTGAAGCGGAAATACAGGGCGTTTGCGTACAACGGAACGGTTTTTAAATTGACAACAGATGCCATGGCTCCTGAATCAGAGGAGCCGTCTGGCAATATCGGTCACCTCTGTCAGCCGTTCCATCCGGAAATCTGCCAGAGACTGGTCAAAATCAAAGCGATGGTCAATGAGGGCGGCAATTTTTAAGCCGGCCAGGGAGGCAGCGGTCACGCCGAAGGTGGAGTCCTCTACAGCCAGACATTCTGCTTCCGGAAGATGCAGGCTGGCAGCAGTATAGTGGTAGATTTCCGGGTCTGGTTTGCTTCGTTTAAATTGAGCGCCTGAAACCAGAAGTTCAAAGTAACTGCGGATATTGTTTTCTGCTAACACCCGTTCAATAATGGGCATCTGGGTGGAGGAGGCAAGCGCCAGGCGAAGGCCCATGGATTTTAATTCTTCCAGAATGCCGGGCACCTCCGGACGGAAAATGCGGCGGTAGTCCATTCTGGCGTATACATCACAGAAGCTGCGGAATTCATCCCGCAGCTTTTCCCATGTCTGGCCGTTTCCTACAGCCTGGGCGAAGCAGCTCCAGGCGTCTTCCCTGGAAGAACCTACCATGCCGAAAAGATCTTCCAGTTTCATATTTGGGTTTTTGGTTTGTCCAAATTCCAAATTCAGTTTTAAATATTCTGGTTCACTGTCGATGATGACCCCGTCCATATCGAAAATGACTGCTTTTATCATATTGGAAACTCCCCATATATTTTTATTAGGATATTGTAGTACAGGAAGCCGCAGTTTGGCAAGAAATATTTTATGCTTTTTCTATTTCTTTAACAGGGATTTTATGTTAAGCTAGGATAACAATAATATGGCAAAGACTTTGCCTGGAAGGAAGGCTTTATATGGAAATCTATCATCAGTCTCAGTGGATCATCCTGTTTTTTCTATACAGTGTGGCAGGATGGATCTGGGAGTGTTTTTATGTTTCAATGAGAAAGCGCCGGTGGGTGAACCGGGGATTCTTACACGGCCCCTGGCTTCCCATTTATGGGTCAGGCGCCATTTTAGTATTATTTCTGACGCTTCCGGTGCGGGAAGAACCGGTTCTGGTATTTTTGCTGGGCATGATTGGGGCGACAGCCCTGGAATATGTGACCGGCGCCGTGATGGAGCGGCTGTTTCAGATGCGGTACTGGGATTACAGCAACAATCCGCTGAATGTAAGCGGCTATATCTGCCTGCCGGTGTCTCTGGCCTGGGGGGCTTTTTCTGCAGCCTTGATTTATGTGGTTCATCCGCCAGTGGAGCGGCTTTTGCTGAAGATTCCGCTGCTGGCGGCGGATGTGTTCAGTCTGGGGCTGGCGGTAGTGTTTACAGTGGATGTAACCAGAACGGTTCAGACAGCTCTGGATTTGCGTGCTTTAATGGAGAACTTGACATCCAGCAGCCAGCGGATGGCTGGTATTGAGGAGCGGTTGAAGTCTCTTGTGGAGCAGTTGAATGAAAGCTCGGAGATTTTCAGGCAAAAGCTGCAGCAGTTAGAGGACGCAGCGATGCTGGATTTGGAACAGCGGCTGGAAGCCAGAGAACAGGCGCGGGAAACCAGGAGAGAGCTTTTACTTTATCGGTTGGATGAGCGTTGGGATAAAAAGTCTTTGGTGCTGAACCGGCTTTCTGAGAAAAACAGAGCTGCCCTGGATTATGTGCATCATCGACTGGAACAGGTGACGCCGGATGCTGAGCGGCTTCGTCTGGAAAACGCCAGAGAAAGTCTGTTGAATCTTCAGAAGCTGATTCGGAACGCAGAAAATGAGCTGTCTGCCAGAAAAGACCGGGATTTTGTCCGGGCGTTAAAGCTGCTTGCCAGAAACCCATCTGCATCATCCCGCAAATACCGGGAGGCATTGGAGGAGCTGGTGGCTCTGTGGCAGGAGAATAAAGAAAAGAAACAGAAATAAAAGAAAGGGGGATGCTGCACAATTTGCAACATCCCCTATTTTTTATAGGAAATAACCGAACTCTTTGTTCTGTGAATCAGGCGATATTATTTTCCTAAAATAATGGAAGTCAGATTCATCGGCTCTACAATCTGTCCGTCTTTGTAAACCCGCATGTTGCCGCTGGCGATTTCATCAATCAGGATTACTTCACCGTTGTTGTAACCGAACTCAAACTTGATGTCGTAGAGCTTTAAGCCCTTTTTAGCCAGGTCGTCAGCAACGATCTTGGTGATCTTTAAGGTCTGCTCTTTCATGGACTCAAACATCTCTTTTGTCATGATGTTCAGTGCTACCAGACCCTCGCAGGTAACAAGGGGATCGCAGCGATCGTCATCCTTGAAGGTAGCTTCTACATAGCCGCCGGGAAGTTCTGTGCCGTCTGCAATGTATGCGCCGTAGCGGCGGATGAAGCTGCCGGTAGCAACTAAGCGGCAGATAACCTCCAGGCCTTTTCCGAATACGGTAGCCGGAAGCACTTCCATGGTTGCATTCTCCAAATCAGCGCTTACATAGTGGGTCTTGATTCCGGCTTCTTTCAGGATCTCGAAGAAGTGCACGGAAGTCTCCAGGTTTGCTTTGCCGATACCTTCAATGGTTAATCCTACAGCATTTTCACCGGGATCGAACACGCCGTCTTTGCCGGTGCAGTCGTCCTTGAACTTTAATAAAACATTACCATTCTCTAACTCAAATACATCTTTGGTTTTGCCTTCGTAAACTTTCTTCATGTTTGACCTCCATATAGAAAAAGCATAAAATTTGGAAACACAAACGAGTGTATCACAAAATCCTGAAAAATGCTATCATTTTTTTATGAATGAGGCCTTATACATTAGTAGAGTTTCTAATATAAAATAATAATCCTGTTTAATGAAATGCAGTTTCCTGCTCATCTGGCTGGGATTCAGCCTGGAATGGCTTGATTTCAAACAGATCCGACGGGCTGCACTCTAAAAGCGCACAAAGCTTTTCAATGTTTTCAAACCGGATAGATTGGGTTTCGTTGTTTACCATTCTATTAAAATTCTGATAACTGAGGCCCATGCGGCTGTAAAGCCAGTATTTTGTCAGCCGCTTCTGAGCCAGAATATCCAGAATACGCAGTTGTATCATAGGAATAATGCCTCCGTATCTTATTTACAGATTAGATACTATGATAATATAGTATTTTCAGGAATCTGGTAATTGATGCGGAGGTTATATAATGTACAAATAAGACAATGAAAGCGAAAAAACAGAACGATTGATTCTGAAAGAAGAAAAATCAAAACAGCATAGCAAATCGCTATGCTGTCCTGCAACTTTATTTTAAAATGCAGCTATTTTGTGCTCCTCCATTTTGTGCTTCAATATTTTTTCGGATAGTCAGCATCCGCTGGTCTGTGCCGGCGATGACTTCCGCGCATTGGCGCAGCTCCTCGCTGATAATGTCGGCAGCGTCGCCAATGTCTTTTTTGTATTTTAGCTGATGGTCTAAGCTGGCCCAGAAATCCATGGCAATGGTGCGGATCTGAACCTCCACCCGAATATTTTTCTTTGCGTCGGAGAAAAATACAGGGACTTCAATAATTAAGTGGTAGCTGCGGTAGCCGTTGGGTTTGGGATTTTTGATGTAATCCTTAATGGTGATAACCTTGATGTCATCCTGGCTGGTCAGCATGTTTGCTACTGCGTAAATATCGTCCACAAAGGAGCAGATAACCCGGATGCCGGCTACATCGTCCAGGTTCTGAATCATGGATTCTGTAGAAATGGGCAGATTCCGGCGATTTAATTTTTCTACAATAGAAGACGGTTTTTTTACCCGGGATTTAATCATCTCAATGGGATTTCTCTGGTTGCGGATGGAAAGCTCATCATTCAGGACTTCCAGTTTGGTTTTTACTTCGCGGATGGCGCAGGTATACATCATAATAGCCATTTGGAATTCACGGGCCTGATTGATGAGGACATCGGGAACCTGAGCCAGATTGGGAACATTGACTGCAGACTGAACCAGCTCACTGTTCGGGTTCATGTTGATATTCATTAGCACACCTCACACAATATGTTGTAATACTAATTTCATTATAACAGATTTCCTTTGGCATACAAGGAAATAATACTAAAGTTTTTATGAACTATTTAGGCTTTTGTTTTTGCGAGATTTGTGGTATCCTAATCATTAAGGCGATCCGGCTGCATAGCGCGGATGGCAGAAATTGGAGGTGTTTTTACATGAGCGAAAATTGCACACATGACTGCAGCAGCTGCGGAGAGAGCTGCAGCAGCCGTACATCGGAACAGACCAGCTTTTTAGAGCCTTTAAACCCGCAGAGCAGTGTGAAAAAGGTAATCGGCGTTGTCAGCGGAAAGGGCGGAGTAGGGAAGTCTCTGGTAACGGCTTTGATGGCCGTAAAAATGAACAGTAAGGGAAAACACACAGCGATTTTGGACGCAGATATTACCGGTCCTTCTATTCCAAAGGCATTTGGCCTGGGGGTAGACGGTGTAGCTATTACGGAGGACAAGCTGATGGTTCCGGCCACTACGGCTACCGGCATTGAGATTATGTCCGCCAATCTGCTGCTGGATAAGGACACAGACCCGGTAATCTGGCGGGGCCCGGTTATTGCAGGGGCAGTAAAGCAGTTCTGGCAGGAGGCGTTGTGGAAGGATATTGACTACATGTTTGTGGATATGCCTCCGGGAACAGGAGATGTGCCGCTGACTGTATTCCAGTCTCTGCCGGTAGACGGAATTATCATTGTTACCTCTCCCCAGGAGCTGGTATCCATGATTGTAGCCAAAGCAGTGAACATGGCGAAGAAGATGAATATTCCGATTCTTGGCCTGGTAGAGAACATGAGCTATCTGGAGTGCCCGGACTGCGGAAAGAAGATTTCTGTGTTCGGTGAAAGCCATATTGATGAAATTGCAGCAGAGTACGATTTGCCGGTTCTGGCTAAGCTGCCCATTGACCCGGTAATTGCAAAGCATGTAGACGGCGGCCTGATTGAATATCTGGAGGAAAGCTGGATGGATGAGGCGGCAGAAAAGGTGCTGGCCCTGTAAATGGATATTGGTTCGCACCTTGCGCCGGATAAATTTAATACAAATAATAGGACAGGGTTTCCGTAATGCGGAACCCTGTTTTTTTGTAGAGGGCCAGGGCTGGAGCGTTGTCTCCGGAAACCTGGAGAATGAGGCGGCGTATGTTTTCTCTGGCCAGACGCTGGAGCAGCAGGGACATCATGGCGAAGCCATACCCCCGGCCCCGGTAAGCCTCTGAAATTTCCACATGATGAAGGCAGAGGCAGTCGTACCCTGCGGGGGAAAGCTGACAGGAACCCAGAAGGAAATCATGGCTTCCTACAAGTTGCAGCAGTTCTCCGTTTTGGTCAGGAACTCCGGGAACCAGGGAAAGCTCCGGTGCAGTTTGTTCAAGTTCCGGGATGACTGTGTCTTCCAGGGAAAGCTCCATCTGAAGCTCTGTTGCCTGGGGGGCGGCTTCTAAATGTTCCAGAACGGCCAGAGCGTCGCCTGTCTGGCCGGATACAGGAAAGAGAAGGTCTGTCTCATCAAAGTCTTCCAAAACACAGTCGAAAAGTACAGAAAAATAGCCTTGTCTGCGATGGTCCGGATGGGTGAAGGCAATGCATTCCGCCAGAGTATCATCGTAGGGGAGCACTCTGACGGCGGCAGCCAGGCAGAAGCCGTTTCCTTGTTTTAAATATAGAAGATAGTGGGAAGTACCCGGCTCAAAGGAATAGGAGAGACGAAGGCATTCCCGGATGCAGCAGGCCTTTACAAGCTCCTGAATATCCTCTTTTTCCTGGTTGGAAAGTCTTTTCTTTTTTAGAATTTGGTAGGTGGACTGCCGATTCATAATGAGTTCCTTTCATAAAACGGATGATTTTGGTATTACTGACAGTATAGTTGTGTATGGAAAAAAACACAAGAGAACAGGATTGAAAAGCAGAAAATTCGATGGTAAGATAGAACAAGAATAAAAACGGAGGAAATACAAATGAGATATATAGGGGAATGCGCCATTATTTTCGGTATTACGCTGGTGGGAGAACTGCTGAATGCTGTGCTGCCGTTTCCGGTTCCGGCAGGCGTATACGGATTGTTTTTACTTCTGTTTCTACTGTGCAAGGGCATTGTAAAACTGGAGGATGTGGAAGCTACCGGAAACTTTTTCCTGGATATTATGCCGATTATGTTTATTCCGGCGACTGTGGGCCTGATTGAGCAGTTTGGCTTAATAAAGGAAATCCTGGTGCCGATTGTGGTCATCAGCCTGTTATCTACTTTGGCGGTAATGGCGGTCACTGGCAAGACTGCAGAGCTTATGATGGGAAAAGGAAAGGGAAAGGAAGGTGACCGTCAGTGACATTTGTTCAGGAATCCATGTATCTGGGATTTATATTTACGATTCTGGCTTATTTATTTGGCGTCTGGCTGAAGAAGAAGGTGGGCTGGGCGGTTTTAAATCCCCTTCTGGTGGCAGCCGTGGTGGTAATTGGCGGACTTTTGCTGACCGGCATTGACTATGAAACCTACAACCAGAGCGCCCAGCATATCAGCTATCTGCTGACTCCTGCTACGGTCTGCCTGGCAATTCCCCTTTATAAGCAGCTACATTTGCTGCAAAAGAATTTTGTGGCTGTGATAGTGGCAATTTTATCTGGAGTGGCAACCAGTGTGCTCTGTATTTTTGCCATGTGTCTGCTGTTTCAGATGGACCATATTTCCTATGTAAGTATGCTGCCCAAGTCCATTACTACGGCTATCGCCATGGGCGTCAGCCAGGAGGCCGGCGGCGTGGTAACCCTTACGGTGGTCTGCATTATGATTACGGGAATTTTCGGAAATATGATTGGCGAGACAGCTTTGCGCTGGTTCAGAATCAAAGAGCCTATGGCAAAGGGGCTGGCCCTTGGCACTTCCGCTCATGCTATCGGAACCACAAAAGCCCTGGAACTGGGAGAAGTGGAAGGCGCTATGAGCAGCCTGTCCATTGCAGTGGCCGGGCTTCTGACTGTTATTGCAGTGCCGGTGGTAAGCGGGTGGATTTGAACATTAAAATTTAAAGGCAGGACTTTGAAAAACCAGTTGATATAGTTCTGCCTTTTTGATATTCTTTATTTAGAGATTTAGCTAAATGTTAAAATATGTAATGAAAATTACAGAGAGAAGGAGGGGAACAGGTGGCGTTTGGAGATACATTTAAGGCGTTGTCGGATCCGACCCGCCGGGAAATTTTGGTGCTTTTAAGGCATGAGCGTTTGTCTGCAGGAGAGATTGGCGCCCATTTTGATATGACAGGAGCCAGCATTTCCAGGCATCTGTCTATTTTAAAGGCAGCCGGACTGATTGATGATGAAAAGGTGGGGAAATATATTTACTACACCTTGAATACTACGGTAATGGACGATATTCTCAACTGGATTTTATTGCTGAAAGGAGACACAGAAGGTGAAAAGTAAAAAAATACGGATAGCAGTATATGGAGTGGCAGTACTGATGGCGGCAGCTACGGCGCTGGTGTATGGAAAACTGCCGGAGCAGATTCCCACTTCCTGGGATTTTAACGGCAATGTGGAATACGGAAGCCGGATGACCCTGTGGATGCTTGTAGGGTTTCAAGTGATGCTTGCAGTGATGATGGAGGTAATGCCAAAGATAGACCCTAGGAAACAGAATTATGCTAAATTTTCCGGATATTATGACGGCTTTTGTTTGCTGATGCAGCTTTTTATGGTAGTGATGTGGGGAATTATCGTGTCGGAATCCTTGTATCCGGGCCAGGTGTCTGTAGGCCAGGTTGTGATGGTGCTGTTAGGCATTCTCTTTCTGTTCCTGGGAAATATGCTCCCTAAAGTGAAAAGCAATTTCTATATGGGCTTTCGCACTCCCTGGGCCTTATCCGATTCTGAGGTATGGCGGAAAACCCAGCGGCTGGGAGGCAAGACCATGTTTGCCGGTGGAATTGCAATGCTGCTTGCAGGTATCTTTCTGAAAAAACTTCCCATGTGGTTCTTTCTGGCAGTTTTGATTCTGGCAACCGGAATCCCCAGCGCAATGTCCTATCTGTGGTGGAGAAAAAGCGGGGACAGAAAATCTTAAGAAATTCCCTCTTGCCTTTTCTTCGTTGGAATGATATAAGTGTATTAACATCCATAGTACACATAAGTGGAAGTAAACAGAAAGGAGACTGGGATGATTCTGCTGGATTATAAAGACAGCCGCCCTATCTATGAACAGGTGGCGGAAAAGCTGCAGGAGCTGATGCTTCTTGGTGTATTGGCAGAAGATGATCAGATGCCGTCTGTGCGGAGCCTGGCTATGGAGCTTTCCATAAATCCAAACACAATCCAGAGAGCCTACGGGGAACTGGAGCGGGAAGGCTTTATTTACACGGTAAAGGGCCGGGGCAGCTTTGTAGGCAGCATTAAGAAGCTGCGGGAGGCAAGACGCTGCCATCTGGCGGGGCGTATGAAGGGCCTGGCTGAGGAAGCCAGAGGCCTGGAAATGTCCGAAGGCGAGTTTCTTAAAATGGCTGAGGAGGGGTGGCTTTCCTCGGAAAAGGAGAAGGAGGAAACCATTTTATGATAGAAGCGGTAAATCTTACAAAAAAGTTTGACAACATTGTGGCCGTAGATCATATCAGCGCCACCATCAAATCCGGCAGCGTATTTGGCCTGATTGGAACCAATGGCGCAGGAAAGAGTACCTTCCTCAGAATGGCGGCAGGCGTGTTAAAACCGGATGAAGGAACCATCACCGTAGACGGCATGTCTGTGTTTGAAAATCCAGAGGCAAAGCGTAAATTTTTCTACATATCAGACGACCAGTATTTTTTCAGCAATGCTGCGCCTGTGGAGATGATGGCCTATTATAAAATGATTTATCCCGGCTATGATGAAGCCCGGTTCCACAGTCTGATGACAAACTTTGGCCTGGATGAGAGACGAAAGATAAATACCTTCTCCAAAGGCATGAAGAAACAGCTTTCCGTTATCTGCGGTATCTGCGCCGGAACGGATTATCTGTACTGTGACGAGACCTTTGACGGTCTGGATCCGGTTATGCGCCAGGCAGTGAAAAGCATTTTTGCAAACGATATGGAGGAGCGGCATCTGACTCCGATTGTGGCGTCTCACAACCTGCGGGAATTGGAAGACATCTGCGATCATGTGGGTCTGCTTCATAAAGGAGGGATCCTGTTAAGCAGGGATCTGGATGAGATGAAAATGAAGCTTCATAAGGTTCAGTGCGTGCTGAAAGACGAAATGAAGCCGGAAGCTCTGACCGGCCTTGATATTTTAAAGACTGAGCGGCGCGGCAAATTGCTTACTCTTACTGTGCGGGGAGATTTGAGCATGGTAGAGTTTCAGATGCAGAACGCAGATCCGGTATTTTACGAGACGATTCCTCTGTCTTTAGAGGAGATCTTTATCAGCGAAACGGAGGTAGTCGGCTATGACATCAAAAACCTTATTTTTTAAGTTTCTCAAGAAAGATCTGGGACACCGGCTCTGGGCCGTGGCGCTGATTGGTCTGGGATGCTTTTTTGCTTATCCGGTACTGGCGGCCATGGAGGCAAGCCAGATAGATACCTATGCCACATTGGAGGAAGGCCTTCGCTATTACAACAAAAATATGCAGTATATGCATTCCTTCGGAAACGGCATAACAGTGTTTATCACCATGGCGGCTGCCTTAGTCTGCGGCATGAGCAGCTTTTCCTACTTGAATTCCAGAAGTAAGATGGATTTTTACCACAGTCTTCCTATTCGCAGGGAGCTGATGTTTGGGGCAAACTTTATCAGCGGAATTTTGATTCTGACAGTGCCTCTTACCTTGGCGCTGGCAGCGGCGGCTTTTGTGGCAATCGGAAACGGAGCAGATGCAGCAGCCCTCTGGCCTCTTGTGTGGTCCGGACTGGGACTTCATCTGATTTACTTTATCCTGCTGTATGCTGCCGTAGTGCTGGCTATGATTATGACAGGAAATTTGGTGGTGGCGTTTTTAGGGTATGTGGTGTTCTGTTCTGTGGTTCCTCTGGCAGCGGCCTTTTCCCAGGGATATTTTTTAATATTTTTTGACACCTTTATGACAGAGTCCTGTGGGGAGTTTATAGAGAGTGCTACCCGGATTTCTCCGGTGCTGGAATATCTGTTTGCAGCGGAGAACTATACAAAAGGAGATCCTTCCCAGATGATCCGGCTGGCGGGAACGGTGGCTGTCAGCGGTGTTTTGGCTTTTATTGGCTGCTTTCTTTACCGGAAACGGCCGTCGGAGGCAGCAGGAAAGGCTATGGCCTTTGAGGTAACCAAGCCGATTATCCGGGTTATCTTGGTTCTGTTGTTTTCCGTGGGAATGTGCGCATTTTTCTGGGGGCTGCAGGAATCTCTGGGCTGGGGCGTGTTCGGCGCAGTCTGCGGAACGGTCATTGCCCATTGTATCATTGAGATAATCTATCACTTTGATTTTAAGAAGCTGTTTTCCCATCCTCTGCAGATGGTGGGATGCGCCGCAGCGTCTCTTTTGATTCTGTTTTCCTTCTACTTTGACTGGTTCGGCTACGATACCTATCTGCCGGACGCTTCCAGGGTAGAGTGGGCGTCTGTGGATATGACATCCTTCTCCGGCTGGGTATCTTACGGCGGAACCAGAGAGCGGGAAGACGGAACCATCGTTTGGGAGCGGCCTGAGAAAAACTGGCCTCTTTATAACATGGAAATCAGAGATGTGGATACTGTGCTTCGGCTGGCTGAGGCAGGAATTGCTGAAATAGACGCGGAACGCCGGGACGGAGAACATTATGAGCGGGTAAACATCGCTTATACCTTAAAGAACGGAAAAAAGGTATACCGCAGCTATTACATAAGTCTGGATAAAAACATGGAGCTGTTTGAGGCTGTTTATGCAAATGATGAGTTTCAGAAGGCCATGTTCCCCCTTATGGAGCGGAGCGCAGATTCTGTAGTCCAGGTGGGCTATCGGACCGGCGGAGACCGGGAGGAGATCAGGCTGGACGCTCTGACAGAGGAAGAAGCAGAGCAGCTTTTAGAAACCTATCAGGAAGAATTCAAGACCCTTACCTTTGAGCAGATGAAGCAGGAACCGCCTGTAGGCCTGATTCGTTTTTACAGTGCTTTGGATCTGGAAGGGCTTAGCTGGTGGAAGCGGGAGGACGCCCAGGGCTTCCAGAATTATCCGGAGCTGCGGTGGCATTATTCTTATGAGATGAACGATAAGGATTTCTATCCCATTTATCCTTCCTTTAAAAAGACGATTGCTTTGCTTGGTCAGTATGGAATCCAGGCAGGGGATTTTTATGACCAGGTTTCTGTTTACAATGCACGCATTATCCAGTATGGTGAGAATGGCCTTGTGAAAGAAATCACGGTGACGGAGCCGGAGGAAATAGACGCGCTTACAGATGTGCTGATAATTCCGAGGATTGCCTATTATAATCCGCTGCTGGAAACTGAAAATCTGGATATTGCAGTTACATTGTCCGATTTGGATTTTAAGGAAAACCACCAGTATCCTGTTGCCATTCCCAAAGGCCGGGTGCCGGAGTTTTTGGAGGAGCGCCTTTCTGAGGGGAATGGACAGGCAAAATAATCTGACAGAATAAGAAACATAAAAGGAGATATGACAGCCATGTCTGACCAGGAATACGAGAAGGAATTAAACGCATTGTTAAATGAAGAACCAGGAGGTAAGAAGCCGAAAAAGAAAAAACGGCTTTTGGGGCCGATTCGCTCCTGGAGCAGAAAGAGAAAGATAATAACGGGAGTGGCGGCCTTGGCTGCCGCTCTGGTTGTGGTTTCCGGATTAGGAGGCGGAAAAGCAGATAGCGGAGCTTTGGCAGTTACTCAGACTCTTGCCAGGGGTACTGTAGAGGAGGTCCTTTCCATCAGCGGCCCGGTTTCCGGCACAGACAGCGCTGAGGTGGTTTCTCGCCTGCACGCAGAAATCCAGGAGATTCTGGTAAAAGAGGGAGACAAGGTGGAAGCCGGACAGGTGCTGGCCCGTCTGGATACCAAGGGCGCCCAGAAGGAAGTAGACATTGCCCAGAATGCCTATGATCTGGCAGTGGCAAATCTAAATGAGGCTAAACGGGATGCGGAAAACGGTTATGCTAAAGCGCTGCAGGATGAGCAGGCTGCCCAGAGAGATTATGACAGAAAGGCAGTGCTGTTTCAGAACGGCGATATTTCCCAGGTGGAGATGGAAGCCGCAGCCAATGCTTTAAACGACGCCAGACGCCAGACTGCCGGTTACCGGCTGGAAAAGGGCCGTGCTACAGCAGATGAATCCTTCTTTTTGCAGGTGGAAAACGCTGAGTTTGCATTGGAGCAGAAAAAGGAAGAACTGGAAGATACAGAAGTAAAAAGCCCCATTGCAGGTACGGTGGTGCGGGTAAATTCCCGTGTGGGCCGGTTTGCAGATATGGTAGACGATGATAAGCCGCTGTTTGTCATTGATAATCTGGAGCATCTGGAAATGAAGATCAGTGTCAGCGAGTATTCCATCGGAAAGGTGAAGCTGGGCCAGGAGGCGGAGATTTCCGCAGATATTTTAGACGGCGCAGTGGAAAAAGGCGTTATTACCGCCATTTCCCCTACCGGTGAGGAAAAGGGCGGCGGCTCTACAGAGCGGGTTATTCCCACTACCATTCAGATTCAGAATTCCGACACCAAACTGATTGCCGGAATTACTGCCAGGGCGAAAATCGTTTTAAACAGGGCAGAGGATGTGTGGGTGGTGCCGGTGTCTGCTGTTTTAGAGCGGGAGGACGGCACTTACCTGGCTGTTGTGGAGAACGGTCTGGTAAAGCTTTATCCGGTAGAGACCGGAGTGGAAAGTGATGTGTCTATGGAGGTAAAGGGAGAGGGCCTGAATGAAAACCTGACCTACATTGTGACGCCGGAACCCATGATGACGGATGGAATGGCCGTAACGGCGATGCCGCAGATGTAAAGGAGGCGCGCCATGAAGGAAGAACAACTTGCAGAGGAATTGATTTGCCTGGAGGATATGGCAAAGATTTATGATACCGGCGCGTTAAAGGTTCTGGGCTTAAAGCGGGTGAATCTTACCATCCGGCGGGGAGAGTTTGTGGCAATCATGGGTCAGTCCGGCTCCGGAAAATCCACCCTGATGAATATTTTAGGATGTCTGGACCGGCCGTCCTTAGGCCACTACTATCTGGACGGAGTGGATGTGGCCGGAATGTCTTCGGATGAGCTTTCTCTGATTCGCAATAAAAAGATTGGGTTTGTGTTTCAGTCCTTTAATCTGATTTCCCGTATGTCAGCTCTGAAAAATGTGGAGCTGCCTATGACCTATGCCCGGATTTCCAGAAAAGCCAGAGAGGAACGGGCAGAGGAGCTTTTAAAGAGGGTAGGATTGGGAAAGCGGATTCACCATCAGCCTAACGAGCTGTCCGGCGGACAGCGGCAGCGGGTGGCGATTGCCAGAGCCTTAGCCAACAATCCGCCTCTGCTTTTAGCAGATGAGCCTACGGGAAATCTGGATACTGCTGCGTCATTGGAAATTATGGAGCTTTTTACAAAGCTTCATGCAGAAGGCACCACGGTGGTGCTGGTCACTCACGAGGAGGAGATCGCTGCCTACACCAGGCGTATCATCCGTTTCCGGGATGGGGAGATAATCAGCGACCAGCCTAACGAGCCTCATCGCCCTGGGATTGCAGCCCAGGTGGAAAAGAATACGGACTTTATGGAAGGGGAGGGGTGACATGCTGATTGAAAATATGAAGATGGCCTTTTCCGCCATCCGAATCAATAAAATGCGGTCCTTTCTGACTATGCTGGGGATTATCATCGGCATCGGCTCCGTAATCTCCATTGTGTCCATCGGCGATACCATGCGGACCATGTTTGCAGACCTTTATAAAGAAGTGGGACTGACCCAGGCCTATATTTCCATTGGCTACTGGCTTGACGATGTGCGCCAGAGCGACTACTTTACTCTGGATGATTTAGAGCGGGTGAAAGAGGTGTTCGGCGATGAAATCGCCTACATTGACAGTCAGTCCTATGTTTCTGCAGACGCTCTTTATGGACGGGCCAAGGTGAAATTTGATTTTCAGGGAATCGATTATAATTATCAGGATGTGCAGCCGGTGAACATCATATATGGCCGCTATTTAAACGAAGGGGATGTAAAGGGACGGCGAAAAAATGTAGTAATGGATGTGAAAAGCGCCCTGCAGTTGTTCGGTGTGGAGAACGCCGTTGGGCGGACTTTCCGCACCACCATCTACGGAAGCACCGACGAGTATACGGTAGTGGGTGTTTATAAGAAAGATCTGAGTCCGTTCCAGGCCATGATGATGGGGCAGAGTGACGGAGGCAGCGCCTTTATTCCCTACACACTGCTGACCTGGCCTAACGACTATTTTTACGCCATGCGGGTGTATGCAAAGGATGATGTGAATCTGGATGATTTCTTTGGAAGGCTGAAGGTGTTTATCGGACGGCTGAAGATGCGGGATGCGGAGGATTATTATATGGCTACTGCAGTAGAGGAGATGGGAATGATGGACTCCATGATGGGCGGCCTGTCTGCGGCAGTAGGCGGTATTGCAGCAATTTCCCTGCTAGTAGGCGGCATCGGCATCATGAACATTATGCTGGTATCTGTGACAGAGAGGACCAGGGAAATTGGCATCCGGAAAAGCCTGGGAGCCAGAACCAAGGATATTATGATTCAGTTTCTGACAGAGTCAGCTCTTTTGTCTGCCTGCGGCGGTATGATAGGAATCCTGCTGGGGAGCGGCCTGGTGTCTGCCGTGGGAGCAGTCCTTGGAGTGACTGCAGTGGTGCGGCCTTCCGTAGTGCTTCTGGCAGTGGGATTTTCCGCCCTGGTAGGAATTTTCTTTGGAATGTATCCGGCCTCCAAGGCGGCGAAGAAGGATCCCATTGAGGCGCTGCGTTACGAATAAAGGTCAGGAGAGCAGTTCCCGAACCACCTGACCGGCAATTAAAAGACCGGCTACCGGGGGGACAAAGGAGATGCTTCCGGGAACAGAGCGTTTTGAGGCGGTACTGCTATCTGCAGTGCCGTCTTTTTCATCTGCCGGGGCCTGGGGCGTCAGCGGCTGTTCTTTGGAGTAAAGTACCTTTAAATGGGGGACGCCCTTACTTTTAAGCTCCCGCCGCATTACTTTGCAGAGGGGGCAGACAGAGGTTTTGGTAATGTCTGTAATCTCAAACAGCTCTCCGTGAAGTTTGTTTCCGGTACCCATGGAAGCGATGATGGGCGTGCCGGTTTCATAGGCGTACTGAGCCAGAGCCAGCTTGGCCGTGACGGTATCGATGGCGTCCACCAGGTAGTCTATGGGACCCAGGCTGTCCAGGAGCGGCTTTACATTGTCTGCCAGCACAAAGGTTTCAAAGGTGTCTATCTTTGCTGCCGGGTTAATATCCTGGATGCGGGCTTTCATTACCTGAGTCTTGTACTGGCCGACAGTACTGTGGTAGGCAATGCTCTGGCGGTTTAAATTGGTGAGGGAGACGGTGTCGTTGTCCACCAGCACCAGATGTCCGACGCCGCAGCGGGCCAGGGCTTCAATACAGTGGGAGCCTACGCCGCCTACGCCAAAGACCACAACCGTAGAGTCAGCCAGCTTCCTTTGTCCTTCAGAACCAATCAGCATTTCTGTTCTGGTAAATTCATTCATGGAAATTCTCCTTTTATTTGCAGGAAATGGTTTTAAGCTGCTGCCTCACATCAGATTTGCATCCGGCTTCTGCCGCTGTTCCTCAATCAGGTCAGCCAAAGTTACATGGTCCACTACGCTGTCGATGGCGTCCTTTAATTTCTGCCATACAGTTAAGGTAGCACACTGGGCGGCCCGGCGGCATGGCTCTGCATCGTCGTCTACACAGGAGACAGGGGAGAGGCTTCCTTCTGTCTGCCGCAGGATCATGCCTACGGTGTATTCCTCCGGAGTTTTTGTCAGCATGTAGCCGCCCTGCGGCCCCCGGACGCTGCGGACATAGCCGGCTTTATGAAGCAGGGTTACAATCTGCTCTAAATATTTGTCGGAGATGCCCTGCCGGGCAGCCACCTGGCTGATTTTGGTGCATTCCCCTGGGTTCATTCCAAATTCTATCATCATACGCAGGGCATAGCGCCCTTTCGTGGAAATTTTCATAGATTTTCTCCTTTCCCCCAAGATGGTTTTATTTGGCGGATACGCCACACCGAGAAAATGCGCAGCATTTTGGCGGTTGGCTCTGAACAGTAGTTTTCATTTTACAAAAAAACAAAGGAAATGTAAACATGGGTTGCAAGTTATTTGAGTTTAGGATATGCTATAAGCAATTCTATTAACTCCTTTAGGGGGAACAAGATATGAAAGATGGTTTTTTCCGGGTGGCGGCAGCCACGCCGGAGGTTAAGGTAGCAGATCCGGTTTATAACCGGACCGTAATTTGCGATATGATTGATGAAGGGGTGAGAAACGGCGCCGGGCTGATGGTGTTTCCGGAGCTGTGTCTGACTGCCTACACCTGCGGAGATCTGTTTCTTCAGGATGTGCTGATCCGTCAGGCAAAGGCCCAGCTAAAAGAGCTTGTGAAGTTTACAGAGGGAAAGCCTGTGCTGGTGTTTGCGGGGCTTCCCTGGGAGCATGAGGGAAAGCTTTTTAATGTGGCGGCAGCCATTTGCGGCGGAGAGCTTTTAGGGCTGGTTCCCAAGAAAAATCTGCCCAATTACGGCGAATTTTATGAGCAGCGGTATTTTGCAGAAGGCTTTGACGAGCCGGTTATGACCCAGTGGGAAGGCAGACTGCTTCCCATGGGAAGCAAGCTGCTGTTTCGCTGCGCGGATATTCCCTCTCTGGTAGTAGGGGCGGAAATCTGCGAGGATCTGTGGGTTTCTAATCCTCCCAGCATCGGGCATGTACTGGCCGGTGCCACCGTAATGATAAACTGCTCTGCCAGCGATGAAACCGTTGGGAAAGCAGAGTATCGCCGCCGCCTGGTAAGCGGCCAGTCTGCCCGCCTGATTTGCGGCTATGTTTATGCCAATGCAGGAGAAGGGGAATCTACCCAGGACCTGGTGTTCGGCGGCCACAACCTGATTTCAGAGGACGGTCAGATTCTGGCAGAATCCAAACGGTTTGAAACTGGGATCATTTATGCAGATATGGATCTGGAAAAGCTGGCCGCAGAGCGGAGAAAGACCACTACCTATCCGGCGGCTTCCCATTCAGATTATATGGTCTGGGATTTTTCTCTGGACACTTCTGCCATGGAAAAACTGCAGCAGAAAAAACTGCGCCGGTTTATTGACAGCCGCCCCTTTGTTCCTGCAGAAGAGAAGACCAGGGCAGAGCGGTGCCAGGAGATTTTTACCATTCAGGCTATGGGCCTGAAAAAGCGGCTGGAACACATCGGATGTCAGACCGCAGTGCTGGGGCTTTCCGGTGGACTGGACTCCACCCTGGCTCTTTTGGTGACTGCCAAAGCCTTTGATATGCTGGGCATCAGCCGGAATAACATTCACGGAATAACCATGCCCTGTTTTGGAACTACAGACCGGACTTATCAGAACGCCTGCCGGATGGCAGAGGAGCTGGGGGCAACTCTGACTGAAGTAGACATTAAAAAGTCTGTGACCCAGCACTTTGCAGATATTGGCCAGAGCCTGGACAAACACGATGTAACCTACGAAAACGGACAGGCCAGAGAGCGGACCCAGGTGCTGATGGATATGGCAAACCAGGTAAACGGCCTGGTGATCGGCACTGGAGACATGTCGGAGCTGGCCTTAGGCTGGGCTACCTATAACGGAGACCATATGTCCATGTATGGAGTAAATGCTTCCGTGCCTAAAACCCTGGTGCGCCATCTGGTCCGGTACTATGCAGATACCTGCGGCGAGGAAACGCTGCAGGCAGTGCTTTTGGATGTTTTGGACACGCCTGTAAGCCCGGAGCTTCTGCCGCCGGTAGATGGAGCCATCGCCCAGAAAACAGAGGATTTGGTAGGCCCCTACGAGCTGCACGATTTCTTCCTCTACTATGTGCTGCGGTACGGCTGTATGCCGTCTAAAATTTACCGTCTGGCACAAACGGCCTTTAAGGGAGAATATGATAAAGAGACGATCTTCAAGTGGCTGGATGTGTTCTGCCGCCGGTTCTTCTCTCAGCAGTTTAAGCGGTCCTGCCTGCCGGACGGCCCTAAAGTGGGCAGCGTAGGCATGTCTCCGCGGGGAGATCTGCGGATGCCCAGTGACGCCAGCCGGCAAATCTGGCTGGCAGATTTAGCGCAGGCGAGAGATATGGAGCAGAAGGAAAAATAACATAGACAGCAGACAGATAAAATGCGGAAATAAGAGGAAACAGACTGTGATAACAAGTACAACCAACAAACAGGTAAAGTTTGTAAATTCTCTGGTGAAGAAGGCCAGAACCCGGCGGGAAGAAGGGCTTTTTGTGGCGGAAGGTCTGCGGATGTGCCAGGAGATTCCAAAAGAACAGATTTACTCGTTGTATATTTCTGAAAGCTTTCATAAGAATAAAGAGTGTCAGGATTTAGTAGAGCGGGCAGGCAGAGCAGAGCTGGTTTCTGATGAGGTGTTTAAGGCTTTTTCCGATACCCAGTCTCCCCAGGGAGTGCTGGCGCTGGTTCATCAGTACCGCTATACTTTGGAGGATGTGGCAGGAACGGAGACAGAAACTGGCCGCCCGGCCCTTTTCATGGTGCTGGAGCGTCTGCAGGATCCGGGAAATCTGGGAACCATCATCCGGGCAGGAGAGGGAGCCGGAGTGACTGGTATCCTTATGGATAAGGACACGGCGGATATTTACAATCCCAAAGTGATCCGCGCTACCATGGGTTCTGTGCTGCGGGTGCCGTTTTTTTACACAGAAGACCTGAGAGCAGATTTGAAAACTCTGAAGCAGAAAGGAATCCGGCTGTATGCCGCCCATTTAAAGGGGCGGCGCTCCTATGACCAGGAGGATTATAAAGGAGACACCGGATTTTTAATCGGCAACGAGGCCAACGGTCTTACGGAAGAAACGGCCGCCCTGGCAGACGCTTATATCCGTATTCCCATGCTGGGGCAGGTGGAGTCCTTAAATGCGGCGGTGGCGTCGTCTGTGCTGATGTTTGAGGCCGCCAGACAGCGTCGGAATGAAGCTTCTGGTTTATAAAAATTTAATTAGACACTTGATGAAAAATGTTGTGAAATATCTGAAAATAGTGTATTATGGTTTATAAGAAAAAAGGAGGTGCAGAGGATGGTTTCCATTTACTGGCTGATTGCTTTTGTAGTGTTGGTAGGAATTGAAGCGGCTACCATGGCCCTTACTACTATTTGGTTTGCAGGCGGCGCATTTGTGGCATTTCTGCTTTCTCTGTTTGGGGTTTCCGTGGAGGTGCAGCTGGCTGTGTTTTTGGTTGCGTCGTTCCTGCTTCTGTTTTTGACGAGACCCTTCGCTTCAAAATTCATCAACACCAACACGGTAAAAACCAATGCAGAAAGTCTGGTGGGCCGGGAGGCCCGTGTCACTGCCCGTATCAGCAATGAACTGGGAGAAGGAGCCGCCATTGTGGACGGCCAGGAGTGGACGGCCAGAACCGGGGAAGACGGCGTGGTAATTGATGAAGGCTCTATGGTGCGGATTTGCAGCATCCAGGGCGTGAAACTGATTGTGACAGCCTTAAAATAAGGCACCTGAGAATGGAGGGATAACAGGTATGATTATTTTTCTTTTACTTTTGTTTGTAATTCTTTTGATTTTGGTTTCCTGTGTAAGGATTGTACCCCAGGCACAGGCTCTGGTAGTAGAGCGAGTAGGCGCTTATTTAAGCACCTGGTCCGTGGGCATTCATTTCCTGTTTCCCTTTGTGGACCGGGTGGCAAAGCGGGTGACCTTAAAAGAGCAGGTTGTGGATTTTGACCCTCAGCCGGTTATTACAAAAGATAATGTAACTATGCGGATTGATACGGTGGTGTTCTTCCAGATTACAGACCCGAAGCTGTTTGCATACGGCGTGGAAAACCCAATCATGGCGATTGAGAATCTGACGGCTACCACCTTAAGAAATATTATCGGTGATTTGGAGCTGGATCAGACCCTGACCTCCAGAGAAACGATTAACACCAAGATGCGGGCGTCCCTGGATGTGGCAACAGACCCATGGGGCATCAAGGTAAACCGGGTAGAGCTGAAAAACATCATTCCTCCGGCAGCTATTCAAGACGCCATGGAGAAGCAGATGAAGGCAGAGCGGGAACGGCGCGAGGCCATTCTGAAAGCGGAAGGTGAGAAGAAGTCTACTATCCTGGTGGCAGAGGGTAAAAAAGAATCTGCTATTCTGGATGCAGAGGCTAACAAACAGGCTGCCATCCTTCATGCAGAGGCAGAGAAGGAACGGCGCATCCGGGAGGCGGAAGGTGCGGCCGAGGCTATCTTAAAGGTGCAGAAGGCTAACGCAGACGGTATCCGTTTCCTAAAGGAAGCGGGAGCGGATGCGGCTGTGCTGCAGCTTAAGAGTCTGGAAGCCTTTAAGGAGGCAGCAAACGGAAAGGCCACAAAGATTATCATACCATCAGAGATTCAGGGAATTGCCGGCCTGGTAAAATCTATTGCAGAGGTGGCTGCTGAGGAAAAATAAAGGCAGGATTTGAACGGCGAGCTGATAAAAAGGTCAATAACAGGGGTGTTGCAGCAGTGTAAGGAGCATGCTGCAGCATCCCTCATGGCTTTTAAATGCGGAGGAGAGTATGGAACTGAAGATTGACATAACAAAGCCTTACGGCATTGTGCTGGAAGGTGGAGGCGCCAAAGGTTCCTACCAGATCGGCGCCTGGAGAGCCCTGGAGGAAGCGGGAGTTCAGGTAAAAGGAATTGCAGGAACCTCAGTGGGAGCTTTAAACGGCGCTCTTATGTGTATGGGAGACCTGAAAGAAGCAGAGCGAATCTGGGGCAGCCTGACCTATTCCCAGGTGCTGGACGCAGAGGGGTTTTCCGGTTTCGGAGATAAAAGCCTGATGGAAATAGCGGAAAGTGCAGTTCGCATTATAAAAGACGGTGGGCTGGACATCACTCCTTTAAAACATCTGATCAGGGAGACTGTGGATGAAGAACGGATACGGAAATCAGATAAAGAGCTTTTCGTGACTACGGTCTCTCTGGATGACTGGAAGGCAGTGGTTCTGGATGTGAAAGAGATGCCGGAGGGCGCCATAGAGGACAGCCTTTTAGCCAGCGCCTATCTGCCGGGCTTTAAGCAGGAAAAGCTGGGGGGAAAGCGGTATCTGGACGGAGGCGGGTTAAACAATGTGCCGGTGGATGTGCTGGTAGACCGCGGATATGAGGATATTATTGTAATTCGTATTTACGGCGTCGGAGTGGACACTGAGCGGTTTTTAAAGATTCCGGAAAATGTAAAGGTGCATCACATTGCTCCCCGCCAGAATTTGGGAGGAATCCTGGAGTTTGACGGAAAACGGGCCAGGAAGAACATGCAGCTTGGGTATATGGACGCCAAGCGGATGCTTTACGGTCTGGAAGGAAGCAGCTATTACTTTGACGCTCCTCAGTCGGAGGCGTACTATTTTGATAAGATGATGTCGGAAATTCAACTGGTGCGCCACTACATTACCCCGGAGCTGGGTGAGGAGGAGGCCAAAAGCCTGGAAGGATACCGGGCATTTACAGAACAGATTTTTCCGGCGCTGGCCAGAGAACTGGAATTGCCGGAAAACTGGAGCTATAAGACCTTGTATCTGGCAGTCCTGGAAAAGTGGGCCAGAGAGCTTCGGATGCCGCGGATGAAAATTTATACGCCGGATCAGATCGTAAAAAAGATTTATCAACAGATAGGGAGGAAAGAGCTATGAATCTAAAAGGAAGGAATTTTTTAACGCTGAAGGATTATACTCCGGAGGAGATTCTGTATCTTCTGGATTTGGCTGCAGAGCTGAAACGGAAGAAAAAAGAAGGGATTTTAACAGACCATTACCGGGGAAAGAATATTGCCCTGATTTTTGAGAAAACCAGCACCAGAACCCGCTGTTCCTTTGAGGTGGCAGCTCACGATATGGGCATGGGAACTACATATCTGGAGCCGGCCAGCAGTCAGATTGGGAAAAAGGAGTCTATTGCTGACACAGCACGGGTGCTGGGACGGATTTACGACGGCATAGAGTATCGGGGCTATGGACAGGAGATTGTGGAGGAGCTGGCTAAGCACGCCGGAGTGCCGGTTTGGAACGGTCTGACGAATGAATACCATCCTACCCAGATGCTGGCAGATATGCTGACAGTGCGGGAGCACTTAGGCCGCTTAAAGGGAGTAAAGCTGGTTTATATGGGCGATGCCCGTTACAATATGGGCAATTCTTTGATGATTGTCTGTGCCAAGCTGGGCCTTCACTTTGTAGCCTGCGCCCCGAAGAAATATTTCCCCGGTACAGAGCTGGTACAGGAATGTGAGGAGTATGCAAAGGCTTCTGGCGGCACTATCACCCTGACAGAGGATGTGGCTGAGGGCACCAGGGGAGCCGATGTAATCTGCACCGACGTGTGGGTTTCCATGGGCGAGCCGGATGAGGTCTGGGAGGAGCGCATCCGGGAGCTGTCTCCCTACAAGGTGACTATGGATGTGATGAAGAACGCAGGAGAGAAGGCAATTTTCCTTCACTGTCTGCCGGCCTTCCACGATTTAAAGACAAAGATTGGAAAGGAAATGGGAGAGCGGTTCAACATTACGGATATGGAAGTGACAGACGAGGTATTTGAGTCCTCCTGCTCCAAGGTATTCGATGAGGCAGAAAACCGTATGCACACCATTAAAGCGGTGATGGCGGCAACCCTGGGAGAGTAATGATGTTGATTCAGGAGAAAAAGAGAAATCCGAGAAACACGGCTGCAATGCTGGATGGGCTTCATATTGTAATTGGAATTCTGGTAGTAATCTGCGCAGTGCTGGCTTTTGTAAGCCCCAGCAAAAACAATTTTTTGTTTCCTGTGATTTTCTGGCTGGCTGCAGTCCTTAATTTTGTCAACGGCTGGAGCCGGTTACAGTCCGGCGGAAAGCACAACAGGAAGAAAATGGCAGGCGTTGTGCTTTTGTGGGCAGTAGCTGCTTTTTTAGCTGTAGTCGGCTTTTTAAGCGCAGTAAGCGTCTGGAGGTAAGCCGTTGAAAAAAGAGATCTTAAAACGCTTAAAAGAGGCGGAAGGCTATGTGTCCGGCCAGGAGCTTTGCGATAGCCTTGGAGTATCCAGAACCGCAGTGTGGAAGGCAGTGCGGCTGCTTGAGGAGGAGGGATACCGGATTCAGGCAGTACGGAACAAAGGCTACCGTCTGAGTACAGATTCGGATGTGCTGTCAGTGGACGAGCTTTCCCAGGAAATCTGCGGCAGTTGGGCCGGAAAACATTTAGTAGTATTAAAAACAGTAGACTCTACCAACTTAGAGGCCAGACGGCAGGCAGAAGACGGGGCGCCTCACGGAACCCTGGTGCTGGCAGAAAATCAGACGGCAGGAAAAGGGCGGCGGGGCCGTTTCTGGGAATCTCCGGAAGGGACAGGCATCTGGATGAGCCTGCTTTTGCGGCCGGATTTTGAGCCGGTGCACGCTTCCATGCTAACTTTGCTGGCAGCCATGGCAGTGGTGAAGGGAATCCGTCAGGCGACAGGTCTTTCCTGCCAGATTAAGTGGCCCAATGACATCGTTTTAAACGGAAAAAAGATATGCGGAATCCTGACGGAGATGAGCACAGAGGAGGACTGTATCCGCTATGTGGTAGTCGGCATCGGGATCAATGCAAATTTAGAAGGCTTTCCGGAAGAACTGAAGGAGAAGGGGACTTCCCTTCTTCTGGAATCAGGGAAACCGGTACGGCGGGCAAAGCTTGCAGCGGCAGTGCTTTCTGTCTGGGAAGATTATTATGAGGAATTTTTAAAGACATTGGATTTTAGCAGTCTGATGGAGGAATACAACGAACATCTGGTAAACCGGGACCGTCAGGTAACGGTTCTGGCGCCGGGAGGAGCCTGGCAGGGCATATCCATGGGAATCAACCGGGAGGGAGAGCTGCTTGTAAGGCGGACTGATGGAACTGTGGAAGCGGTAATGTCCGGGGAAGTGTCGGTGCGGGGAGTGTACGGCTATGTATAAGGAACAGGAACTGAATAAAGCGGCCGGACTTTACAGCAGCCTGCAGATATTGGAGGATGAGCCGGGCAGTCTGGAAACAGACGCCAGGCTGAAAGCCATGAACCGTCCCCTGTTAGCCTGGTATGATAGCCATGCGCGGATTCTGCCCTGGCGGGAAAATCCGGAACCTTACCGGGTGTGGATTTCTGAAATTATGCTGCAGCAGACCAGGGTAGAGGCAGTAAAGCCCTACTTTGAGCGGTTTATGGAAAGTCTGCCGGACGCAGCTTCCCTGGCGTCTGTGGAGGATGACAGGCTGATGAAGCTGTGGGAAGGCTTAGGGTATTATAACCGGGCGCGGAATTTGAAAAAGGCAGCCCAGATCATTGTAAATGATTATAACGGTGAAATGCCCTCCGAATATGAGACGCTTTTAAAACTTCCAGGCATCGGCAGTTACACGGCGGGAGCCATTGCTTCCATTGCCTTTGGCCGCCCGGTGCCTGCAGTGGACGGCAATGTGCTGCGGGTGATTTCCCGGATCCTGGCCAGCCGGGAGGATATTTTAAAGGCCTCCACCAAGCGGTGGATGGAGGAGCGGCTGCGGGAGACTATGCCAAAGGGCGCAGCCAGCCGCTTTAATCAGGGGTTGATTGAGATTGGCGCCATAGTCTGTGTGCCAAACGGTCAGCCAAAGTGCGGGGAATGTCCGCTCCATTCCATTTGTCTGGCCAGACAGCAGGGGCTTTTGGATGAAATCCCTGTAAAGACGCCGCCGAAAAAGCGGCGGATTGAGGAACGGACAGTCTGTATTCTGGAAAATGGGGCACAGGTAGGAATTCGCAAACGGGAGGATACCGGACTTTTAGCCTCCCTTTATGAGCTTCCCAATGTGGAAGGGTATTTAACGCCGGACGAGCTTTCAAAAACCTTTGGCTTCGGACAGGATCTGGTGGCGGAATTGGAACCGCTGCCTGCGGCAAAACATATTTTTTCTCATGTGGAATGGCATATGAAGGGGTATCGAATCCGGCTTTCCGGTCCCATTCCAGATGGCTATATTCCGGCAGAAAAAAGCCAGTTAAAGGATGTTTATCCCCTTCCAAACGCCTTTGCCAGGTATACAAAATTGATAATGTGAGATACTGTGAGAAAGAAGGAAGAAAAAAGAATTTCATCTTTGCCGAAATATGTTGAAATATGAAGACTGCTGTTATATAATGAGATGATGTAAAGCTTTAACAAGACCTTTGGTTGAAAGGACGCTGCTGTGGAAAAAGACAATTTTTTAAGTAAGCTGAATAAGCTGGTGGAAGTTGCCAAGACGAAGCACAATGCGCTGGATGTGACGGAGATCAATGACTTCTTTGCCGGAGACAATTTAGGCCCGGAGCAAATGGAGCAGATCTACAATTTTTTAGAAGAAAAGCGCATAGATGTGATTCCGGTAATTGACGATGCAATTTTAGCTGACGACGGACTGATTCTGGACGATGATGATCTGGATGCAGACGACAGTTTTATGAAAGAAGCGGAAGACATCGAACTGGACGCCGTAGATCTTTTAGAGGGAATCGGGACGGAAGACCCGGTCCGCATGTATTTAAAAGAGATCGGAACCGTGCCGCTGTTAAGCGCAGAAGAAGAACTTGTGCTGGCAAAGCGGAAGGCAGAAGGAGATGAATACGCCAAGGAACGGCTGATAGAGGCAAACCTTCGTCTGGTAGTCAGCATTGCCAAGCGGTATACAGGCCGCGGCATGAGTTTTCTGGATTTGGTTCAGGAAGGGAATCTGGGCCTGATCAAGGGCGTAGAGAAGTTTGATTATACAAAAGGATATAAGCTGAGTACATATGCAACTTGGTGGATCAGACAGTCTGTAACCCGGGCGCTGGCAGACCAGGCGCGTACCATCCGTGTACCGGTGCATATGGTGGAGACTATCAATAAAATGTCCAAGATGCAGCGGAAGCTGACTTTGGAGCTGGGCTATGAGCCGTCTGTTCCGGAACTGGCAGAGGCGCTGGAAATGTCTGAAGACAAGGTTATGGAAATCATGCAGATTGCCAGAGAGCCGGCTTCCTTAGAGACGCCTATCGGCGAGGAGGACGACTCCAACCTGGGAGATTTTGTGGCGGACAATAATGTAGTAACTCCGGAAGGCAATGTAGAGTCGGTTATGCTTCGGGAGCATATTGACGCGCTGCTGGGAGATTTAAAGGAGCGGGAGCGGCAGGTAATTGTTCTGCGGTTTGGCCTGGAAGATGGTCATCCCCGCACGCTGGAAGAAGTGGGCAAAGAGTTCAATGTCACCAGAGAGAGGATCCGTCAGATTGAGGCCAAGGCTCTCCGGAAGCTGCGTAATCCTATCCGCAGCAAACGGATCCGTGATTTTCTGTAAGAAATAAAGAAAGGCGTTTTATGAATCAGAGAAATTACCAGCGGGAGATGGAAAAAATCATAGAACGATGCGAAAGAGAGAGCCGGGTTCCCCGGCTCCTTTTGCATAGCTGCTGTGCGCCCTGCAGCAGCTATGTGCTGGAGTATCTGTCTCAGTATTTTGAGATTACGGTATTTTATTACAATCCGAATATTTCTCCGGCAGAGGAATATGAAAAGCGGTGTGAGGAGCAGCGCCGGCTGGTTCAGGAGATTCCGGCCCGGTATCCCATTACCTTTCAGGCCGGTCCCTATGAGCCGGAGCGGTTCTTTTCCATGAGCCGGGGCCATGAGACAGACCCGGAAGGGGGAGAGCGGTGCTTCCTCTGCTATCGTCTGCGCCTTACGGAAGCAGCAAAGTTAGCCAAAGCCGGCGGATATGATTATTTCACTACCACGCTTACCATCAGTCCCTTAAAAAATGCGGCAAAGCTGAATGAAATCGGTCAGGAGCTTTCAGAAATCTACGAGGTAGTGTGTCTGCCATCAGATTTTAAGAAAAAGAACGGCTACCGCCGCAGTGTGGAGCTATCCGCCCAGTATGGGCTGTACCGCCAGAACTACTGCGGCTGCGTATATTCCAGGCGAGAAAGCCAGATGCGGGAGCAGGCCTGACTGCAGTTACGATCCAGTAAGTGAAAACGGCGGTTTTTCTTGACGGTTCCTGGGAATTGTAGTAAAATCAAAGATGATTAAAGGGGATGTTTCAGCGTCCTGTGAGAGTTAAAATATAATTACATATAAAGGAGAATGTGCCATGCTTAGTAAGACTTTAACTGTTGTAAATCCGTCCGGATTACACTTAAGACCTGCAGGAGTTTTATCTCAGACTGCTATGAAGTTCAAATGTGATGTTATGATTGAGTGCGGCGAGAAGCGGATCATTGCAAAAAGCGTACTGAATGTTATGGCAGCAGGCATCAAGTCCGGCACCGAGATCACCCTGATCTGCGATGGTGAGGATGAAGCGGCAGCTATGGAAACTATCAGCCAGGCTATTGAGAGCGGTCTGGGCGAGATGTAATAGGTTCAACCTGAATCGTGTATTTTGTGGAAGGGATGTTGTAAAATACAGCATAGCAGAAATCTGCGAAACTGTATTTTGCAATATCCCTTTTTATTAGTTATTAGTTTTAAATCTTTTTGTAATTTTTTTGTCAGAATTTTACAAATAGCGTCAGAAAGGCTAAGAGAATGGTAAAGTCTTACCGGATTTTTCCTGCTATAATAGGACCATAAGATGAAACACCGATGGTCAGTAAGATAAATACTCAGGAAAGGAGCGGTGGACTATGATAAAGAAAATAATTGGCGGGGCTGCGGCGCTTGTGATGACAGCAGTAGTTTCTGTGGGAGCCATCGTGGCCGGACAAGGGTATGAGATGTATCAGACGGCTTTGAAGGAAAACGGCTTAGAAGAGATGATGGTCTCTATCCGGGAAAAAGAAGGCTACACTACCTTGGAAAAATTGCCGGAGACCTATATAAACGCAGTCGTGTCTGTGGAGGATCACCGGTTCTACAGCCATTGCGGCTTAGACCCCATCGCTATTTGCCGGGCAGTAGTAAATGACATTAAGGCAGGCGCTTATGTGGAAGGCGGCAGCACCATTACCCAGCAGCTTGCAAAGAATCTGTACTTCAGCCAGGAAAAGAAGATGGAGCGGAAGGCGGCAGAGGTGTTTATGGCCCTGGCTTTAGAAGAAGCCTTCAGTAAAGATGAAATCCTGGAGCTGTATGTAAACAGCATCTACTTCGGAGATGGCTACTACACTGCAGGTGACGCCAGCCGTGGTTACTTTGGCAAAGAGCCGTCTGAGATGACTGAGTACGAGAGCACCCTTCTGGCAGGCATTCCCAACGCCCCCAGCAAATATGCTCCCACCAGGAATCCCCAGTTGGCAGCAAAACGCCAGAAGCAGGTTTTAAGAAGACTGGAAGCCTGCGGCTATTCTGTGGAGGAGGAGACCAAGCTTTTGGCATCAGCCAACGCAGGAGACAGACCGGTTCAGGTAGCAGAAATACCTGGCGGAGAAACTGAAGTTATTGGGGAGCAGGTAAAGGCTTTACAGGTAATGCAGGTAAAGATGGCTGACATGGCATATACAGTGACGGAGGAAAACTGGCCTGCAGCAGCAAAAAAGGCCAGTATGGAAAGGCTGGTGCAGCCGGCAGTCAGAGGCGATAAGACAGGAATATCAGAGGATTATAAAAAAGGAAAAGGAAAAAACTGGTTAAGGCAGATAGCCAAGCCAGGAGACAGAAACAAAGAAACCGATGCAGCATATCTGACTGCATCGGTTTCTTTGCTGTAATGAGAGATCGGCCCCGAGAGTCCGGCGAAAATCCAAAGGGCGAGATGTGGATTTCTAGTAAGGATTGTGTTATACTTCTTAAGTGAAGCATCATTCCTGCGGCATGTTTTTGAATCCAGTAAAGCGGACGGCTTTTGCATTTCAGGAAGAGAAGGGATATGCTTTCATGGCGGTTATCTGGTATAAAACATAGATAAGGAAGAATTATTATGGCATTTATCAGTGTATTTGATGTGCTGGGCCCCAATATGATCGGACCTTCCAGCTCCCATACGGCCGGGGCAGATTCCCTGGCCTTTCTGGCGCAGAAAATGATTAACGGACCGTTGAAAAAAGCGGAATTTACCCTCTATGGCTCCTTTGCAAAGACATACCGGGGCCACGGAACAGACCGTGCTCTTTTAGGTGGGATCATGGGATTTACCACTGAGGACAAGCGAATCCCGGATTCCTTTGAGATTGCCAGAAAGCGTGGATTGGAGTTTTCTTTTACAGCCAATGAGACGGAGGAGGTCAGTCATCCCAATACCGTTGACATTGCCATGACCAACCAGGCAGGGCAGACCATGACTATCCGGGGAGAGTCTCTGGGCGGAGGGAAAATCCGGATTATCCGCATCAATCAGGTAGATGTGGATTTTACCGGGGAATACAGCGCAGTTATTGTCATTCATAAGGATACTCCCGGCGTGGTGGCTCACATTACCCACTGTCTGGCAAGCGTCAATATCAACATTGCATTTATGAAGCTGTTCCGGGAAGAAAAGGGACAGACTGCCTATTCCATTGTAGAATCAGACGATGCCCTGCCGGATTCGGTAGAAGAACTGATCCGTCAGAATCCGTCGGTTCACGATGTGATGCTGGTGCGGCTGTGACAGACTTTAAATGAGGTAAGACGGAATGAACATTGATTTTAAAAATGGAAAAGAATTGTTAGAGCTTTGCAGAAGCAAAAACTGCCGGATTTCAGATGTTATGCTTTTAAGAGAGTGTACCCTGACAGAGCAGCCGGAAAGAAACATACGGAAGCGGATGCAGACTGCATGGCAGATTATGGAGGAATCGGCATTGATGCCTCTGACGGAACCAAGAAAATCGATTGGCGGCCTGATTGGGGGAGAGGCGAAACTGTTAAACCAGCAGCTTCAGGCCGGAAAAAATATTTGCGGAAGCGTAGTCAGCCGGGGAATCCTTCACGCCATGGCGGTTTTAGAAGTGAATACCTCCATGGGTCTGATTGTGGCAGCGCCTACAGCCGGTTCCTCCGGTATTGTGCCGGGGGTGTTTCTGGCTTTGAAGGAGGAGTATGGTTTTTCTGAGGATACTGTTTTAGACGCCATGTTTAACGCCGGAGCTATTGGGTATCTGGCTATGCGGAATGCTACTGTGGCCGGAGCAGTAGGCGGCTGTCAGGCTGAGGTAGGCGTGGCCTCTGCTATGGCGGCGTCTGCGGCAGTGGAGCTGATGGGCGGAACTCCTAAGCAGTGTCTGTCTGCAGCCAGCACAGTCCTTATGAATATGCTGGGGCTGGTCTGCGATCCGGTAGGGGGCCTGGTAGAATATCCCTGCCAGATGCGGAACGCCTCCGGTGTAGCCAACGCCCTGATTGCGGCAGAGCTGGCTCTGGCCGGTGTGCCGCAGTTGATTCCTTTTGACGAGATGCTGGCAACCATGTATGCAGTAGGACGGAAACTGCCGGGAGAACTGCGGGAGACCGCCATGGGCGGCTGCGCAGTTACGCCTACCGGCTGTAAATATTCGGTCTGTGGAAGCTGCGGGTAAGATCGGATCAGCAGTCAAAGCAAAGAGTCCGGTTCACCGGACTCTCGCGCCGGAGCGCGTCTGCGTCAGCAGACATTTTCCTTAAGCGCGAAGTGGGCATCCCGCGGAGCGTTTTTGTTTCATAGGTCGAATTTTCCTATGAAAAAATAAAAAAGCGGGGATGCCGTAAAAGTGCGGCATCCCCGTTTGCGGATTACAGAATGAAATCAGTTCAGCACCGTATATCCGTAGCTGTTTACGATTGCGTCCAGTTTTACGCCGTTCTGGCAGTCCGGGCAGTTGTCCGGCTCGGAAAGCTTAAAGCCGTCTAAGTCAGAAGCCTCGAATACGGAATTTACCGGATGGCCTTCAATCTCGTTAATTGCAGAGAAGATACAGGAAATGCCCTCTACAATACCGCCGTAGGAGCTGATGCAGCGGATACTCTTGGCAATGGTGTGGCCGGACATGGCAGTTGCCAGAACTACCAGTACATGTTTCTCCTTCAGCATCTTAATGATGTTGTCGCGAACAACCATCTGACCGGATGAGTCAAATTCCGGAGTCAGGATGTAGGTTGTTTTGTGGGTGTTGGTGGTAGCCACGCCTATATCAGACAGCTCCTTTGCAACATATGCGCCGATTGCCTCGCACCCGTCCATGCAGATGATGGTGTCGATGGGGGCTTTGGTAGCGTGGGAGTCAGCCAGTTGGCCCAGCATCTCAGAAGCCATACCTACACCTGGCAGCAGGTTTAAGTTGACCCGCTTTACATATTTCTTTACAATAGCCTTTGCTACAGCCTCAGCGTTGGACTGACGCATTTTCAGCTCGGTCATATCGATGTAGTAGTTAATGTGGAACCGGTCAGAAGAAAAGTGGCCCTTGGTTACCTTCAGAGCCAGATCCGGATTCTCTTTGGAATAGATTTTGATTGCTTTACCCATGCTCATGAGAAAAACCTCCTTATCGTGTTCGCATTATTAGAAATCACTTGATTTTATTATACTGGATAGGTTGTACAAAAAATATAACTTAAGTTAAGTTTTCTTAGAATATTTCTCACTTTTTGACAGGAACGGAAAAATGCTTAATATAAAGTGATCCTGCACAATATCATTTAAGCAGGTACCCAGAATACTTAAAACCACCAGTGCCTTGCCACGGAAAAGGGCAGAGGATAAGGCTGCCTGCATGCGGGAAAGACTGGCTGGGAATCAGAAAAAGAAAAAGCCAAAATTTACTTACTTTTTTGAAATCGACTTGACATTGGCGAAATTGTGTGATAGTGTATAAAATAGATAGAAACAAAAAGGAAAATTTGTTAATATTAACAAAACTTATATAGGCTCATAATCGGTTGAGCGTCTCTACCAACTACCGCAAATAGTTGTCTATAAGTTTTCGCAGGGATGCTGTCTGTGAAAACGCTAGGTTCAGCGGTAGTTTTTTCATTTGGAAAACAAAAGCGGGTTCCGGCAGCAGGAAGGAGGACTGAATGACTCGGTTTGCGCTGAAAGGACAGATTTGTTACAGTGAAAGGCTGGACAAAATTACTGTCATGGAAAACAGCTATCTGCTGTGTGAGGACGGAATTTGCTGTGGTGTAGAGGAAAACCTGCCGGAAGGCTGGGAAAACGCAGAAGTAAAGGACTACGGCAACCGGCTGATCATACCGGGGCTGGTGGATTTGCACATGCACGCCCCCCAGTACGGATTCTGCGGCATGGGCATGGATATGGAACTTCTGGAATGGCTGGATCATCAGGTGTTTCCGGAGGAAGCCAGATACAAAGACCTGGATTATGCAGAAAAAGGATACTCTATTTTTGCGGAGAATTTAAAAAAGGGAGCTACTACCAGAGCCTGTATTTTTTCATCCTTGCATGTGCCGGCTACGGAGCTGCTTATGGAAAAGCTGGAGGCAACCGGCCTGAAGGTAATGGTAGGAAAAGTAAACATGGATCGGAACAGCCCGGATATTCTGCGGGAGGAAAGCCCGGAGGCTTCTGAGGCGGCTACCAGACAGTGGCTGGCTGACATTGCCGGAAGGTTTAAACGAGTACAGCCTGTTTTAACTCCCCGGTTTATCCCCAGTTGTACCGATGAGCTGATGGAGCGGTTAAGCAGGCTTCAGAAGGAGACCGGACTTCCGGTGCAGTCTCATCTTTCAGAAAATCTGGGTGAGATTGCCTGGGTGAAGGAGCTTTGCCCCTGGTCTGAGTGTTATGGAGACGCTTACGACCACTTTGGAATGTTCGGCGGAGAGGGCTGCAGCACCATTATGGCGCACTGTGTATACTCAGGAGAGCAGGAACAGGAGCTGATGAAGGAGCGGGGAGTTTGGATTGCCCACTGTCCCACCTCTAATGCAGATTTGTCTTCCGGTATTGCTCCGGTGCGGACATTTCTGGATAAAGGACTGAAGGTTGGACTTGGAACTGATGTTTCCGGCGGCAGCAGTGATTCTGTTTTCCGGGTCATGGCCTCTGCTATCCAGATGTCTAAAATGTACTGGCGGCTGGCAGATGAAACCAAAAAGCCTCTGACCTTAGAGGAAGCCTTTTACATGGCTACTAAGGGAGGCGGCAGTTTCTTTGGAAAAGTGGGAAGTTTTGAGCCGGGATATGAGCTGGATGCGGTGGTGCTGGATGACAGCGCTCTTAAAACCCCAATGCAACTGACTCTCAGGCAACGGCTGGAGCGAATTGTGTATCTGTCCGATGACCGGCAGATTTTCGCCAAGTTCGTAGCCGGGGAAGCTGTATAAAATTTTGCTTGGCTTTAGACAGTACACCTGACAGGAACAGGAGGCGGCTGTATGGAAGAAAGGAAACAGGAAGACAGCCTGAGGAATCGGATTCTGGCTGCTTCAGGAGCAAAAAAGGCTCATCTGGTGTTAAAGGGCGGCCAGGTGCTCAATGTCTTTACCAGGGAGCTGGAAATGGCAGATGTAGCCATTACAGACGGCTGCATCATCGGAATCGGCTCCTATGAGGGAGAGGAGGAGCGGGATATTTCCGGTATGATTGTCTGTCCCGGCTTTATAGACGGCCATATTCATCTGGAAAGCTCCATGGTATCGCCGGCGGAATTTGAGCGGGCAGTGCTGCCCCACGGAACCACAGCGGTGATAACAGACCCTCACGAGATTGCCAATGTGGCAGGTACGGAAGGGATTGACTACATACTGGACGCTGCAGAAGGGCTGGATTTGGATGTTTATGTAATGCTTCCCTCCTGCGTTCCGGCGGCAGACCTGGAAGAATCGGGAGCTGTGCTGGAGGCAGAGGCGCTTCGCCCCTATTACAGCAATAAGAGGGTGCTGGGGCTGGCAGAGATGATGAATTCCTTCGGAACTGTCCGGGCGGATGAAAAAATAGCCCGGAAGCTGTCGGAAGCTATGACAGAGCGGAAAATCATAGACGGTCATGCTCCCGGAATTACAGAGAAGGAATTAAACGCTTATGTGACAGCCGGCGTGGCTTCAGACCACGAGTGTTCTGCCTTTGAGGAAGGGCTGGAGAAGCTGAGGAGAGGCCAGTGGATTATGATCCGGGAGGGAACGGCGGCCAGAAATTTAGAAGCGCTGATGCCTCTCTGCAAAGATCCTTATGCTTCCAGATGCATGTTTGTGACAGACGACAAGCATCCAGGAGATTTAAAGCGAGTTGGCCATATTGACGGCATCATCCGCAAAGCAGTCAGATTAGGCGCAGACCCGGTAACTGCTCTTTTGATGGGCAGCTATTATCCGGCCCAGTATTTCGGGCTAAAAGGAAAGGGTGCAGTGGCGCCTGGCTATAAAGCAGACCTTGTGGTGCTGTCAGACTTAAATTCCTTGGAAGTAAAGCAGGTTTATAAAGGCGGAAAGCTGGTGGCTGAGGACGGCAAGGCGCTGCGTCCCCATGAAAGCAGGACGAAGGCTTATGACCGGGTGTTCCATTCTTTCCATATGGATGCAGTAACCGAGGAAGATTTCCGGCTGGAATGTCCGGGAAGTCATTTGCGGGTCATCTGTCTGACGCCGGGGGAACTGCTTACCAGATTGGAGGTACAGCCCTGCAGCAGGCAGAAGGGCTATCCGCCGGGGGTGAATCCAGAGGCCGGACTTGTGAAGCTGGCAGTCCTGGAACGGCATAAACATACCGGACATAAAGGCGTTGGTTTTTTAAAAGGCTATGGATTAAAGCAGGGGGCTGTGGCTACCAGTGTAGCCCACGATTCCCACAACCTGATTGTTGCAGGAACATCAGACCGGGATATGGCGGTGGCTGCAGAGGCGGTCCGTCAGGCTGGCGGCGGCATTGCGGTGGCAGAGGAAGGACGGCTTCTGGGACTTTTGCCCCTTCCCATTGGCGGTTTGATGACCGGCGAGACTGTGGAAACTGTGGATGAAAAGCTGGAGGAATTAAAGGCTCTGGCCAGAAAGCTGGGAGTAGGAGAGGATATTGACCCATTTATGACCCTGTCCTTTGTCAGTCTTCCGGTGATTCCGGCAGTGCGGCTTAACACCTGCGGACTGGTGGATACAGCCAGTCAAAAAATCATGAATGTTTCCTTTGATGCAGAGCAGGCTGAATCTGAATCAAAGGTGCAGAAATAAAACTTATTTTAAAGGGAATATGGAATAGGAGGGAAATTTATGAATCTTGACAAACTGTTTCACTTGAAGGAAAACCACACAGATGTGAAGACAGAAATCATCGCCGGTGTAACCACCTTTATGACCATGGCCTACATTCTGGCGGTCAATCCCAACATTTTAAGTGCAGCCGGTATGGACAGCGGTGCAGTTTTTACAGCTACGGCTTTGGCATCGCTTATTGCAACCTTGTTTATGGCGGCATTTGCTAACTATCCTTTTGTACTGGCTCCCGGCATGGGCTTAAACGCTTACTTTGCCTATACCGTAGTTTTGCAGATGGGCTACACCTGGCAGATGGCTCTGGCAGCCGTATTCCTGGAAGGCCTTATCTTCATTGTGCTGTCTTTAACCAATGTGCGTGAGGCTATTTTCAATGCCATTCCCATGAACTTAAAGCACGGCGTGTCTGTAGGTATCGGTCTGTTTATCGCATTCATCGGTCTGCAGAACGCAAAGATTGTAGTGGACAGCGCTACTCTGGTAACCGTTTATTCCTTTAAGAATTCTGTAGCCAGCGGCCTGTTTAACAGCGAGGGCATCACCGTTCTTTTAGCTATGCTGGGCATCCTGATTACCGGCGTGCTGGTTGTAAAAGGCGTAAAGGGCAATATCCTTTGGGGTATTTTAATTACCTGGGGACTGGGCATCATCTGCCAGCTTACTGGTCTTTACAAGGTAAACCCGGAAATCGGCATGTTCAGTCTGCTTCCGGATTTCTCCAATGGCATCAGCGTTCCCAGTCTGGCTCCTACCTTTATGCAGATGGACTTTTCTAAAATTTTCAACCTGGAATTCTTTGCCATTTTGTTTGCTTTCCTGTTTGTAGATATGTTTGATACTCTGGGAACCTTGATTGGCGTGGCTTCCAAGGCAGATATGCTGGATAAAGACGGCAAGCTTCCAAAAATCCGCGGCGCTTTGTTATCCGATGCAGTTGGTACTTCCGTAGGTGCAATGCTGGGTACTTCCACTACCACCACTTTCGTAGAGAGCGCCTCCGGCGTGGCAGAAGGCGGCCGTACCGGTCTGACGGCAGTTGTGGCAGCTCTGTTATTCGGTCTGTCCCTGTTCCTGTCTCCAATCTTTTTGGCAATTCCGTCCTTTGCAACGGCTCCGGCTCTGATAGTGGTTGGTTTCCTGATGCTTACCTCTATTACCAAGATTGATTTCAACGATTTTACAGAGGCAATTCCCTGCTATATCGCTATCATCGCAATGCCGTTTATGTACAGCATTTCCGAAGGTATCGCTATGGGCGTTATCTCTTATGTAGTGATCAACCTGGTAACCGGAAAGGCAAAAGACAAGAAGATCAGCGCCCTGATGTATGTGCTGGCAATCCTGTTTGTGGCAAAGTACATATTCCTGTAAAGACGCAGATTATAAATAGAAAGAGAGTTACGGCTTGGGGGGATGCGAAAAATGTGTGCAAGTGCATTTGGCGGCATCCCCCCGCTGTATCTAAATAGAAAAAAGGAGGGAGAGCATGGGTGTTGTAGGAAAAGAAATGCAGCGGGTGGACGCCTGGGGGAAGGTTACCGGCGAGGCAAAATACAGCGCAGACTTAGAACCCAGGGATATTTATCACGGAAAAGTGGTTCACTCTACCATTGCCAACGGATTAGTAAAGAGTTTTGATCTGGAGGAAGCCTTAAAGGTTCCGGGAGTAATTAAAATTGTTACCTGTTTTGATGTGCCGGATTGTCAGTTCCCTACGGCAGGGCATCCCTGGAGCGTGGAGGAAAAGCATCAGGACATCTGCGACCGGAAAATTTTAAATCAGAGAGTGCGGATATATGGCGATGACATCGCCGCTGTAATTGCCACAGATGAGGTGGCTGCTGCCCGCGCTGCCCGACTGGTAAAGGCAGAATATGAGGAGTATGAGCCGATTGTAACGGTAGAGGCGGCTATGAGGGAAGGCGCCACGCCGCTGCATCCGGATATACGAAAGGACAATGTGATTGTCCATTCCCATATGACTATGGGACCGTCGGATTTTACTTTTGAAGAAGGCCTTCGTCAGGCAAAGGAGCAGTACGGAGAGGAAAATCTGGTGTTGGTAGAAGCAGATTATGACACGCCCAGGATTTCCCACTGCCATCTGGAACTGCCGGTTTCCTGGGCTTATGTGGATGTAAACGGAAAGGTTACCATCACCTCATCTACCCAGATTCCCCATATTGTACGGCGGTGTACGGCACAGGCTCTGGGGATCGATATTGGAAAGATTCGGATTATCAAGCCTTATATTGGCGGCGGCTTCGGAAACAAGCAGGATGTACTGTATGAACCGTTAAATGCTTTTTTGACTATGGCGGTAGGCGGTCATCCGGTCCGGCTGGAAATCAGCAGAGAGGAGACCATCTGCAGTACCAGAACCCGCCATGCGATTTTAGGACGATGCAAAGGGGCGGCAACAAAAGACGGAAAACTGCTGGCAAGAAAGCTGGATGCCTATGCCAACAACGGCGGATATGCTTCCCATGGCCACGCTATCTGTGCCAACTGCGGCAATGTATTTAAGGATTTGTATCAGGATGAATTAGGATGCGAGGTGGACTGCAGCACAGTTTACACTTCATCGCCTACTGCCGGGGCCATGCGGGCCTATGGGATTCCTCAGGCAGACTGGTTTGCCGAGTGTCTGACAGATGATCTGGCGGAGAAAATCGGCATGGATCCCTGCGATTTCCGGCTTAAAAATTGTATGGGAGAAGGGTTTGTAGACCCGGCCAACGGCATTGCATTCCATTCTTACGGACTGAAGCAGTGTATTGAGCGGGGGCGGGAGAGAATCTGTTGGGATGAGAAGCGGAAAGCCTATGCAAATCAGACCGGCCCGGTGCGGCGAGGCGTAGGCATGGCGATTTTCTGCTACAAGACCGGCGTTTACCCCATTTCCCTGGAGACTGCGTCTGTGCGGATGGTACTGAACCAGGACGGCTCCCTGCAGCTTTGCATGGGAGCTACGGAGATTGGCCAGGGAGCAGATACGGTGTTTTCCCAGATGGCGGCAGAGGCCACAGGACTGACCTTTGACCGGGTGTATGTGGTTTCTACTCAGGACACAGACACTACGCCCTTTGACACCGGAGCTTATGCCTCCCGGCAGACCTATGTTTCCGGCATGGCCTGTAAGAAATGCGGCCAGGTTCTGCGTGAGCGGATCTTAGAGTATGCTGCATACATGTTAAACTACGCAGAGACAGATCTGGCAAAGACCATTCACGGCGGGACGGTGAGACAGGCGGCAGGAAGGATGAGGGAAGCTTTGGGGCTTTCCGCTGAGGATCAGATAACTGCAGAAATGCTTGATATTGTGGAAAATCAGGTGGTAGTAACCGGCGGCGCACCGAAGCTGTTTGATGTGGCTGTGGTGGCGGAAACATCGGTTTATTCTCTGGACCGCTCCCAGCATATTACGGCAGAGGTAACCAATCACTGCAAGGATAATACTTTCGCTTCCGGCTGCTGTTTTGTAGATGTTGAGGTGGATATGCCTCTGGGGCTGGTTCATGTAAAGAAGATTATCAATGTCCACGATTCCGGCATTCTCATTAACCCGAAGCTGGCAGAGGGCCAGGTGGAAGGCGGCATGAGCATGGGACTGGGATACGGACTTTCTGAGGAAATGCTGGTAGATGAAAAGACAGGGCGGGTACTGAATGACAACCTGCTGGATTACAAGATTCCCACGGCCATGGATGTGCCGGATCTGGATGTGGAATTTATCCAGTTGGAAGACCCTACCGGGCCTTATGGCAATAAATCTCTGGGAGAACCGCCGGCTATCCCGGTGGCGCCGGCTATCCGGAATGCTATTCTTCATGCAACCGGAGTACATATGAATGTGACGCCTATGACGGCTCAGCGGCTGACGGCGGCGTTTAAGGCTCAGAGCCTGATTTAAGGGAAAGGAGATGGAAATTCATGTTTGATATTCAGTCGTTTTATGAAGCAAAAAGCGTGGAGGATGCCATCCGGGCCCTGTCGCAGGATGAGAAGGCTCAGGTGATCAGCGGCGGCACCGATGTGCTGATCCGGGTGCGGGAGGGAAAGGACGCAGGCTGCAGCCTGGTGTCTATCCAGAAAATTCCGGAGCTGAAGGGAGTAGAGCTGACTGACTCAGGTGATATAAAAATTGGGGCAGCCACGGCCTTTTCTCATATTACCAATGACCCGCTGATTCAGAAATACCTTCCCATGCTGGGAGAGGCGGCAGACACTGTAGGCGGGCCGCAGATCCGGAATGTGGCTACCATAGGCGGAAATATCTGCAACGGCGCCACCTCTGCAGATTCGGCTTCTACTATGTGGACTTTGGATGCAGAGCTGGTTTTGGAAGGGCCAGAGGGAGAACGGATTGTGCCTATCAGCCAGTTTTACACCGGGCCGGGCCGGACGGTAAGAGACCGGCGGGAAATCTGTAAGTATTTCCTGATACGGAAAGAGAATTTTGAAGGCTGGCACGGCGTTTACAAAAAGTACGGCAAGCGGAGGGCTATGGAGATTGCCACCCTGGGCTGCGCTGTGCGGGTAAAGCTGTCAGAGGATAAAACCAGAATCGAAGATGGGCGTTTAGGCTATGGTGTGGCAGGTCCTACGCCTCTGCGGTGCAGAAAGGCAGAGGCGGTTTTAAAGGGCAGCAGGGTAGGAGATATGGAAGCTGTGGAGCGGTTTGTGGAAACAGCTCTCACAGAGGTAAATCCCCGAAGCTCCTGGCGGGCGTCTAAGGAATTCCGGATTCAACTGATTGGAGAACTGGCCAGACGGGCATTGAAAGAAGCAGTTGAACGAGGGGGAGGGATAATGAATGCTTAAAATTGTTCATATGACAGTAAACGGAACCTGGCGGGAGTTGGCTGTAGATGAGCGGGAATCCCTTTTGGATACCCTGCGCAACCGGCTGGGGCTGACTTCTGTGAAGAAGGGCTGCGAGGTAGGAGAGTGCGGCGCCTGTACGGTTCTGGTAGATGGGGAGGCTGTGGATAGCTGCATCTACCTGACTATGTGGGCAGAGGGCCGCAGCATTATGACGGTAGAGGGCTTAAAAGGGCCAAATGGAGAGCTGTCTCCTATCCAAAAAGCGTTTGTGGAGGAAGCGGCGGTTCAGTGCGGCTTTTGCACCCCAGGCCTGATTATGAGCGCCGTGGAGATTGTTGGCACCGGAAAGAAGTATAACCGGGATGAGCTTCGCAAGCTGATTTCCGGCCACCTGTGCCGGTGCACCGGATACGAGAAGATCCTGGACGCTATGGAACGGATTGTGGAAGAAGTGTATCGGACGGTGAATGAGGAGCAAACTTAAGAATAGAAAAAGTTTACTCTTTAAGGGAATCGTAGAAAAGAACAGAGAGTCCGGTGAACCGGACTCTCGCGCCGGAGCGGTCTGCGTCAGCAGGCAGTTTCCTTAGGCGCGAAGTGTGCATCCGCCGGAGGTTTCTTACTTTATAGGGTGCAATTTCCTGGAAAATGAAAAACAGTCCCCTGGTATGTGTTAAAGCCAGGGGACTGTTTTTGCCAGAGTTACATTACTATGGCATCACTGTTTACAGAGCTTTTCGCGGCGGTTTATGCAGACTGGAAGATGGTGCAGTATAAAAACCTGGTGGGGTAACTGACGATATGTACAAATGAAAAGGCTGGGATTTGTATAAAGTTGCTCTTGTATTCTCTGGCGAATCGTGGTAATGTATACACATAGATAACTTGTGTACAATTATCAAGGTAGTATTCAAGTTAAAAACGAAAAAGAAAAGGAGAATTTATCATGGATTACTTAAAGAATTATTCCCTGAACGGCAAAGTGGCTCTGGTTACCGGCGCTTCCTACGGCATCGGCTTCGCTATCGCTAAGGCGCTGGCAGGCGCAGGCGCTGTCATCGTGTTCAATGACATCAAGCAGGAGCTGGTAGACAAGGGTCTGGCTGCTTACGAGGAAGCAGGCATCAAGGCTCACGGCTATGTTTGTGATGTAACTGACGAGGACGCTGTAAACGCTATGATCGCTAAAATTGAGGCTGAAGTTGGCGTAGTTGACATTCTGGTAAACAACGCCGGCATCATCAAACGAATCCCCATGATCGAGATGTCTGCAAAGGATTTCCGTCAGGTTATCGATGTAGACTTAAATGCTCCGTTTATCGTTGCTAAGGCAGTTATTCCGTCTATGATTAAAAAGGGCCATGGCAAGATCATCAACATCTGCTCCATGATGTCTGAGTTTGGCCGGGAGACCGTTTCCGCATATGCGGCTGCAAAGGGAGGCCTTAAGATGCTGACCAGAAACATCTGCTCCGAGTACGGCGAGTACAACATCCAGTGCAACGGCATCGGACCTGGTTACATCGCTACTCCTCAGACTGCTCCCCTGCGAGAGAAGCAGGCTGACGGTTCCAGACATCCGTTCGACCAGTTTATCGTAAGCAAGACTCCGGCTGGCCGCTGGGGTGAGGCTGAAGACCTGGGCGGGCCGGCTGTATTCCTGGCATCTGACGCTTCCAACTTTGTAAACGGACAGATTCTGTATGTGGACGGCGGCATTCAGGCTTACATCGGAAAACAGCCGTCCTGATTCGGTGGTTTTAATTATTGATGCGGACTTAAGTCCCTAAAGGGCAGAAAGGGAGGATAATGGAAGGATACAGAAACCGCGGCGAGTATGTGTTTGATGTGCTGAAGCGGGAAATCCTGGCCCTGGAGCTGAAACCGGGACAGGCCATCAGTGAAAATGAAATCTGCGCCCGCTTTGATGTTTCCCGAACTCCGGTCCGGGAGGCGCTCAGGCGTCTGCAGGAGCAGGGATTTGTCCGCACAGTTCCCTATTCCGGAACCTATGTGACCCTTTTAAATCTGGATGACATCCGGCAGATGATTTACATGCGGGTGGCAGTAGAGCTGATGGTAATGGGAGATTTTATGGAGGTGGCAACGCCTCTTTTGCATGAGGAAATCCGCCATCAAATCCGGCTCCAGGAGCTTTTAATTGAAGAACCTGGGTTTGAGCCGGATCAGTTCTACCGCATGGACGCCCAGATGCACGCTTTATGGTTTGAGGCAGTGGGAAAAGCCAAGCTGTGGGATTTTATCCAGGCCCAGCAGCTTCACTACACCCGGTTCCGCATGCTGGATTTTGTAACGGAAACGGATTTCACCCGGATTATCCGGGAGCACAAAACCTTGCTGGAAATGCTGGAAAAGAAGGACAAGGAAGGCCTGGAAAAGGCACTGAAGGCCCATCTTTATATCAGCATGACCCGTATGAAGCATGCCATTGAAGTAGAGTATAAGGATTACTTTATTTTACCGGAATCTCAATCTGTGTGATGTAATCCTCCATCCGCTCAATTACCAGCTCATTGAGGCCGGTCTCATAGGCATAGTCCCATAATTTTAATCCTTGCTTGTCTGTATAAGCAAGGATTTTTTTCATTTCATAGGAAAGTTCGCCCTATGAAACAAAAACGCTCCGCGGGATGCGCACTTCGCGCTTAAGGGAAATGTCTGCTGACGCAGACGCGCTCCGGCGCAAGAGTCCGGTGAACCGGACTCTTTGTTCTACCGCTCAGAAAGTTTATCCCAACTGCTTTTGTAGAATGCCTGCAGATAGGTGCCTGCGGGCTGGATGTGCAGCCCCTTTTTGGATGAGGGACAGGGAATCCGGATATGTTTCCATGGTCTGTACAGTGGACTGGGGGATTCTGTAACGGCAGCGGCAGGAAAACCTTGATTCAGGTGTCCTTAAACAGCAGTTTAGAAATGGAAACGGTTTTGGTGACTGGAATTGTTACTATGATGTTTAATTGGACGATGTTGAAATATGTGTTGCACAATGATCAGTTTTTATTATGTTGAGGAGAATCGGGGAAAACTGCAGAAAATGATCCGTCTGAGTATAAAGGTGGTGGGAGTTATCGGCGGTTTTGCCCTGATCGGCTCCCTGGCAATGACAGAGCCTTTGGTGACTGACATGCTGGTGTTGCCGGAGCTTTTTGGAGTGACCGGGGTATGGCTGGCCACTCCGGCTGCAGAACTGGCAGCTATATGCCAGGCAATTTTCTTTTTTGTAAAATACAGATATTAGATATAGCTACTTTTTCGGCGGATTGTTTAAATCTCCGGCAGCCGGATTGTCAATCAGTCTGCCGTTTTGGGTAAACCGGGAACCATGACAGGGGCAGTCCCAGGAGTGTTCCGCTGGATTCCATTTCAGGGCGCAGCCTAAGTGGGGGCAGCGGGGGCGAGTGGGAGTCAACAGATTTTTAGTGGCTTCCAGGCCATTTAGGAGCAGTTGGGGATGCATCATGGTTCGGGAGGGAGAAAACAGGTCTGCATAGGGATTTTTCCTGCCCAGTACCATATCGGTCAGAATATCCGCCGCAGCCATGGAGGAAGTCATGCCCCATTTATTAAAGCCGGTGGCAGCGTATAGGCCGGTGGTGCTGCGGGAGTAGGGGCCGATATAAGGCATGCCGTCCAGGGTCATACAGTCCTGGGTAGCCCATTGGGCAGTGATGGAAGCACTGGGATAAGCAGCAGAAGCAAACTGTTCCAGTTGCGCCCAGTTTCCGCCCTGTTTGCCTGTTCGATGACTGCCGCCGCCAAGGAGCAGACGATTGCCGTAATTCCGGAAGGAAAGTCCCTTTTTATCCTCGTCCACATACATACCGTTTACATCCAGGCTGTGGTTTGGAGAATCTGGGGTTAAGGCGATGACATAGGAACGATGCTGGTACTGCTTCAGAAAATAGCTGCCGTGCTTGTTGAGCATAGGAAAGTGGGTAGCAATGATGATCTGGTCTGCATGGACAACGGCTTCCTTTGTTACGGCACGGTGAGGCGCCAGTTCGGTTACCTTGGAATGCTCGTAAACAGGCAGACCTTCTGCTATGGAAGCTATAAATTTCAGCGGATGGAACTGGGCCTGGCGGGGAAAGCAGACGGCGCCGGCCACAGAAAAAGGAAGGGGGAGAGCTTCCGCAAATTCTGCAGAAAAGCCGATACTTTCCAAGGCGCTTAACTCCTGTTCAATGACGCGGGGATTCTGAAGGGAGTAGGTATAGGACGGTTTTTCTTCAAAATCGCATGGGATTTCATCTTTGCTGCACAGGCGCCGGAACGCATCCAGCGCCTTTTCGTTGGCGTCCAGATAGAGCCGGGCTTTCTCAGCTCCGCAGCGTTTCATTATTTGATGATAAATAAGTCCGTGCTGAGAGGTGATCTTGGCAGTGGTATTTTTCGTGATTCCGCCGCCGATTTCTTCCGCTTCCAAAAGGGCGCAGTTTACCCCGGCCCGGCTAAGCCTCCAGGCACAAAGAAGTCCTGCCATTCCGCCGCCGATAACAAGCACATCTACGGAAAGGTCTTCTTTCAGAGAAGGAAAATGGGGCAGTGATGCAGTGGCTGACCAGACAGATGACATAGGAATACCTCCGGAAATCATAGTGGGCTTAGTATGCCCGGAACCGGGGAAATTATGATTGTGAAAAAAGGGAGAATGTGCTATTATTTATGAGCAAGGGGAATGAAAAGTTGATTGATATTGAAGAAATTAGGGCGATAAATATACCGGAGAAAATAGCAATCACAGAACACGCAGGAATCAGGCTTTTTGAGCCTGGAATAAGTGTAAAAGATGATGTAAATTGGATTGCAAATGGGGAAGTAATAGAGCAATATATGAAAAGTTTTGATTATCGGTTTTGCAAAAGTGGCTTAACATCAAAAAGCTGTGAAATTGCAATAAAAAAATCGGAGTAACAGGATTTGAACCTGCGACCTCTCGGCCCCCAGCCGAGCGCGCTACCAAACTACGCCATACTCCGATGTTCCTAAGCGAACTACGATAGTATAGCATACAAAATTAGTTTTGAAAAGGGTTTTTTTGAAAAAATTTGTTTTTTTTCATAATCAGGGAAACATGATGCAGAGGTGGAGAAAATGGGAAGAAAAGGAATTGCCAGCTTTGATATGGATATGACGCTTCTGGATCACAGGGATTTTAAGATTCCGGAGAGCGCCGTCCGGGCGGTAGAACGGCTGCGGGAGCAGTATTACATTGTCATCTCTACAGGGAGAGACATGGATAACCGTTACAGCGACGGGCTGGCAGAGCAGATTGGGCCAGATGGGATCATCCATTTAAACGGCACAAAGGTAACGGTGGGAAAGGAGCTGATTCTGGATCATCGGATGGACCGGAAGCTGACAGAGCAGCTGCTTCGGTTTGCCGAAGGGAAAGAGTTTGCCATCGGCATGACCGTTATCGCCGATGATTACTATGTAAATCCTCAGTATGTGGAGCGCCACGACATCCGGCGCTTTGGGGAAACATCCCGGAATTTTAAGGATCCGGCAGAGATTTTGGAAATGCCGGTGCGGACTCTGGTCTATTTCGGAGAGGAAGACGGAGCGAAGCAGGTGGAAGCGGCGTTTCCCGGCCTGAAGCTTCCCATGTTCTCCAGCCGTCAGGGGGCTGATATTGTGGAGCGGCAGGTTTCCAAGGCAGAAGGCTTAAAGCGGCTCTGCAATTATTGGGGTGTGGATATAAAAGACACGGTGGCATTCGGGGACAGTATGAATGATTATGAAATCCTGAAGCTGGCCGGTATCGGCGTGGCTATGGGAAATGCCATCCAGCCCCTTAAAGCTGCGGCGGATTATGTGACTACAGATATTGGAGACGATGGAATATGGAATGCCTGCGTGGATTTAAAGCTGATTTAAGGCAGGGGAGACATGTATGGAATGACAGATGTATGGAATGACAGGTGTATGGAATGACAGATGTATGGAATGACAGATGTGTGGAATGACAGATGTGTGGAATGACAGATGTGTGGAATAACAGGATAAGAAGATGGGAGACAGAATATGGCAGCAAATTATGATCTGGTAATTATCGGCGCCGGGCCGGGAGGCTATACGGCGGCGCTGAAGGCCACAGGCTTTGGAATGAAGGTGGCAGTAATCGATAAGGACCGGCTGGGCGGCGTCTGCGTCAACCGGGGATGTATCCCCACCAAGGCTCTGCTTTATGCGTCCAGCATTTTTGAGACGATGCAGAAGTGTGATGAATTCGGCGTCTATACGGATTTCATCTCATTTGATTACAAGAAGATGCAGGACTATAAAAAGCGGTCTGTCCGTCAGTACCGGGGGGAGATTGAAAAGCTGTTTGAAAAGAACGGCGTCGATTTTATAAAGGGAACGGCTACCATCCGCAGAAACAAGACGGTGGAAGTGGTCCACGATGGAGGCCGGGATTTTCTGCAGGCAGAGCATGTGATTATCGCTACCGGCGCCAGCCCCATGACGCCTGACATTCCGGGCATTGATCTGCCCGGCGTTATTAACAGCGACCGGCTTTTGTCGGCCCAGACCTGGAATTACGACCGGGTGGTGATTATGGGCGGCGGCGTTATCGGTGTAGAGTTTGCAACTATTTTTCAGGCCCTGTGCTCTAAGGTGGTCATCGTGGAGAAAGGCCCCCATCTTTTAGGGCCTATGGACGAGGAAGTGGGACTGGCTCTGGAGCGGAAGCTGAAGAAAAAGGGAATCAGCGTATACTGCAATTCCACAGTGGAGGAAATCCGGGACGAGGATGGGCTGACCTGTCTGGTGAAGCACGCAGACGGAAGTGAGACCACTGTGTTAAAGGCTACTCAGGTGCTGACAGCCGTAGGGCGGGCACCACATCTGGATGGACTGATTGGGGAAGATGTAAATCTGGATATGGAAGAAGACGGGCATCTGAAAATCAATGGAGATTTTCAGACCAGCGAACCAGGAGTTTATGCTATCGGCGATGTAGTTGCCAGAACTCAGTTGGCCCATGTGGCTATGGCCCAGGCTACCTATGTGGTGGAGAACATTGCGGGCCGTCCCCACAGCATCCGGTTAGAGGCAGTTCCCAACGGAATGTTTGTGTCCCTGCCCATCGTTCCCAGTTGTATTTATACCAATCCGGAGATTGCTACCGTAGGTCTTACGGCCCAGAGCGCCAACGCCCTGGGACTAAAGGTGCGCTGCGGCGTCTACGCCATGGAGGAAAACGGAAAATCCATTATTTCCAGAGAGGAGGACGGATTTATCCGGCTGGTGTTTGAGGCCTACTCCAATACCATTGTGGGCGCCCAGATGGTGTGCCCGCGGGCTACGGACATGATTGGTGAGATGGCTACGGCCATTGCCAATGGTCTGACGGCTCAGCAGCTTTCCGTGGCGATGCGTGCTCATCCCACCTACAGCGAGGGCATTAAAGAGGCTATTGAGGACGCTATGAAATTTTAAAAAAGAGGAGATAGAAAGATGAGCAACATTGCAGAGAGAATTGCCCGGCTGCGGGCGCTGATGGAAGAACGGAATATTGACGCCTGTCTCGTACCTACATCGGATTACCATGAATCGGAGTATGTAGGCGAGCATTTTGCCTGTCGCCAGTATATTACCGGCTTTACCGGTTCTGCAGGAACCGCTCTGATTACCGGAAACTGGGCAGGACTGTGGACAGACGGCCGCTATTTTGTACAGGCAGCTGCAGAGCTTAAGGATACCGGTGTGGAGCTGATGAAAGCAGGACAGCCGGGAGTTCCTGCTTTAGAAGAATATCTGGAGCAGAATCTGGCAGCAGGTTCTGTTTTAGGCTTTGACGGCCGTGTGATCAATGGACGGATGGGAGAAGATTTAAAAAATCGTCTGGCAGACAAACAGATTTCTGTGAATCCAGGTGCAGCTTTGGTGGACGAGCTTTGGGAAAATCGTCCCCTGTTGTCTGCAGAGCCGGTGTGGATTTTGGAGGAGAAGTACGCAGGAAAAGCCGCTACAGAGAAAATCAAGGATCTGAGGCAGAAAATGGCAAAGAGGGGAGCGGATGTGCATATCATCACTACCCTGGATGACATCGTGTGGCTGTTGAATATCCGGGGAGGCGATACGCCCTGCAATCCGGTGGTGCTTTCCTACCTGATCGTGACTCAGAAGGAGCTGATCCTGTTTGTAAATCCGGCGGTTATCTCCGATGAAGTACAGGCGTATCTGACTAATCTGGGAGTGACGGTCCGTCCTTACAACGATGTGTATGTTTACGCAGCAGAGATCAAAAACAGCCGGGTGCTGCTGGAAAAGGGCAAGGTGAACTTTGCTATTTTAAGCGGATTGGATGAGAGCAACCGGATCCTGGACCAGATGAATCTGACGGTGCTGCCCAAGGCTATCAAAAATGAGACAGAAATTGAGAATATGAAAATCGCCCATATCAAGGACGGCGTAACCATGACCAGGTTTATTTACTGGATGAAGAAAAACATCGGAAAGGTTCCCATGACCGAGTGCAGCGCAGCCGATAAGCTGGATGAGATGCGCCTTGCCGGCGGCGCTTTGGATTTAAGCTTTTCCACCATCTCTGCCTATGGGCCGAATGCAGCTATGTGCCATTATCATGCAGTGCCGGAAACCTGCGCAACTCTGGAAGCAAAAGGCCTGTATCTGGTGGATTCCGGCGGACAGTATCTGGAGGGAACCACAGACATTACTCGTACCTTTGCTTTGGGACCGGTGACGGAGAAGGAGCGGGAGCATTATACCCTGGTGCTGATGAGCATGCTTCGTCTGGGTAATGTAAAGTTTCTGCAGGGCTGCAGCGGTTTAAGCCTGGATTATGTGGCAAGAGAGGTGCTTTGGAAACGGGGGCTGGATTATAATCATGGTACCGGCCACGGCATCGGTTACCTGTTGAATGTTCACGAGCGGCCTGCTGGAATCCGGTTCCGGGTGGTGCCGGAGCGTCAGGACAGCGCTCCCTTTGAGGCAGGTATGGTCTGCTCCGATGAACCGGGGCTGTATATTGAGGGAAGCCACGGCATCCGGACCGAAAACCAGATGTTCTGCAAGAAGGATGAAAAAAACGAGTATGGCCAGTTTCTGAAATTTGAGTTCCTGACCTGTGTGCCGATTGACACAGAGCCTTTGGATGTATCGCTGATGAGCAAGGAGGATGTGGCTTGCTTAAATGAGTATCATGCCTGGGTGTATGAGACGATTGCTCCTCATTTAGACGGAGAAGAAAAAGAATGGCTGCGTCAGGTGACACAGCCGGTAGTGAAAGCGTAAAGTTGTAATTGTTCTGTTTGGGGGCGCTGCGGTTCACAGTGTTTTGCAGCGTTCCCGGCAGTCTGTTCATTCCCAGGGAAGTTCTACTATGGTGTAGTTATGGTTTACCCTGGGCAGGAATTTATCCAGTATATCTTTTGTGCTGATTTTTAAGCTGGAGGTGTTGATGCAGGGATGACAGCCGATAAAGGGATGCTGTTGGATGACATCCTTGTCAATAAGCAGACGAACCCGGTTTTCGGTGTCGTTCATCAGTCCCAGCACACTGACAGAGCCAGGGGTAAGTCCCAGGAACTGTTTCATATAATCCGGCCCGGCAAAGGAGAGGCGGGCGCTGCCAATCTGCCTGGAAAGGCGCGCAGTCTTAAACTTTTTCTCTCCGGGCATCATAAGCAGGTAGAAATCTGTTTTCTGCGCATTGCACAGAAACAGATTTTTGCATATATCGATATTCAGAAGTTTGTCCACATCATGACATGCCTCAATGGTGGCGGTGGCATCGTGATCCACCCGCCAGTAGGGGATGTTTAAAGAATCCAGAAGGTCATAGGTGCGGATTTCCGCAGGGATGCGTTTAGAAGTATCCTCCGGACGGCCTGTGTAAAGGGTTGGGTCAAAGTGGATGGGCGATTCGTTTTGTTCCATAGAAAATTTCCTCCGTTTGGAGACCTGTCTGTACAGCCAGACCCGGTCATATGGAGTTAATTATAGCGAAAGTCTGCAGAAAATCAAGAGTTGAAACATTGAATTCGGAAAGGTTGGTTTTGAGAAATGGCGAGAGAGGCCAAAAAGAACGATTATAAGAATAAAGGCGGGAATGGCTTCAGGAAGCCGTTGGAGAAGAAGACAGCGCCAGTAAAAGAAGGTGCGGCTGGGAAAAAGAAGGAATCCGGCAGAGATGGATTGCCGGGGAAAAAGCCGTTGCCTGCCAGGAAATCGACAGATGGAAAAAAAGGGGCATCCGGCAAGCTGTGTCCGGTGTCCAACCGCTGCGGCAGCTGTCAGTATCTGGACATTTCCTACGAGGAGCAGTTAAAGAAAAAACAGGCCGGCCTGCAGGCTCTTTTGGGAAAATACTGCAAGGTATATCCCATTAAAGGGATGGACAATCCGTTCCATTACCGCAATAAGGTTCACGCTGTATTTGGATACCGTAAAGGAGAGGCTGTTTCCGGCGTTTATGAAGCTGGAACCCACAACCTGGTTCCGGTAGAAAAGTGTATGATTGAGGATGAAAAGGCGGATCAGATTATCGGCACCATCCGGGGGATGCTGAAATCCTTTAAAATCCGCACTTACGACGAAGACACCGGCTACGGCCTGCTTCGCCATGTGCTGGTGCGCCGGGGCTTTGCCACCGGAGAGATTATGGTGGTGCTGGTGACAGCGTCGCCGGTATTTCCATCGAAAAACAATTTTGTAAAGGCACTTCGGGAGAAGCACCCGGAGATTACTACGATTGTCCAGAATATCAATGGCCGGGGAACCAGTATGGTGTTGGGGGACAAGGAGCATGTGCTGTACGGAAAAGGTTATATTGAGGATGTGCTCTGCGGCTGCCGCTTCCGCATTTCCCCTAAGTCCTTTTATCAGGTAAACCCTGTGCAGACCGAATATCTTTACGGAAAAGCCATTGAGCTGGCCGGGCTTACCGGTACGGAGACAGTGCTGGATACCTACTGCGGTATCGGAACCATTGGCATTATTGCCAGTAAAGAGGCCGGTCAGGTAATTGGCGTAGAGTTAAATCCTGACGCTGTCCGTGACGCCGTCCAGAACGCCCGCTGCAATGACCGGAAAAACATCCGCTTTTTCTGCAATGACGCCACCAAATTCATGATGCAGATGGCCGAAACCGGCGCCACTGCCGATGTAGTCCTCATGGACCCGCCCAGAAGCGGCAGCACCGAGGCATTTATCCGTGCCGTAGCAGCAGTGAAAGCCAGGCGGGTAGTTTATGTGTCCTGCGGGCCGGATACCCTGGCAAGGGATTTGGATGTGTTTAAGAAGGCGGGGTATAGGGCTGAAGGGGCGTGGGGAGTGGATTTGTTTCCTTGGACGGCACATGTGGAGACCGTATGCCTCTTGAACAACCGAAATGCAAAGCCAGATACCCGTGTTAAACTCAGTGTAGACACAGAAGAACTACAGAGGGTAAGGAACGGAGAAAAAATTTAATACACTGAACTTATAGAAGAGAACTGTTAGTGCGTCAAAGCATTAGCAGTTCTTTTTTTGCGCGAGTAACGAGGAAAGTGCCGTGCTTGCACGAGCATTTGACGAGTACCGCGGCAGTCTTGGAACTTGCTTCAACACATTCTAAAAAACTTCGTCCGACAAACCGTGAAATGACAATACCTTTATTCCTTCTTCGTTGCGTACAGTCAGAAGGGTGCTTATAAGGTACTCAAGAATGCTAAGATATGTGCAGATAAGAATGACCCAGCAGGAGGAGATTGACCTGTGGCAGTTGAAATGATGCCTAAGGTCTTTTTTTATTTGCACGAAAATGATAAAATGAACATGACATATAGTTGTCGTGTCTGATTTGATATGATGTATTTATGCGAGGTTCACTATGAAAATAGATAGGCTTATCGGAATACTTTCAGTATTGCTGCAGGAAGAAAAAATTACAGCCCCAGAGCTTGCGGATAAATTTGAAGTATCGCGGAGAACTATTAACAGAGATATAGAAGATTTATGCAAAGCAGGGATACCGATTACAACAACACAAGGCGCTGGCGGCGGCATCCGTATTATGGATGGCTATAGGATGGATCGGACATTGCTGACATCAAAAGACATGCAGATGATTTTGGCAGGGCTGCGCAGTTTGGACAGTGTGAGCGGAAGTCATTATTATGGTCAACTTATGGAAAAAATAAAGGCTGGTTCGTCTGATTTTGTGAGCGGCAGGGATTCCATTTTGATTGATTTGTCATCATGGTATAAGGATACTTTGGCACCAAAGATAGAGTTGATTCAGAATGCTGTAGAAGAAAGAAATCTGCTGACCTTTCAATATTACGCTCCAAAAGGAAACAGTAAAAGAAGCATTGAACCATATTATCTGGTATTTAAGTGGTCGTCCTGGTATGTGTGGGGATGGTGTACAGAGAAAAAGGATTTTCGATTATTTAAACTGAACCGGATGGAAGCATTGTTAAAAGAATATACCACTTTTATACCAAGAGAAGTACCAATGCCGAATTTGTCTGATGAAAAAATATTTCCCGGTGGAATCAAGGTCAAAGCACTGTTTACCAGAGATTCACAGTGGAGACTGGTAGAAGAATTTGGTATCCATTGTTTTACAGAAAATGAAGATGGAACTTTACTATTTACGGCAGACTATACGGAAAAAGAAAATCTGCTCAGTTGGCTTTTGACTTTTGGGGACAAGGTGAAAGTATTGGAACCTGCATGGGTACAGGAAGAACTGATGCGTATTGCAAAAAATATTATAATAGCGTATGATATTCAAAATTAGTGAAGAAAATGGGGGCGGCGATATGAGGTATGTGTGGCTGGATGAATATCTGCTTGGAAAAGCAGGCGTGACGAAGGATTTACAAAAAGATTGGAATTGGATTCGGTATCAAATTGGCGGAAAGATGTTCGCAGCAGTTTGTTTGGGAGAAAATGATAAACCATATTATATTACATTAAAGCTGGAACCAACTGAAGGAGATTTCCTGCGTCAGCAGTATGAGGATATTATCCCAGGATATTATATGAATAAAATGCATTGGAATTCGATAAAACCGGATGGAAATGTGCCGGATGACTTGGTTAAAGACTTATTGGATAAATCATATCATCTGGTGCTTAGTGGATTCAGTAAAAAGAAACAGAAAGAAATTTTAGAAAACCTATAAATGGATAAGAGAGAATTTAGATGACATTTGATTATAAAAAAGAATATAAAGCGTTTTATATGCCGAAGAAGAAACCGGAACTGGTGGAAGTGCCGGAGATGAAATTTGTTGCAGTACGGGGAAAAGGAAACCCTAATGATGAGGACGGTGCATATAAAAAGGCCATAGGCCTGGTGTATGGAATCGCTTTTACCATCAAGATGAGTAAAATGGGAGATCATAAAATTGACGGGTATTTTGATTATGTAGTACCGCCGCTGGAAGGATTTTGGTGGCAGGAAGGCGTTGTAGGCGTGGATTACAGCCGAAAAGAGGATTTTTGCTGGCTATCACTAATCAGGCTTCCAGATTTTGTGACGGAAAAGGACTTTCAGTGGGCTGTCGATGAAGCGCAAAGAAAGAAAAAACAGGATTATTCAAAGGTGGAATTCCTAACAATCTCCGAAGGCTTATGCGTACAGTGTATGCATATTGGATCCTATGATGATGAACCTGCAACGATTGCGGTTATGGATCAGTTTATCCGGGAACAAGGTTACGAAAATGACTTTTCAGAGACGAGAATGCACCATGAAATTTATTTGTCAGACGCAAGGCGCGTTGCTCCGGAGAAGTTAAAGACCGTCATAAGACATCCGATTAAAAAGGCAGGAAAGTAAAACAAAAGAACAAATCCAGGCAAGAATAGTCGGGAAAATCATTCTCCAGGCTGATAGGATATAGGTACAGCGAAGCGAAAGAGGCGAAATGAGCATGGACTGGGTGGATGCAATAAGTAAAGCAATTCAGTATATCGAGGAACATATCACAGAGGAACTGACAGCAGACAGGATTTCAGAAAATATCAACATTTCTTCCTTTTATTTTCAGAAAGGATTTGCTATGCTTTGTGGGTTTACGATTGCGGAATATATCAGAAACCGCAGACTTGCATTAGCTGGAAATGATCTGGCTACAGGTGAGGAGAAAATTATAGATATTGCAATGAAATATGGATATGATTCTCCAGATAGTTTTACAAGAGCATTTACAAGGTTTCATGGTGTGACACCCACAGCAGCCAGAAAAGAGCAGGTCATGCTGAAAACTTTTGCACCGCTGAAAGTAAAACTGTCATTAGAAGGAGGATATGTCATGGATTACAGAATTGTAAAAAAAGAAGCTTTTACCGTGATCGCAAATGCAAGAGAATTTTCTTATGAAGGTGCAAAGGATGTAGTGCCGCAGTTTTGGCAGGAACATTATCAGGCGGGAAAAGGAAAAACTGTTATGGGGGTATATGGTATCAATATTGACCTGAACATGGGGCATGATACTTTTGAGTATCTGATTGCAGATCCGTATAATCCGGTCAAGGAAGTTCCAGAAGGATTTATAGTGAAGACGATTCCGGAATTTACATGGGCGGTATTTCCTTGCAAAGGTGCTATGCCATATGCATTGCAGGATGTGAACACAAAGATTTTTACAGAATGGCTTCCAGCGCTTAAAGAATATGAATTTGCGGCTGGGTATTGCGTAGAATATTATGATGACGCATCGAAATATCCAAAGGGAACACAGGACGAAAATTATTATTGTGAAATCTGGATTCCTGTGAAGAAAAAGTAAATAGCGCAAGCAAAAAGAACCTGCAAGGCTCTCTAAGATATAGAGACTTTGCAGGTTTTTATATTTTTGCAAAGCGGTTAAAAATCCGCTCATTTCCTTTGACTGTGACATAGAAGGAGCGGAAAGCCAATTCTATGATGTGTCAGAAGATTGATGAACTGGACAGAGTAAGCATTTGTTATGTGCGCTTCTCTATTTTATACTGTAAATGTATCAGAGGATAGAGTGGATATTCGTCCTTGTATTGGCTGCATCCATTGTGGGTACGAAGGTTCTTGCCCTTGTCCGGTATCTGAATCTAACAGATATAGGCATGGTACTTGGCACAGGATGGGGAGCGGTTGATATAACCCGGCGTTCTGAATTTCCCAAGTTGGCGTATGAATTGGGAAGTTCGCTGTCATAGCAGACTTGAGAATGAAGAAAAACAGGAAAAAGGAAGGAACGATTCAAATGGAAAACCGTATATTGTATGCTACGTGATGGCATCCGTTGATGGAAGAATTGACTGCGACATGGTAGGCAGGCTTGCGGGTGTAGAGGATTATTATCCTTTGCTGGATGAACTGGGGCTGCAGTCAGCAATTAGCGGAAAGACAACTGCCAGGTTAGAGCTGGCTGAATCCGGCGAGTTCAAGCCTGGAAATAATCTGCCTTTTGGAAAGGAGATCGTTTCTAAAAAAACGGACAGCAGCAGATTTGATTTCTGCCCATGACGGAGAACCTTCAGGGGTTTTAGAAACGGCTGATTAAAAGACAGATTTTCACTCTTGGGGCGATGGTCTTATAACATTGATATGCCTTAAATGGAATCAAAAGCGATATATTGCTTTTTAGGCATACCACATGTTATAATATAAAAACGATTTTCAGGAGGTAATGATATGGAAATTCGAGTGCTTCGCTATTTTCTGACGGTTGTCCGGGAGGAAGGAATCAACCGTGCGGCAGAAGTCTTACATATCACGCAGCCGACGCTTAGCCGCCAACTGTCACAGTTGGAGGAAGAAGTGGGAGTCAAGCTGTTTCACAGAGGTGCGAGAAAAATCACCCTGACGAATGAAGGGATATTGCTGCGGCGGCGGGCAGAGGAAATATTGTCTCTGGTTGACCGAACCGAAAGTGAATTGATCCAGCAGGACGAACTTGTGGAGGGCAGAATCGCCATCGGCGGCGGAGAGTTGGCTGCTATGCAGGTACTTCCGGAAATTATTGAAGACTTCCGTAAAAAGTATCCGCTTGTTACCTTCGACATTTTTACAGGAAATGCCGATCTGGTGAAAGAGCAGATGGAAAAAGGTCTGATTGATATTGGCGTATTGTTGGAGCCGGTTGAAATAGAAAAGTTTGAGTTTATTCGTTTGAAGGGAAAAGAACGGTGGGTTGTATTGATGCGTCCGGATGATCCGCTTGCAAAAAAGGAAACTGTAAGCGCAAAAGACTTGGAGAATATGCCGCTCATTCTTCCGAGACGGACGAATGTACAGAACGAATTATCCAACTGGTTGGGAGATTCCTTTCAGGAAAAACAGGTTCTTCTTACCAGCAATTTAGCCACGAACAGCGCCCTAATGGTTCAGAGAGGCTTGGCTTATTCCCTTGTGATTGAGGGTTCCATACCCTTTTGGGATAAGGAGAAAATCGCCTATCGGCCGCTGTGCCCGGAACTTACGGCGAACAGTGTATTGGCGTGGAAAAAACAGCAGCCGTTCAGTTTGGCAGCAACAAAATTCATCGAATATATGAAATGCTTTTTAAGCATAGGTGATGTATAAAAACAAAGTATTTGATATAACTTGAAGTCCAGATTACAATGTAGGTGTAGAAAAGTGGAGCCCACTTTCCTCTGCACCTACATTTTTTTATGACAATAGCGGGTTTATAGAGTGTACTTCCTAATGTATAAGGAGGCCAGAGATGACATTAGAGGAAATAACCAGGCTGGTAAAGGCGTATGGGAAAACAAAGGAGGAACAGATCCGGATTCTAAGAAAAAGCAGATTGCAATTATTAGATGAAATACATTCCAAACAGCAGTTATTAGACCAGTTGGATTATATGATCCATGAAATTAAAAAAGATTAACAGGAGGATTTATTTTGAGTTATCAATTTTATGTTCCTACCCGCACCTTATTCGGAGCCGGAAAATTAAATGAGCTGCATACACAGCTAATGCCGGGAAAGAAAGCGATGGTCGTGATCTCAAATGGCAAGTCTATGAAGGAAACAGGAACGCTTTGCAGAGTACTGAAAGAATTGGCGTATGTCGGTGTGGAGACGGTGGTATTTGACCGTGTGCAGGCCAATCCCCTTCGCTCCACCGTCATGGACGGCGCGGCTTATGCAAAGGCAAATAGCTGTGATTTTATTGTGGCATTAGGCGGCGGCAGCGTGATGGACGCATCGAAGGCGATGGCTGCTATGTCAACCAATGACGGTGACATTTGGGATTATATGAACGGCGGCACTGGCGGCGGGAAAACGCTCAGGGAAAAAGCATTGCCGGTTATCTGCATTACCACAACAGCCGGAACCGGTTCTGAGGCAGATCAATGGGGGGTTATCACGAATGATGAAACCAATGAGAAAATTGGATTTGGCGGATATGACTGCCTGTTCCCGGTGCTGTCTGTGGTTGACCCGGAGCTGATGGTTTCAGTTCCGCCGAAATTTACGGCGTATCAGGGATTTGACGCACTGTTCCACAGTACAGAATGCTATATTTCCAAAGCCCATAACCGCATGGGCGATATGCTGGCGTTGACGGCGATTGAAAATATCGGCAGGTATCTTGTCCGGGCGGTAAAGGACGGCAGCGACTTGGAAGCCCGTGAGGGTGTGGCTTTTGCAAATAACCTGTCCGGGCAGGTGATGACCGTGAGCTGCTGCACCAGCGAACACTCTATGGAACATGCCATGAGTGCATACCATCAAAAACTGCCTCACGGAGCGGGACTGATTATGATTTCCGTTGCGTACTATCAGCACTTTGTGGACTGTCATGCCTGTGATGAACGGTTTATTACTATGTCAAAGGAGCTCGGAAAGCAGGACGCAGACTGCGCGCAGGATTTTGTGGATATGTTGGTGCAGCTTCAAAAGGACTGTGGTGTGTATGGCCTGAAAATGTCCGACTTTGGTATTCAGGAGGAGGAACTTGACAGGCTGGCAGAAAATGCTCGTGAAACAATGGGAGGTCTGTTTGCTGTCGATCCGAAAGAGCTATCTCACGAGCAATGTGTGGCAATCTATCAGAAGTCTTACAGATAAAAGAAAGGCGGTTTTTATATGAACGAATTAGAGTATGGAACCATTTTTGAAAAGGGTATTCCGAATCCCTTTGGTGAATATTTTTCTGGCCAGTCTTATCTGGCAATGCTGACACAGTTAAATGGCGTGGGCGTTGCAAATGTGACCTTTGAGCCTGCTTGCCGGAACAACTGGCACATCCATCACGGTGAAAAGGGCGGAGGACAGATTTTGCTTGTCACCGGTGGACGCGGCTGGTATCAGGAATGGGGCAAGGAGGCACAGGAGCTTCATGCAGGAGATGTGGTTTCTATTCCTGTGGGCGTAAAGCATTGGCACGGGGCGGCAAAGGATAGCTGGTTTGCCCATATCGCCATAGAGGTTCCCGGAGAGAATACTTCCAATGAGTGGCTGGAGCCGGTTTCAGAGGAAGAATACGGAAAGTTGAAGTAAAGGAGGCGTTTCAGATGGCAAAGGTTACTGCTGGTCGTGACGAATTGGGCGTTTTTGCACCTAGGTTTGCAGAGTTAAATGATGATGTGCTGTTCGGTGAGGTTTGGTCGCGGGA
>CATOIK010000012.1 GCA_951800645.1 uncultured Eubacteriales bacterium | reverse complement strand
TCTTGAATCGCGAATGTTCTGAATTTTCTCATTCAAAGCCGTCCAACCAGGACGCTTTTTGTTAGAATTTTCAGGGTTTTAAACACTGTTCAATCTTTCATTTTCAAGGTTCATCTCGTTGTTTCCGACTTGCGGCGACAACTTCTATAGGTTATCACAACTGCAAGTTTTTGTCAACATTTTTTTATTCTCATTTCAGAGAATTTTGCCGCCGTTTTCAGCAGCGAGGATTATAATATCAAAGTCAGAGACAAAAGTCAACACCTTTTTTCACTTTTTTTACTTTTCTGGCTGATCTATTTCCCATCAGTAAGCTGCTTATAGATGCAAAAAGCACCGGATGAAATCCGTTTCCGAATCTCATCCGGTGCTTTTTAAAAACGCAGAAGGAGGGATTTGAACCCTCGCGCCGCTATTAACGACCTGCACCCTTTCCAGGGGTGTCCCTTCAGCCTCTTGGGTACTTCTGCATAAGTACCGATGCCTGAACATCAGTTATTATAAAGAGCAGGCTTTAAACCTGTCCAACGGAGAGGGTGGGATTCGAACCCACGCGCCCTTGCGGACAAACGGTTTTCAAGACCGCCTCGTTATGACCACTTCGATACCTCTCCTCAAACATGCTTTTCCATTTTAATAGAAAGCGTTTGATTTGTCAAGTGGTTTTTTCTTCTGTCGATGTTTTATCAACACCCGCAGCAACAGTTAAAGATTTTAACACTATTTTCCCAAAATGTCAATCCTATTTTTAGAAAAAATCGGTAAGTTCTGTAGGATTACAACACATAATTTATTGATGGAAAAAGTCGCATTCTATGATAAAATAGAAATAGTGAATAAAGCCGGAAAACGGAATTTGAGAAACGGGGGATCTTATGAAGAAGGATGATAGAGAAAGATGTTCGTGGGCAACTACGGAACTCTACAAGGAATACCATGACAATGAATGGGGAAAACCAGTTCATGACGATAGGAAACTATTTGAAATGCTGATCCTCGAAGGTATGCAAGCTGGATTATCGTGGCTAACGATATTAAATAAAAGAGTGGGATTTCAAGAAGCCTTTGATAAGTTTGATTATCAGAAAATCGCGCTCTATGATGAAGCAAAAATTGATGAATTAATGCAAAATGCCAATATCGTTCGCAATAGATTGAAAATCAAGTCGGCAATTACAAATGCACAGCAATTCATCAAAATTCAAGAAAAATATGGAAGTTTTGATGCGTTTATCTGGTCTTATGTCGATAACAAACCTATCCATAATCATTTCAAATCGGGATTTGCCAGAATTAGGGTGAAAAGCCTTATTTAGAAGCTTCTCACCCTTCATTATCATAGAAGAATCTTATTTACAGAAATTTTCTCATACTCTCCCATTCTGTGTTTTTCATATCCCTCACTTTTCTGATTTCAAGTCTCTGATTTTTTGAGTTAGTTTCTCAATAACCTGTATAAAGCACTCATCACTTTTACCCGTCGGATCAACAAGCCCCCAGTCATCATCAAAAGCTCTGCCAATATAAGGGCACTCAACATCACACCCCATTGAGATTGCAATATCGGGCGCAGGAATTTTATCAATCGTTTTACTATATTGATTTTGTTCCATATCTATCCCATAAAGTTGTTTCATAATCCGAACAGCGTCTTGATTGATTTGTGGTTTTGTTTCCGTTCCCGCAGAATAGAAATCAAATTTATCTCCCGCCAAATACTTACCAAGTGCTTCTGCAATCTGACTGCGGCAGGAATTATGAACACAGATAAAAGCTACTTTTTTCTTATCCATAGTTAAAACCCCAACTTATGAAGTAAAGCAATTACATCAGCCGATTTTAACACCTTACCCATAGAAACAACCTTTTCATTGACCACAATGGCGGGCATACTCATTACGCCGTATTCCATTACCTCTTGCATATCCGTAATGTATTCCACCTCTACGGAAAGCCCCATATCCTTTATTGCCTGTTTAGCGTTTTCATACTGTTCGTGACAGGATTTACAGCCTGCCCCCAATACCTTAATACAGCAAATTCCGCCCTTTGCTTCAGGGCAACAGTTCTTTGTGATTTCTTCTGCCTCACTTGTCGGGCGACCGCAACTACAAGCGCAAGCAGGTGTTTTCTTTTCTTCTTCTTTTTTCTTTCCGAAATTAAATAATGCCATAATGATAACCTCCTAAAATCAAACGATTAAATATTGTATTGCGTTGAAGAAATAACCTACAACGATAATACCGACTGTGCATATTGCAATGAAAATGCCGAGCAGCTTTGGCTTAACCGCTTTGCGAAGCATAATCATTGATGGAAGAGAAAGGGTAGTTACGCCCATCATAAAGGAAAGGACAACGCCGAGCAAAGCACCCTTTGCAAGTAAGGCTTCTGCAATCGGGATTGTGCCGAAAATATCCGCATACATCGGAACACCTGCGATAGTAGCAAGCACAACACCAAACGGATTGTTATCCCCAAGCACCTTGACAATGAAATCTTCGGGTATCCAGTTGTGAATAATTGCACCGATACCGACACCGATTAACACATAAGGTGCAACTTTTTTAGCTGTTGAAACGACCTGTTCCCAAGCATATTTCATACGTTCTTTGAAATGCAGTTCTTCCTGCGGAATATCAATAGCGTGACCGTTTCGGATATATTCTTCCACTTGATTTTCAAGGTGCAGTTTTTCAATCAGCGTACCGCCGACAACAGCAATTACCAAACCGAGAACAACATACAAAACGGCAACTTTCCAACCGAATATACTCATCAGTAAAACAAGGCTACCGAGGTCAACCAATGGCGAAGAAATCAAAAATGAAAATGTAACGCCAAGCGGCAAGCCTGCGCTTGTAAATCCGATAAACAGCGGAATAGAGGAACACGAACAAAACGGCGTTACCGTACCAAGTAATGCGGCAATGATATTTGCCCATATCCCGTGAAACTTGCCAAGTATCTTTTTTGTTCTTTCGGGTGGAAAATAGCTTTGAATATACGAAATAATCAAAATCAACACGCCGAGCAGTACCATAATTTTTATAGTATCGTAAATAAAAAACTGAATGCTGCCGCCTACTCTGCTTGTAGTATCTAAACCGCAGGCATTCAATATAGTTGATATGAGCCTACTCAGCCAACCCATACCGAGGACTTCATTTTGAAAAAAGTTCCAACCAATTTTTAATGCTTCCATAAGAAGCTCCTTTCATATAGTTATATTGAAATTTGTCTATATATTGGCGGTTTTATAAGCCGTGCGGAAAAGTAATCTATAAACTTCCTCACTTTTCACAGCACGACTTGTTTTTGTATTCAACATCAAGTGTTGTTAACTGCTCCAAACATTCCTTTGCCTGCTTCACGCCTTTTTCTGAAATGGAATAGTGCGTCCATTTTCCCTCTTTGCGACCAACAACAATTTCAGCATCACAAAGTATTTTCATATGATGAGAAAGCGTGGGCTGTGTCACATTGATTTCTTCCAACAGCTTGCAGGCACATTTTTCGCCCGAACCCAGTAGCTTTATAATTCTAATACGGTTTTCATCACAAAATGCTTTGAAGATTGCCGCAGTTCTTCTTTCGTCCATCTCTCAAAGTCACCTCCCATAGATAACTGTCTATGTGTTATCATATGCATCATATAGAAAATTGTCAATATGTATTTTGAAATTTTTTGAGGAAAGCGGCGGCAGAGACTTTCTCCCTGCCGCCAACACACCTCTTATATATTATAACTACCGACTTATTCCCAATATCATATATCAAGATAATCCAATAGAGGCAGTAGATATTTTTTATCTGTCCAGTCACAATCTTGTCCTACCGCACACATAAGAGCTTTCATCCACGGTTCGTATGTATTTGGGTCTTTTTTGGCTACAGATTTTTGTAACATTTTGCATAAAGTTCTGTCCATAAATTTCATTTTACTTTCGTTCCATGCGCCTCGCCCATAAAAAAGTGGAATATCTCTTAAATCACCCGTCAAATTATGTTCTTTAATTGCTGCAAATGCGCCCTCATCATAAGGAGAAGCACCTACACATAATATAGCCAGTTTTTTGCTTTTCAGCTTATCTATATTCTTTTTCAAAAACGATAATCCAGCTATTCCAGAAGCATATATACCACCGCACAATATGATTGTTTCGTACTGTACTACTTCATTTACTGTTGCTTTTGATGTTTCTACACAATGATAGTCCGTCATTGCTTGAAGCCATTCTGCATATTTTTTTGTTGCCCCATATTTTGACTGATAAACAATAATTCCTTTTTCCATAATGATTTCCTTTCCATTACACCAGGATGCCTCCCATTAAATGAGTCCGGTTCACCAGACTCTCGCGCCGGAGCGCGTCTGCGTCAGCAGACATTTTCCTTAAGCGCAAAGTGCGCATCCCGCGGAGCGTTTTTGTTTCATAGGGCGAACTTTCCTATGAAATGAAAAAATTCCCGGAAGACTACTCTTCCGGGGATGAAGCTGGGCTACAAGGATTCGAACCTTGAAATGACGGAGTCAGAGTCCGTTGCCTTACCATTTGGCGATAGCCCATTACTGCAACGGAAATTATTATACATGAAATGGAATGCCGGGTCAAGCCCTTTTTCTATTTTATTCAGATTTCTGGCCGGGCTTCCCTGGAAAGCTGAGCAGCCGGCGGCCGCTGCACCTGCCGTACTGACAAATCCAGCCTGTCAAACACATCCGGAGTGAGGGCGTCTACTGCAGATTTTATGCGCTGCTCCAGTTGTCTGGTATTCTGTTTTATTCTGTCTGTATCCGGCATTGGCCTCACTCCTCTCCCAAATGTTGTTTTAATTTTTTTATTGCCCGGTTGTACTTGGACAGCACCGTAGCTAACGGCATTCCCAGGGCTGCAGCAATCTCCCGGTGCTTTAGGCCGGAAGCTGCATGGAGCAGCACCACCTGGCGCTCGTCTTCCTTTAAAATTTCAAGGGCTGCCTGAAGCACTATGGCGTCTGCCAGATTTTCCAGGGGAGGAAAATCCGCGCCCAGTTCTTCCCCGGAAAGTTCATCCAGGCCCATGTCTGCCATCCGCTTCTGATCCCGAAACTTCATGTAACAAAGATTTCTGGCAATGGTAAAAATCCAGGCCAGCGGCTTTCCCTGGGGCTTATAGGACGCTGCACCGGTCCAGATTTTCATGTAGGTTTCCTGCATCACTTCTTCTGCGTCCTGAGGATTCTTAAGGATGGACAAAATAAAGCTGTATACCGTTTTGTCCGTTTCCTGATAGAGCTGGTGAAACGCCTCTTTGTCGCCAAGGCTTACCATTTTAAGAAGTTCTTCCTGATTCACTAAAGTCTTCCTCTCTGATTATTTAATGCAGAAATCCCCATTCTTATTGCATTCATTTCTGGATTTTTCCAGAAATTCCGGTTACACCTCCTGTTTAAAAGAGCTTTCCGTCAGAATGATGCAGTAGCACCGGGAATCCTGCTCTTTTATTTTCTGACAAACCTTCTGTTTTAATTCTTCCTGCCGCTCTTTATTGTATTCTCTTGGCACAACCAGGTCAAACAGCACATTGATTCGGGCTTTTCCTTCCACAATCCGGAAATCGTGAAGCGTCAGCCGCTCATCTTCCGCCTGAATAATCTGGGTAGCCAATTCCTTTAATTTTGTCACCAGCGGATTGTTCATTTCCACCGGATCCATGTGAACCACCAGGAACACGCCCATCTGCTCATAGGCCTCTTTTTCAATCCGGTCGATGATTTCGTGGGATACTTCAATATTGACATCTGCAGGCACCTCTGCGTGAATGGACGCCATACTGCGGCCAGGGCCGTAGTTATGGACAATGAGGTCATGACTGCCGACGATGCCATCAAACTGCTCTACAAACTGGGTGATCCGGTCATAAACCTCCGGCGGCACCGCTTCGCCTAAAAGAGGCGCCAGGGTGTCTTTTGCAATGTTAAATCCGGCAATCATAACCAGCACAGACACAATCAGGCCGACAATGCCGTCAATATTCACATGAAATACGCCAAACACAACGATGGACAAAATCGTGGCAGAGGTAGCCCATACATCGCCAAGGGAATCTGCCGCTGTAGCCAGCATCACCTGAGAATTGATGCGTTTTCCCAGCTTGCGGTTGAAAAAGCTCATCCACAGCTTTACAGCCACTGTCAGCAGCAGAATAAACACAGAAACCAGGCTGAAAGCCAATTCTTCCGGATGAAGAATCTTCCCCACCGATGTCTTAAAGAGGGAAAATCCCACCTGAATTACCAAAAACGCCACTACAAATGCAGCAATGTATTCCATCCGGCCATGGCCGAAGGGATGGTCTGCGTCTGCCGGCTTTTCCGCCATCTTCACGCCTGCAAAACCGATAACGGAGGACGCTGCATCCGACAGGTTGTTGAAGGCATCCGCCATAACAGAAATACTGTTTAACATGATGCCTGTCAGCAGCTTGGCTGCAAACAGTACCACATTGCAGCAGATTCCCACCACACTGGACATAAGGCCGTAGCGGGTCCGCACCTGGGCATTCTCTGTCTGTTCATAATCCTTTACAAATAACCGTACCAATAAATTTGTCATCATTCTTCCCTCTCATCATAAGAAACCCATTCCAGGCAAAGTCCTTCTGCAGGGGCCATGGGTCCGGCGGCCTGCCGGTCCTTTGCTTCTAAAATCCCGTTCATGGACTGCCAGTTCCGCTCTCCAATACCTGCCTGAATTAAGGTGCCTGTTAAAATCCGCACCATATTCTGCAAAAATCCGTTTCCCTCAAATGTCAGGGTTACCAGGCCATCTTCCGGCCCCTGCTGCACCTGGATAGAATAGATGGTGCGGACGGAAGACTTTTTCATTTTCCGGTTTCCGCAAAAGCTTTTAAAGTCGTGAGTCCCCGTCAGCAAACCGGCGGCTTTTCTCATGGCTTCTATATCCAGCGGACGGCCCAGTTCGTACACCAGCCGTCTGGAAAACACATCCCGCTTTCCGCTGGTTTCAATCCGGTACTTATAACACTTTTTTACAGCGCTTAAACGGCTGTGGAATTTATCCGCTGCCAGTTCTGCTCTCAGCACGGCAATGTCATCCGGCAGGTATCGGTTTAAATAGTCTTTTACTTCCTCCGGCGTCCAACCTGCCGGCAAATGAACATTTGCCACCTGCCCGGCAGCGTGAACCCCTGCGTCAGTCCGGCCAGAGCCGTGCACCTCCACCGGACGTCCGCACATCCGCTCCAGAACCGCCTCCAGTTTTCCCTGGATGGTGTCTGCTGTGTTTCCCTGCTTTTGCCACCCATTGTAGCGGGTACCTTCATACTGCAGGGTCAGTTTTATATTCTGTTCCATCATCATCCCTCAAAATCATTTCCTATTGCCTGGATTATTCTAGCACATTTTCCGTAAAAAGTCTTCCTTTACTTTTTCCTTCTGCCAGAGTATGATAAATACCAGTTACGATCGATACGAAAGGGGGAATCCTGCTTATGCTTACCATCGGATGTCATTTATCTTCTTCCAAAGGCTATCTTGCCATGGGCAAGGAAGCTGTTAAAATAGACGCCAACACATTCCAGTTTTTCACCAGAAATCCCAGAGGCGGCAACGCCAAAGCCATTGTCCCTTCTGATGTAGAGGCATACCTGGCCTTTGCCAGAGAACACGGCATTCATCAGATATTGGCCCACGCCCCCTACACCTTAAATGCCTGTTCCGCAGACGAAGGGCTCCGGGACTTTGCCCGCCGCACCATGGCCGATGATTTAGAACGGATGGAATTTACTCCTGGAAACTGCTACAACTTCCATCCCGGCAGCCATGTAAAGCAGGGTGTGGAAACCGGCATCCGCCTTATCGCTGAAATGCTGAACCAGATTTTAAAACCGGAGCAGCGCACCACGGTTTTATTAGAGACTATGGCCGGAAAAGGCAGTGAAGTAGGCAGCCGGTTTGAGGAGCTTCGGGAAATTCTGGACCGGGTAGAACTTTCCCACCACATGGGCGTCTGTCTGGACACCTGTCATGTGTGGGACGGCGGCTACGACATCGTCCATCATTTAGATGAGGTGCTGGATGAATTTGACCGGGTCATCGGCCTTAATCGGCTGAAAGCCATCCACTTAAACGACAGCTTAAACCCTCTGGGAGCCCGCAAGGACCGGCACGCCAAAATCGGCGAAGGCCACATCGGAGCAGACGCCCTGATTCGGGTTACCAACCATCCGGCCCTTAAACATCTGCCTTTCTATCTGGAAACCCCTAATGAACTGGAGGGCTACCAGGCTGAGATTGCCCTGATGCGAAAGTGCTATCAGGAATAACCGGGTGAATCCGCCTATAACGAAAACCGCTGAAACCGGAACTCTAATTTGCTTCCGGCCAGCGGCCTTTTACTTTATTCTACTTCTTCTCCATCCGCACACACTCTGCAATGATTTCCACACACCGCTCAATGCCCAGCTTCCCACTGTTTAAGCTTAAGTGGTAGTTTCTGGGATTGCCCCACTCATTGCCGGTGTAATACTGATAGTAATCCCGCCGTTTCCGGTCAATCTCCCGCATCCGGGCTTCCAGCTTTTTGACCGGCTCATCCGGCTCTAAAGCCTGCATCCGCTCAATCCGCTTTTTCATTCCTGCACAGAGGAATACATGGAAAGCATCCTCTAAGATAATGTCGGAGCAGCGGCCAATGATCACACAGGGACCGGCCCACGCCAGCTTCCGGATCATCTGGGACTGGGCAAGGAAAATCTGGTCCGACATAGGCACCTCATACAGCGGAGAAAAGGGATTTACTGACACATAATCGTGGCTAATCCGCTCTTGTCTGCCGATGACCTCGTCATTGACCCGAAATGCTTCTTCTGCAATGTTGCTGTCTTCGGCTGCCAGGGAGATAATCTCCTTGTCATAGAAAGGAATCCGCAGCTTTTCCGCCAGACGGAACCCCACCTCACGGCCGCCGCTGCCAAATTCACGACTGATGGTAATTACTTTGCTCATAATCCGCACCTCCCGCCAAGTAAAAGGATGAACTGTTGCTTTCCATCTTATCATATTTGACAGAATATTGCTATATCAGACAGTAACTATTTTTTCATAAGCAATCCGCTCGCCACCAAACTGGGGATGAATGACGCCGCACCGGACAAATCCGTTTTTCTCCAGCATCCGCTGCATGGGAATGTTGTCCCGATGGGTATCAATCCGCAGGTCGCCGCACTGCTCCACGCACCAGTTGACGCAGAAGGTAGCCACTCCCCGGCGGCTTCCCGGACAGGCTACCCGGTGCATTACTCCGTAAGGGCCCTGTCCGGCCCAACTGCCGTCATAAATCTCTGCATAATCCGGGTCGTCTCCCTTCATATAAAAGAATACTCCCAAAAGTGCTCCATCCTCCTGACAAATATAGCAGTTCCCGGTCTGGATGTCCTCCTCCGTCAGTTCTCTGGGGGGATAATAATCTCCCCACTGATCCGGGTTTCCGTTTTCCTTCATAAACTGGCGGGCCTGAACATACAGCTCCAGAATTTCCGCCAGATCCGTCATTTCCGCTTTTCTGATCTCCATAAATTTGATTCCTTCTCTTTTTCGTTACTTCCTTCTACAACCGTATCACCGGAATTTCCTGATCCGCTGCCCTTTCGGCAAAGGCTGCGTCGTGCTCTACCAAAAGCATAGTGGGCTGAAACTGCAGAATCAGCTCCTCTATCTGCATCCGGGAATAAATATCAATATAGTTTAAAGGCTCGTCCCAGATGTAAAGATGAGCCTGTTCACATAAGCTGCAGGCAATCAGCACCTTTTTCTTCTGTCCCTGGCTGTAGAACTCCATGGGCTTTTCAAACTGTTCTCTGGAAAAATCCAGTTTTCGCAAAAGAGCCAGAAACAAGCGCTCCTCTACTGCCTTTTCCCGTGCATAGTTCTGCAGACTTCCCTTCAAACCGGAAGTATCCTGAGAAACATAGGAAATTTTAAGACCGGACGCCGCACGGATTTCTCCCCGGATTTTAGGCAGGCCGCCTCCCTGCCCGGTTTCCGTCTGCCTGGAAACCGCTTCCAGCACCAGCTTCAGCAGACTGGTTTTTCCGCATCCATTGGAGCCTTTTAGGAAAATACGCTGCCCCTGCCGCAGCTCCAGATTCACCGGCTCACAAACCGGCTGTCCTGCCCCGTCATAACAGGGCTGAACCTTGTCAAACACCAGAATCCGGTCTGCATGATGCTTAAGCGGAAACAGCTTTAAGTTTTCCGGCTGCTCCACATTCTTTAACAGCCCCCGTTTCTCCTCTATGGCGCTTATCTGATGCCGTTCCAGATTCTTCCGCCGCTGCTGCAGCCGACGGGATTTCTCTCCGATGTAAGCTCTGGTTCCCACATTGGCGTGAAGCCGGTCTGCAATGCCGCCGATTTTGGTTCCCTCTGCCTTATCCGCCCACCGCTCTGACTGGCGGGCTGCCGCTTCCAGCCGCTTAATATCTTTTTTGAGCCGGTCATTCTCTGCCTGCTCAAAGGCATCCTGCCGTTCCTTATTCTCAAACCAGGAAGAAAAATTCCCCCGCTGCACCTGAATATCTGTCCGGTTGACTGCCAGAATATGATCCACACAGCCATCCAGAAACGCCCGGTCATGGGATACCAGAATAAATCCCTTTTTGCTGTTTAAATAATCGCTGACCAGCTTTCTGGACTCCTGGTCCAGGTGATTAGTAGGTTCATCAATTAACAGGAAATGACCTTCCCTCAAAAACAGGGCCGCTAAAAGCACCTTGGTCTGCTCTCCGTTGGACAGTGTGCAAAAAGGCCGGTACAGCACATCCTCTGCCACATGAAGCTTAGAAAGTTCCCGCTCCACCTGCCAGGTTTCCACATCTCCCTCTGTAGCATCCCAGAGCACCTCCCAGGTATCCCGCTGAGGCTCCTTTACTGGAAATGGGAAATAGTCAAAGGGAATCCGTCCGGTAATATGACCGCTGTATTCCAGCTCTCCCATCAGAATTTTCAAAAATGTGGTCTTTCCCTTTCCGTTCCGCCCCACAAAGCCCAGCTTCCAGTCTGTATCAATCTGGAAAGACACTCCCTCAAATACCGGGGTAAAGCTGCCTTCATATTCAAATGTTAAATCCGTTACCTGTAATAATGACATATACACGCCTCCTCTGCATAGGGACGCCTCCTGTCTCTCCGGCAATCCCTCAAAAACCTGCAAGAAGCCTGTTCATCCTGTCGGTTCCAAACGCCGAAATTCAGCCGGAGCCGGATGTTTTCTCCATATTAAGACACAAAAAAGGAGCGCAGGATGAAGCACATTCTTGCATAAACAGGCACAGCAAATGAGGCTGCCCACCCTGGGCCGCTTCCTTCACTGTACAGTTTCCTCTGCAAGAACATTACTTCATCCTTCCACCCCTTTCCAAAATATTCTGCGGCCAGTGTATCACAGCAGGCGGAGATTGTCAAATATCTTCTTTCTTACTTGCTCCGCCGCCTTGCCGCCTCCGCCAGATGCTTCGCCAGAACAGCCGTAGTCACGGCTCCCACGCCGCCAGGCACCGGCGTAGCCATGGCAGCCTTCTCAGCGATGGAATCAAAGTCCACATCTCCGCAAAGCTTGCCGTTTTCATCTACATTGATGCCTACATCCACCACCACTGCGCCGTCGCCTACAAACCGGCTGTCCAGCATTTTGGATTTTCCTGCAGCCGCCACTAAAATTTCTGCATTCCGGCATGTACCTTCTAAATCCTTTGTCCGGGTATGGCAGATGGTAACGGTGGCATGCTCCTTTAACAGCAGCATAGATAAGGGCTTTCCTACCACCATGCTGCGGCCCACTACCGTTACCCGCTTTCCGGAAATGGGAATATCATTGGCCTTCAGCACCTCCACCACCGCCTCTGCGGTACAGGGGGCAAAGCCGGTCTCGTCTCCGGCAAATACCTTGGCAATATTGACTGGAGAAATGCCGTCCAAATCCTTTTCCGGGTTAATCATATTCTCAATGTCCCGCTCACAGATCTGGCTGGGCAGAGGGCGCAGAAGCAAAATTCCGGTCACCTCCGGATCCTCATTGACAGCCTGAAATGCCGTTTTAAAATCCTGGTCGCTGATGTCTGCCGGAAAGGCGTACACCTGAGCCAAAAGTCCGAAAGCCTCCATCTTTTTTAAGGCTCCCCGCTCATAAGAAAGGTCGTCCGGTCGCTCTCCCACCCGCACAATAGCCAGCCTGGGAACCTGAACCCCCGGCTCCGCCAGAATGGCCTGCACCTGCTCCTTGATTTTTGCAGAAACCTCTGCTCCTTTTAACGCCTGCATAGAACGCTCCTTTCCGGCTGTACTCAGCCCTTTAACTTCTTAAGCACCTTGCCGTAGATTTCATCCGCCTGGGCTGTGCCTTCTTTCAAAAGCTTTTCTGCCTTTTCATTCAGTTCTTCTGCCTTTTCCCGGTTCTTCATGGATTTGGTGTTGATGTAGATGTTCATCACAGCACCGTTTAAGGCTGCCCTGGCCATCTGAGCCGCCACACCCACATCCGATACTACCATCCTGCTTCCCTTTTCCTCCAGAAGACCAAGCACATCCAGCACCGCCGATGCCTTTTCCATCATCTGCATGGGCACCAGGCTGGCTGCCAAAAGATTTTTTTCCATTACCCGGTCCTTTTCTGCCTTTTCTTCCTCCGTAGCAGACGGCATTCCGTAAGCGGCTGCCAAAGGGGCAAATACCTCAGCGTCCTTATCCGCCAGAGCCATCAGCTCCATTTGAAGGATGTTCAGTGCAAAAAGGCTCTGCTGCATCTCGTCTTCCACATCTGCGTATCGCTTTTTCCCAATGGTCAGATTCGCTGCCATCTGCCCCAGGGCGGCTCCCAGAGCGCCGGCCAGAGCCGACGCGCCGCCGCCGCCCGGAACCGGCGCTTTGGATGCCAGAGCATCTGTCCACTGTCCCAATAACTGCTTTTCTATCATGTGACCTGCCTCGTTTCTTTTCAGTCTGAATTTTAAACTCTATTATAGCATATCTTTTCCAGTTTGCCACTGATAACACAGGAATAACTCAGAAACAAAAAGAAGGAACACCGCAGCATTCCTCCTTTTTCCAAAATCAATTTTCAGTCTGTCTCTACAAACACTTACTTTTTCATTCTCTCCAAGGCTTCCATCACTCTGCTGTGAGCCGAAGCCAGATTTGCCCGGACAAGCCAGCCGCTCTGCCATAGCCTGAATTACAGACAACACAGATATGCGGCAGCGCTTCAAATCAAAAACCCGCTTTACTTTTTGGCTAACTCTCTTTTCCGAATGATCGGCAGGATCAGACCCAGTGCAGTCAGCACAAAGGGAGTGATCACATTCAGAGCAGTGGAGAACATATCGCCCTTTACATACATACCAAAGATACAGCAAAATGCAGTTACAAAGAAACACCAGTAACCTGCAGTCAGAGCAACGCCCTGGTTCTTTACAAAACGGTATTCTGGGTTAAATTTACCAAATGCCTTTCTCAGCGCAATGTAAGCGGCAAATACCCACAGATAACGAAGCGGCATGGTTACTGAATTCAGCTTGTTCAGCTGGGTCAGAACAGACGCTGCACCCGGAACGAAGGACTGAATCAGAATGATACTTCCGGACAGAGCTGCCACCATGCGGATACCGTTGATGTATGCGCCCCGGTCATTCTTCTTCAGCAGCCTGGATGGAATAAAGTTTTCTGCTTCTTCATTATCCAGCAGCATCCGCAGCGGAGCGTCAATACTCAGCACCAGGGTGGAGAACTGACCGATGGCGTTGCAGGCCGCATAGATAATCAGCAACAGATTGCCTACATGGTAGTACTCACCCAGCTTCTGGAATGCCAGGTAGGCACCGTTGGAAACATAGTGGCTGAAGCTTTCTGTGCTCTCGTTGATCACAGCCGGGTCAAACATCATGCCCATGGCCACAGTTCCCAGGATTGCACATACCATAACCATAACAGCCAGAGCAATCATGCCTTTAGGGAATCCCTTGGAAGGATTTTTCACCTTGTTTACATAGGGAGAAATCTTCTCACAGCCGCCTACTGCAAACACCAGAATGGACAGGGAAGTAAAGTATCCCATATTAAACTGAGGAATCAGGGTTTCCTTGGAAAACTCCATGGCTACATAACCGCCGTTGGGATTTATAACCGGAGCGGCAAACATCATCAGGATGTATAAAATTGACATTACAAACATGCTGGTTCCGGCGATGGTAGCCAACTTCTTAAGCGGATTTAAGCCCCGGCTTGCCACCCAGCAGAAAAACAGCAGAACAGCCAGCGTTGCCAACTGTACCCAGAGGGTAGGCAGCTTGTCGTAAGTAGTTCCGTTCTGGAAAATCATCCAGCTAAGGGCCTTTAAACCACCGCTTCCCTTGCTGGCAATATAAGTAACATGACAGGCCCAATAGGTCCAGCCTGCATAGTAGGCGAACTTGGGATTGATGGTCTCATGGATCCAGGAGCTGACGCCGCCGCCAGAATGCTTGAAGGCAGAACCCAGCTCACCTACCATAAGCGCATAGGGAACAAAGTACAGTGAAAACATTAAGATCCAACTGAAAATGACCTGAATACCATTGAAGTATACAAATCCATTCAGCACATTACCAAAGCCCCAGACGGTAGAAAACGCCATAAAGGCCAGGGTGTACCAATTCATTTTCTTAGAATTATCCATTCAATTACCTTCCTTTTCTTTTGATAATCACAGCATCACCAGTATATCAAAAAAAAAGAGTTCTGGCTAGCTTTAAATGCAAATGGACAATTATTTCCTTTTTTATTTCATTATTCCCTACTGCCAGAAGAAGCCGAGCAGCATTACTATGTAATTCCGCCAAAAGCCTCCGGCCGTCTGCCTCTGCTTCTTGTCTCACCCCGCTACAAAAGCGGGAATCTGGACTCTGAGAAAATTGTGAATGTAATCAGACACGCCTGGAAAAACACCGGTTTTTCTACGCCTCTGCCGCCGACTTCTCCACTGCCCGAATTGCCGCCTCCAGTTTCTGCACCATCTCATCCACATGCTCCCGCTCAATGATGAGAGGCGGAACAAACCGGATCACATTGGAACCGGCGCTGATGAGTACCAGATGCTGCTCCAGCAGAGCTTCTTTTACCACCGGACCGGCCGGTGCGGAAAACTCCAGACCCTGGATCAATCCGCAGCCCCGATGGGCGGTGATTCCGTCGCAGCGGTCTTTTAAGCGTTCCAGCTGCTCCCACAGATATATTCCAATCTCATTTACATGGTCTGCCAGCTTCCAGTCTTCAAACAAATCCAGCACCCGCTCTGCAGCGGCGCACACCAGAGGATTTCCGCCATAGGTAGTGCCGTGGTCTCCCGGCGCTAATGCAGAAAAAGCAGCCTTTCCGCTGGCTAAAAAGGCGCCGATGGGAACACCGTTTCCCAGAGCCTTGGCTACTGTCATCACATCCGGCTTCACGCCGTACTTCTGCCATGCAAACATATGGCCGCTGCGGCCCATGCCGCACTGGATCTCATCTAAAATCAGCAGCGCATCCTGTTTATCGCAAAGGGCCCGGACACCTTTTAAAAACTCCTGGTCAGCCGGATAAATGCCCCCTTCCCCCTGAATGGTCTCCATAATGACAGCACAGGTCTTTTCACTGAACAAAGCCTTTACGCTATCCAAATCGTTAAACTCTGCAAATTTAATATTGGGAATCAGAGGCGCAAAAGGTTCCTGGTAGTGGTCGTTTCCTGTGACAGAAAGGGCTCCCAGACTTCTGCCGTGAAAGGAATGCTTCATGGCAATAATTTCATAATCCGTTCCCATCCCCTTATTGCAGGCATAACGCTTTGCTACCTTCAGCGCCCCTTCCACTGCCTCCGTTCCGCTGTTGGTGAAAAATACCCTGTCCATCTGGGCCGCAGCCTTCAGCTTTTCTGCCGCCCGGATGGCCGGCTCATTGTAAAACAAATTGGAGGTGTGGTACAGCTTATCCACCTGCTCCTTCACTGCGTCATTTAATTCTTTACAGCCGTAGCCCAGTCCCATTACTGCAATTCCTGCTCCAAAATCCAGATACTGGACGCCGTCTGTATCATACAGATACACCCCTTCCCCCCGGTCAAACACCACCGGAAAGCGATTGTAAATGTGATAGAGGGACTGCCCGGCCCGCTCCATACACTGCTGTTTCTCCATACCGCATCTCCTTTCTAATTCTGTTCCTCTGCAGGCTCGTCCGGTTCTGCATGGATCACCGTTCCAATGCCCCGGTTGGTAAAAATCTCCAGAAGCAGACAGTGAGGAATCCGGCCGTCTAAAATATGTACCCTGGACACGCCATTTTCCACAGCCTCCACACAGTTTAACAGTTTGGGCAGCATTCCTCCGCCCAGGCAGCCGCTTTCCACAAACTGACGGGCCTCACCGGCACTCATCTCGGAGATCAGCGTGTTCTTATCCTCAAAATCCCGGTACAGCCCTTCCACATCCGTAAGAAACGCCAGTTTTTCTGCATTTACCGCTCGTGCTACAGCGCAGGCTGCATCGTCTGCATTGATGTTGTAGCTCTGAAACTTGCCATCACAGCCAATGGGACAGATGATCGGCAGGAAATCTTTTTCCAGCAAATCCAGAATAATTTTCGGATTCACCTGGGTGATGTTTCCCACAAAGCCAATGTCCTGTCCTTTGGACAGCTTTTTCTCACACTTTAAAAGCATACCGTCCTTGCCGCTGATGCCTACCGCCTTGACGCCCAGCTCGCCAACCAGCTGCACCAGGCTTTTATTGACCTTGTTAAGCACCATCTCTGCAATCTCCATGGTGGCCTCGTCCGTTACCCTGAGTCCATTGACAAATCTGGGCTCCATCCCCACCTTATTCACCCACCGGCTGATTTCCTTGCCGCCGCCGTGAACAATGATGGGCTTAAATCCCACCAGCTTCAGCAGTACCACATCCTGAATGACCTGATGTTTCAACTGCTCATCCACCATGGCGCTGCCGCCGTATTTTACCACAATGATCTTACGGTTGAACCGCTGGATATAAGGGAGCGCTTCAATCAGCACCTCCGCCTTCTGCATCTCGCTCAATTTCGCTTCCATCTTCCTGCTCCTCCTATGACCGGTAATCTGCGTTGATCTTTACATAATCAAAGGTCAAATCACATCCCCATGCAGTGGCCGACGCCTCGCCCATCTTAATATCTGCAATGACCGTCACCGACTGCTGGGAAAGAATATCGCCAGCCTGTTCCTCGCTGTAATTTAAAGCTACACCGTTTTTAATAATCTGCAAGCTTCCGGCTGCACTCTCAAAATACAGATCCACCTGCTCCGGGTCAAAGGCAGCGCCGGAGTAGCCCATGGCGCAGAGAATCCGCCCCCAGTTGGCATCGTGGCCAAAGATGGCCGCCTTAGTCAGATTGGAGGTGATGACAGATTTAGCCAGGATTTTGGCCTGGTCCTTGTTCTCTGCTCCTACTACCTTCACCTCAAACAAGGCGGTACAGCCCTCGCCGTCTCCCGCAATCTTCTTTGCCAAAGTCTCATTTACCTCATAAAGAGCTGCCAGGAAAGTGTAGTAATCCTCATTTTTCTCAGTAATTTCCGGATTTCCCGCCTGGCCGTTAGCCAGCAGCAGCACAGTGTCATTGGTAGAGGTATCGCCGTCTACAGAAATCATATTGTAGGTATCCTGCACCACCTCTGATAAAGCCGCCTTTAAAAGTTCATCGGAAATATTCAAGTCGGTTGTCACAAAGGAAAGCATGGTGCACATGTTGGGATGAATCATGCCTGAGCCCTTGCACATACCGCCTAAGGTGACCGTCTTTCCGCCGGCTGTAAACTCTACAGCAGTCTCCTTTTTCTTGGTATCTGTAGTCATAATAGCCTTGGCTGCCTCGGTTCCGCTTTCCAGGCTGCCGTCCAGCCTGGGCGCCATGGCTTCAATTCCTGCAGTCAGCTTTTCCATAGGAAGCTGCATCCCGATCACTCCGGTAGAAGCCACCAGCACGCCATCCTCTGACACATGAAGAACTTTAGCTGCTGTCCGGGCCGTTTCCTTACAATAGCCAAATCCTTCTGCCCCGGTACAGGCGTTGGCGATTCCTGCGTTAATCACCACTGCCTGAACCCCTTTTGAGTCTGCCACAATCTTCTGATCCCACTTAACCGGCGCCGCCTTCACAATATTGGTGGTAAAGGTGCCTGCTGCCTTGCAAGGCGTCTGGCTGTAAATCATGGCCATATCCTTCCGATCCTTGTATTTAATGCCAGCAGCCGCAGACGCCGCCAAAAATCCCTTGGCTGCAGTAACTCCGCCTTCGATTTTTTTCATAACGCGCTCCTCCCTCTCTACCTGTTAAACCGGGTAATATTCTCCTCATTCAGCACAAAATCATAGTAATTAAAATCGTCCCGCCTGGTCCATCCCACATTGTTCCAGAACTCATTGCCCACTGTATTGTTCTTAAAAGCTACCAGACTTACTTTATTGATACCTTCCGCCTGCAGCGCCCGCATGGCATAGTGAACCATTCGGTGACCTACGCCCCGCTTCCGATAATCATCTGCCACACAGACATGGTAGAAATATCCGGTGCGTCCGTCATGGCCGCAAAGCACAGAGCCTACAATCCGGCCATTCTGGACCGCCACCACGCTGGTGGACGGATTTCGCTTTAAAAACCGCTCCACTCCTTCGTAGGAATCGTCAATGCTGCGGATACCGAATCCAGAAATCTGCATCCACAGAGCGTATACCTGGTCGTAATCTTCTATTGTCATTTCCCGGATAAGGATGCTCATGGTTCCTGCCATCTGTGTTAAATCCTTTCTTCCAATTTTATGGGAACACGGGAATCTGCTTTAATCCCATGTTCTCCGGCAGCCCAAACATCAGATTCATATTCTGCATGGCCTGACCAGCCGCCCCTTTCACCATGTTGTCAATAGCCCCCATCATAACGATACGGCCTGTGCGGGAATCCAACTGGAAGGCGATGTCTGCAAAATTGCTGCCTTCTACCCAACGGGTCTGAGGCACCTGCCCCAGCTCCATCACCCGGACAAAATACTCATTTCCATAATATGTCTGATAAACTGCCTTCACTTCTTCTGCCGTCATCTTCTTTAATAAAGACGCATAAGCCGTTACTAAAATCCCACGGTTCATAGGAACCAGATGAGGGGTAAAGCTGATGGTTACCGGCCCTCCTGCCGCATAGGAAAGCTGTTCCTCAATCTCCGGCGTGTGACGATGGGAAGCCACGCCGTAGGGCTTCATGCTCTCATTCACCTCGCAGTACAGGCTGGGCACATTGGCGCTCCGGCCTGCTCCGGAGGTGCCGGATTTGGCGTCGATAATAATCGTATTGGCGTCAATCAGCCCTTCCTTTACCAGTGGATATAAAGTTAAGAAGGAACAGGTGGGATAGCATCCCGGATTGGCAATCAATCTGGCCTTCTTTATCTTCTCCCGGTTGATTTCCGAAAGGCCATACACCGCTTCCTCTATAAACTGAGGCGACGCATGCTGCAGTTGATACCACTGCTCATAAATCCCCACATCTTTAATCCGGAAATCTGCGCTCAGGTCGATGACCTTGGCCTTGGACAAAATCTCCTCTGTAATATGGGAAGCACAAAAGCCCTGGGGGGTAGCAGTAAAAATTACATCTGCCATATCCGCTAAAGCTGTCATATCATCGTCCTTACAAACTGGGTGCGACACATGGGAAACACTTCTGTATATAGATGCAAAATCTTCTCCCGCATAACTTCTGGAACCGTACCATACAATTTCAACATCCTCCCGCTGCAGCAAAAGCCTCACCAGCTCCGCCCCGGCATATCCGGTAGCTCCAATAATCCCTGCCTTTATCATAATTGCTCTCCTCCGTATATTTTCCATGATTATACACCTATACTTCCTAATATGCAATATTTTTTTATAAAAATTCAATTTCCACTTGCAAAATCTGAATAAGTGGTGTATATTTATGAAAACGAAAGCAAAAACAACCGGGCAACCGTAATATGAGGAGGAGCAAGTAATGAAAGAGAAAGTAGTATTAGCGTATTCCGGCGGGCTGGACACCACCGCCATCATTCCGTGGCTGAAAGAAAACTTTGATTATGAGGTTATCTGCTGCTGCATCGACTGCGGACAGGAAGAAGAACTGGACGGCCTGGAGGAACGGGCAAAGCTTTCCGGCGCATCCAAGCTGTATATTGAAGATGTGGTAGACGATTTCTGCGACAACTACATTGTTCCCTGTGTGCAGGCCAATGCGGTTTATGAAAATGAATATCTGCTGGGCACCTCCATGGCCCGCCCGACCATAGCCAAACGGCTGGTAGAAATTGCCCGCAAAGAAGGTGCCGTTGCCATCTGCCACGGCGCTACCGGCAAAGGCAATGACCAGATCCGTTTTGAGCTGGGCATCAAAGCCCTGGCCCCGGACATCAAAATTATCGCTCCCTGGCGTATGACTGATGTGTGGACTATGCAGTCCCGTGAAGATGAGATTGAATACTGCAGGCAGCACGGCATCGACCTGCCCTTCTCAGCAGACAGCAGCTACAGCCGTGATCGGAACCTGTGGCACATCAGCCACGAAGGCCTGGAATTAGAGAATCCGGATCAGGAGCCTAATTACGACCATCTGCTGGTAATGAGCGTGTCTCCGGAAAAGGCGCCGGACACTCCCGAATATGTAACCATGACCTTTGAAAAAGGCGTTCCCACCAGCGTAAACGGCCAAAAGATGAAGGTTTCCGACATCATCAAAAAATTAAATGAGCTGGGCGGAAAACACGGTATCGGAATTGTAGATATTGTGGAGAACCGGGTCGTTGGCATGAAATCCCGCGGCGTATACGAGACCCCAGGAGGAACCATCTTAATGAAGGCTCATCAGCAGCTGGAAGAACTGGTATTAGACCGGGCTACCATGGAAGTTAAAAAAGACATGGGCAACAAAATGGCCCAGATTGTATATGAAGGCAAATGGTTTACCCCCCTTAGAGAGGCTGTACAGGCCTTTGTAGAATCTACCCAGGAGTATGTGACCGGAGAAGTGAAATTCAAGCTTTACAAAGGCAATATCATCAAGGCCGGCACTGCTTCTCCCTACTCCCTCTACAGCGAATCCCTGGCCTCCTTCACCACCGGAGATATGTACGACCACCACGATGCAGACGGATTCATCACCCTGTTTGGTCTTCCGTTAAAGGTACGGGCCATGAAGATGCAGGAGTTGGAGAAGAAAGAGAATCAGAAATAAATCTCTTTTATTTTGTCTTCTTCTCTCCCACCGGCACCTGCGCCAGAATAATAGCCGCAAACACCAGCACACAGCCAAACAGCTCTCTGGCAGACATCTTCTGCCCCAGCAGCGCCCATCCTGCCAGCAGGGAAAAGGCGGATTCCAGGCTTAAAATCAGGGAAGCCACCGTAGGCTCCACATTTTTCTGGGCCACCACCTGCAGGGTGTAAGCCACGCCGCAGGATAACACTCCGGCGTATAAAACCGGGGCCCAGGCTGCCAGAACGGCTGTCCAGCCAGGTTCCTCAAACAGAAGCATTAGTATACCGGAGATAATCCCTGCAGTAAAAAACTGAATACAGGAAATCACTACGCCATCTGCTTTCGGTGAAAAATAGTCAATCACCAGGATATGGAGGGAGAAACCGATAGAACCTAAAAATACCAGGAAATCTCCCTGCCCGATGGAAAAGCCTTCCTTTACGCAGAGCAGATACATGCCGACAGCAGCAATGGCTACGCTAATCCAGATATTAAGCCCTACCTTCTTTTTCAGAAACAGTCCGAAAACCGGCACGATCACAATATAGAGGGCCGTAATAAACCCGGCCTTTCCCACTGTAGTCTGTGCAATGCCAAGCTGCTGCAGGGTACTTCCCAGACAGATAAAAACGCCGCAGCAAAGGCCGCCGATGATTCCGGTTCTCCGATACTTCCGGCGGGCTGCCTCATCCATGGCAGCCTGCTTATCTCCGTTTAACTTACGCAGAAAAAAGATACAGGGAATCAGCACCAGACCGCCTACCAGAAACCGGGCACAGTTGAATGTAAATGCACCTACATAATTCATTCCCTCACTCTGAGCCACAAACGCCACGCCCCAGATGAGGCCGGTCAAAAGCAGCAGCGCCTTGCTGACGCCCGATTTTTTCACACTCTGTTCCATACTCCCAAAATCCTTTCTTATCTTTCCGTAAATGCTCCAAAACCGGAGCTTTCCACTTCACTTCCGTCTGCCAGTACCCACAAAGCCTCCGTGTTTTCCATGGATTCAATCAACGCCATTCCCTGTTCCAGCTCCATATTAAACACTGCCGTGGAAAGGGCGTCTGCCATGGCACTGTCCGGCGTCAGGATCGTAACGGACTGATACATGTCCCAGGGCATCAGAGTATCCGGGTTGATAATATGATGATACCGCTTCCCATCCACCTCATAAAACCGCTGATAGGTTCCGCTGGTTACCAGGCTCATATTTTCCAAATCCACTACATGAAGATACGGCTCCGATGATTTTAGATCCGGGTTCTGCACTCCCACCCGCCAGGGCTTCTTGTCTCCTCGGATCCCGATAGCCGCCACATTTCCGCCCAGACTTAAAAGGGCATGCTCCACTCCCTCAGCCTTCAGTGTCTCAGCCAGCTTCTGGGCCGCATAGCCCTTTGCCACAGCCCCCACATCCAGCCGCATGTCCGGATCCTTTAAATAGACCGTAGACGCCTCTTTATCGATTACAAGGTCATCCACATTTCTATGCTCTGCCGCCTGAAAAAGCTCTACCTCATCCGGAACGGCAGCCTGTTCAGGCTCCGCTGACGCCCGCTCCCGGTAATCGTGCCAGACAGACAGTACGCTTCCCATAGCCACATCAAACCTGCCGTCCGTTGCCTCATACTGCTCTATGGAAAACTCCAGAAGATCAATAATAGCCCCATCTACCTGCACCGGCGTCATCCCGGCGCTGTCGTTGATACTCTTGATATTGTTGATTCCCTCATAATTTTCGTAAATATCAAAAAGCTGGTGATACCGCTCCAGCTCACTGCTTACGATCTGCTCATAAGTCTCAAACTGTTCTCTGTCTTCTGCGTAAATGGTTACGCTGGTAATCGTATCGAAATAAGAAAGATATTGTTTATCGTAAGCCTCCAGCTTCGGACCTGCCGCTTCGCCCTGACAACCGGAAAGCCCTGCAGCCAGAACCACTGCAGCCGCCAGAAGACCGCCTGCGTTCCATAATCGTTTGTTCATCCGTTCACCTGTTATGATTTCCTGTCTATTTGCCCATTCTTACGCCGGCTTAAAAGTCATTCCCATAAAAGCCCGGCATATGCCCCCTATCATAGCACAAAAACGGGATGATGAAAAGCACATCATCCCGTTTCTCTATTGAAATCACTGAAGTTCCGGCCAATACTCCCGGTTTGCTTCAATCAGCTCATCCAGAATCTGTTTTGCCACAGATGCGCTGGGTACAGTCTTGGATAAGGTCAATGCCTGCCACAGCTTCAAATAACTGTGCTCTACATATGCCTCAACTACCAGTTTTTCTACTGCCAACTGCTCCTGCATCATCCCTCGTTCAAAGGTAGGGATTTCACCCTGACACATTGCTTCCGGGCCGTTGCTTCCCACTACGCAGGGAACCTCTACCATAGCGTCAGAATCAAAGTTGCTGATTGCTCCCTTGTTCTCCACGATACACAGCATAATCTCATGGGTATTGTAAGCAATGGCCTTTGCCAGAGATACAATAAAGGAAGCGTGATTATCTACGGTAAATTCACCTCCGGAAGCCGTTCCCTTGCGGATAATCTCTCTGGCTGCTCCAAATACTTCCTTCTCCCGGCCTTCAATTACCTCGTCAGCACGCGTGTGGTTAATATCAGAGTGCTCTACTACATAATCCGGATAGAGATAATATTTTAAGTAAGTATTCGGCAAAAACTGAGGATCCAAAGCTAAGAGATCTTTGGCTTTTCTATGGGTTGCCTGCCAGCTTTCATCCATATGCTGAGTCTCGATCGCTTTCTGAGTAAGATAGCCGTTCTCAGCCACATACTCTAAAAGTCTGGGCATATAGTCCTCACCAGTGGTCTTATCCTTTACACTGGTCCACCAGCCAAAATGATTCAGTCCGAAATAGCGTACATCCAGATCATCGTACTCTTTTCCTACAATGTAAGCCATTCTTCTTCTGGTTCCTACCGGCATATCGCAGATATTGATAACTCTTGCATCTGGACGAAGCACCCGACAGGCTTCTGCCACAATAGCTGCCGGATTGGAGTAATTAAGCATCCAGCATTCCGGAGAATATTTCACCATGTAATCAATGATCTCCAGCATTCCGGTAATACTTCTCATACCATAAGCAATTCCACCCGGTCCGCAGGTTTCCTGGCCTATTACGCCGTACTTTAAGGGAATCTGCTCATCCAGACGGCGCATCGCATATTTGCCTACGCGGATGTGGGCCATACAAAAATCCTTATCAGTGAATGCCTCTTTTGGATCTGTGGTATAGGAAAACTGAATCTGAGGCGCCTCCTCCTTCATCATGATCGCCAGCGCTTCTCCGATCACGGCCTGCCGTTCTTCGTCATTATCATAAAGCGTAACAGAGCTTAACGGAAAATCCTCCAGATGCTCCAGCATCATTTTTACAATACCCGGCGTATAAGTACTTCCGCCGCCTGCAATCACTATGTCAAATGCTTTCTTTGCCATATTCACATACTCCCTTCTGAATCACTATTGATCTAAACCTAATTCCTTATCTACAGCCTGTCTTATCTGATTGATGTGAAGTCCGTAGATTACCTGAACGGTCTCACCTTTTTTCATCACGCCGGCTGCTCCTGTCTTCTGCTGCAGAACATCGTCCTGAACCAGTGTATTGTCTTTTACAATCAGACGCAGACGAGTAAAGCAGTTATCTACTTTTACAATATTATCTGCTCCGCCCAGAGCTTCTACGATCAAAGCTGCATTGATATTACCGTCTTTTCCGCCCTTTTTGCTCTCCTGCTTCTCTTTGTACTCAGCCTTTGTATGAAGCTTCATCTCCATGCCCTCAGATTCTCGGCCCAGAGTCTTTAAGTTAAATCTGGTAATGAGGAAACGGAACAGCAAATAGTAAACTGCAAACTCTGCAGCGCCGATAAGCAGGTACACCGGCCAGTTGGTCTTTTCAATACCCAACGGCAGATTGTAAAGCAAGAAATCAATAAATCCGTTGGGTCCGATAGCCCGGCAATCCAGCAGGTTAAATGCAACCATACCAAGACCGCTCAGTGCAGCGTGCGCTACAAACAGAATCGGCGCAGTAAACAGGAAAGAGAACTCAATCGGCTCGGTTACACCTGCAATAAAAGAGGTAAACGCTGCCGGAATCAGGATTGCTTTAATCTTGCTGCGGTTTTCCGGTCTTGCAGTGTGGTACATAGCCAGGCAGGCGCCTACCAGACCAAACATCTTGGAAAGACCTCTTGCGTCCCATACAACAGAAGATGATAATACAGCCACTGCCGGATCTGCCATCTCCGCGTAATAAATATTGCGGCATCCCTCAAAAATCTGTCCGCCAATTTCAGCAGTTCCGCCAAGCCCGGTGTAAAGGAACGGCGTATATACCAGATGATGAAGGCCTGTAGGAATCAGCAGACGCTCCAACGCACCGTAAAGGAAAATTCCAAAGTTACCTGCCTGATTGATAAAGTATCCAACCTGATCGATACCGGACTGAACTACCGGCCAGATATAGGTCAGTACAACTGCGAGAATGATAATTACCGGAATCAGTACAATAAATACAAAGCGGGCTCCGCCGTAAATCTGAAATGCATTGTTGAATTCCGTATCAATAAAACGGTTGTGAATGTAAGCGGTCACACATCCCAGAATAATTCCCAGGAATACGCCCATATCCAGAACCTGAATACCAAGGACCATAGCCTGTCCGGTTCCTCTTAAAGCCGTCGGATCTGCCAGGATTCCGCGAAGATCCATAAACTTGTTCATGGCATTGATAAATACCAGAAATGCCAGAACCGCAGTAAAGCCAGCCTCTGCTTTTTTCTTCTTAGCCAGTCCAACTGCAATGCCTGTGCAAAAAATCAGGCCAAGGTTGTTTAAGATCGCTACCAGCGCACCGGATAAAATAGTTCCAAATCCTTTTGTAACCGGATTGTCTAAGAACGGAAGCATCTCAATCAGTCTTGCGTTGGTAAATACATTTCCAACTGCAATCAAAAGACCGGCGATCGGAAGAATCAGCACCGGCATGAACATTGCTTTGGAAAATGCCTGCATTGTGCTCATAACTTTTTCTTTCATGTCATACCTCTCCATTATGTTTTCCTGCATTTCCGGGAACGGCCCTTCCCGAAAATATAGTTTGTTTGTAACCTTGCGCACGGTTGATGATTGCATTATACGCAGGAGAAAAAGAAAAGTATAGGGGTTTTAAACAAAAGAAAACATGTTACCCGGATGTGTAACATGTTTTCGATACATCGTCTGAAACAGCATTCTATGCCTGCATTTGTTTCAAAGAAAATTGATAATATTCATAGATTAAAAGTTCAATCATGGTCATCGTTTTGGAGAAAAACAAGGTTGGCTTCATATTCCGGTCATCCAGAGGATTGTCGTCAGGAACCTCTATGACACAGCCGCAGCACTCCTTTAAAGGACTTGCTCCGTTGTTGGTAAATCCTACTGTAAATACTGCATTTTCCTCTGCCATTTTCATTCGGTTCAGAACATTGGGTGAACGCCCGGATCTGGAAAATGCAATAAATACGCCGATGTCCTCCAGGTTGTTTTCAAAAACCCCAATCGAATCAGCTCCATCTGAAAAAATGCACTTGATCCCCAATACCAGAAGTTTTTTTGCCAGATACTCCGCCATCATAGAGGAAAAGCCCATTCCATAAATGAAAACAATCTGCTCTGTCCGATGGATTTTCTCTGCGGCCAGACGGAGGCTGTTATAATTCTCCATGGAGATTGCCTCCTGCTCTGCAAAATGGCTGATAAACTCCTCGTTAAGCTCATAACCGGATATTGCTTCTCCCACAGCGCCCATAAGCTTGTAATACATTTCAATAAAGCCACTGTAGCCCAACTTCCTTGCCAGACGCATTACTGTAGAGGTGGAAGTAAAGTTGGCCTTTGCAACACCGCGAACCCCCAGTTTCAAAGCTTCATCAATATGAAGCAGCAAAAATTCCAGTACCGTCCGCTCCGTGTCTGTCAAAGAAACGCCGCAGGTCAGCTTGTTTAAATCCAGATTCATTCAGTTCTCCTCAAACGATTTATGAACGCTCCGCAAACCCAACACTTTTCAGGAACCGGCCAAAGCCTTCCCGGCCTTCCTCAGTGCACTTGTAAACGCCTGCGTCCTCCAGCACCCGGGCAAACACCTTGCCTACCTCGGCCTGAAGAATTCCGGCCACATTCTCTGCCGTTACCTGGCCGTACTGCGGCAGGAATTCCTCTACCCAGTCTGCATGCTTCTCCAATGTTTCATTGCTGCGTATATCTTTTCTTTCCACAATGTACTGGCCTAAAAGCGCCAGCTCATCCTTCAGCCTGGACGGCAGCACAGCCAGGCCCATAACCTCAATCAGGCCGATATTTTCTTTCTTAATGTGATGCAGCTCCTGATGGGGATGATAAACCCCCAGAGGGAATTCTTCCGTTGTAAGGTTATTTCTCAGCACCAGATCCAGCTCGTACTTTCCGCCGCTCTTTCTGGCAATGGGGGTAATGGTGTTGTGAGGCTCTCCATCTGTCTCTGCATATAGGAAAGCAGCTTCGTCAGTGTAGCTTCTCCATGCAGTCAGCACCTTGTCTCCCAATTCGATCAGCCGGTCCGGATTCTCGCACCGCAGACGCAGCACAGACATGGGCCAGTGAACAATGCCTGCCTCCACATCCTCAAATCCGGCCATGGTATAGGTTTTCTCCATAGGAGCTTTCGCCATGGCAAAAGTGTAATGGCCGCCCTGGAAGTGGTCATGACTTAAAATAGAACCGCCTACGATAGGCAGATCCGCATTGGATCCCAGGAAATAGTGGGGGAACAGCTTTACAAAATCAAACAGCTTCACAAAGGTAGCCCGCTCAATTTTCATGGGAGTATGCTGTCCGTTGAACACAATGCAGTGCTCATTGTAATATACATAAGGAGAATACTGGAATCCCCATCTGCTGTCATTAACGGTAATCCGGATAATCCGGTGATTGTTCCGGGCCGGATGATTTAAACGGCCTGCATAACCCTCGTTTTCCATACATAGCAGACATTTGGGATAACCGCTCTGCTTTGCCAGCTTGGCGGCTGCAATCGCCTTGGGATCCTTCTCCGGCTTGGACAGATTGATGGTAATGTCCAGGTCGCCGTAGGCAGTTTGGGTTACCCATTTCTGATCCTTGCACACCCGGTAACGGCGGATGTAGTCAGAATCCTGGCTCAGCTTGTAGAAATAATCCGTAGCAGCCTGAGCACCCTCCTTCTCATAAATTCCCCAGAAGGTCCGGGAAACCTCAGACGGACGGGGCATCAGGCAGTTCATCAGCCGGGTGTCGAACAAATCCCGGCAGCCGATGCTGTCCTCAATAATGCCCTGTTCACAGGCATAGTCCAGAAGCTCCTTTAAGGTCTCCTCCAGATTTACATCCGAAACCTGTCCCTCCGGCTCCTCATACTCGTCCATATGCAGCGCTTCTAAAATCTGATTAACGGCATATACCCGGTCCATCTCCTCCAACAGCCCTGTCTCTACCCCATACTGTACCAGCTTCTTAATTGCTTCGTAAACCATACGCTCCTCCATTGTTCAGACTGGCGCCGGAATATCTGCTCCCAGCCGCCCACTGCCTTTTCTTATCTATCAGTATAACGCAAAGCCATGCCAAAAGCCATATAATAATTTTCACAATTCCTATAAAATTCCAGCGGCAGCTTCAACGGCTATAGCCGTTTTACCACCGATGCAATCCGCTCCACGATCAGTCCTCCCAGCAGCCCGATCACACAGCCGGTTACCACACCGGCCACTAAAAGCCAGGGCAGATAAGAAAATACTCCCGCCGTGCTGGTAATCACTGCCGCCACAGAAAGCTGGCCGATGTTGTGAAACACGCCGCCTAAAATGCTGACGCCGATTTTCCCGAACCAGTCCCACTTTTTCACCAAAATCATAACTGCCAGGCTCAGGGCGCCGCCGGCCATGGCATACATCATACTGCTGACATTTCCAAAGGTAAAGCCTACCAGCAAAATCCGCACCAGTCCCACACAGATGGTTCCCGCCGTCCCTACGGTGTAAAGTCCCACCACATTTACCAGATTAGCCAGTCCCAGCTTTACGCCGGGAATCGGCACCGGTATGGGAATCAGAGATTCTACATAACTGAAGATAAAAGCCAGAGCAATCAGCATTCCATAAAGCGCCACATATCCGGCACTGTTCCGGCCATTCTGCGTCGTTTTTTTCATAAAGTAATCCAAATCCTTTCGTTTGACATCCCGCTGCTTCTATGTTATCATTTCAACCGCAGAGACAGGCGCATTTCATTATACCATCTCGACTATATTTTAGAAAGAGGTTCTTCCCATGAAGAAAGGAAAAAAGGAACTGCTTCTGGCAGCCGTAATCCTGCTGATTGCAGCCGCTGGATTTTTTATCAATTACTTAAATCATCGCCAACCGGCCGTTATGGCAGAGGTAAATGTGGACGGCCAAGTAGTAGCCTCCTACGATTTACACCAGAATCTGGAAACCACTATCCAGGGCTACAACGGCGGCACCAACCACCTGGTCATCCAGGACGGCTTCCTTTGGATTGATGAGGCCACCTGCTCTGATAAAGTCTGCATCCACCAGGGAAAGATCACCATGAACGGCGAGCTGGTGGTGTGCCTGCCAAACCGGGTGATTGTGACGATTACGGAGCCGGAGAAATAAATACAGGAAGGGAACGCTTCATCTCCACAGCGTTCCCTCTTATTTTTCTCATATCACATATTTTTACTTCAAGTATCCCTTCAGCACATCCACCTTATCCAGCTTCTCCCACGGCAGATCCAAATCGGTTCTTCCAAAATGTCCGTAGGCTGCGGTCTGCTTGTAAATCGGACGGCGTAAATCCAGCATCTTGATGATGCCTGCCGGCCTTAAGTCGAAGTTTTCCCGCACAACCGCAGTCAGCTCCTCGTCTGTCAGCTTGCCAGTACCGAAGGTCTCTACCCGCACAGAGGTGGGATAAGCCACGCCGATGGCATAGGAAAGCTGAATCTCACACTTATCTGCCAGCCCTGCTGCCACGATGTTCTTGGCAACATAGCGGGCGGCGTAAGCTGCAGAACGGTCTACCTTGGTGCAGTCCTTTCCGGAGAAAGCGCCGCCGCCGTGACGGGCATAGCCGCCGTAGGTATCTACGATAATCTTCCGGCCAGTCAGACCGCTGTCACCCTGGGGACCGCCGATTACGAAACGGCCGGTGGGGTTGATAAACATCTTGGTGTCAGCATCTACCATGTCTGCCGGAAGCACCGGATCAAACACATATTTCTTAATGTCTGCGTGAATCTGCTCCTGGGTTACGCTTTCATCGTGCTGGGTAGACAGAACCACTGCCTCCAGACGAATGGGACGGCCGGCTTTGTCATACTCTACCGTTACCTGGGATTTTCCATCCGGACGTAGGTAGGACAATGTACCGTCCTTGCGGACCTTGGTAAGCTGACGAACCAGCTTGTGAGCCAGTGCGATGGGATACGGCATATACTCCTCTGTCTCGTTAGAAGCATAGCCAAACATCATACCCTGATCGCCGGCACCGATAGCGTCCAGCTCGCTGTCGTCCATCTGGTTCTCTTTTGCTTCCAGAGCCTTGTTTACGCCCATGGCAATATCGCTGGACTGCTCGTCCAACGCCACAATCACGCCGCAGGTGTCGCAGTCAAAGCCGTATTTTGCACGGTCATAACCAATTTCCCGCACGGTCTCCCGCACGATACTCTGAATGTCTACATAAGCGTTGGTAGTAATCTCACCCATTACCATTACCAGACCGGTAGTGGTGCAGGTCTCACAGGCTACCCGGCTCATGGGATCCTTTTCCATGAGAGCGTCTAAAATGGCGTCGGAAATCGCATCACACATTTTGTCCGGATGTCCTTCGGTCACGGACTCAGAAGTAAACAGAATCTTCTCCATTATAATCCTCCTTTAATAAGAAAATTGGCCAAAAGAAAAGTCCGTAGCAATCTTACTGCGGACTTGATCTATTCTGAAATCAAATCCTCTTATTGCTCGATTTCTCGCTCAGGTTGGCACCTTCCGCATGCCGCCGCTTCCAGCTTAACTGCCTGGACGCCGCTCACACGGGGTTGCCGTGACTTCACAGATCCTTTGTATCTCCATCACTCTGAATAAGGGATTACGCACTTTTCAGTTGTTATATAATTGTTGCATGGAATATACTAGCAGATTCCACATTCCCTGTCAAGCAGAATTTGCACCCCTCAGCCGCCAAATACTGCCTGATCCACCAGGGTTTTCAAGACCTGCTCACACCGCAGAATATCCGCTGTCTCCACAAACTCATCGGGCTTGTGGGCCTGAGCCAGACTGCCTGGTCCGTAGGACATGCAGTTTTCATTTCCCAGAATCCCAGCGATGACTGCCGTGTCCGTGTATCCTGGAAACGGCTTCACTACTGCCGCTTCTCCCGTGGCCGCAGCGCAGGCATCCCCCAACTGCTTTAAAAGGGGAGAATCCTCATGCTTTTCCACATAGGGGCGGCTGCCTGTAATCTCATAGGACGCCGTAATTCCAGGCACCTCTCTCATGGCGTCTTCCATAGCTGCCTCCAGAATCCGCCTGGCTGCCTCTGTATCCGTAGGCGGCGTCAGCCGCATATCAATCCAGACCTTGCAGGAATCCGGCACCACATAGGGCCGGTATCCGCCCACAATCTGTCCGAAGGTAACGGTAGAAGTTCCCAAATCCGGATGAGGCTCTAACTCTGCAATGGACAACCGAACAGACCGGATGATCTCTGCCATGGCAGCAATCGCATCCGCCCCCTTCCAGGGCATGCTGGCGTGAGCTGTACAGCCGGTAACGGTTACCTCAAACCAGCTGCGGCCTTTGTGAGCCACCTGAATCTGTCCGTTTGTCGGTTCTGTATCCAGGACCCAGTCTGTCTGTCTTACCCAGCCTGCCCTGATAGCCGCCTCTGCCCCGCGCATAAAATCTTCTTCATCCACACTTCCGACAAACACCACCCTGCGGCCAGGCTGCTCTCCTGCTGCAGCCCGCTTTGCCGCATAGGCAAAAGCTGACAATGCACAGGCCAGACCGGACTTCATATCACAGGCGCCCCGCCCGTAAATACGACCGTCTTCCTCCTCTGCTCCAAAGGGATTTCGCTTCCAGCCGTCTCCCACAACCACCGTGTCCATGTGACAAATCCATACAAGAGCCGGTTTATCCGGGTTCCCCGGAAGCTCTGCCTTCACATTAAAGCGCCCAGGCAGTACCTCCTCTGTTTCCACCTTTACACCCGGAAGCAGGGAAAGCCGCCGGGAAAGCAGTTCCCCGACGGCGCCCTCGCAGCTTCCAGGATTGGTACTGTCTATACGAATCAATTCCTTTGTCAGCGCGGCAGCTGACCAGATTTTTTCCACCACAGCTTCCCCCTCCTGAAATCCTTAATCCTGTTTCTGATGTTCTTACTGCACCCAAACGCCTTGGCTGTTTACATAATACTTTCCATCAATGGTAGTATTCGTCATCATAGCGCCGCTTTCCGGATGGCAATAATACCAGAGGCCGCTGGACTCAATCCAGCCGGTCCGCATATAGCCTACATGGTCAAAGCAGTACCATACATTGTTGATCAGCAGCCAGCCATTCGTAGGATAGGAGCCGTCTGCAAAGCGGTACCACCAGCCCACATTATCCTTAATCCACTGATTGGCAGAAGTATTGGGAGCAGGACTGGCTGCAGCTCCGGTACTGCCGTATCTGCCGGCCCGAATATCCTCCAGCATCTGGTCGTCTACATAGATGTAGTCTGACTCATACCACTCGCCCTTGCTGTCGTCCGTTCCCACAGAACGCACCTTAAAATAGTATTCGCCTTCCCTGGTGATGCGGCTGGCAAAATTGTAGGAAGTACCGCTGGTAGTTACTGTCTCCCCTACAGAACTGCTGCCCCGGTACAGGCGCACCTGATAGCTTTTTGCACCGTCAGCCTGTTCCCATCTGGCAATGGTGGATTCTTCATCCTCCCAGTACACATCCTCCAAATCCAGGCTGCCTACCAGAGCGTCCAGCTTAATGGTAACGATCAGAGTAGAGCTGGAATCCTCTCTCCGGGATTTCACATACTTGGCATCATCTCCCCGCAGCTTTACCTTGCTGGAACTCATGGAAGCAAAATAGTAATTAGAACGTGCTTCCAGGGTAATAGCTACCTGCGGCACATCTCCGTTGTTCCATTCGCCCATGTCATTTACCAGCTCCACATCTTCCACGGAATAGCGGGAGTCTCCAGTAGTTACGGTCACATCTCCGCTTTCATCTCCCACCTCTACATTAGAATCTACTGTCAGCTCCACGCTGCTGATCTTCTCTCGTTCCTCTGCAGCCATAGCCGTTCCTGCAAATGCTGCAGCCAGCATACTGACGCTTAAAACCGATGTCAAAATCTTTTTCTGTAATTTCATACACAATCCTCCTTTTTTGTTAAAATTCCCTCCCAATAGGTAATTCTGGTTTTTATAGTATCATCATATTCCTAATTCATGGACAGAATATGTACAGTTCATAACGAAACCCTTACAGATTCAAAACAAAATCGTTACCGGCCAGAACTTTTTCTTAAACAGGAAAAAGCCGGCGCAAAACCGGCTTTTCACTCTATGATTTCATTTTCTGTCTTTCATCCTACCTTCAGGCGGAATTTCTGAGCTGCTTTCTCAGAATCCACTACCTCGATTACAGCACCCAGGTTCTGCAGTTTTTCCTCAAAGCACTCATAGCCGCGCTGGATATACCCAATCTCATCAACCACGGTGATGCCCTCAGCACTGAGACCGGCCAAAACCAGGGCAGCGCCTGCCCGCAAATCCGGAGACTCCACCTGAGCACCCGTAAAGCCCTTTACACCGTCAATGACAGCCACATTTCCCTCTACCTTGATATTGCTGCCCATGCGGGCCAGCTCATCCACATATTTAAAGCGATTCTCGAAAATACTCTCAGTAATCATGCTGGTTCCCTCAGCCAGAGCCAGAGTTACCGCCATCTGAGGCTGCATGTCTGTAGGAAATCCAGGATAAGGCAGGGTTTTGATATTGGTGGAATGCTGGCGGGGCCTTCCCACCACACGCACCTCATCGTCTCCCTCTAATACCTCACAGCCAATTTCTACCAATTTGGCTGAAATAGCCTCTAAATGCTTGGGAATGACATTTTTTACGGTAATATCACCGCGGGTAATGGCTGCCGCACACATAAATGTGCCTGCCTCAATCTGATCCGGAATAATGGAGTAGGTAGTGCCATGCAGCTTTCTTACTCCCTTGATGCGGATAATATCTGTTCCGGCGCCTTTGATATTTGCGCCCATGCTGTTTAAAAAGTTAGCCACATCCACCACATGGGGCTCTTTTGCCGCATTCTCCAGAATGGTTTGGCCCTCTGCCAGGGCTGCCGCCATCATAATATTGATGGTTGCGCCTACAGAAACCACATCCATATAGATATGGCTGCCTACCAGATCGATAGCATGGGCAATGACTGCTCCACGCTCAATATCAATCCGGGCACCAAGAGCCCGAAAGCCCTTTAAATGCTGATCAATGGGACGGCTTCCGATGTTGCAGCCGCCGGGAAGGGGCACTTCCGCACTCTTATACTTGCCCAGCAGCGCACCAATGAAATAATAAGATGCCCTGATTTTCCGGATATATTCATCGTCTACCGATACTTCCCGAATTGTGGAGGCATTTATCCGGACAGTATGACGATCCAGACGATCCACCTTTGCACCGATTTCACAAACAGCTTCCAGAAGTACATTGATATCACGCACATCCGGCAGATTCTCAATGGTCACATCCTCATCGGTCATGATCGCAGCCGCCAGAATTCCCAAAGCAGCATTCTTCGCGCCGCCGATCACTACATCGCCGACAAGCGGATTGCCGCCTTTCATAATAAACTGATTCATCCCACACCTCTGATTATTTCTTTCCCACATCTATCAAAATTGAAACGCCATTCTCTATATTCTGCAAGTAAATCCCCATGATAGTCTTAATGATTATACCACAGAAATCCCATTTGTAAAGCAAAACAGGTGTTCCTGCACACTACTGGAGCTTTACTGCGCAGATAAAATCGTTTCCTCGCTGCCGGAAAAACTCAGCGGCGTCGTTCAGACCCATTTTATAGCTTTCAGAAGTGACCGGGTCGTACAGGGTTACATTGTACTGGTCAAATCCGCAAAGCAGCCGGCAGGAGCCTTCATCGATATAGGCCAGCACCGGGATGCCCTGGTCAATAAAGTACAGCATCTGCTGCATGCTGCAGCCCCGGCCATCCATGATAATAAACTCATCATCGTAATTTTTACTGCCGGAAAATTCCGCCAGACAGCGCTGCACCGGTTCAAAGGCTGACGCAGGTTCCTGAATATTCCGCATACCGCCCCGGTTTACCCGGTTCCAGATAATCCGATGATTTTTGTCTGTCACATAGCCCATACCTTCGTAAGCTGCCTGCACTGCCTCTGTAAAGTCCAGAGTCACCTTTTTTAAATGTCCTGCGCCGTAAGCATAGAACCGCATCCCCTGAACCTGATAATTAGATTTTAATTCCAGCTCATCTGCCTGCTCAAAGCTTACCCGGCCAGGGGCAAACACCCGCACATTGCGGCCGTTTTTCACATCCTTATCCAACTGCACAAAATACAGCTTTCCCTGGTTCTGAGAAGCATACCAGCCGATTCCGTCCAGTTCTCCCGCCCCCATGTCCGCATTGCAGACAATGGTGTCCTCCTGAGAAACCGCATACCGGTTGGGACCGGTTTTGGAAACCCGGTTTAAATGAACCCGGCTGGCTTCTACCGTCACATTAGCAATGTAGGAGCCGTCCCGCTCATAGCTGGTTTCCTCCTCCATCCGGTCATTGACAATCTTCAGTACATACATGGGAAGTTCTTCTACCCGGCCGTTAATCACCCACACATCATCTTCCCTGGCCATGCCGTACACCAGATCCCTGCCTACAAAGCCCAGCACCCGCATGTACTTTCCGCTTCCGCCGGAAATTTCGTGACTTTCTCCTGTCTCCAAATCCATCAGATGAAGCATCTGAGATTCATAAAGGCTGCCGCCGTCCTGCCAGGCAATCCGGCTGCCGTCTGCACTGACTGCAAAGCTGCCGTCTTCCAGAGCGTCTGCCACTACAATATTTTCCCGGCTCTGTAAATCAATGCCGAAAATGGCGTAATCCAGATACAGATACAGCATTCCGGCCGCAGTCTGATGGGTCAGACGGTTTAAATCGTCTTCCAGGGCATCATAGGAACCGGCATAGGGAATGAAATAAAGTTCTTCCAGAGCATTCTCCGACTGGGAATAATGGTAGCCCAGCACGCCCATGCGACCTTCGTAATTTCCCCGGTTCATGTAACCGTATACCAGAAAATCTACATCGCCGCCATCTTCCACAGACAGGATTTTTACATCGTGGCGGTTGTAATTATTCCGAAAATCCAGGACATCGCTTCCCCGGAAAGAAAACACCTTTACTGCCCGGCGGTCTTCCTGATTATAGGTCCATAAATCCCGGCAGGCCCGGTAAGCCAGTATATTTCCGTCCGGACTTTTCTTTACCTCTACCCGGTCATCATTTGTGATGCCCAGCATCAGCCGTTTTCCAGAAAAATCCGCCGGATTCCCCTGAAAAATCTGGTTGGTCTGCCGCTCATAATCCATCAGATAAGTACGCAGTTCATTCCATTTCATGGTGAAGTTTTCCTCCACCTCATAAAGGGCATTTACCGTTTCCTCTCCAATCTGATGAGCCAGATAGGAAATCTGTACGCTGCACATGATGCCGTCTAATTCTTTTAAGGTTACCTGCACCGGACTGGCCGGCTCCATATCCACTCCTCCCCAGGTCAGTTGGGAGAAGCTGGAATGAATAGTGGTGCGCCCCAGGGATGAGTTATCCTCTGTAGGGCTGGGTTCCAGATAGGTAGTCAAATCTCCGGCCTGCTCATATTGAAAGGTTTTCGCAGAAAAATCCGAGGCAAGCTGAAGCATGGACTGGATATTCTGGTTGTCTGTGTATAGAATTCTGGTGTAATAGTAAACCGGGCCGTGCTGGTCTGTATTTACCTCCAGCCGCAGAAGATACTCCTGCTCCTTTGTCAGCAGGTTCTGAATAGGAAGAACCGCCCGCAGGCCGGTCTCCGTCTGAGTCCAGTCTTCCACCTGGGTTCGTTCCACAAGCCGCGCTCTATCCATACTGCGGATTTCATAGTTAAGGCCTAATATCCGGGCTGCTGCGCCGTCCACATACACAGCCAGAGTCCGGTCCTCCGGCAAAATAGTCAGGCTGCTTCCAGCTGCGGAATTGTCCATTTCCTGGCAATATCCTACCATCGGATTCATCTTCTGTCCAAACATCTCCACATACGCCACCGGCAGAGACGCCTCTCCCATATCTACATAAGCGGTCTGGCCTTCATTTCTCCAACGGCTGCCTGCTATAAAATAAACCAACAGAGCCGCCGCAAATATTCCAAATAAAATACCTGCTCTTTTTATCACTCGGTTCATAATCTATAATCCTTACAGGCTGGGCAACAGCCTCTCGATCTTCTTATTTATATTCCCTGTCCTACATATTTTATCTGGTTTCCCCGGAAACTACAACATAATCTTTTATTAAATTTTTATACCGCCCTTGCGGGACAGGAAAAAATCGGCTATAATGAGCCTTACCAATTCTGGCTTTTCTATTTCTAATGATCTGTGTTTTCTTTAAAGGAGGTACCTTATGGTATACGAGACATTTCTTGAAACTATTACCGAACAGTTACAGACCGCTCTGGGAGAAGAATTTGAATTTACACTGCGCCCGCTGCCCAAAAACAATGGCGTTACCTTAAACGGGCTTACCATCCAGAATCCGGCGTCGCCTCTGGCTCCCACCATCTATCTGGATCCTTATTATCAGCATCATCTGCAGGGACTGGGGACCGAAGCCATCGTCCGGGAGATTTTAGAGCTGTACCGCTCCACTCCCCTGCCTTCCCGATCTACGATTCAGGATCTGGGAAACTATCCCGCCCTGGAAAAGAAAATTATGTTCCGAATCATCCATTCTGTATCCAATCAGGTGCTGCTTTCTGATATTCCCCACATCTCCTATCTGGATTTATCCATCATCTTTTTCCTTGCCCTGGAACGAACTTCCTCCGGCCAGATGACCGCATTAATCCATAACCGCCACGCCGCCCGCTGGCAGGTATCGGCCAAAGAGCTTTGGAACGCCGCCAGAAAAAACACACCGCTGGAATATCCGGCCCAGATCCGCACCATGACAGAAATGATGAACGATTACGGCTGGGACGGTTCAGAAAACGGCTGCTCCCCAGCTCCCTTTGACCTTCTTATACAGGATAAGGCCGACATGGTCCCTCTCTATGTGATGACGAACCAGTCCGGCCTGTACGGATCTTCCTGCATACTGTATCAGAATGTTCTGCGGGATTTTGCGGCCCGCGTCCGCCAGGATCTGATAATCCTGCCATCCAGCGTCCACGAGATTCTTTTGACTCCGGATACACCGGACGCCTCTTATGAAGAACTGAGCCGGATGGTTACTTCTATCAATCAGCAGGATGTGCCGCTGGAAGACCAGCTTTCCAACCAGGTATACCGCTACACCCGGCATGATGATAAAATCTGTATCATGTCCCATGGGGCGGCGCTGCTGAGCGGGGAGACTTCTCTGTCTTAAGCTATTTTTCCAGCTCCAGCAGCATGGTTTTTACTTCCAGCATTCGGTCGCGAAGCTCTGCCGCTGCCTCGAAGTTCAGCTCTGCCGCTGCCTGATGCATCTTCTTCTGCAGCTCTGCCGCCAGCTTCTTTAACTCCTTGACGCTCATAGACTCCAAATCCTTTTCTGCCGGCTTTGCATCCCGCTCTGCTGCCTTGGAAATAGCAATCAGATCCCGCACTGCCTTCTTAATGGTGGTTGGCGTGATACCGTGTTCTTCATTGTATTTCTGCTGAATCTGGCGGCGCCGGTTGGTTTCGTCAATGGCTACCCGCATGGAATCTGTGATGGTGTCCGCATACATGATTACATGACCCTCGGAATTTCGGGCTGCCCGGCCGATGGTCTGAATCAGGGAGGTTTCTGACCGCAAAAAGCCTTCCTTATCTGCATCCAGAATGGCTACCAGAGTAATCTCCGGAATATCCAGACCCTCTCGCAGCAGGTTGATTCCCACCAGCACATCGAACACATCCATCCGCATATCCCGGATAATCTCAGCCCGTTCCAGCGTGTCAATATCTGAGTGGAGATACTTTATCCGGATGCCCACATCCCGCATGTAATCTGTCAGATCCTCTGCCATCCGCTTCGTCAGGGTAGTAATCAGTACCTTATGATGGGCTGCTATTTCTTTATTTACCTCGCTTACCAAATCGTCAATCTGGCCTTCCACCGGCCGCACGGAAATCTCCGGATCCAAAAGACCGGTAGGACGGATAATCTGCTCTGTCCGCATCAGCTCATGGTCTGCCTCATAAGGCCCGGGCGTTGCAGACACAAACAGCATCTGGTCAATCTTGGATTCAAACTCTCCAAAATTTAGGGGCCGATTATCCAAAGCAGAGGGCAGACGGAATCCATAGTCTACCAGGGTCTGCTTTCTGGAACGGTCTCCTGCGTACATACCCCGCACCTGCGGCAGGGTGATATGGGACTCGTCAATAATAATCAGAAAATCATCGGGAAAATAATCAATCAAGGTCCACGGCGGCTCTCCCGGTTTTCCAAAGGTGAGATGCCGGGAGTAGTTTTCAATGCCGGAACAAAATCCGGTCTCCCGCATCATCTCCACATCAAAATTGGTCCGCTCGGAAATCCGCTGAGCCTCCAAAAGCTTGTCCTCGCTTTTAAAGACTGCCGCCTGCTCTTTTAACTCTGCCAAAATATTTTCCGTGGCTTCCATCATCTTATCCTTAGGCACTACATAATGGGAAGCCGGGAAGATAGCCACATGGCCCAACTGCAGCCTGGCCTCTCCAGTCAGAGTATCAATCTCCGTAATCCGGTCAATCTCATCTCCGAAAAACTCCACCCGGTAGGCGGTGCCGCTGGCGTAAGCCGGAAAGATTTCCAGCACATCCCCCCGCACCCGGAAGGTTCCCCGGTGAAAGTCCATGTCATTGCGGGTGTACTGAATCTCAATCAGCTTATGGATAATCTCATCCCGGTCTTTTAACATGCCTGGCCGCAGAGAAATAACCATCTCCTGATAGTCAATCGGCGAACCCAATCCATAAATACAGGATACCGACGCCACAATAATAACATCCTTCCGCTCCGAAAGGGCCGCAGTGGCGGAATGCCGCAGCTTGTCGATTTCATCGTTAATAGCGGAATCTTTCTCAATGTAGGTGTCTGTAGAGGGAACATAGGCCTCAGGCTGGTAATAGTCGTAGTAGGAGACAAAGTACTCTACTGCATTCTCTGGAAAAAACTCCTTGAACTCGCCATAGAGCTGCGCGGCGAGGGTTTTGTTATGAGCGATAATTAGTGTTGGCTTCTGTAATTGCTGGATCACATTTGCCATGGTAAAGGTCTTACCGGAGCCGGTGACGCCCAGCAAAGTCTGGAATTGATTGCCTTCTTTGAAACCAGCTACCAACTGGCCAATGGCCTGGGGCTGGTCGCCGGTGGGGGCGTATTCTGAGTGTAATTTGAACTCCATAGGGTGATGCACCTCCTTAGGGGCCGAATATTAGTCACTAGAAAGTATAACATAGGCGTTTTAAAAAGTATAGCCACAAGCAGGAACATTTGTTCTAATTATCAAAAAAAATCCATACGCCGCCTATCATTTTCAGTTTCGCATCAGCCAGGCAAATCCAAATGCCGGGATTCCCACCGCTTTTGCTTCACAACAGTTATTGGTTATTAAATTTATGTACTGTCCGTCTGTTTCGTTAATCCACGCTGTTTTATCTCTATCACTGAAATTATACAGACAAACCAATTTTTCATAGTTTTTCTCACGGATGATACCAAGTACCGAATTGTCATAGGTTTCCACAGTTCGGACGAACGCGTCAGAATCAAAAACCGAAAACTCTTTTCGTACACGGATAAGCCTTTGCAATCTCCAATATACTTCATTCTCAGTGCTTTTGACTATATTGCGTTTCCCGGCAGCCTTCCAATCGAATTTCCCACGATGCAGATACCGGGAATCTGAGCACCGTCTGGCATCCTTGTGATAGGTATAATCATTTTCCTGTGCAAGCTCATCTCCGCTGTATATCATCGGAATGCCCGACTGGGACAGCATGTAGGCATGGAGGGTCAAGTGATAACGAATTGCACATTTTAACTCATATTCCTTCCGTTCATACGCAGCTTTTTCTATTCCACATAACGATGCCGTTGTCCCACAGATACGCGCGTCTCCAGATTGAGGTTCTGCATTATACAATTCCCCCCTTGCAAAAGAATACGGATATTGTCCCGAAAAAAAATCATTCAAAAACTTTTTATGGGGAATTTCCTCTATGCCAAATTGTCTGAGATAACGATAATCCAGCCCCCAGCCAATATCATCGTGGCATCGAAGGTAATTCAGAAATACATATTCCTTCGGCAAAGCATTCACTATATCCATCTGCCGCTTTAAAAGCCTCACATCCTTCGTAGCTACTGTATGCCATGTTGCCGCCATTGTGGTAACATTGTACAGCATATGGCATTCCGGTTTTTCTGCGCTTCCGAAATACGGAACGACTTTATCCGGCTCCATAACAACCTCGCCTAACAGAAGAACTCCCGGGCATACAATTTCACAGATTATACGCAGAATCCGAACAATATTGTGCACCTGGGGTAAATTGCGGCAGTTTGTACCGAGCTGCTTCCAGATATATGGGACGGCGTCAATCCGTATAATATCAATTCCTTTATTAACCAGAAAAAGCAAATTGAAAATCATCTCATTCAGCACGATGGGATTTCTGTAATTTAAATCCCACTGATATGGGTAAAAAGTTGTCATAACAAATTTACCTGTTTCGGGATTATATGTAAAATTTCCCGGTGCTGTTGTTGGAAAAACCTGGGGAACGGTCTTTTCAAACTGTGATGGAATATCAAAATTGTCATAAAAATAATATCGGTTTTGATATTCCCTTTCTCCATTCTTTGCCCTTATTGCCCACTCATGATCTTCCGAGGTATGGTTCATCACGAAATCCAGGCAAATACTAATCCCTTGTTTGCGGCATTTTCCCGCAAGTTTTTCCAAATCATCTATCGTCCCAAGCTTCGGCTTCACTCTGCGAAAATCGGCAACGGCATATCCGCCGTCGTCCCTTCCATCAGGAGACTCCATAAGAGGCATTAAATGCAGATAGTTTACACCACAGGCTTTAATGTAATCCAGATTTGCGGAAATCCCGTTTAAATCCTCCGCAAAATTGTCTGTATACATCATCATTCCAAGCATTTGATTATTTTTATACCACTGCGGCTTTTCCAGGCGTTCCTGATCGGCTTGGCGCAGCTGCTGGCTCCGCTCGTCATAATACCGCTCCAATCCCTCACATAAAGAAGTAAATTCCGGTATGCTGTTTTCATACAATTCACAGTAGAGCCACTTTAATTCATCATAGTAACTGTTAAACCGTGTTCTATAATCCCTATTCATTGTATTACCCTCTTATAAGCGAAAGCTAATTTTCCCTTATATATAATTCAATCGGATAATAATCACCGGCCGGCTGCGGCAATAAGATTCCGCCGTCTTCCAAGGCCGCACCCCCATATATTTTACCATCCATATTATAGTATTTATTTCTATCCAGACCTCGAAGCTGTATACAACTGCGGTTTGCATTGGAATCTGTCCGGAATATCATGCCGTGAACCAACACTTCTGATTTATCTTCGGACACAAATTCCCACAGGGCATAGTTATCTTCAAACGGATTGCTTAAACGATAATAGGTTCCGTTGTATATCAACTTTTGATATTGCTTATATCGCTCTATCTGATTACGAACTGCATGTTTTTCTTTATCATCAATCTGATTTAAATCCAACTCGTACCCAAAGCTTCCTGCCATAGCGGTAACAGCTCTGCTTTCTATCGGAGTGATTCGTCCCGTCTGATGATTCGGTACAACCGAAACATGGGAGCCGACTGCTGAAACCGGATAAAAGAAGGAAGTTCCGTATTGAATTTTCGTTCTGTCATAGGCGTCTGTATTGTCGCTGCACCAAATCTGCGGACAATAATACAGCATCCCTGCGTCAAACCGCCCGCCTCCGCCGCTGCATCCCTCAATTAAAATATCGGGGAACGCAGATGTAATCCGCTCCAGCAGATCATACAGCCCCAAAACATAGCGATGCGCCGCTTCACCCTGACGCTCATGGGAAAGCTCTGCAGAATACCAATTTGTAATACTTCTGTTCATATCCCATTTTATATATGATATATCCGCACTGCTTAATATTTTGCTGATTGCGTCAAACAAATAATCCACAACATCTTTTCGAGACATATCCAGCACAAGCTGATAACGTGAACGGATCGGATCGCGATTCGGAATTTTTATAGCCCAGTCGGGATGGGTCCGGTACAGATTGCTGTCTTCTGAGACCATTTCCGGCTCCATCCAGATACCGAAGTCCATACCAAGCTGTTTGATCTTACTGGTCAGTCCGACAAGACCGTTTTTTAGCTTTTCAGTATTGACAGACCAGTCTCCCAAGCCGCTGCAGTCGCTGTTTCTGTTTCCGAACCAGCCGTCGTCCATAACAAACAGCTCGACGCCCAGTTGTGCTGCCTTTTCCGCAATATTGAAAAGTGAATTTTCATCAAAATCAAAATAGGTTGCTTCCCAGTTATTGATCAAAACCGGTCTTTTTGACGCTTTAAACTTTCCGCGGCAGATGTTATTGCGGATGATATGATGAAAATTATGGGATAGTTTTTCCAGGCCGCCGCTGCTATAGGAAAGAATTGCTTCCGGTGTGTAAAATACTTCTCCAGGAGCTAATCTCCAGCAAAATGTATTTGTATCTATTCCCATAATCAGCCGCGTCTGATTCAACTGATCCACTTCAATATTTGTTTCAAAACCTCCGCTGTAAACAAGTGCCGCGCCAACACATTTTCCACTTGTTTCCGTGCATTCTGGGCTGCACAGAATAACGGACGGATTCTGCTGATGGCTTGATGTTCCCCGTGAGCTGGAGCTTGTTTGAATCCCATGCAGCAGCGGCTTTCGCTCCGCACAGCGCTCCAGCGTATGTCTGCCATGGAAATGAATCCATTCCCATTCGCCGTTTGGAATATCCAGACACAGGCTTCCGGCGTTTAACAGCTCTGCAGGCTTTGTGCCGTTATTTTTTATCACCGCGCATCTGGTAATCACATCACAATCTGGAATAACAGCGTATTGCAGGACAACCTCTATCCCGGAAACCTTGTCGCACATGACAATTTCCAGTGTTTCTGCATTGCCATTCTCGTCATAAACTGCCGGTAGTCCCGGAATAGCATATTTCCCCTCCAGAACACGGCTGCTTTTATATCGCAAATCAAGGGCTCTGCTGCCATCTGCATGCCGTACAGAAAGTGCACCGATACGGAAATCTCCGTTTCCCGACGCAGGATATTCCTGCGGAAGCGTATCAACTGAGTAGGAACGCTCGTTCCCTGCGTCATAAATACAGCCTGAAAATCCTGTGTCGTGATAGTCAAGGAGATAGTCCATATTTTGGTTTGTCTTTTCACCATACCAAATATGCTGTAAAACATCATACCGGTCAACCTGTATCTGATATGCTGTATTTTCTGTTTCAAGATAAAAATTATTGTCATTGATTCGGATTGCCATGATCATCCCCGCCATTTCTGTGAAATTTAAAATCAGCCTTTTACTGCGCCGTTTGCAACGCCATTGATAATCTGCTTTTGACAGATAATATAGAAAATCAATATCGGAATTAACGCCAGCAAATATGAGGCAAACGCAAGGTTGTAATTTGTACCGAACTGGGTCTGGAAATTAAGCTGGGCCAAGGGCAGCGTCGTCCCGCTATCCCCCGATAAGATAACCAGCGGCGTCATTACATCATTCCAGGTACCAAGCGCTGTAAGAATCGCAACGGTTGCGTGCATCGGCGCCATCATCGGAAACAGTACCTTCCAATATGCCGTCCATGTTGAAGCCCCATCCATTTCAGCAGCCTCTTCCATCGCTAGCGGAATGTTTTTCAGATAACCGCTGTACAGCATTACATTCATCGGCATATAGAATACGATATACAAAAGGATAACGCCGATGCGGTTATCCAATCCCATTTCTGATGTCTGTTTTACAAGGGGCATCATCAAAATGGCAAACGGAACAAACATACCGCTTACAATATAGAAATATAAAAATTTATACGATTTCTTTTCCATCATATTTCTGCCGATAACATATCCGGCAACGGAATGAATAAGAATGGATAAAACAATGGTTGCAACTGTAATGATCAAGCTGTTGAAAAGCGAATGCCAAAAATCGGTTACGCGTATTGCCTCAGCAAAATTTGCAAGACTCCAGCTTGATGGGAAGGCAAGAACTCCCCCTATATCGTTTGTCATTTCCGCCGGCTGCTTAAATGCAATAATAATTGTCATGTACAACGGAAAAAGAACGGTTATACAGCCCAGAACAAGCAGCAGCGTAATCATATAATTTGTGGTTCTCTTTTTCATTATAACTGCTCCTCTCTCTTATTTGTCATCCACATCTGGCATAATGAAATTGCTACGATTACAATAAAGAATATCACAGCATTCGCACTTTGGAACCCAAATTGTCCCCCGCCCATTCCATTGCGGTAAATGAGATACGAGATTGACTCCGTACTCTGTGCCGGCCCGCCTTTTGTCAATGACACAATCTGGTCAAATACCATCAGCATATTTTTTGTACTCACCACAAGGTTAATGGATACAAACGGCATCAGCATCGGCAGAGTTAAACTTGAAAATGTTTTCCATGCTCCCGCGCCGTCAATCATACCCGCTTCGTATATTTCTGCCGGAATCGTCTGTAAACCGGAAATGTAGATGATGGTGTTCATTGCAACTGCCTGCCACACGCCGACAATCAATACGCCAATCCACGCATATCTTTCGCTTGCAAGAATACTGTTTTGCATCCAGCCAATATTAAGGGCTGTACCGATTGACGGTATGATATATGTAAAGATAAAACTAAAAATATATCCTACTATTAAGCCGCCAAGAATATTAGGAAGAAAATAGATTCCTCTTAATGTACTCTTGATTCTGATTTTTGCAGTAAGCGCCAAAGCAAGCATAATACTGATAACATTGACAAGAATCATTCCCGAAACCGCATATTTAAATGTAAACAGATAGGATTTCCCAACCCTGATGTCAGTAAAAAGATCTATATAGTTTCGAATCCCCACCCAGTCATAGCTTCCGTAACCTTTGTAATTGGTGAAGCTGTATACTGCACCGCGAATCAGCGGCAAAGTATTAAATAAGAAAAAGATTGCCACAATCGGAAGTATCATAAGCAGGAATGTTCTGTCCTTATGATTCATGGATTTTCTTTTTTTCATTGCTCTGCGCCCTCCTTCCTTTCATTCATTCGCCGGATTAAATCTCTGTTATATCGAATCCAGTTTTCATCAAAGGATTTTAAAAATTTCTCTGCTGAATTTTCTGCAGTATCAATCAGATATGTTTGAATCATTGCGTCCACACTCATTTCACTGGGATAGTGATGGTCATGAAAATCCGATACCCGCTCGCTGTCAAGATATGGTTTCATCTCCGAAAGCTGTTGGTGAATTTCCATCCCGCTGTTTTTGCAGGATACTGCGATTTGGTTATCGAGATAGATCTGAATAATATCATCCCGGTTCAGAAAATCAAGCACTGCATATACGGCAGCTTTATTTTCACAGTCTTTCATCACCGAAAACTGTAAATCTATTCCCGATGTAAGGATGTTATCACTTTCATCTTCGTTTGCCGGGAATGTAAAAGCACCGATATTCATCTCCGGATTTGCCGAAAGGATCTGAGCAATCGCAAAGCTGCCGATTACATACATTGCCGATTGGCCTCTTGCAAATGCCGTGCAGGCGTCATTGTAGCCATATGCATATGGATTTGGTTCCGTATATTGCAAAAGCAGCTTCATCTTTTCGGCAGTTTCCGCATATTCTGCTGAAAAGGTGGTTTTCCCGGCACTGACATCCTCACATACATCTGGGTCTGCAAGTCCCACTGCCAGAGCATTCCATGGTCCATAACAAGTCCATGTGTCCTTATATCCTGCATAGAGCGGCTGAATTCCCTCCGACTGTATTTGCTCGCATAGAGCAATAAATTCAGACCATGTTTTTGGAATCTCCCAGCCATGCTCCGTAAACATCTCTTTGTTATACAAAATGCCAGAGCAATTTGCGGCATATGGCACCGCATAAACGCCGTCTTTGGGAATCAGCTCCAACGCCTTATCCATTTCACGGTATACCGGCTTTATTGCGTCAAGTCCTTCCCAGTCGGAAATATCCATGAACATTTCTGCGTCCAGAAAATTGGCATAATCCATGTCGCCGCCAATTCCTATAATATCGGGATAGTCACCGCGGATGAATCTTGTTTTTAACACAGTCGCAGCCTCATTTGGAGAAGAAATCGTTAATTCGATATTTTGATGTTCTTCATTAAAACGATGTTCAATTTCCTCAAATGCCGCTACTGCCTCCGGCTTGTATTGCACAAGCTCTACTTGTATTTTTTCGTTTTCCGCCGGTCCGCCTGTGCATCCCTGCATGCACAAAAGAGTAAGCACACCTGCTGCCGCAGTACATTTCTGCCATAGCTTATACTTCATTTTGATACCTCCTGCTTTTGGATAAGGCTTTCATTTGCTAAATGCCTGTTCGTGCCAGCACGACCATTCACTTTCCTCGTTATTATCTCGCGATTTCATCACTCAATAATTTTGCCGTTCATCGAGAGTGAGCAAGCTCCCTCCGACTCTCTTGCGCTTATTATATCATGCCAATATGCTATCAGTAGATAGTATGAAACCACTGGTTTTATGCCAATTTGCAACTTTTATGCCATATACGGCAGTTCACCTTGCATTTTGGTATATTTTATGTTCTAATGAAATAAACGGTACATGTCAAACAAGAGGTGATCTTATGCATGACTTGATATTTTCAGTTTTTCCAAGTGAACGATTTATTGATCTCGGGCTGTATCAATTCGGACGAGAGAAATGTGAACCAGGCCATTCGTTTGGCCCTGCTGCAAGAAATCATTATCTTTTTCATTATGTCATATCAGGAATAGGGGTTCTTTATGCAGACGATGCAAACGGCGCAACGCAAACATATCAAATAAAATCCCATCAAGGCTTCATGATTTTTCCTGAGCAGATCACAACTTATATTGCTGACGCCAGGATCCCATGGGAATACATCTGGATAGAATTTGATGGATTAAGAGTAAAAGAAGCGTTAGACCTGGCAGGATTTTCCCACAGTCATCCGATATATCGTTCTCATTCCGGCGAACTGCGTGAGATGATGGTAAGCGAAATGGAATATATCGTTGAAAACAGAAACAATCCGCCGTTTAACCTTATCGGTCATTTGTATTTGTTTCTGGATCTGCTGATGCGTTCGGCTGTCAATGCAATTCCTTCGCAAGGAAGCAAATTACGGGATTTTTATATGCATGAAGCAGTCAATTTTATTGAACATAATTTTCAAAACAATATTACCGTGGAGGACATTGCCGCTGTCTGCGGGTTGAACAGGAGTTATTTCGGAAAAATATTCCGGGAAGCGCTTGGAAAAACTCCACAGGAATTTTTAATCCATTACAGAATGGTAAAAGCCACAGAGCTGCTAAAGCTGACAAAGCTTTCTATCGGCGATGTAGCGTTAGCAGTCGGATATGAAAATCAGCTTCATTTTTCCCGCGCATTTAAAAATGTATATCATATTTCTCCCCGGGAGTGGAGAAATAACAACCATATTTCTGTAAAATAGAAGGTTTGTTGACAAACTAATGCTTCCCCGGTTCTGTCATAACCCAGCCGGTCTGTATCTGGCCGGAATCTGAATCGGCGTAATACCACCTTCCATCATAAACAAACCAGCCGGTGGCCATCCGGCCATCCGCTCCTAAATAATAGCGTATGCCAGCCACATCCTGCCAGCCGGTCAGACGGTATCCGTTTCCATCAAATAAATACCAGTCGCCCTGAATCAAATGCCAGCCGCTGCCAAGCAAATTTCCCTCTGCGTCCTCATAGCGGCTGCCTTCCAGGTAATTGCGCCAGACGCCGCCGGTCAGACCGATGACCGATGATTCCTTAAAATCTATATCCGGGGAAGACGCCCAGTTTCCGTATTTCACATAGGCCTGTTCCTTAAGCATGGGCGCAGCCCGAACTGCGAAAAAGTAGGTGTGTAAATCATCCATGTAATCCCGGAAATCATAGCTTTGCTCCGAAGTACGGACGGTCAGCACACACTCCAGGCCTTCGTCTTCCGGGTCAAAATCCCGCCAGTTTTCTTCATCCCGCTCTGCCCCATCTGCAATATACAGCTTCACCTGATACTCTCTGGCATTTTTAACCGATGACCACTTTCCCAAAGTATCCGTCTCCCACCACACATGCTCCGGTTCTCCCAGCCAGACCGTTTCCACCGCCTTATCCGACGCCCAGGCTGTAAGAGGCCAGGCTGCGCTCCAGAACCCAAAACACAATGCCAAAGCCAGAAAGCCCTGCCTCCAAAATCCCAATCCTTTCACCAGTCTGCCTCCTCTCTCAATCACTCCGCAGCGCGTCAATCGGGCTTAACCTGGCGGCCCGGCTGGCCGGCATATAACCAAACAGCAGCCCGATTCCCACCGACACGCCAAAGGATACAACAATAGCGGAAACGGTAGGCGCTGCATTCAGTCCTGCCATAGCTCCCACTGCCGAGGTGGCTCCGCTTCCCAATAAAATGCCAAGCAAACCGCCCAGAGAGCTGGTTACTGCCGCCTCAATCACAAACTGCTGCATAATCACCCTTCGCCGTGCTCCCAGCGCCTTCCGGATGCCAATCTCTCTGGTCCGTTCCGTCACAGATACCAGCATGATATTCATCACTCCTACGCCTGCCACCAAAAGGGAAATTCCGGCAATGCCGCCCAGTCCTGCAGATACCATGGCAATCATGGAATTTAACTCATCCAGCATCTCGCTCATGGCCGTTACCGAATATAAATCCTCATTTTTGAATTTCTCAAACAAAAATTCCTCCAGCAGCCTTGTTCCCTGGGAAGCGTTGCTTAAATCCCGGATGGTAAATGTATAATTTCCGATGTTGGCGTCCCAGGCCATTTTCACAGCATAGCTGTAGGGCATCCAGACGAAATCGTCGCTTCCGCCCTCGTCCATATCCTCGTTCTGCCGGGCCACAATGCCTACAATCGTAAAGGCATTTCCGTTTATCTTAACCGTCTCCCCATATGCCTTTTCTGCACTGCCGTAAAGTTCATCTGCCACATAAGCCCCCACTACGCAGACCTGCTGCCGGGATGCAATATCCGCATACTGGATATTCCGTCCATATTCCAGCTCATAATCCTTGATAGACCGATAATCCTCGCTGACGCCGGTAATAGAGGTGGCTGTCAGCGTATCCGTCCCATGCTTCACCGTTCCGCTTATGCTGACCATAGGAGACAGGTTATCGAAAACATGGCTGTGTTCTTCATAGAATGCATACATCTCATCCACAGACACAGAGCGAGTAGACATCCGCCGCATATTCACCGAAATCTGGTTGGTGCCCATACTGGCAAAGCTGTCCGTCATATAAGACATGTAAGCATTCACCAGGCTCACCAGAATAATGACTGAAGCCACGCCGATGATAATGCCAAGCATCGTCAGAAAAGAGCGCATTTTATTGCTCCAAATGCTTTTTACAGCCAGTTTAAATGATTGCAGCATAGTCTTTCACATCTCCGTCAAAATTGATCTTTCCGTCATGAATCCGCACCACATGCTTTGCTTCCAGCGCAATGGAATTATCATGGGTGATCATGACGATGGTATTGCCGTCAGCGTTCAATTCTTTTAAGAAATCCAGCACTTCCCGGCTGGTTTTGGAATCCAGTGCGCCAGTAGGTTCATCAGCCAGAATCAGGGACGGATTCCCTGCCAGCGCTCTGGCAATAGAGACCCGCTGCTGCTGTCCGCCGGACAACTGATTGGGATAATTCCGCCATTTTTCCGCCAATCCAACCCGCTCCAAAGAACACATAGCCCGCTCTCTGCGCTCCTCCCGCCCCACCTTTGCGTAAAGCAGCGGCAGTTCCACATTCTCCAGGAGATTGGACTTGGGAAGCAGATTATACTGCTGAAAAATAAACCCGATCATCCGATTGCGGATGTCCGCCAACTGGTCTTCTCCCATCTGGTCCACATCCTCGCCTCCCAGCAGGTAGCTTCCGGAAGTAGGCACATCCAGAGCGCCGATGATATTCATCAGCGTGGATTTTCCGCTGCCGGACTTGCCTACAATGGCTACAAATTCTCCCCGGTTAATGGTAAGAGTGATTCCGTCATTAGCCCGCACTTCCCCGCTTCCCATCTGGTAAACTTTATAAATATCCTGAAGTTCAATCAAAGGTTCTCCCATGCTATCAACCTCCTAACGCCTGCCGCCTGGTCCGCCGCCCATAGAACCGCTGCCGCCCGGTCCGCCTCCTGGTCCGCCGCCAGGCATTACGCTCATGGTAAACATATTTTCTGTGCCTTTGGATGACTCATCCACATAAACCTCCTGTCCTTCAGAAATGCCGCTTAAAATCTGAACATAATTCTCATTGCTGATGCCCACTTCTACCTCTACTGCTCTAAATCCTGCCGGAACATTGCCTGACGGTTCTGTTACGGAATCATCCTTTACATAGACCCGGTTTCCCCGCATCAATGCGTCCACCGGAACTAAAAGGGCATTCTCTGCTTCGTCCAAAAGAATCACGCCGTCCACATTCATGCCAGGTAAAAGATCTCCGGTTTCATCCAGGGTTACAGTTACCGGATAATTGGTAACTCCGTTGGACTGGGTGCTTTGAAGGCTTACATTGGTAACCGTTCCGATAAAAGTCTGCCCCTCCAATGCGTCTACGGTTACCGTTACCTTCTGTCCCACCTTCACACTGCGGACATCCAGCTCATCCACAGACATTTCAAAGGTCAGCTCCGATAAATCATAGATAACGGCAAGGGTAGTCTCACTGCCGGAATTACGGCTGACAGTATCGCCGGTCTTTACGCTTTTCGTAATGACCTGGCCGGAAATCGGCGCAGCGATAGTATACTTTTCATAGGTTTCTTCTATGGAATCCAGCTTGCTCTGGGCAGTCTCAATGCTTTCCCTGGCAGAATCCACCTGATCCTGAAAGCTGTCTAAAATATCTTCTACATCCTGACTGTCAATCTGGAACAAAGGCGTTCCCACCGTCACAAAATCCCCTTCATGAACCAGCAGCTTTTCCACTTTAAGAGAGTTGTTCCCTGTCACTTCTCCGGTCATTACCGTATCTACAGCAGCTTCAAAATTCCCCTCTCCTGCAGAGAGAAATTCTCCAATCTGCACAGACGCGCTGTGAGCAGAAGTAAGTCCGCCGGGATTAACTACTTCTAAGGTGACATAGCGGACCATCCGCCCGCCGTTTAAAACCTCATCCATGTTGCTTACTGCCGTTACCACACCAGTCAGCTGCTCTCCAGTATCAGCCAGCGTCACCGTTCCTTGATTTCCTGCGCCAATCTGCACCGCCTCACCGGATAAGAACGGTACCTTTAATTTCATGGTCTGGTCATTGTAAATAACGGCCAGTTGGGTGCCGGAATTTACCTTGTCTCCCTCCTGGATCTCCAGGCTTTTGATAAAGCCGGTACGGGTGGATTTATAGGTGTTTCCGCTGTAATCGGCGGCGGCTTCGCTGTAGTCTTCCAGGGCATCTGTGTAGTGATTATTGGCCCGGCTCAATGCAGTATCGGCTGATTTCAGTTCCGACTCCATAGAAGATACATCAATCTGATAAAGCACCTGGCCTTCCGTCACCTGATCCCCTTCCTCAAAACCGGCCTCAATCACTTCGCCTTCTACCAGAGAAGTAATGTTGTAGGTGTCCTTGGGTTGGATTACGCCGGAGGAGGAAAGTTCCGAGGTAATGGAACCGATGACTGCCTGCCCGGTTCTCTGTGCTCCTGCTTCTGAAAACGCCATTTCTGCCTTTGCTTTGTGCTGCTGCCAGAAAAACAGGCCAACCATTGCTGCCGCCAGAACAAACAGCAGCACTATCTTTTTTCTGTTATCTTTTCTTTTCCACATGATTCTGAAGTCTCCTGTCAGTCTTCCACATAATCCACCGCCGTGTAGGTGGCTTCTTCATTGGCATTTACCTTCTTTTCACAGATCAGCGTCACCGTATCCCCCACCCGCAGGGAGCCATAAATCGAAAATGCAAACTGCATTTCCGAACGGTCAAGCTCGTATTCCTGACCGTCATCCAGGGTAATGGAGGTGGGCGTCATCACATCTACTGAACTGTAGTAAATATTCTCTACTGTACCCCGCACCGCACACCGGCCAGTCTGTACATCTTCATCAGCAATATAAGCCCAGACAGTCCTTGCCGCAGTATTATAATAAATAACCACATAACCAGAGGAAATCTCACTTTTTAAGGTTTCGTAGCCAGACGGCTCTCCATTGATGAAAATATTCGCCTGCTGTACATTGAAGGGCACATAATCTCCCAGCTGACTGCCTTTGCGGATCAGCTTCGGCCCTTTTAAGCTGCTGTCTGCCAGCTCCATAGGATTGATCTCGCCATCGCTGTTTACCTGACAGCCAAGCAAAGTGGCATAGACCTGACCTGTCTTGTTTTCTGTTTTCAGCAGATTGTAAAACAGATGAATACAGTCCTCCCGGTTTAGGATTTCCGCAGGCTGCCGTTCCAGATTTTCGTTCATTTCCAGGGAATAAAACAGAGACATCCGCCCTGCCGATGCATTGCCGGTAAAATCCTCATTCGTATAACCTAAAAGAGCCAATACCGCCCTCACTGCCTCCTGCATCGTCACCGGCTGCTCCGGCTTAAAGCTGCCGCCCAGATACCCGGCCATCCAGTTCTGTTCTGCTGCAATGCGGATACTGGGAGCATAGATATTGGAAGCCGGAACATCTGCGTAAACCGCCACATTGCTGGATTCAGGCAGATAATCCCGGTAAACAGATGCATTTACCAGCATCTGGGCAAACTCTCCCCGCGTTACCGATGTCTGCAGTCCGGTGCTTACCTGCCTCATGATTCCGGTCACGCCAATCACTTTGCTTCGGTAATCCAGACTATTATCTGCGGCCTGGGCCTCCATAGGGCTCCCGCACCAGACGCCTGCTGCCAGAACGCTGGTTACGACTGTCCCCAAAAGGCCCCGCCCTTTATATTGTTTCCAATGCTTCATCATTTTGAAATCTCCTTCCTCTTGGAAGGGATTATAAGAAGTGAACCTGAAATGTACTTAAAAAAGATTGTGAAGAAATTTTGAAATATACCAGATAAATTTTATCCCGATTTTCAGAAAATCACTGTAAATAAAATACTTTTTCCATCTGCGCTGGAGACAGAAATACTTCCTCCATGGCTCTGAACCACAGCCTGGGCGATGGACAGCCCAATGCCGCTGCCTCCCTGTTTGCTGGAGCGGGAATCATCTGGCCGGTAAAACCGGTCAAACAGCCTGTCCAGATTTTCCTGTTCCACATGGCTGCAGGTATTGAATACTTCCAGATATTGCTTTCTGTGCTTCCGATACGCCGTAAAGCGGATTTCTCCGCCCTCATCTGAATAGTTCAGCCCATTGTCCAACAGAATAGAAATCATCTGCTGAATCATGGCCCGGTCTCCCACTAATTCCAACCCTTCTGCAATTTCCTGACTATAGCGTTTTCCCCTGGCCTCAAACAATGGGACAAACGGCTCTGCTGCCTCCCAGACTGCATCGCTTAAAGAAAAACGCTGCTTATCCGGAACAGGCATCTCCTCATCCAACCTGGACAGGGTTACCAGATTTGCCGTCAGCTTTGACATCCGCTTAATCTGCTGCCGAATATTGAGAATCCATTCATCCTCTCCATATTCCAGTTCCAAAACATCAAGACTGGTAGAAATGGAAGTAAGAGGCGTCTTCAGTTCATGCCCCGCATCTGTAATAAACCGCTTCTGCCGTTCTGTATTTTTCAGGTACGGCCCAATCGCCCGGCCAGAAAACATGACTACCAGAAAGAAGATTACCAGCAGGCTGACCAGAGCTGTCAGACAGGAAATCACAAACAAAGTCTGCATAAACTGCAGCTCCCGGTAGGCATTTAAAAACACGGCCAAACTGCCTGATTCCGTGGCAAATATCTGATAACGATAATGTTCATAATACCCTGCATCCTGCTCTTTTTTCAGAACAGTTTTTGCATACTCTGCCGCCTGTTCTTCTGATACTGACGCAATATTATCCATGGAAACCTGCGTCACTTCTCCTGCTTCATCTGTCTCCACCAGAAAAAAGCGAGTCATCTCTTCCATTTCCGCCTTCCGGTTCTGAGACGGCCTGCGGCCAGGAAACGGGATAGGCCTGCGAGCCTCCTCCACATGCCTCTGCTCTGCGTTCCAAATATCCTGAATCATATTATCCTGTCTGGCCGTAACCACAGAATAATTCCATACATTGATCACCAGCACAATCACTGCCATTACCGCCGCCGTAGCAGTCATGGCCGCCATAATAAAGCGCCAGCGCATCTTTTTTAACATGGCCGTTCCTCCAACGCATAACCGGCTCCGCGGACAGTCTGAATCTCAGCCGAAGCTCCCAGCTGCCTTAATTTTTTCCTCAGAAAACCGATATAGGTCCATACAACCTCCAGCCCGGACTGATTATCCTGCCCCCACACTTTTTCCAGCAGATGCTCCGCAGAAAAGATGAAACGAGGATGACTCATAAACAGCTCCATCAGTTGAAATTCTTTATTATTCAGCCGGAGATTTTGTCCATTCACAGACAGTTCAAACCGGTTGCAGTCCAGGCGCACATTTCCAATAGCCAGAATCTGTTCCGTATAGTTTTTACTTCTCCGGGACAATGCTTTTATCCGGGCAATAAACTCACTGACGGCAAAGGGCTTGGTCAGATAATCATCTGCTCCTGATTCCAGCCCCAGAACCCGGTCATCGATTTCCGACTTTGCTGTCAAAAGCATAACCGGCACCGTCATTTTCTGCCTGCGTATCCGCTCCAGCACCTCTAAACCACTCAGACCCGGCATCATAATGTCCAGCACGATCACATCATAAGAAACCTGGTCCGCATAATCCCAGGCGTCGTTTCCGTTGTGCACAATATCCGCCCCTATCTTCTGCTTTTCCAGCAGTATCTTCAGGGCTCTGGCAATTTCTATCTCGTCCTCCGCAATCAAGAGCCGCATAGTCTGCCTCCTTATTTTGTTTCATCACAGCAGATTTTTACCCCCTCATCTGAATCAGCGGCCCCCCGCTTTTCTCCAGATAAGGCCTGGTAATCACCACGGAACCGATATTGGAATCTTTGGGGATCTCGTACATAATGTCTAACATATACTCTTCCAGAATAGCCCGAAGGGCTCTGGCTCCTGTTCCCCGCTTTAAGGCCTCTCCGGCAATCCAGGCCAGGGCTTCCTCCTCAAACACCAGCTTTACTTCGTCCATCTCCAGCAGCTTCTTATACTGCTTTAAGATGGCGTTTTTCGGCTCTTTTAAGATACGCACCAGCATTTCCTCCGTCAGGCTCTGAAGGGTTACTATTACCGGAAGACGGCCCAAAAACTCCGGGATCATGCCAAATGCCCGCAAATCCTCGTTGGTTACATGGCTTAAAATATTGTTGTCCCGGTCGTACTGATCCTTTAGCTGGGCGCCAAAGCCCATGGTAGAGGCCCTGGAAAGCCGCTCCTTGATAATGTTCTCTAAATCCGGGAACGCTCCTCCGCAGATAAACAGGATATTGTCTGTGTTTACCGTAGTCATGGGGGATAAGGCGTTTTTCTGGTTGGAACCCACCGGCACCTCCACGCTGCTGCCCTCCAAAAGCTTCAGCAGCTCCTGCTGCACAGACTCACCGCTTACATCACGGGTGCTGGTCTCTTTCTTCTTGGCAATTTTATCAATCTCATCGATGAAAATGATGCCGTGCTCTGCTCTTGCCACATCGTTGTCTGCTGCAGCCAGAAGTTTGGAAACTACGCTCTCAATGTCATCGCCGATATAGCCGGCCTCTGTAAGAGAAGTGGCGTCTGCAATAGCCAGCGGCACATCCAGAAGCCTTGCCAGGGTCTTTACCAGGTAAGTCTTTCCGCTGCCGGTAGGGCCAATCATCAGGATATTGGATTTTTCAATCCGCACATCCTCTGCATCCTGGGTTTCCCCAAGGAGCCTCATATCCTCTGCATAAACCCGTTTGTAATGGTTGTAGACAGCCACAGACATTACCTTCTTGGCCCGCTCCTGGCCTACTACGTACTCATCCAAACGGCGCTTGATTACATGAGGGGCCGGAATATCCTTCAGTTCAAAATCCGGCCCGGTTTTCTTCTTCCGCTTCTTCACCTGCTGGCGCCTGGAGATAACAGGCCCATCCTCCTCTGCGTCTGCAGGCGGCATGGCAAAGTTCATGTTCATGTAAGGCATATTCGCAAGCTGGGACAAATCCACCTTAGACAAATCTACATTTCCGCCCATTACGGAATCAAAGGTTTTCTGCATACAGTCGTGACACAGACACATATTCCCCGGCATCACAATCATGGGGCCGGCTTTGCTCTCCGGCCGTCTGCAGAGATAACAGATTTTTTCATACTCCTGTTGGTTCTTTTCCTGCTGGTCTTTTTCTTCCATAAGTTCCTCCTTTTCCCCCCATCCGTTATTCGCTTACCGTATTTTCCTGCGGTTTCATATCCAATGTGACAGTTACCGTCCGTTCCACATACTGGCCGTTTTCCAGAGACTGAACTGTCAGATCAACGGTATCGCCGCCTTCATAGTAGGTCAGCATTTCCTGTAAATCTTCCATAGTCCGCACGGTCTGGCCGTCAAACTTGGTAATGATGTCTTTCTCTCTCAAATCAGATCTGGAAGCTGCGCCGCCCTCCACAATCTTGTAAACATAAATTCCGCGGGGCATACCGTACAGGGTTGCCGCCGTCTCGTCAATATTGGAAGCCTGAATGCCTAAATATCCCTGTTTTGCCGCGTCCACTTCCACCCTGGTTTTCCGGTTCATCAGCTCATTGATGATTTCCTGCGCCTGGGAAATGGGAATGGCATAGCCCATACCCTCTACCTCAGTAGAAGAATATTTAGCTACATTTATGCCGATCAGTTCACCATTCATGTTCAGCAGCGCGCCGCCGCTGTTGCCTGGGTTAATGGCTGCATCTGTCTGAATCAGGGACTTGGTGGTGTTGTCCTCTGCCCTGATTGTACGGTTTAATGCGCTGACATAACCAACCGTAACAGACTGTCCGTATCCCAGGGCATTTCCGATGGCAATGACCCCCTGTCCTACCTTAAGCGCGTCCGAGTCGCCGATGGTGGCAACCTTAATGCGGCTCATGGTATCTGCCGGAATATCGCTTAACTTTACGGCAATAACCGCCAGGTCAATCTCAGAATCTGTACCCTTGATAGCTGCAGGAACCGGCTCCTGGTCGATAAAGGTAACGGTCAGTTCCTTGGAATCTTCCACCACATGATTGTTGGTAACAATCAGAAGTTCTTCATCGTTCTGGCCTACAATGATGCCGGAACCGCTGCTGGGTACTTCGTAGGTCTGGCTGTAACCGAACCAGGTATACTGCTCCAACAGCATCTTGTTGTTGATGGCAACTACAGACGGCATACTCTCCTCTACAATAGAAGAAACATCCAGCGGCAATACAAACTGAGCTGCAGACGCCTGGCTGTCTGCTCCTGCCGTTTCCGACTGAGCCATGGTTACCTGGGTCTGCTCTACCTTAGGCGCATATTTTGCTTTTACTGCTTCGCCAATGGTATTCACACCAAATATGGCGCCTCCTGCCACTACGCCAAACAGCAGAGCCGCCCCTGCCAGTCCTGCAATCCGTTTCCCTGTGCCGTTTTTTCTTCTGACCTTCTTAGGCCGCTCCGGCGGAATCTGGGAACCGCCGCCATTTACGCTGTTATAAGCCGGCTGGCTGCTCCATGTCTGCTCCTGATGGTTCTGGGAATTCTGCTGGCTCTGGCTGTTTTCCCGGCGAGGCTGGCTTTCCTGCTGCCGGTAGCTGCTCTGCACCCATCCGTAGGTATTCTGCTCCTGCGGCTGGGACTGGCTGTACTGAGACTGGCTGCTCTGGAACTGCGGCTCTGACTGGCGGCTCCAGGAAGTATGTTCCAGCTGCTGAGACTGGCTGCCCTGAAAATCTGCCGCCGGCTCACTCCGGTCAGGTTCCGGCTCACTTTCCCGCATTACAAATCCCTGACCCGGAATCCCGGCTTCCTGGCTGCTGGTTTCATTTCTATTATATTCATCTCGATTGGCGTTTCCGCTCTGTTCCGGATACTGGTTTCTATCATCCTCGTACATAATTCGTTTACTCCTTCCTGATGTTTCATTGTTTTAATAAAAATATAACATGGGTTTGTGAAAGAATTATGTCCTCTGTGTGTTTCATTTAAGAAAACCGGGCCGGACAGAAGCTCTTTTCTCCTGCCCGACCCGGTTTTTAAGCTGTTATGGTTTTGTTTTATCACTGTCCCGGTGCGGACACTACCCCGTTTTCCGGTGAGGTGATGATGGTAGCTCCGCCGGGTCCCTGCTCAACCATGGTCTCCTGAGGCGCCGTAGGTCTTACTGGAGCCGTAGTGGGAGCCGTCTGCTCCTGAGACGGAGCCGTAGGACGCACACCGGAATTTCCCGGATTCTCTGCCCCTTGCGGCGCTGTTGGCCGCAGGCCTCCGCTGCTTCCGCCTGTGGTAGGGCTTACGGTTCCGCCAGGACGGTCTACCACCCCATTGCCAGGCGCTGCCGTGGTACCGCCGGGACGGTCTACCACGCCGTTTCCGGAAGTAGTTTCCTCCTCCCAACCGCCGGGGCGATTCACCCCAGACTCCGACTCATCGGTATTATTTCCCGGCCTGGTGGGACGGGTAGGATAGATGATGTTTCCATTCTCATCTGTCTCCAGAACCGGAGGCAACAGCGGATTCTGAGTGGTCTCAATGGGATTTCCGTCTGTGTCGGTTTCCGTCGGAGCCGTAGGCCGTGCTGCGCTGGATTCCTCCAGCAAAAAGCCGTCCGCATCTGTCTCGTAGGGAATGTACTCTCCGTCTGCGTCTGTCTCCATCTCCAACCGTTTCTTTACTTTCTTGCCGTTTTCATCCCGTACATAGACATACTGGTAACCCTCGTCCTCATCCTCCTCGCTTTCTGTAGCCGCCGGAGTGGTCTTAGGCTGCTGAATAACGCCGCCGCTGGTTCCCACCTTGTCAATGTACTGGCCTTCCTTGGTAATTCCGGTATCCGCCGCAATCTTCTGGCTGATGCTCTTTACTGTATCTGAAGGCACATAGTTTTCCGTTCCAAACAGGAATTCATGAAGCCGGCTTACATTGGTCTCCAGCGTAGCCGGAACTACCACAGAGCCTTTCTTAGGCAGGCTGGCGTCCCCTCTGGCCTGGGGGAATCCGGTGGTTTCACCCAGATGGAACTTGGAAATATTCCTGGCATTGCTTACCAGATCATCCACCCACAAGCTGGTCTTTACATTGGGGAACACAGTACCAATCAAGCGGTACAGCGTTTCAAAATCAGCTTTCTTACATTTCTCAAATGCCTGTTCTACTACCTTCCGCTGACGCTCAGTCCGCGCAAAGTCTGTATCCATCAGACGGAGGCGGCCATAAGCAACTGCCTGCACGCCGTCTAAATGATTCATTCCTGCGTGGGTCAGATGCTTGGAACCAATTCCCGTTGCCTTCACCGTCTCAGTAATAAAGGAGTTGATGTAGTGGAACTCTGCCTTACTCAGTTCAATGTCCACACCACCCAGAATATCAATGGCCTGAGCCACTGCCTTCCAGTTAAAGGTCACATAATCCCAGATTTTTAAATCCAGATTTCGGTTTAAGGCCTCTACTGCCTGAGCCGGCCCTCCCTCAAAATAAGCACTGTTGATCTTATTATAGGAACCGTCTGTATCCACATTTAAATAGGTGTCACGATACACAGATACCAGCTTGATCTCTCCAGTATCCAGATTGATGTTGCAAAGCATAATTACATCTGAGTGGGTATCCTTTCCGATAGCGCCGTCTCTGGCGTCCACACCGAAAATAGCAATGGTCCAATACCCCTTCATCTGTTCCTCAAACTCTACGCCAATATCATTGCTCTTAATCTCTTCCTGAATAAACTCCGGATCCCGCTGCAGATGCGCCACGGTTCTGGCATAAAATCCGTAGCCAAAAATAAACAGCAGGGCAAAACACTCTGCCACAATCATGGTAATGAGACGACGGCGCTTTTTCCGTCTTTCCTGCTGCTGACGAAGCCGGAGGCTGCGGATGCTCTCGCCGCCTGACAGTGGCGTTCTGGCCCCATTCTGACCGCCGGGTATCCTGCCTGCCGGGCTGCCGGGGCGTCTTCCCCTGCTGCGGTCTTCCTCACTGGTCCGCCATGCAGTTTCCCGCCGGGGCGATGCAGCTCTGGCCCGGCTGTCTTCCTGGCCCGGCCTTCTTCTGCTTTCCCATGTTTCCCGCTCACCGGCAAAGCCTTCTTCTCTGCTGCCAAAGCTCTGACTGTTTCTTTCTGCATTTCTTTCTGCAGATGGCCCACCAGCCTGGTAGTTCCTGTTTTCCGGTTCCCGCCGGGGCCTGCGGGCCATTCTGCGCTCTAATTCATCATCGTAATCACGATTCATTCGGTTACCTCTCATGTTTTTGCCAAAAGGCAGGGCCTAATAGGCATTTTTATTGATAAAGCCTTTGAAAAATGTCAAAAACAAAATCTTAAAGTCAAATCCCAAAGTCCAGTTTTCGATGTAATAAAGGTCATGCTCAATCCGGCTGGTAATGGAGGTATCTCCCCTGAGGCCGTTTACCTGAGCCCAGCCGGTCATCCCCGGACGAACCTGATGCTTAATCATGTAGCGGGGAATCTCCTCTTTAAACCGCTCCACAAAAAACGGCCGCTCCGGTCTAGGGCCAACCAGGCTCATATCGCCTACCAGCACATTAAACAACTGCGGCATCTCATCGATGCTGGTCTTCCGGATAAACTTCCCAATCGGCGTTACCCGCGGGTCGTGAGGGGTTGTCCATCTTCCCTTTTCCTTGCCTGGGTCCTGCACTTCCATAGAACGGAACTTATACATCTTAAAAGGCCGGTTGTGAAGGCCTACCCGCTCCTGCTTGTAAATGATAGGGCCGGGAGATGTCAGCTTGATTCCCAATGCCGCAAGCAGCATAATGGGGGAAAACAGAATAAGGGCCACCACTGTGCCGAAAATATCGATACTCCGCTTCATGGCAGCATTCAGCATATCGTTAAGAGGCACATGGCGGATATTGATTACCGGAAGTCCTAAAAGATCTTCCGTGTAAGGCTTGGTTGGAATAATGTTGTTGTAATCCGGAATAAACTTAGTGTGAACTCCGGATTTTTCACAGGCAGCCACCAGTTGTTCTAAGCAGCCGTATTCCCGGATGCTTAAGGTAATGGCAATCTCATCCAACACATTAAAGGCCAGGATTTCCGACAAATCCGAGGTTTTTCCGATGATGGAAATGCCCCGGTAGTCGCTGCCCCACTCTTTGCTGTCGTCTAAAATGCCTTTAATCTGGTAGCCCCACTCCGGGTTTGCCAGTACCCGGTCAATGTAGCCTTCCGCCGCCCGGCTGTAACCTACCAACAGCACATACTTCTGATTATAGCCGTTGGAGCGGATAGAACGCAGAGCCATGCGGATAGCGTTCCGTTCCAGGGTTTCGGCCCCGATGTTGATGAAGAAGAAACCTACTACAACGCGGGCAGAAAATTCCTGCAGATAGGGGTTATCGTTGCCCAGGTATAAAACCATGCCAAACAGGAAAGTACCGATTAAGTTAGCCTTACAGATATTGGCAAACTCCAGCCGCCGCCCCTGCACCCGCTTGGGGGTAAACAGATGGAAAATGGCATAGAGCAGCAGATACACCGGTACAATGATGAAAAGCGCCCCCAGATAAAACCAGTCCGGCAGGATCCCGACATCCGGTGCAACAAAAATACCGCTCTTTAATGTAATAAACCAGCTGAAGATATAAGCCGCTACAATTACAAACCCATCTAACAGGACATGCAGGCGGTTGAACCTCTTTTGGTTATCTTTTATCATAGTATTCACCTTAATTTAGAATCTCTTTAATGCTACGATTATACACGAATTCCCCAATGAACACCATTAAAATTTTCTTAAATAGAAGGCCCAATTCTTTCTTATTTTGGAACAGAAAGCATTTTTTTGCGAATCTGGCGCCGGGAAAACTCGTAAATATACAGGGCTGCCCCATAAATCAGTTCCCATTCAATCGCCAGATAATTCTGGAAATCCTCCTTCCGGTAAGGCACCTTTCTGGCCTTGCGGGCCGTCCGGATTCCCTCCCGGATACCTTCCAAATATGCCTTTTCAAATCCCCTTTTCTTAAAAAAACAGTATTTACCCAGAACGCCCAGAGCCAGGGGAAGGCTGTTTACAAAAAGCTGCAGGGCCGGCATATTCTTATAATTCAAATAGATGGAATTGCGCGCTGCCAGCCGCACCTTGAAGTCGTTGTACTTGGAACCGCTGGTGCCGCTTCCCACATGGTACACCACGGCTGAGGGACAGTATCGGTTATAGTATCCCCTGATTTTTGCCCGGTATCCTACATCAATGTCTTCTAAATAGGCAAAGTGGAGCTCGTCAAAATAGCCGATTTCTTCAAATATTTCCCGGCGGTAGATGGCTGCCCCGGCACAGGCGGAAAAGATATGGCAGGGCCGGTTGTACCGGCTGATTTCCTGGCCTACCCCCCGCTGATAGCCCCAGCCCATAATGCTGTACATGTCGCCGCCGTCATCCATCAAATTCCGGTGATACATCTGAATCATTTTGGGGCTGACAGAGAAAATCCGGGGCGAAGCCTGGATTGCCTTTAAAAGCTCTGCCACATACTCCGGCTCTGCCTGGGTATCGTTATTTAAAAGAATCACATAAGGGGTTTTGGACACCCGGATTCCCACATTCACAGCTCCGGAAAATCCGGTATTTTCCTCCAGAAAAACAGAGGGAATCTGCTGTTCTTTCAGCCAGGCAGCGCTTCCGTCTGTGGAGCCGTTGTCCACCACCAGAAGGTCAAAATCCTGGCAGGTCTGGGCCTTTAGGGACTCCAGACATGGCTCCATAAACTTAAGGCCGTTATAGTTGGGGATGATAATAGTCGCTTTTTTTGTCATAATTTCCCTTTTACTCCCGGTCTAATTGGTCTGTTCCACATCCACCTCCAGCTTATAGGGCTCTCCAATCTTTTCCTTTAAGAGGTCCCGCAGCGCAAAGTTGGATTTTCTGAGAGTCAGGTTCGGATTGTAGTAGGGGTCGCCGTTCTTTAAAATGTCCGGCCACCGGCGGGCAAAAATTGCCACCTCCCGGTTAAACCGGGCCACCTTCTCCGGCGTATCCTCCAGCCCTCTGGACTTGGATTCGTAGTGATACATAAGGGCATAGGGGGCGTAAACCACTAATTTTCCTGCCGCCCGCACCTTCATGCAGTAGTCGATGTCATTAAACGCCACCGCCAGCTCCTCTGTGAAACCTCCCACTTCCTTAAATAAAGAAGCCTTGGTCATCATGCAGGCCGCTGTGACAGCGCTGTAATCCTGGGCGCACATGGCCCGGTGGAAATAAGTATTTTCCGCCTTATGGGTTCCAATAAAAGTATGCCCGGCGATGCCGCCGAAACCTACAACCACCCCGGCATGCTGGATGGTATCGTCCTGATACAAAAGTCTTGCGCCTACAATGCCTACATCCGGGCGCTGGCAGAATCCCAGCATCTCCTCAATCAGGCGCGGCTCAATAATCTCCGTATCGTTGTTTAAAAACAGCAGATACTCTCCCTTTGCAAACTGAACGCCAAAGTTGTTGATGGCGGAATAGTTAAACTCCCGCTCCCAACGCACCACCTTGACCTGGGGAAACTCCCGCTGGATTTTCTCATAGTAAGCAAAAGTCTCCGGCTCTGTGCTGTTGTTTTCAATTACCACAAACTCTATCTGTCTGTAAGTAGCCCGCTCCATCAGGGAACGGATACACAGATCCAGATCCTGAACATGGTCCTTGTTTGGAATAATCACAGACACCAGCGGATTTCCGATGATGTCAAAGACAGTGTGGTAAATACCGTAATCTCTTCCCTTTTCCACCTTCTCTGCCTTGATGCCGCACCGCTCGTAGTGGGCCATAATGGCTCTCCCGCCTGCTTCAAAGGCGTACATTTTGCTCTCCGGGTTGCTGGCCGTAGAGTTCTGATGGCAACGCCAGTGGTACAGCACTTTGGGAATATGATGAATCTCCTTTGCCTGCTCTGTACAGCGGAAAATAAAATCGTAATCCTGGGCGCCGTCAAATTCGTGGCGGAACCCGCCAACCTGCTCTAAAAGCTGTCTCTTTACTACAAATAAATGACAGATGTAATTGACGCTGGTTAAAAGATCCGGGTTGAAATCCGGCTTAAAATGGGGTTCAAACAATGCCCCTCCGTCCATATCCAGCTTGTCCTCATCTGAGTAGATAACATCGCAGTCCGGATGATGGTTGATAGCCCTGACAACCTCGTAGAGGGCATGCTCCGGTATGGTATCATCGTGGTCCGCCAGCACAATAAAATCGCCCTTTGCCATCTGAAGGGCTGCGTTAGTATTTCCGGAAATCCCCAGGTTATCGCCCAGATTTTCATAACGGAACCGGCTGTCAGACGCCATATACTGGTTCATCACCCGCTCCACAATCTTTCCTTCTCCGGCAGGACTGCCGTTTACCAGGCAGATCTCCCAGTTTTTATAGGTCTGGGCCTTGATGGAATCCAGCATTTCCCGCAGATATTTCTCCGGGGTTTTGTAGGCCGGAATGACAATGGACAAAAGAGGCTCATAAGCCATCTTCTCTGCCCGCTGGGCCTCCAGCTCCTCCGCCGTCGGCTTGGTTAAATTGTACCACTCGCCATACTCGTAGTCGTTGTCGATGCCCTGCAGCTTATGTTTGGATTTTAAAAGCAGCGCTTTTAAGCCGTGCTTTTTTCCAAAGTTCACAGCTACGCGGACAGTCTCCATATTCATCATGTCCCGGATTTTTTCCATCCGTTTGTAGGCTACGCTGGCCCGTTTGTTAATCAGTTCTTCATTATACTTTACCCTGGCAGTTTTTCCATCGCAGGTAATGACCAGCCAGTAGTTCTGCCCTCTGGCGTAGGCAAACTGGATGTCAAATCCAAAGTCTTTGTCGTAGACCTTCTGGAAATACCCATAGCTTACATCGTCCCGGCGGGTTGCCACATACTGAAACTCCACAGGCCGTTTCTTTTCGTCCAATATCTGAAATCCGGGGCTGGACTCCGGGGTCTGACCTACTACCCAGCCGTTTAGCTGGATATTATTTTCCCGAATCCGCACCACATCAACCTTAAATTTCATCGTTCTCTTTGTTCTCCTCAAAATTCAGCCGTTCTTCCTCCACCACCAGAGGCCGCTTCATCACTCTCTGGTTAATGGAAAGCACATACTCGCCTACCATGCCGATAAAAAAAATCTGCACAGAGCCTAAAAACAGCATACCAATAAGCATCGGCGCCATGCCTGCCGGGAACCGATACCACCAGATCAGCTTCATTACCAGGTAGACAAAAGCCACAATGATGCTGAGCACAGCGCTGACGCCGCCTATAAAGGTAGCTAGCCGCAGTCCTACCTTGGTATAGGAGGTGATGCTTAACATGGCCGCATCGTACAGCCGGTAAAAATTGTTATGGGTCTTTCCTGCCCGGCGTTTGGGCTGCTCATAGGGGATTTCTTTCCGCTTATAGCCTAACTCTGCCACAATCCCCCGCAGAAACGGAGTGGGGTCATCCAGCTTTCTTAACACCTCGATAAAATCCCGGTCATAAAGGCCGGAACCAGTAAAGTGTTCAATCTGCTCCACATCCGACAGCTTCTTAATCGTCTTATAATAGAGACTTCTCAGGGCGTACATGATCTTATTTTCTTTGCTGCTGGTCTTGATTCCGATAACAATCTTGTAGCCTTCCTCCCAAGCCTTTACATACTTGGGAATCATGTCCACCGGATCCTGGAAATCTGCCACCATCTCAATTACGCAGTCTCCGGTTACCTGCAGCATCCCATAGTAGGGGGAGTTAAACTGACCGAAATTTCGGGCATTGAAAATAGCCTTAATCCGCGGATTTTCCCTGCAGAGCCGCCGCAGAATGGGACGGGTATTGTCGCGGGAGTCATTGTCAATAAATACCAGTTCATAGTCGTACTGGGGCAAATCCTGCTCCAAAGTCTGAATGACTGCCTGGCTGATGGGCTCCACATTTTCTTCTTCATTATAACATGGAATCAGCACACTGATCTTCTTCATCTATAACCTCCGTTTGTCACCGGGTTCTGTCTGTTATGCCTGTTCCAGGCTCAGCATCCGCTTGATTCCTTCTCCGAAGCTGACTTCCTCTTTCCAGGTATGTTCTGTCAAATCCTGCAGCGCCTGCACCTTGGGGCATATGGATAAGGCACCCTCCTTTGCCTGGACAAAGGTGCCAAACTCCAAAGCTCCCTTTCCGCCGCAAAGGCTGTGGATTTCCTCCACAAAAGCGCTTAATATCCGGGTATCCTCCGACGCCACATTCACCACCCGGCTCTCTCCTTCATGACGCCCGCTGTAACGATAAAGCTCCGCCACAGCCCGGCTGGCATCTGCAATGTCCATAAAGTTCCACCGATGACGGCAGGCGCTTAAGGACACAGTTTTGCCCTGGGGCAAATCTCGCACCAGGGTAGAAATAATAGACCAGGGATGATCCCCGGTTCCATAGACGCTGAAGAACCGAAGATGGTAGTAGGTCATGTTCCAGGCTTCGCAGAGCGGTTTTGCCTTCTGATAAAACTCCAGCTTGGCAGCGCCGTAAGCATTGACCGGATGGCACTCCATAGTTTCTTCCATAACACCGTCCTCTGTGACGCCGTACTCCACGCGGGAACCGGCGTCCATAAACACCCGGCATCCCAGATTTCTGGCTACCCAAAGACAATCCAGGGAATCCCGGACATTGGCAGCCTGTACCTCATGGGAGTCAATCTCCTCCCGGTTTACGCCGCCCCAGGCAAAGTGTAAAAATCCGTCTGCATGGCCAATCTGCTCTGCAGCCTGCAGAATCTCCGCCATAGAGCCGTCTATCTTATGGAAATTCTCATGTTCCGGAAGCAGATTTTTCTGCCTGGACTGGGGCCGCACCAGGGCGAACACCTGAGCCCCATCTTCTAAAAGAAGCTTTGCCACATTCCGCCCAATAAAACCGGTGGCCCCGGTCATCACGATGCGTTGTCCTGTTAGACTTTTCATGTTGTTATACATTCCTTTTCCGATTTTGTCAAGTCCTGCGACTATAACTGCTCTACCCGGTTGGTCCGCATACAGTAGATGTCCACATCCGGGCCAAACCGGCTGCGGATAATCCCGGCAATCTCGTCTGTGTAGCCGGGCGCCACAATCAGCACTGCATCCACCGGCTGACTGAAATAGTCATCCGGCCCGATAATAGGCAGATGGGAAGCCGGAGCGAAGCGGCCCTGCTTAAAGGGAGCCGAATCGATAATATACTTTGCGGCAGTTTTCAGCTTTGTGGTGGCTGCCAGGGTAAAACCCTGGTGGCTGGCGCCCCAGAGGGCCAGCGACTTTCCTTCCTTTTCAAGCTGTTCCGTAAGGCTGCAGACATCTTCCAGCACCCCTTCCCGGCCTTCTACCAGCACGCTCAGATCCACTGCACTCTGCTTCTGAGAAACCGCCTTTCCCTGACCGGATACCTTCTTCACAATCATGGAAATGGTGTCCCGGTTAATCATTTCTTCTTCCAGAACCTGAAACCCATTCCGTTCCAAAAGCCCCCGCAGGGTGCCAAAGGAATAGTAAGCCAGGTGGTCCCGAATCAGCTCATAATAGCTTCCGTGATCCAAAATGTATTCCAGAGCCGGAACCGTAACAAGGCCCATTCCATTCTCTGCCAGATTATTCCATATGGCCTTTAGCATCACATCCGGGTTCGGCTGATGCTCTAAAAAGTTAAAAGACAAAAACACATCATAAGGGCCGTTCCGGAAAATCTGTTCTGCTGTTTCCGGAAACTCCCGCCACACATGTAAGCCGTCCTTTCCGGCAATTTCCACCAGATCCGCCTTGTGCTCCATGCCGGAAACATCTGCCGGAAACTCTGTCAGCACCTTAATAAATTCTCCCCGGCCGCAGCCTACCTCCAGAAACTTCTTTCCCTCTAAATGGTAGGTTTCAATCAAATGCTGGTACTGGTTTCTGCGAAGCTCCGTCATGGTAGTAGAAAACCCGCCGGCCCGGATCACATCCCGGTAATAATCCACCGGCTCACAGGCAAACTGAACCAGGCCGCAGTGTTCACACTGATACAAGGTCAAATCCATCCCCTCATCTGCCGCCACCTGGCTTGCATCTGGGATGTTCTGAGCGGAAGCCGGAGCTCCCTCCAGAGTAAATAAGCCGTACTCCGGCAGTTTATGCCTGCAGGCGATGCAATGTCTCATAAATTCCCTCCGAAAATGTGGTTTTGGGCCGCCAGTTGGTCTCTCTTAAGATTTTCCCAATATCCGGTATCAGATCTGCCGGCCCTTCTGCGTTCTGGGGCCGCGCTCCATACCGGAAGCTGCCTTTTTGTCCGCAGATTTCATACATTTCTTCTATAAAGCTGCGCAGTGGGCGGGTATCCTGGCCAGCTATGTTGTAAACCCCGGCCTTCCCTTCTGTTAAAACATGAAGAAGGGCAGCTACGGCGTCTTCTATATACAAAAAGTTCCACTGCTGGGTACATTCTCCCAGCTTCATCAGACCGCCTTCCTGCCAGGTTTTTAAGCAGGACTGCACCAGAGACCAGGGATGGTCTCCTGGGCCGTAGACGCTGAAAATCCGGGCGTGAAGGTAGTCCATGCCCAGTTCCCGGCAAAGAGGCTCTGCCTGGCGGTAAAAATCCACCTTGGCAATGCCGTACTCCGATACTGGATGACAGGGCAGCTCCTCATGAATCTGCTGATGATACACACCGTACTCTGCCTGGGATCCGGTAAAGAGAAACCGCCTGCATCCCAGAGCTGCCGCTGCTTTCACCGCCTCTAAGGAATGGCGCACATTGTCCTGCTGCACATCCCGCCTGGTCCGGTTATCGCTTCCTGCCCCATCCCAGCCAATGTGGATCCAGGCATCTGCCTGATTGACCGACTGGCTTCCAATCTGGCTGATTTTACTTAAATTCAGATAAATCACCTGAAGCCGCCCTTTTGCCGTTTCCGGAACCTGGCTGGTTAAATAAGTCAGGTTTGCAGACCCAGGCCGCACCACTCCATACACCTGATGACCTGCTTCCAGAAGCTGACGCACCGTCACTGCCCCAATAAAACTGGTGGCGCCTGTCACTACTATTTTCATGAATCGTTCCTTTTCCTGTCTTCTATCCTGTTCTTCAACCGATTATCCTTTTATCCTGGGGATAATCATCATCTCGTCCATTTCCTCATCCGGAAGGAAGGGAGACAAATCCTCCAGAGGCGGAGATACCAGAGTGCCGTCCGGCAGCCGCTTAGCTGCGGATTTAGGCTCAAAATTCTGATCTGTGGTTACAAACGCCTCACAGATTGCAGGGCCTTCCATGGAAAGGGTTTTCTCCACTGCTTCTGCCAATTCTTCGTTGTGAACCGCCTTTACATAAGGATAGCCGTAGGCCATCGCCAGCTTCTCCATATCCGGGAAGCTTAAATCCCGGCTGTCTGCGCCGATTCCCACTAACGGCTCACCAAAAAAGTTCTTCTGGGTCTGCCGGATGGAGTGGTAACCGCCGTTGTTAATGAGGAAAATCTTGATAGGCATCCGGTGATGGATAATCGTCTGCAGCTCCTGCAGATTCATCTGGATGCTGCCGTCCCCGGTCAGAAGAATAATGTCCTCCTTACTCATGGCGTCTCCCTTATATTCCGGATCCTGAGACGCTGCCCAGACGCCGATAGCCGCCGGAAGGTCATACCCCATAGAGGCAATGGCTGAATTGCTGATAAACCGCTGGCCCTTCTTTAAAATATAGGCATGTCCGCCTACTACACAGGCAGAGCCGTTTCCTACTACGGTAATCTGATTTTCATGGAGACGGCTGCTTAACTCCTGCACCAGGGCGTAAACATTGGCCTCTCTATCTGGATTCGGCTCTAAATGCCTGGGCTGGATTACCGGATAACGGTCCCGCCACATGCGGCAGGTTTCGCTCCAGGTCATTCCCGGCAGCCCTTCTCCGCCGTCAAACACCGGCGTCTTTTCTTCCTTCAGCACTTCCGCCATAGTCTCCAAAAGCTCTCTGGCATCTGCGTGAACTTTCATATCCGAATGAACGCTGGGCTTCTTAAGCTCCTCCGGATCCACATCACAGTGAATCACATAGGCCTCTCTGGCCCAGGTCTGATAATTGTAGCCTACCTGGCGGATGCTCAGACGGCTTCCTACGGAAAATACCAGGTCGCTGTTTTGAACCGCCAGATTTCCCGGCCGGTCTCCCATGCCGCCGGCCCGCCCCACATACAGAGGATGCTCGTCATACATACAGTCCTGGCTGTTCCAGCCTACTGCCACCGGAATGCCCAGGCCTTCCGCCACTTCCAGGAACGCCTTATGAGCTCCGGCAATGCGGATACCGTTTCCTGCGTTAAACACCGGCCGTTTTGCAGCCCGGATTTTTTCGATGATGGCTCTGGCAGTCTCCCTGCTTACCTTAGGCGGAAGCGCCTGCCTGAGTTCTCCTTTTCCGGCATAATCCTCCGGGATGGCACAGGCTGGCTCTGCACCCTGTAAAGCCCAGCCGGCGCCGCCAGCCTCGTAATCGGCTGCGTCAAAGCCAACCAGTTCTTCCTCCTCCACAAAGGCTCCCTGCACATTCAAAGGAATATCCAGCCAGGCAGGGCCGGGACGGCCAGAATAAGCCAGATAAAGAGCCTTTTCCAGACAGTACCGAATCCGCATAGGGTCAATGACCATCTCACTGTATTTTGTCATACAGCCGATGGATTTTACAATGTCAAATTCCTGGTCTCCCATGGCGCGGACGCCTGTACCGGACCAGCGGGCAGTGGTGTCATAGCGCACCTGGCCGGACAGAATCAGCATGGGGATGGAGTCCAGCCAACCGCCTACTACGCCGGTAATGGCATTGGTACCGCCGGGCCCCGTGGTAACGCAGAGAACGCCAATCTTATTGTGAATTCTGGCGTAAGCCTCCGCCGCAATGGCGCAGGCCTGCTCGTGATGCTGATATAAGCAAGTAAGGCCCGCATGATGGCCCAGCGAGTCGTTTAAATGCATGGCGCCGCCTCCGGTAACCGTAAACACCTGATTGATTCCATATTCTGTAAGTTTCCGGGCAATATAATCTGATACCTTAATTTTCATAGTGGGAACCCCTTTCCGCCAAAGTGGTTTTCGGTAAAAGAAACCGTATACTGTGTTCTTTCGCTGTTATACCCTCTCGACTGCCGTCTCGATGGTTTTCTCGCCAAATGTCTGTCCGTGCAAGCACGGCCATCCACTTTCCTCGTTATTATACCACACAAATGCTATTGGTGCACCTGGAAATCTCCCGGTTTCCACTCTGTGCCACTGCTGCCAACAACCTTCACTTTTCAAACATCGTCTCATACGCTATACTCACACCGTAATGCAAACACGGATTTTCGTCCGCATCGGCTCCGGGAATAGGCCCGGCCGCATTTCAAAAAAGGAGAGAATTCAATTTATGAAAAAACAGTTTAAGTACCTGACCGTGTTATCTGCCGCAGCAATGATGGCTGCCGCAGCCCCTGCACTTTCTATTTCCCTTCCCGGCACTGCTTCCACTGCCTATGCCGCTTCCGTAGGCTGGGTCACAGAGGATGGCGAGCTGCGCTACCGGGACAGCGAAGGCTACTACCTGACCGACACCTGGAAAAAGAAGGACAACGAGTGGTACTACTTAAATGAAGAAGGCTTCATCACCCGCTCTGCCATGGTAGATGAGTATTATGTAAATGAAGAAGGCAAGCGGGTCATCGACCAGTGGATTCGGGTTGAAAACGAGGACGAATGGGACGATGAGATGCCGGAGGCCTATTGGTACTACTACGGAAAAGACGGAAAATCCGTTGTTTCCAAATGGCAGAACATCAATGGCAATTACTACTACTTTAACGATGAAGGCCACATGATGACCGGCAAGCTGGAGCTGGACGGCTTCACCTACTACCTGGGCGCAGAAGATGATGGCGTCCGTAAATCCGGCTGGATTCAGCTTGAGAACGAGGATGAGTATGCCGATGAGGACATGGTCTGGCACTACTTTGACAGCTATGGCCGCATGGTAATGAACCAGGTAGACCGGAAAATCGATGGTAATTACTACACCTTTGAAAATGGCATTCTTCAGACTGGCTGGTACAAGCTGCCTGTAAATGCCGATGAAGCTGCCACCGATTCCAACGCAGAAACCGCCCAGGCCGCTCCGTCCATCGCCTCCTACCAGTACTACGAGGAAGACGGCAAACGGGCCGACGGCTGGTATCAGATTGAGGGAGCGCCGGGCATCAGCGAGGAAGGCGAAATCTTTACCTTCTATTTTAAAAAGGGCGTGCCTTACTTTGCAGAGACTGGCATTCAGGTGTTTACCGTAGATTCCAAGCGTTTCGGTTTCAACACCAGAGGTGAAATGCAGACTGGCCTTCAGGAGGTTACCACCGAGGAAGGAGAACTGCACAACTTCTACTTTGGAGAGGACGGCGTCATGAAAACAGGCCGCCAGACTATCTACAATGAGGATTTGGGCGAAAACCAGTCCTGGTTCTTCCACACCGATGGAGGCAACAAAGGCCGGGGCTTCCACGGTATCCGCGACAACAGCGTATACAACAAAGGTCTTCGTCTGGAGGCTGACCGCGACTTAAAGTACGCACCGGCTGATTTAGACGGCACCCTGTACCTGGTCAATGCCTCCGGCTCCATCCAGAAGGCCTCCTCAGGCTCCAAATCCTCCGCAAGACCGGAGCTGGGCGCAGGCTACAAGGACATCACCGATTCCAATGACAAAGTATGGACCGTAAACAAAGACGGCGTAATCCAGCAGTAAAATACCGTAAGATAACGACACCCTAATTTATAATTTAGTATTATCCGTTCAAATTTTCTGGATGGGGGAAGCCTGATGGTACTGCCTTAAGTACCTTACGGCTTCCTCTTTTCTAATTTTTTTGTCATATTTTCCCACCCTTCCCCTTAAAATATAGTAAACTGACAAAATCAGCAAAAAGGGGGGCTTAAGCAAATGCCAAACATTCCATCTATAAATCTCTGTTCCAAATGCAGAAACTGCGAGGACTTAAACGAGCAGCTTCGCCATCTGACTGCAGTGAACCAACAACAGGAAAAAACTATCAACTGGATGCACGATACGATATGGGAGCTGCTCTCCCAAAACAGGAAACTGAAGGCCAAACTGGAAAAAGTAGTCTCTGAACTCCATTCATAACGATTTTCTTACGATTCCTTACAATCACCCCAAAAGTCTTGCCAGCGTCTTCCACTGTTGCTATAATAAACATGCGATAAGGAAAGAAGCAAAGAAAGGGTGATCTGTCATGAAGAAAAAAGCAGGTATATCCCTGGTATTAACCCTCGCCTGTCTTCTCCTGAACATCTTTCCGGCTATGGCCGGCCAGTGGGTTCAGACAGAGAATAAACAGTGGCAATACATTAAGGATGACGGCAGCAAGGCAACTGGATGGCTGGAGTTGGATGAAAAGTGGTATTACCTGGATGAAAACGGGAACCGCAAATGCGACTACTGGTGCAAAGAAGACGGCTACTGGTACTACCTGGATGAAGAAGGCGTGATGGTACAAAATACCTGGGTGGATAACTACTATGTAGATGAAACTGGACGGTTTGAGAAGAAACGCTGAATAAAGGGGCCGGAAGAAATGGGAAACCATAGCTTCCGGCTTTTTCGTTGTCCCTGTTTCCGGAGTTTATTACTGTTTTTTAACATTTTCCTTTAGATTGCGTCAGATAATCTTTACTTTTTAAGTAGTTGTTTCCCTGCTGTATTTATGATACACTCTGAATATCGAAATTTTGATATAAAAATACAGACTATTGTCGGAGGTACATCAATATGAAAAAGAAATTACTTGGCATAACTGCTTTTGCAGCCGCTTTGACCCTTTCCACCGGGATCACCGCCTTTGCAGGCACCTGGAAAGAAGATTCCTGGGGCCGCTACTATGAGAACGATAACGGAACCCGCCCGGTATACGGCGGCTGGTTTACAGACCCGGCTGACGGCGCTATGTACGCCATGGACCCGGACGGCTATGTAATGCGCAATGCCGAAATGGGTGAATTCCGCACAGACGACATGGGCAAGCGTATAGAAAAAACAGAAGCAGAATTGAGACAAGAAGAAGAGAGAAGAGCTCACCTGGCTACCCGCCCCAACCCAGGAAAGAGCCAGGCTGCTGCAAGTGTGGCGGCATCTGCTGCTAAAAACGGCGCTTCCACCACTGCTACCGGAACCGTGCGCACCACCTTCCAGGCAGAAATGGAGGAATTTTCCTTCAAAATTATGAAGGACATCCGTGACAAACGCACAGATACCACCATCCGGCCAGTAGAGAATGAGGACAATACCGTCCACACCTATGGATTTAAAAACCCGGACGGCTACCAGTTTTTAAGCTCTACTACCTGGAAGAATACGAAAGAGGATTCCATCAACTACAAGCCTTACTCCTATGAGCTGTGCTATCACTTTGATTCTGCCATGGCAGACATCGCTCTGTATAACGAAGCTTACAATCAGATGGCAATCATTGCCCTTGGTTCCAACGCCGGCCCGGCTGCCCTGGAAGCTATCCAGGTTGAGCGGAACAACGGCAGCGCCAGCTTTGACCAGAGCGGCAGCACAGACACCGGAAACGCCTACAATGTAAAATACCGCAACGGTCTGGTTACCATCACCGTAACCTGCAGCGGCGTAGATCCTACTGCAGCAGCACAGGAAGCTGCTCCTGCTGAGAACGCTGAAGCTGCAGAGGACGCTGCTCCTGTTGAGGAAGCTGCTCCCACCTCGAAAGTCCTGGTAGCCGGTCAGAAGGCTGCGGAGGACGCAGAATAAATTTTTTGTATATTCACCTTGAATAAACACTCAGGGCCAGCGCTTAAGCGCTGGCCCTCAGACTGTAGACAAAGTCCCGGCATATGCCGGGCTTTTCTACATTTATAACCGTTTTTCTGGTATAATGGAACTATCAGAAAGGCGGTGTTTTTTATGATGACGAAAAATGCAGATAAGAAA
>CATOIK010000011.1 GCA_951800645.1 uncultured Eubacteriales bacterium | reverse complement strand
ATTTTGGCAATGACAACATGTTGAAAAGAGATTTTCTCCCTCTCAACATGTTGTGCTTTTTATTTCATAGGAAAGTTCGCCCTATGAAACAAAAACGCTCCGCGGGATGCGCACTTCGCGCTTAAGGAAAATGTCTGCTGACGCAGACGCGCTCCGGCGCGAGAGTCCGGTGAACCGGACTCTTTTTTCTTTCATAGGAAAGTTCGCCCTATGAAACAAAAACGCTCCGCGGGATGCGCACTTCGCGCTTAAGGGAAATGTCTGCTGACGCAGACGCGCTCCGGCGCGAGAGTCCGGTGAACCGGACTCTTTTTTCATGTTAAGTAACCGTTTTTGCCCGGGAAAGTGGGAAAATAGGGTTTGATTTTCCTGGAAAATAAGTCTATAATGGTACATACACAAGAAAAATGGGGCGTTTTGTGAAGAATACAGAAATTGGGGAAATGAAGTATGAAGTCAGAAATTGAGGCCTTTACCGCCTATCTGGAACAAGTGAAAAAATCATCGGCCAACACGGTGGCGTCTTACCGCCGGGATTTGATGCAGTTAAAAGAGTACCTGGAAACCCAGGGTATTACAGAGCTGTCCAAAGTGACGAAAACCAGCCTGAATTCCTATATTCTCTATCTGGAGCGCCAGGGCCGGGCCACCACCACCATTTCCAGAATGGTGGCGTCTGCTAAGGCATTTTTTCATTATGCGCAGAATGAGGGGAAAATCCGCCGGGATCCGGCAGAGCTGTTAAAGACCCCTAAAATAGAGCGGAAACCGCCGGTTATTCTGACTGTGGATGAAGTGAACCGTTTTCTGCGCCAGCCTTCCGGAAAGTCAGACAAAGAAATCCGGGATAAAGCCATGCTGGAACTGCTTTACGCCACCGGCATCCGGGTATCGGAGCTGATTGGCCTTAAGATGCAGGATGTAAATCTGGCTGTAGGTTATATCATCTGCAGGGATGGTTTAAAGGAGCGGATGATTCCCTTTGGAAAGACGGCGGCCCAGTGTCTGCGGGAATATTTGGAGCAGGCCAGAGCAAAGCTTTTAAAGGGCGGGGAATCGGACTGGCTGTTTACCAACTGCAGCGGCACGCCTATGTCCAGGCAGGGCTTCTGGAAGATTGTTAAATATTATGGGGAGAAGGCTCATATCCAGGCAGAGATTACTCCTCACACGCTGCGCCATTCCTTTGCAGCCCACATGATTGGAAGCGGTGCAGATCTGCAGGCAGTTCAGACTATGCTGGGCCATTCGGATCTGGCTACTACCCAGATGTATATGGCGTATCTCAGAAAATAACAGAGCGGAACTGTTATCCGGCGGCTCTCAGCGGAGGGCCGCCGCAACTTTTTCAAGCAGGGAAGAACGGTTATGTTTTTTCTTCTTTTTGGCCTGGAACTGTGATATACTTACCATGTATGATTTTACTTTAGGAGAACCTATGGAAAAGAAAAAGAAGAAAAAGAATACCAAAGAGAAAATGGCTTTTGTCCTGGCTCTGGATCTGCTCCTTCTGGCTGCAGTTTTAATTGCCGGCGGGATGCTGGTGTTTCGGTGGTATCGGGACAAAAACCGGCCGGAGCTTTCCCTTTTAAAGGCGCCGGACTGGTACACCCAGGATTTTCTGCGAATCAATCCTTACTCCCGGCCAGGCACCAAGCGGAAGGAAATCAACAGCATTGTGGTTCATTATGTAGCTAATCCGGGTACCAATGCGGCTCAGAACAAGGCCTATTTTGATAATCTGGCAGACCAGACCGGGGAAAATGCCACCTCTGCCAGCAGTCACTATATCATCGGGATGGAAGGAGAAATTGTCCAGTGTATTCCTCTGGATGAAGTGGCCTATGCCAATTATCCCAGAAACGATGACACGGTTTCCATTGAGTGCTGCCATCCGGATTCTACAGGGGAATTTTCCGAGGCTACAAAGGCGTCTTTAGCAAAACTGATAGGCTGGCTTTGCGGAGAGTTAAATCTTACAGAGCGGGATGTGATTCGTCATTACGATGTGGTAGGCAAAAACTGTCCGAAATACTATGTAGACGAGGCAAACTGGAAAGACTTGAAACAATCCTTTAAGCCGGAAATCAAGGCGGCCAGACAGGAAAAGAAGCAGCAGAAGGAACTGACAGAATAAGAACAAGAAAAGGAATCCTGAATTTATGGGAAAATCATTATACATAGCGGAGAAGCCCAGCGTGGCCCAGGAATTTGCCAACGCCTTGAAGATTTCGGCCCGCCGCTCAGATGGTTATATTGAGTCGGATACGGCGGTGGTTACCTGGTGCGTAGGCCATCTGGTAACCATGAGCTATCCAGAGGCTTATGACCCAAAATACAAGCGGTGGAGCCTGCAAACGCTGCCGTTTCTTCCAAAGGAATTTAAGTATCAGGTTATCGATGGGGTCTCAAAACAGTTTCAGATTGTAAGCAGGCTGTTAAACCGGCCGGATATTGATACCATCTATATCTGTACCGACTCTGGGCGGGAGGGAGAATATATCTACCGTCTGGTGGATCAGATGGCCGGAGTAAAAGGGAAAACCCGGAAGCGGGTCTGGATTGACTCTCAGACAGAGGAGGAAATCCTGCGGGGAATCCGGGAGGCAAAGGATTGGACGGATTACGATAATCTGGCGGCTTCCGCTTATCTGCGGGCCAAGGAGGACTATCTGATGGGCATCAATTTTTCCCGCCTTCTGACCCTGAAATACGGTCCGGTGATTTCCTCTTATATGAAGACAGACCGGACGGTGCTGTCTGTAGGACGGGTCATGACCTGCGTACTGGGCATGGTAGTCCGCCGGGAGCGGGAAATCCGGGACTTTGTGAAGACTCCTTTTTACCGGGTCATTGGCACCTTTGCAGTGGAGGGTATGGATTTTGATGGAGAGTGGCGGAGTGTGGAAGGCTCCCGGTATTTCCAGTCCCCCTTTTTATATAAAGAAAACGGATTTAAAAAGCGGGAGCATGCGGAAGAACTGATTGGCATTTGCTCGGAGTATCCTCCGGTAACGGCTCAGCTTTTTAAGGTGGAAAAAAAGAAGGAAACCAAGAATCCCCCTCTGCTTTACAACCTGGCAGAGCTTCAGAACGACTGTTCCAAAATGTTTAAAATCAGTCCGGATGAAACCCTGCGGGTGGTGCAGGAGCTTTACGAGAAGAAGCTGGTTACCTACCCCAGAACCGACGCCAGGGTGCTTTCTACGGCAGTGGCAAAAGAGATATATAAAAACATCGGCGGCCTGCAGAAGTTTGAGCCTCTGGCGGCGTTTGCATCGGAAATCTTAAATGGGGGAAGCTATAAAAATATCCAGAAAACCCGGTATGTCAACGATAAGCAGATTACAGACCACTATGCTATTGTGCCTACCGGACAGGGCTTTGGAGCCCTTCGTTCCCTGGCGCCTCTGGCACTGAAGGTCTATGAGGTGATTGCCAGAAGATTTTTAAGTATCTTTTATCCGGCTGCAATTTACCAGAAGTACGGACTGGAGCTGGCCATTGGGCAGGAGCATTTCTTTGTGAATTTCAGGGTGCTGGTGGAACAGGGGTACTTGAAAGCAGCCAATGTGCCAAAAGGGGGAGCAAAAGAAAAAGAAGCCGGAAAAGCATCGGAAACTGCCAGACGGGAAGAAAAACCGGAGAAGGATGAAAAAGAGGAATCAGAGTTAAACCAGAAGGATTTGGAGAATCCGGAGTTTGTGGCTATGCTGGCGTCCTTGAAAAAGGGAATGGAGCTGCCGGTAAATTCATTGACTGTAAAAGAGGGGGAAACTTCTCCGCCGAAGCGGTATTCTTCCGGTTCTATGATTCTTGCCATGGAAAATGCAGGTCAGTTGATTGAGGACGAGGAGCTGCGGGCCCAGATTAAGGGCAGCGGCATCGGCACCAGCGCTACCAGGGCGGAAATCCTGAAAAAGCTGGTAAATATCAAGTACCTGGCCTTAAACGGAAAGACCCAGATTATTACGCCCACCTTGCTGGGAGAGCTGGTGTTTGATGTAGTCAACGCTTCTATCCGGCAGCTTTTAAACCCGGAGCTGACGGCCAGTTGGGAGAAGGGGCTTACCTATGTGGCAGAGGGAACCATCACTCCGGACGAATATATGGAAAAGCTGGAGCATTTTGTGGCGGGCCGTACCTATGGGGTGCTGAAACTGGGAAACCAGTACCAACTGCGGGACTGGTTTGAGATAACAGGAAAAAATTATAAGAAATAGGAGAACAAAATTATGAAAAAGACAGAGATGAAGATTACGGACCTTTACAACCTGAACCACACCATGGCAAAGGAGTTTTTGGAGCAGTTTACCTATCCCTGGGAGGCGCTGCCCCATATTGGAGACTATGTGGAAAAGCTGGGGTCAGTGCTGCCGAAAAGCGAGTATGACAATCCTATGAAGGGCATCTGGATTCACAAGACCGCTAAGGTGGCTCCTACTGCCGGCATCATCGGGCCGGTGATTATTGGGCCGGACGCAGAGGTGCGCCACTGTGCGTTTATCCGGGGAAAGGTGATCATCGGCTCCGGCGCAGTAGTGGGAAATTCCTCTGAGCTGAAAAATGTCATTCTGTTTGACGGCGTGCAGGTTCCTCATTACAACTATGTGGGAGATTCGATTCTGGGTCATAAATCCCATATGGGAGCCGGTTCCATCACCTCTAATGTAAAATCCGACAAAACCCTGGTGAAGGTTCATGCTGAGGACGGAGATGTTGAGACCGGTCTTAAAAAGTTCGGCGCCATGCTGGGAGACGGTGTGGAGGTAGGCTGCGGCTCTGTTTTAAATCCGGGCACAGTCATTGGAAAGAACAGCAATATTTATCCCTTATCCAGCGTCCGCGGCTGTGTGGACAGCGGTTCTATTTACAAGAAGCAGGGGGAGGTTGCCCAGAAGGCCTAACTTGGACAAAAGGTTATTGACGGCGGCTGGAAAATCGAGTATCATACTAATAAGAAAACATTAACTTACAAGATGTATTTATAAGAACTTCTAATAAAGATAAAAGGAGAGCTTACAATGGCAAAAGTCGGTATTGTAATGGGAAGCGATTCGGATATGCCGGTTATGGCGCAGGCAGCAGACATTCTGGAAAAGCTGGGAGTAGATTTTGAGATAACCATCATCTCTGCCCACAGAGCGCCGGATGTGCTGTTTCAGTATGCAAAATCCCTGGAGGAAAAAGGCGTGAAGGTGCTGATTGCAGGCGCCGGCAAGGCAGCTCATCTGCCGGGCGTGTGTGCAGGGCTGACCCCCCTTCCGGTTATCGGGATCCCTATGAAGACCTCAGATCTGGGCGGTGTGGATTCTCTTTATTCCATCGTGCAGATGCCGTCCGGAATTCCAGTGGCTACAGTGGCTATCAACGGCGGAACCAACGCAGGCATCCTGGCTGCCAAGATTCTGGCAGTTTCTGACCCGGAGCTGATGGAGCGGGTAAAGGCTTACACTGCCACCTTAAAGGACAGCGTTGTGGAAAAGGCAGAGCGGCTGGAGCAGATTGGCTACAAAGAGTATCTGGCTCAGATGAAGAAATAAAACAGTCGTCACAGAAGCGGAGGAGAAGATCATGATGGATTACAAGAAAGCCGGAGTGGATATTGAAGCTGGTTACAAGTCTGTAGAACTGATGAAGGAACATGTAAAGAAGACCATGCGGGAGGAAGTGCTGGGCGGCCTGGGCGGATTTTCCGGCGCATTTTCCCTGTCTAAGATTAAGGAAATGGAAGAACCGGTGCTGTTATCCGGTACGGACGGCTGCGGCACCAAGGTGAAGCTGGCTATCATTATGGATAAGCACGATACAATCGGCATCGATGCAGTTGCCATGTGCGTCAACGACATTGCCTGCGCAGGGGGAGAGCCTTTGTTTTTCCTGGATTACATCGCCTGCGGCAAAAACTATCCGGAAAAGATTGCAGACATTGTAAAGGGCGTGGCTGAGGGCTGCCTTCAGTCTGAGGCGGCGCTGATTGGCGGCGAGACGGCAGAGCATCCGGGACTGATGCCGGAGGAGGATTATGATTTGGCCGGATTTGCAGTAGGCGTCTGCGATAAAAAAGACATGATTACCGGCGAGAATTTGAACGCCGGAGATGTGCTCATCGGCATAGCTTCCAGCGGCGTTCATTCCAATGGATTTTCACTGGTGCGGAAGGTATTTGAAAAGGAGCTGAACCAGGACGGCCTTAATACCTATTATGATGAGCTGGGCAAAACTTTGGGAGAGGCTCTTTTAGCCCCCACCCGAATCTATGTGAAGGCGTTAAAGAGCGTGAAGAAGGCAGGCGTAACCGTAAAGGCCTGCAGCCATATTACCGGCGGCGGATTCCAGGAGAATGTGCCGCGGATGTTAAAGGAAGGCACTCATGCTGTGGTAAAGAAGGACAGCTATGAGGTTCCGGCTATCTTTAAGCTGTTGGCGGAAAAAGGCGGCATTGCTGAGGATATGATGTACAACACCTACAACATGGGAATCGGCATGATTGTGGCCGTAGACCCGGCAGATGTGGATAAGACCATGGAAGCCATCAAGGCGGCAGGAGATGCGCCCTATGTGATTGGCGGCATTGAGGCTGGAGAAAAAGGAGTTACCTTATGCTGAGAGTCGGAGTGATGGTTTCTGGCGGAGGAACCAATCTGCAGGCGATTTTAGACAGTATAGATTCCGGAAAGATTCAGAATGCGGAGATTGTTGTAGTAGTCAGCAACAATCCGGGAGCCTATGCCCTGGAGCGGGCAAAGAACCATGGTATTGAGGCAGTCTGCTTATCTCCGAAGGAATTTTCCGGCAGAGAGGAGTTTAACCGGGCCTTCCTTAAAAAGCTGGAGGAGTATCGGCTGGATTTGATCGTGCTGGCCGGTTTTCTGGTGAAGATTCCGGAGGAGATGGTGAAGCAGTACGAGGGCCGCATCATCAACATCCATCCGTCTCTGATTCCCTCCTTCTGCGGCGTAGGATATTATGGGCTGAAGGTACACGAGGCGGCTCTGGATCGAGGCGTGAAGGTAACTGGCGCCACCGTTCATTTTGTGGACAGCGGCATGGATACCGGCCCAATCATTCTGCAGAAAGCTGTGGAGGTACAGGACGGCGACACGCCGGAGGTGCTGCAGCGCCGGGTAATGGAGCAGGCAGAGTGGGAGATTCTGCCCAGAGCCATTGACATGATTGCAAATCACAGAATATAGAGATACCGTTTCAACAGACCGGCCAGATTCCGGTCTGTTGGCAGTTGCATGAGGAAGGAGTGCTTCAGATGAAAATTTTAATCGTAGGCGGCGGTGGAAGAGAGCACGCCATTGCGTGGAAGCTGGCTCAGAGCCCTAAGGTAGAAACGCTTTACTGCGCCCCCGGCAATGCGGGAATTGCCCAGGTAGCGGAGTGTGTGAATATCGGTGTGATGGAGTTTGATAAATTAGTGGCTTTTGCAAAGGAGAATGCCATTGACCTGACCGTGGTAGCCCCAGACGATCCACTGGCAGCCGGAGCAGTGGACGCCTTTGAGGCAGCGGGTCTGCGGGCTTTCGGCCCCAGAGCCAATGCGGCAATTCTGGAAGGCTCTAAAGCCTTCTCCAAGGATTTAATGAAAAAGTACGGCATTCCCACGGCCTCTTATGAGACCTTCTCCGATCCGGAAAAGGCTTTAGCTTATTTAGAGACTGCCAGGATGCCCATCGTGCTGAAGGCAGACGGCCTGGCTCTTGGAAAAGGCGTGCTGATCTGTCAGAATCTGGAAGATGCAAAGAACGGCGTCAAAACCCTGATGATGGACAAACAGTTCGGCTCTGCCGGAGATGAGATCGTCATTGAGGAATTTATGACTGGCCGTGAGGTATCGGTGCTGTCTTTTGTAGACGGAAAGACCATCAAGATCATGACTTCTGCCCAGGACCACAAGCGGGCCAAGGACGGAGACCAGGGCCTTAACACCGGCGGTATGGGAACCTTTTCTCCCAGCCCCTTCTACACAGCAGAAGTGGACGCTTACTGTAAAGAGCATATCTATCAGAAGACGGTAGATGCCATGGCGGCAGAAGGCCGGGAGTTTAAGGGAATCATTTTCTTTGGACTGATGCTGACCCCGGACGGTCCCAAGGTGCTGGAGTACAACGCCCGGTTTGGAGATCCGGAGACCCAGGTAGTGCTTCCCAGAATGAAAAATGACTTAGTAGACCTGTTTGAGGCCTGCATTGACGGCACCTTAGACCAGATTGATCTGGAATTTGAGGACAATGCGGCAGTCTGCGTAGTGCTGGCTTCTGACGGCTATCCGGAACATTACGAGAAAGGCTTTGTGATTAACGGCCTGGAGAAATTTGACGAGGCAGAGGGCAGTTATGTGTTCCATGCAGGCAGCAAATTTGCTGCTGATGGAAACATCGTCACCAATGGCGGCCGAGTCCTGGGCGTCACCGCTTTAGGCAGCAGCCTTAAGGAAGCCCGCAAAAATGCTTATGCAGCTACCCAGTGGGTGGAGTTTGAGAATAAGTATATGCGGCAGGATATTGGGAAGGCGATTGATGAGGCGTGAGAAGGGCGGGATTTATATTTGTAATCGAGAGGTTTATTCCTCACCGCTGAGATATAGAAAAAGCAGTTGATAGAAATGCAGGGCGTATGGACCTGAGTCTGGCGGACAATGATAAAACCAGTTAATAAAGGAGACGGACAGCACCAAGGTGTTGTAGTCTCCTTTTTAGCTGTAAACTCTGCCATGAAGGAAGTTATGGATTTATCATCGAGCATATGCTTTTGTAAGCAGGTGGCTTTCTTTAAAATAGGGTTTGTTAAAAAATAAGTAATTATACTACTTTTGAATTACACAAAATACTTTTTAACATAATTTTAAAAAGTATTTTGTGATTTTCTTTTTTATTAAAAAAAGCTCTAATTTTAGGGGGATTATTTGCGGGTTTTTTATACATAAAATTGTAAACTTCTTATCGTTGACGCTGTATATTTGCATTGTTATGATAGGATTATAAATTTACAAAACGAACAAATACCGGTAGATAGTTTGTTGACACTTATTCATTTTTACACGAAAAGGAGCACAGTATGAAAAAACAATTAGTGAGTGTTTTACTGGCAACAACGATGACCGCTGGAATACTGGCAGGATGTTCCGGTAAAAATACAGAGAATTTAGAAAAGGAAACCGTGCAAGAAAGGGTTGCTTCAGAGGCTGTAGATTCTGATATTTCTTGGCCGGAAAATCCAGTTCAGATTATTGTTGGCGCCAATGCAGGCGGAGGTATTGATACAGCAGCAAGACTTATAGCAAAGTATATGGAACAGGAATTAGGCCAGCCATTTGTTGTGAGCAATGTATCAGGTGGCGCGGGAAGTATTGCAGCAAATCAGGTTAAGGAAGCAAAACCGGATGGGTATACTATGTTAGTGTGTCATGAGGCTTTATTGACAAACAGGATTTCGGGCGTGACAGAATTTGACTATGATGCATTTGAATCTGGCGGAATACCTTTTAAAGTATATACCACTTGCTTGCTTAGTAAAAAATATAAAACATTTGATGAACTTGTAGGTGCAGCAAAAAATAATCCGGGTGCAGTAAAGTTTGGAACAGAGTTAGCTACGAATGACACAGCCATTATTGCCATGATGGAAAATCAGTTTGAGGTTCAGTACCAATTAGTAGATGCTGGTGCGGTGTCAGATCAAATTGCAGCAATGATGGGAGATCATATTGATTTTATGAAAGCTCCGGTAGGTTTGGTGAAGGATTATGTGGCGTCCGGTGATTTTAATATCATAGCATTTTTCAATGAGGAGCGAAATCAGGAATATCCGGATGTTCCAACAATGAAAGAATTAGGAGTAGATTTTGTAGTTGATAAATTCTTTTTCTCAGCGTTTCCGAAGGGAACGGATCCCGCAATTATAGACAAGTATTCAGAAGCATTGAAACATGTGTGTGAAAATCCGGATTTTCAGACAGATGCAGAGAATGTGCAGTATGCAGTTGAATATGTGGCTCCACAAGATACCTCTGCTTATTTTGAAGAATGTAAAGTGAGACTGCAGGAGTATCAGGATATTTTAGACAGCCGTAACCAGTGATTCAGGCAGACAGGGGGATGAACTTGAACAGACAACATAAAGATGCAATTATAGGAGGGATTCTGGCAGTACTGTCGTGCATTTATTTGGTTATGTCTTTTCGTATCAAGCTGACCAATATTGACCCTGTAGTAGGCTCCAGAATGTTTCCGCAGATATGTGGCACAGTTGTTTTGGCTTTAAGTACATGGTTGATTGTAAGTACCTTAAGAAAAAAACAAACAGAGGAAGTTATACCTGAAAAACAGACAAGCTATATAAAAACGATAATTGTGTTGGGGAGCTATGCAGCATATATCTTCCTTATGGACAAGCTCGGTTTCGCATGTTCTTCTATGATATACTTATTTAGTCAAATGCTGGTGATGGGAAAATGGCCGGCAAAGAAAAAGGATATTATAGTGTATGCAGTAATCGCAGTGACAGCTTCTGCTGTAATTTATGTATTGTTCCGTCAGGTGTTTATGCTGATGCTGCCGAAAGCCAGATGGTTTTAAGAAAGGGGAGATGAAAAATGGGTGTTCTGGAAATGTTTGCAGCGGGATTTAGCCAGATCATGGAACCACAGATCCTTCTGCTTTGTTTGGCTGGAGTGATTTTAGGAATCTTTTTTGGAGCCAGTCCAGGCATGACATCTTCTATGGGAATCGCACTGATTTTGCCAGTGACTTATGGAATGGATATTGTACATGGAATGTCCATTCTGTTGGGAATTTATATTGGAAGTATTTCGGGTGGACTGATTACAGCTATATTGATAAATATACCTGGAACCCCTGCTTCTGTGGCAAGTACATTTGATGGCCACCCCATGGCTGAACGAGGAGAGGGCGGAAGGGCCATTCGTATTGGTACGCTGTATTCTTTGCTTGGAGGTATGATCAGTCTGATCGCTTTGTTTGCCATTTCTCCTATTTTGGCAAAGTGGGCATTGAAGTTTAGCTACGAAGAATATTTTGCAATTGGTGTTTTGTCGCTGACCCTGATAGCCAGTTTATCTGGAAAATCATTGGTAAAGGGAATGCTGAGCGCCATGGTTGGTATTATTTTTACTACAGTGGGGATGGCGCCGGTAGATACTGCTCGCAGATTTACCTTTGGAATTCATGAGCTGGATGGTGGTTTTAAGCTTCTTCCGCTGATGATTGGTGTATATGCAGTGATGGAAGTGATTAAAGCTGCGGATGCAAGCAATCAGGAAAAGATGGAAGTGAAAAGTTATAAATCAAAAGGTTTGGGTGTGTCCTGGAGGGAATTTTGCGATCAATTTAAGAATATGTTAGTCTCGGCTGGAATTGGCACAGGGATTGGAATCCTCCCTGGACTTGGAGCTGCTGTTTCCAATTTGATTGCGTATTCAGTTTCTAAAAATATGTCCAAGCATCCTGAAAAATATGGCACAGGCTGTATTGATGGTCTTATCGCATCTGAGACAGCTAATAATGCTGTTTCGGGAGGCGCCATGATTCCGCTTTTAACCATGGGGATTCCTGGAGATGCGGGAACAGCCATGCTGCTTGCTGCCTTTATGCTGCATGGGATTACGCCGGGACCACTGTTATTCCAGAGTCATGGTAATGTGATTTATGCAATGTTTTCTATTTTGATCGTAGCAAATATTATGATGTTTGTAGTACAACTGTATGGTCTTCCAGGATTTCTAAAGCTATTGATGATCCCCAGGAATATTCTTCTTCCGATCGTTATGGTATTGGCCAGTGTAGGAGCGTTTGCTATGAATAATCGAATCTTTGATATATGGTCGATATTCTTATTTGCTCTTATTGGATATGGATTAAGTAAGTTTGATTTTCCGCCAGCGCCAATTGTGCTCGGATTTGTGCTGGGACCAATCATTGAACTGAATTTCCGTCGAGGCATGATGTCTTCTTATGGAAATTTTGCAGCATTTTTTAAACGCCCGATTGCAGGAACGGTTCTGGTACTTACGATTCTACTTCTGGTTTATCAGGTTATATCAGGAGTTCGAAAGAGCAGACAGAAAACAGTGCAAGGAGAAATTCAATGATAGAGAAGAAACCTATGAATTTAGTAATTATTTTGAGTGATCAGCATAGTAAACGAATGCTTGGATGCTATGGTAATGAAAAGATACAGACGCCCAATCTGGATCGTCTGGCATCAGAAGGCGTATGTTTTGATAATGCGTATTGTAATTCTCCTATATGTGTGCCGTCTCGGGCAGCATTTGCCACAGGAAATTATGCATCACGAAATGGGTATTGGGACAATGCACATGCCTATGGTGGTGAAGTGAAAAGTTGGGGTGGACGAGCAGAGGAAGAAGGTTATTCGGTAACAACAATAGGAAAACTTCATTACAAGAATGATTCTCCAACTACAGGATTTTTAGATCAAAGAATTCCATTAAATATAAAAAATGAAGTGGGCGATGTATACGGAGCGATACGCGATAATGAGATTACCAGGTATCAGTTTAGAGATGCTCTTTTACAGGCAGGGGCCGGAAACTCTGATTATATCCAATATGATCGGGAGGTGGCCCGAAGGGCAGCGGAATTTTTAAAGACAGAAGGGCGTTCGAGTGAGAAACCATTTGTACTGAATGTAGGATTTGTTACGCCACATTTTCCGCTGATAGCGCCTCAGGAGTACCTGGATTTGTATCCAGACAAAGAATCTGTACGAAGACCCATTCAATTTGGATGTGAAGAATGGCCCCATCATCCTTTGATCGATGATTACCGGAGATATTGCGGGACTGATCAGGTTAGCGAGGAACAGGCATATCAGGCAATCCGCACTTATTACGCCCTTTGCTCATTTATGGATGCACAGGTGGGGGTAGTTCTGGATGCGCTGAAGGAGGCAAATTTAGAAGATAGTACCAGAGTGATTTACAGTGCTGATCATGGTGATACCATGGGAGATCATGGTGTGTATTTTAAGTCCACCATGTATGAGGGAAGTGTCGGAATTCCAATGATAATGACAGGGCCTGATATTCCGGCTGGAACAAGAAACAAAACAATGGTATCATTGGTGGATATTTATCCTACTGTGATGGAGTGTCTGGGAATAAAAAAAGATAAGAATGATGAGATACTCCCTGGAAAGTCCCTGATTCCTTTTGGAAAAGGGGAGGAAGAAGCACGAACGGTATTTTCAGAGTATTATTCTCAGGGAATTTATACAGCTATGTTTTTACTGAGAAAAGGAAAATACAAATATATACATTATGTAGGAGAAAAACCACAGTTGTTTGATCTGGAGGCAGATCCAGAGGAGCGGACTGATTTGGCAGAATGTCCGGAATACCAGGAACTGTTGCAGCAGTTGTATCAGGAATTGAAAGATGTTGCAGATGTAGAACAGCTTGAAGTGGACTCAAAGGAGGCTCAGAAAAGGCTGTTGGAGAAACATGGCGGCCGAGATTTATTCTTGAAAAATTTTAAGCCGGCATTATTTTCACCAATTCCAGATCTCTCCAAATAGTCAAAAGTTGTAGAAATAAAAGCAATATGAGGGGAAGCTTATGCATCAGAATTCCATATTAAACCGGCTGCCGCCTTTATCGCGCAGTGTATTTGCATATATGTTGAAATATCAGCCAGTGTCTAGAGCAGATATTAGTCAGGCATTGGGAAAAACAGCAATGTCGATTAAGAGAGCGATGGAACCACTTGAAGAAAATGGATTGATCTTAGAATGTGGAGTTGGAAATTCTACAGGAGGAAGAAAGCCGATTCTTTATACAGTGGATGATAAACACTATCTTATGGGAGTGATCAATATTTCAACTACATATTGTGAAGTGGCTATTATGAATTTAAAAATGGAGATACTGATGCTAAAGGAATTTGCTATGAATCCCCATAGCATGCCCGATTTAGTGATGGATAAGGTGTCGGAATTGTTTATACAGGAATTAGAGCAGATCGATGTAAAACAGGATCAGATACTTGGAGTTGGTCTAAGTGTGTTCAGTTCCATGAATCGTGAATCGGGAAAATTGATACGCCCCATTATTTCTTATTTGAATGAAAGCTGGGTTGATTATCCAATCGTCAGTGAATTGGAAAGACGCTTGAATCTTCCGATTGAGATAGAGAAGGGAACCAATGCGGCAGCTATGTTGGAATATCATTATGGAAAAGGAAAGAGCAGTGAGCGAATGCTCTATATCCTGTGTGCTATGAACATCCGATCGGCTGTTGTAATGAAAGGAGAATTACAAAGTATTGCTCCTTATTATGAAGATGCTTTTGGTCACATGACAATTAACCTGGATGGAGAATTGTGTCAATGCGGAAGGTATGGATGTGTAGATTGCTATACCACAATTCCTGCTATTATAGAAGCGTTCCGTAAAGGTGTGAAATGCGGAAGACATAGTTTGCTTAGCTCTTGTGAAATGAGTGAAGTGACTTTGCAGGATATTTGTCATGCGTCAGAAGCAGGAGATGCTCTGGCCTGTGAGGTGATTACTTCAGCGGCAAGCATGCTGGGCATTGCACTGGCTAATTATATCAATCTCTTTTGCCCGGATCTGGTGGTATTGAGCGGACTGCTTGTAAAAGAGTCTTTGTTGTATTTTAAGGTGGCTGTAGAAACAGCGCAGGAAAGGATAAATTATGTAGGAGCGCATAAGCAAGTGATTTTTGAGCGTCGAGGAAGTTTTCATCATTCCCTGGCATGTGGAGCAGGCGCTATTTTCCTGGAACATCTTTTAACACAAAATCTATCATAAAAAAGAGTCCGGTTCACCGGACTCTCGCGCCGGAGCGCGTCTGTGTCAGCAGGCATTTTCCTTAAGCGCAAAGTGCGCATCCCGCGGAGCGTTTTTGTTTCATAGGGCGAACTTTCCTATGAAATAAAAAATCCCTCTTTCAAACAGATCTTAAATCTGTCTGGAAGAGGGGTTTTTCGTTGCGCTATCAGATTTTCTGATACTTTGTTACATACACCGGGAAGGAGTCATTGCCCTTCAGTTCTTTGTAGTCAGTGACGGTAACATTCTTATCTGTAATGACATAATTTAAGGAAGCGCCGGGTTCTATCACGGTATCCTGCATCAGAACGGAGTTTTTGACCTTAGCGCCTTTGGCGATCTTGACACCGCGGAACAGGATGGAGTTTTCTACCTCACCCTCAATTATGCAGCCGTCGGCAGCCATGACATTTTTAACCCTGGCGCCGTTTATGTAGCGGGTTGGGTTGTCGTCACGGATTTTGGTGTAGATGGGGTTGCCGGTGTAGAACAGGGCATCTACATTGGCGTCGTTCAGCATCTTCATATTCTCGTCAAAATAGCTCTTTAAGTCGCAGATGCGGGCTACATAGCCATCGTAACGGAACGCGCCTACCTTCAAAAGAGAAAGACCCTGAGCCAGCACATCCCGCTCAAAGAAGGGCAGACCCAGTACATAAGCTCTGCTTACCAGCTTGATTAAAAGCTCGCGCTCCAGTACATAAATGTTCATGGACAGGTTCTGGATGCCTTCATCCTTCGGATTGACATTCAGCTTTGTTACCTGATTTCCATCCAGATCCAGGGTGTAGTACATGGCGGAGCTGGCAGTGGGAAGCTCCAGCAGGCTTGCCGGGATGGCTTCCTCTGTGTAAGCGGCGGTAATATCGTTCCCATTTTCAATGTGAGCGTTGATCAGCGCCTTGAAGTCGAAGTTGGCAACTGCATTGGTATCAGCCAGGATTACATATTTTTCTTTCTGGTCTTTCAGGAAATCCAGAATGCTGGCCAGGGCCTCTACACGGCCGCTGTAAACCTTTACATCTTTTTCAGCGTAAGGCGGGAAAATATTGAGACCGCCGTTTTTGCGGGTCAGGTCCCATTCCCGGCCGGAGCCTAAATGATCCATGAGGGAGTGGTAGTTTTTCCGAACGATAACGGAAATATTGTCAATGCCGCAGTTTACCATGCTGGACAGGATAAAATCCACCAGGCGGTAACGGCTGGCAAAGGGGATGGAGGCCATCAGCCGCTCTCTTACCAGATCCGGAACCAGGGAATCATAACTGTTGGGAAAAAGAATGCCCAGGGCATTTGTATTGGAATTTACCATTGTTCTTCACCGCCTTCTACATTTTTCTTCACCATGGCCTTAGGGCCGATTTTAGCGCCGGGGCCAATGATTACATTGGAACCGATGGTAGCCACGCCGTTTTCCGTATCTGTGGGCATAGAGCCTACCACGGCGTTTTCGCCAATGGTTACATTCTCAGCAACGATACAGTGTTTCACCACAGCGCCGGCTTTAATTGTGGTGCCTCCCATAATTACAGCGTCTTCCACCACAGCGCCCGGCTCTACGGTAACGCCTGCAAAGAGGATGGAGTGCTTGATACTGCCGTCAATACGGCAGCCGTCAGTAATCATGGAATTTTCTACCTTGGCATCTGCGCTGATTTTGTGGCCGGTCATACCGCTGTTCCGGCTGAAGATTTTCCAGTCAGTGTCAAACAGGTTGATGCCGCTGTGCTCCGGATCCAGAACTTCCATATTAGCTTCCCACAGAGAGGAGATGGTTCCTACATCCTTCCAGTAGCCGCTGAAATGATAAGCGTACATCTGTCTGCCGTCTTTTAGCAGGTTGGGGATGATGTTGTTGCCAAAGTCATTTTCGGAGTTGGGATCTGCCTCGTCTTCTTTCAGGTACTTTTTCAGGATGTCCCAGTTGAAGATGTAGATTCCCATGGATGCCAGATTGGACTTGGGATTTTTTGGTTTTTCCTGGAATTCAGTGATACGATCCTCATTGTCTGCAACCATCAGGCCGAAGCGAGAGGCCTCATCCCACGGAACTTCCATAACTGCAACGGAAAACTCGGCGTTCTTTTCCTTGTGGAAACGAAGGAAGTCGCTGTAGTCCTGCTTGCATATCTGGTCTCCGGAAAGAATGATAACATATTCCGGATTGTAGCGTTCAATGAATGGAATGTTCTGGTAAATTGCATTGGCTGTTCCCTTGTACCAGTCGGAGCCGGAGGCTTTCTGGTAGGGCGGCAGCACATGAACACCGCCGTATAAACGGTCTAAATCCCAGGGTTGTCCGTTTCCGATGTACTCGTTAAGCACAAGCGGCTGATACTGGGTCAGAATGCCGACCGTGTCGATGCCGGAATTGACGCAGTTGGACAGCGGGAAATCAATGATGCGGTATTTGCCGCCGAATGGAACTGCAGGTTTTGCCAGTTCCTGGGTCAGGGCGTATAGCCGGGAGCCTTGTCCGCCGGCAAGAAGCATAGCAATCATTTCTTTTGCCATAGTGTATATTCCCCCCATAGATAAATTAGAAATTTTATGGTTAAATTGTAACATAAAACAGAAAAAAACGACAGAGCCATTATGTGGAAAATATACATAAATTTACAGACTAAATTTCGCTGTTTTGCCTAAAAGTGATAAGTTTTTGTTAAAATGGCATAATGAATTGGGGGAATTTGGCAATATTGAATGAGAAATAAGGATGGGAAAGAAAAAATCCCCATAAAATGGGAGGAGCCGACGGTGCGGATCACCATCGGCGATTATGAAAAAAATTTTATAAATTTGAGTCTGGCTTGGTTATCTTTGATGATTTAAGTATAGGAGAGAATTGTGAAAGAAATTTAGCGAGGATGTAGAAAGTTTGTAACAAAAATGTGAATAAGAAATGAACGAGAGAGAAAATCCAGAGTCCGAAGGCAGAAGCTCCGGCCTCTGGATTTCTTTATTTCATAGGAAAGTTCGCCCTATGAAACAAAAACGCTCCGCGGGATGCGCACTTCGCGCTTAAGGAAAATGTCTGCTGACGCAGACGCGCTCCGGCGCGAGAGTCCGGTGAACCGGACTCTTTGTTCTTTCCAGACGAGTTTATTCATTATAATGATAACTATCCAACAACTGATTCTTCATATTCCAAAGTTCATTAGATAGATCCACATGAACTCTGTGAGGGAATTCCAGACGTTTGGATTCTTCCCAGAGGGTTTCCATCTCCTGCTTGCAGTAGTCCCGCATCTCCATAACGGAGGGAGACTGATAGACGCATTTTCCGCCCTTAAAGACAGGTACTAACAGTTCCCGCATGGTGTAGCAGCCGGGAGCTAAGTGGGTCTTTTTCCAGGTTTCGATAGGGTCGAAAAGCAGCAGAGATCGGTTGGTATCATACTGTTCTTCTACCAGGCAGATCAGGTCTGCAATGATCTTTTTGTTTTCCTTATTGTAAATCCGGTAGATGGTTTTGTTGCCTGGGTTGGTGATCTTCTCGGCATTTTCAGACAGCTTGATCTTGGGAGTGAATTTGCCGGTCTGCTTATCCATGATGGCGGCCAGCTTATAAACGCCGCCGAAGGATGGGCAGTCCTTGGAGGTGATCATGTTGGTGCCAACACCCCAGGAATTGATGGCTGCGCCCTGCAGCTTTAAGGAGGTGATCAGGGTTTCGTCCAGGTCGTTGGAGGCGGAGATAATGGCGTCTGTGAATCCAGCATCGTCCAGCATCTGTTTGGCTTTTTTGGAAAGATAAGCCAGGTCTCCGCTGTCTAAGCGGATGCCGTATTTTTTCGACTGGATGCCGGATTCCCGCATTTCTTTAAATACCTGGATGGCGTGGGGAACGCCGGAGCCTAAGGTATCGTAGGTGTCCACTAACAGGATGCAGGCGTCCGGATACATTTTTGCATAGGTGCGGAAGGCGGTCAGCTCGTCCGGGAAACTCATGATCCAACTGTGGGCGTGGGTGCCGCTGACCGGTACATCAAACATTTTTCCAGCCAGCACATTGGAGGTGCCTACACATCCGGCAATCATGGAGGCGCGGGCGCCGTAGATGCCGGCGTCCGGTCCCTGAGCCCGCCGCAGGCCAAATTCCATAACCCCGTCTCCCTGGGCGGCGTAGACCACACGGGCCGCCTTGGTGGCAATCAAAGACTGGTGGTTTACAATATTTAACAGAGCCGTCTCAATTAACTGGGCTTCCATAATAGGGGCCACCACTTTTATCAGCGGCTCTCTGGGGAAGATGACCGTGCCTTCCGGAATGGCGTAGATGTCTCCGGAAAACCGGAAATCTGCGAGATAGCTTAAAAAGTCTTCGCCAAACAATCCGGTGCTTCTTAAATAGTCGATGTCTTCCTTTTCAAAGTGAAGGTTTTCGATGTACTCGATTACCTGCTGAAGCCCTGCACAGATGGAGTAGCCGGCCTGAACCGGATTGCTGCGGTAGAAAGCGTCAAAGATTACGGTTTCATTGGCGTCCTTCTCCCGGAAATAGCCCTGCATCATGGTTAATTCGTAGAGGTCGGTCAGCAGGGTCAGATTGCGTGTGCTCATGGAAGTTCTCCTTTCAAATTGGCGTATGAGTAGGATGAAAATAATGTAAAAGATTGTAAAAAGTATAGCACTGATGGTATAAAAACACAAATAGTATGTTAAAAAGATAACAATTCCAGGAGAAATAAAAAAATTCCGGAAACAGTTCAGACCTTGACAAATCCTTGGCAAATCAATATAATATTAGGGTATTTAACATATGGAAATACATGGACGGAGACAGTAGCGCCGCATCAAACGCCAAAGCGAGCCGGGGATGGTGAAAGCCCGGAGCCAGTAGGGCGGCTGTGAAGATCACTCCTGAGTTGCAGGCTGAATGAAGTAGGCCGGGCCGGTTTTCCCCCGTTACCGGGAACTCATATGATAGTATGCAGTAATAGGTGGTTAAAAGGCACAGTGCGGTTCTTTTCCTGTTTGCAGCGGGAGAAGGGCCGCTTTCGTTATATATGAGACATCACTTTAGCCACAAACATCATTCAGATTGGAGGAACGATAGTCATGTACGAGAAGGTATCTACAAATCTCAACTTTGTAGAACGAGAAAAACAAGTGGAAAAGTTCTGGAATGACAATCAGATTTTCCAGAAGAGTATGGACTCCAGAAAGGAAGGCCCTGCTTACACATTCTACGATGGTCCGCCTACAGCCAACGGCAAGCCTCATATCGGGCATGTGCTGTCCCGCGTGATCAAGGACATGATTCCCCGCTACCGCACCATGAAAGGGGCTGCAGTTCCCCGCAAGGCCGGTTGGGACACCCACGGCCTGCCGGTAGAGCTGGAAGTGGAGAAGATGCTGGGCTTAGACGGCAAGGAGCAGATTGAGGAATACGGTCTGGAGCCGTTTATCGGACACTGTAAGGAAAGCGTCTGGAAATACAAGGGTATGTGGGAGGATTTCTCTGGCACCGTTGGTTTTTGGGCAGATATGGAAAATCCTTATGTGACCTATCACAATAACTTTATCGAGTCTGAGTGGTGGGCTTTAAAGCAGATCTGGGAGAAAAATCTTCTGTACAAGGGCTTTAAGATTGTGCCCTACTGTCCCCGGTGCGGAACGCCTCTTTCTTCCCACGAGGTAGCCCAGGGCTATAAGGATGTAAAAGAGCGCTCTGCGATTGCCCGCTTTAAGGCAGTGGGAGAGGACGCCTATATTCTGGCATGGACCACCACACCCTGGACCCTGCCCTCCAATGTGGCTCTCTGTGTGAACCCGGAGGAAGAATATGTAAAGGTTCAGATGAAGGAAAACGGCCATGTGTACTATCTGGCTCATGCCCTGTGCGACGCCGTGCTGGGCGAGGGCGCCTATGAGGTGCTGGAAACCTGCAAGGGCAAAGCGCTGGAGTACAAGGAGTACGAGCCTCTTTACCAGTGCGCAGCCGATGCAGCCGCAAAGCAGAAAAAGAAAGCCCACTATGTGGTTTGTGACGGCTATGTTACCCTGACCGATGGTACTGGCATCGTACACATTGCTCCGGCTTTCGGTGAGGACGACTCAAAAGTAGGAAGAAAGTATGATCTGCCGTTTGTGCAGATGGTAGATCCTAAGGGTGAAATGACTAAGGAAACCCTGTGGCCCGGCGTGTTTGTAAAGAAGGCAGATCCCCTGGTATTAAAGGATCTGGATGAGCGGGGCCTGCTGCTTGCAGCGCCTAACTTTGAGCACAGCTATCCCCACTGCTGGAGATGCGATACTCCGCTTATTTATTACGCAAGAGAGTCCTGGTTCATTAAAATGACGGCAGTGAAGGACGATCTGATCCGCAACAACAACACCATCAACTGGATTCCGGAAAGCATCGGAAAAGGCCGCTTTGGCGACTGGCTGGAAAACGTGCAGGACTGGGGCATCAGCCGGAACCGTTACTGGGGAACTCCCTTAAATATCTGGGAGTGTGAGTGCGGACATATGCATTCCATCGGAAGCATTGAGGAATTAAAGTCCATGTCCGATAACTGCCCGGATGACATTGAGCTGCACCGCCCATTCATCGATGCAGTGACTATCAAGTGTCCCAAGTGCGGAAAGCAGATGAAACGGGTTCCGGAAGTGATCGACTGCTGGTTTGATTCCGGTTCCATGCCCTTTGCACAGCATCACTATCCCTTTGAAAATCAGGAGCTGTTTGAAAGCCAGTTCCCGGCAGACTTCATTTCCGAGGGCGTAGACCAGACCCGCGGCTGGTTCTATTCCCTGCTGGCTATTTCTACCCTGATTTTCAACAAGGCTCCTTATAAGAATGTCATTGTTCTGGGCCATGTGCTGGATGAAAACGGCCAGAAGATGAGTAAGTCCAAGGGCAATGCAGTAGACCCCTTTGAGGCGCTGGAAACCTACGGTGCAGACGCAATCCGCTGGTATTTCTACATCAACAGCGCCCCCTGGCTGCCTAACCGGTTCCACGGCAAGGTGGTGCAGGAGGGACAGCGCAAATTTATGGGTACTTTGTGGAATACCTACGCATTCTTTGTGCTGTATGCGAATATTGATAACTTTGACGCAACCAAATACACCCTGGATTACAGCAAGCTGCCGGTAATGGACAAATGGCTGCTGTCCAAAATGAATTCCATGATTAAGGCAGTGGACGAGAACCTGGCAGGCTACCGGATTCCGGAGACTGCAAGAGCGCTGCAGGAGTTTGTGGACGATTTAAGCAACTGGTATGTGCGCCGCAGCCGGGAACGGTTCTGGGCGAAGGGAATGGAGCAGGATAAGATCAACGCTTACATGACCCTTTACACTGCGCTGGTGAATGTGGCAAAGGCAGCAGCTCCCATGATTCCGTTTATGACTGAGGATATATATCAGAATCTGGTGAGAAGCATCGACAAGACTGCTCCGGAGAGCATCCATCTCTGCGATTTCCCGGAAGTGGATGAGGCTCACATCGATCCGCAGTTGGAGGCAGACATGGATGAGGTTCTGAAGGTGGTGGTATTTGGCCGCGCAGCCAGAAACGCAGCCAACATCAAAAACCGTCAGCCTATCGGCCAGATGTATGTGAAGGCAGACCACGAGCTGTCCCGGTACTTTGTGGAAATCATCGAGGATGAGCTGAATGTGAAGAATGTGTCCTTTGTAGAGGATGTACGAAACTTTACCTCTTACAGCTTTAAGCCCCAGCTTAAGACGGTAGGACCAAAGTACGGCAAGCAGTTGGGCAATATCCGGAAGGCGCTGGCAGAGATTGACGGCAACGCAGCCATGGATACCTTAAAGAGCGAAGGCTCTTTGAAGTTTGATTTTGGCGGCGAACTGGTAATCCTGACAGAGGAAGACTTGCTGATTGATATGGCTCAGACAGAAGGCTATGTATCTGAGGGAGACAATGCAGTGACGGTGGCATTGGACACTCGTCTGACTCCGGAACTTCTGGAGGAAGGCTTTGTCCGGGAAGTTATCAGTAAGATTCAGACAATGCGGAAAGAGGCAGGCTTTGAAGTGACAGATCATATCCGCGTATATCAGCAGGGAAACGATAAAATCGCAGAAATTTTGTCGGCCCATGCAGACACCATCAAAGACGAGGTTCTGGCAGATGAAATTGCTGTAGGCGCTATGGGCGGCTACGAAAAAGAGTGGAATATCAACGGCGAGACCGGAAAACTTGGTGTGGAAAAGACTGTTTAAGGAAACACTTAAACGGAAATAGGAGGAAACGCAATATGAACAAAGGATTTGACAAGGAAACCTTTAAAAAGAATGTGATTTACAATGTAAAGAGCCAGTTCCGCAAAACCATTGACGAGGCTACCCAGGCTCAGGTGTTCCAGGCTGTGTCCTATGCAGTCAAGGACATAATCATCGACGAGTGGATTGCTACCCACAAGGCGTATGAGAAGCAGGACGCAAAGACTCTTTACTACATGTCCATGGAGTTTTTAATGGGCCGCGCCCTGGGCAACAACATCATCAACATTATGGCGCAGAAGGAGATTAAGGAAGCCCTGGATGAGCTGGGCTTTGACCTTAACATAATTGAAGACCAGGAGCCGGACGCAGCTCTTGGAAACGGCGGTCTGGGCCGTCTGGCAGCCTGCTTTTTGGATTCTCTGGCAACTCTGGGCTATCCGGCTTATGGCTGCGGCATCCGTTACCGTTACGGTATGTTCAAGCAGAAAATTGAGAATGGCTACCAGATTGAGGTTCCGGATGAGTGGTTAAAGGACGGCAACCCCTTTGAGGTGCGCCGGGCCGAGTACGCTACGGAGGTAAAATTTGGCGGCTATGTAAAGACTGTCTGGGAAAACGGCAGAGAGAGCTTTGTCCAGGAGGGTTACCAGTCTGTGATGGCAGTGCCCTATGACCTGCCGGTAGTAGGCTACGGCAACAATGTAGTAAATACCCTGCGGATCTGGGACGCACAGCCTATCGACACCTTCAGCCTGGACGCCTTTGACCGGGGAGATTATCATAAGGCAGTAGAGCAGGAGAACCTGGCCAGAAACATCTGCGAGGTTTTATACCCCAACGACAACCACTATGCAGGCAAGGAGCTGCGTCTGCGCCAGCAGTATTTCTTCATCTCTGCCAGCGTGCAGCGGGCTGTAGCCAAGTATATGGAGAAGCATGACGATGTGCGCAAGTTTTATGAGAAGAATGTATTCCAGTTAAACGATACCCATCCCACTGTGGCTGTGGCAGAGCTGATGCGTATTCTGTTGGATGAGTACGGTTTAACCTGGGAGGAGGCCTGGGAGGTAACCAATAAGACCTGCGCCTATACCAATCACACCATTATGGCTGAAGCTCTGGAAAAATGGCCTATCGAGCTGTTCTCCAGACTGCTTCCCCGCATTTATCAGATTGTGGAGGAGATTAACCGCCGGTTTATCCTTCAGATTCAGCAGGCATATCCGGGCCGTCAGGATAAGATTGCCAAGATGGCAATTATCTACGATGGTCAGGTGAAGATGGCTCACATGGCGATTGCAGCAAGCTTTTCTGTAAACGGCGTGGCTCAGCTTCACACAGAGATTTTAAAGAATCAGGAGTTAAAAGACTTCTATGAGATGATGCCGGAGAAGTTCAACAACAAGACCAACGGCATTACCCAGAGAAGGTTCCTGCTTCACGGCAACCCCCTTCTGGCTGACTGGGTTACCGATAAGATTGGAAACGAGTGGATTACAGATCTGTCTGCCATCGACAAGTTAAAGCTGTATGTAGACGATGAAAAGTGCCAGCACGAGTTTATGAACATCAAGTATCAGAACAAGATTCGCCTGGCTAAATACATCAAAGAGCACAACGGCATCGAGGTAGATCCCCGCTCCATCTTTGATGTGCAGGTAAAACGGCTTCACGAGTACAAGCGGCAGTTGATGAACATCCTTCATGTGATGTATCTGTATAACCAGTTGAAGGATAATCCTAACATGGACATCGTTCCCCGCACCTTTATCTTTGGCGCTAAGGCGGCAGCAGGTTATAAGCGGGCGAAGCTGACTATCAAGCTGATTAACTCTGTGGCGGATGTAATCAATAATGACAAGTCCATCGGCGGCAAGCTGAAGGTGGTGTTTATTGAGGATTACCGGGTATCCAACGCAGAGATCATCTTTGCGGCTGCTGATGTCAGCGAGCAGATTTCCACTGCAAGTAAAGAGGCTTCCGGTACTGGAAACATGAAGTTCATGTTAAACGGCGCCCTGACGATTGGAACCATGGACGGTGCAAATGTGGAGATTGTAGAGGAAGTTGGACAGGAGAACGCCTTTATTTTCGGTACCTCCTCCAATGAGATCATCCGCATGGAGCAGGACCGCAGCTATGATCCCATGCAGATTTTCAACAACGATCAGGACATCCGCCGGGTACTGATGCAGTTGATCAACGGCTACTATGCTCCCCATGATCCGGAGATGTTCCGGGATATTTACGATTCCCTGCTGAATACCAAGAGCAGTGACCGGGCAGATACCTACTTTATCTTAAAAGACTTCCGCATGTATGCAGAGGCCCAGAAGAAGGTAGACGAAGCTTACCGGGATGAAAAGGCCTGGGCAAGATCTGCCATGCTGAATACTGCTTCCTGCGGCAAGTTCAGTTCTGACCGGACCATCCAGGAGTATGTAGACGACATCTGGCATCTGGAAAAGGTAAATGTGGAACTGTAAGCAGCAGTTTCCTCCTGAGTCATTTATAGCATGATTAGAAGAATCCCTCCATAGACTGTAATAGTCGGGAGGGATTTTTTTATGAGAAAATGGATGATGGCCGGGGCGGTGATGATTCTGACCCCATGGATTGTAAGTCTGTGCTGGATGCGGGCAGCCGGGGCGGCAATGGCGGAGGAAGCGCCGGCATTGGAGTCGGTTCTGGAAGACCGTGGTGAGGCAGGGGGGAATGAGGCTGCAGGCGAGGCATTGGAGGCGGCGGAAGCTGGTGCAGAGGCGGGGGAGATGGCAGCAGAGGCTGCAGAAGCTGGCGCAGAGGCAGGGGAGACAGCTGCAGAGGCGGCCTCGGAAGACCGCCGCATTATTTTGGAGCGGGATGGCGTCCGCACCTACATGAGCCTGGAGGATTATCTCCCTGGGGTGATGGTCTGCCAGATTGACCCATCCTGCCATGAGGAAGCTTTAAAGTGCCAGGCAGTGATTGCCCGGACCTATCTATACCGGCTGATGGACGGCCGGATGGAGATTTATGAGGAGGAGCTGGATCTGGATTATCTGGGAGACGGAAATGGACTGGCCTCTGGTTCTTTATCCGGTCTCTCCTTACAGGAGCGGGAGCAGGCAGCTGCAGGCCTTAAGCGATGCAGGGCGGCGGCTCAGGCCACTGCCGGGATTGTTATGAAGCAGGACGACCGGTATCTTTTGCCCCTGTTTCACAGAGTCAGCGCCGGCCGCACCCGGACAGGGGAGGCAGATTATCCCTATCTGCAGTCTGCAGAGAGCCGGTGGGATGAGGAAGCAGAGGGCTACTGGCAGCAGTTTTCCTGGAGTGAAGGAGAGTTTGCAGTCATCATAAGCGGCATGGACGGGGCTTCGCCGGTGGGAGAAGCGGATTTGCCGGAACAGATTCAGACTGTGAAAAAGGACGATGCCGGATACATGGAGGAGATAAAAATCGGGTCGAAAACTTTTGCAGGAGAGGATGTTCAATATGCTCTGGGGCTGCCGTCCGCCTGTTTCTCTGTGGAAGGAAAAGACGGCAGAATCATCATTACCACCAGAGGTATCGGACACGGATACGGACTCAGTCAGGCAGGAGCAGACGCTCAGGCCAGGGAAGGATGGGGCTTTGAGGAAATTTTGCAGTATTATTATAAAAATATTATTTTAATCACTGAATAACGGCCGTCACTTTGGTAAGAATAGTACCGAGGTGATAAACGGTGAAAGACAAAATCAATCAGATGTTCAAGGACAAACTATTCCTTGTCATGTTGGTGCTGGGCCTGCTGACTATAGTTGCTGCGGCAGGTATCGTAACCATTCAAAGAGGAAACGGACAGGAGCAGAACCCCTATGTGGATATGCAGGGGCAGGGAGGTTTTCTGGCGGAGGATACGGAGTTTGATGCTCCCCTTGCAGGAAATTCCAATCTGAAAGAGTCTGACCTGGGAGAGACAAAAGAGGAACTGGCGAGCCAGTTGGCGGAGGGCAGCCCGGATACGGTAGTATCAGAGGACGCCTATGAAGTGGCTGGCGCCAGGGAAGATGCAAAGGCTGTAGGCAGCGGCTTGGATGCAGCTACTGCTCTGGTACTGGATTTTGCAGATACCAGCAAAATGGCCTGGCCGGTACGGGGGAATATTCTGCTGGACTACAGCATGGAATCTACCATTTATTTCCCCACGCTGGATCAGTATAAATGCAATCCCGGCCTGGTAATTCAGGGTGAAGTCAGCGACCCGGTCTATGCTCCGGCTAATGCCAGGGTAGTGGAAACCGGCTCTAACGAGGAAATCGGCAATTATGTGACGCTGGATTTGGGCAACGACTATTCCCTGATTTGCGGACAGTTAAAAGAAGTCAGTGCCGTAGCGGGAGAGTACCTGAAAAAGGGCCAACTGATGGGCTATGTGGCCGAACCTACCAAGTATTACACGATAGAAGGCAGCAATATTTTCCTGGAAATGCGTCATCAGGGAGAGACCATGGACCCGCTGGATTATTTGGAGTAAGACAATAGACAGCAAAGCACAATAAAAGTGGACTGGCTTAAAATGCGACAAATGGACATTTTAAAACAGTCCACTTTTTGCTATGATACCTTCCATAGGAATGACACAACATGAGATTGTCATGTTAAGGAGGGCTTAGCATATGAAACGAATTGTCACATTACAGGATATTTCCTGCGTGGGCCGCTGTTCTCTTACGGTGGCTTTGCCGATTATTTCCGCTATGGGAGTAGAGTGCGGGATTTTGCCTACGGCGGTACTCTCTACCCATACTATGTTTAAAACCTTTACCTGTAAGGACCTATCTGACCAGATTGAGCCGATCTCAGAAGCCTGGCAGCGGGAAGGAATCGGGTTTGACGGCATTTACACCGGTTATCTGGCGTCTGCAGAGCAGTGTCGCCAGGTCTGCGGATTTTTTGATAAGTTCCGAAAAAAAGCCGGTCAGGAGCTTTCAGAGGAAACTAATGTGATTATTGTGGATCCGGCCATGGCAGATAACGGAAAACTTTACGCAGCTTTTGACTCAGCCTTTCCGGCCCAGATGGCAAAGGTCTGCGCCAAGGCAGACATCATTTTGCCAAACATTACGGAGGCCAGTCTTTTAACCGGCCTGCCTTACCGGACGGAGTACGATGAAAGCTACATTCAGGATTTACTGGACGGCTTATTAAAGCTGGGATGCAAAACGGCAGTGCTTACAGGGGTAAGCTATGAGCCGGGAAAGCTGGGAGTGGTTTACCGGGATAAGGGCGGAAATGAATTTTCCTACTTTACCAGACGATGCGCCCAGAGTTATCACGGCACCGGAGATATTTTTTCTTCTGCTTTTACCGGCGGTCTGATGCGGGGGCTTTCCATGGGAGAGGCCCTGGCGCTGGCTGCAGATTATGTGGTGGAGTGTATTGAGATTACAGCAGGTTCCGCAGCGCCCCGCTGGTACGGCGCAGAGTTTGAATCCAAGATTCCCTGGCTTTGTGAAAACCTAAAAGCCCGGTTGTGAGCCTTTTAGGGCCATTTGATAAATCTTGAAAGGAACTGTGATTTTGTACTTGCGTTCCGCCTGATGAATGGATACAATAAAAGTAACAGTTTTCAGAAACAGGAGGACAATCAACATGGCATTTTATTATCAGGAGCCGTCCAGGACCTTCAGCGAATATCTGCTGATTCCAGGCTATTCATCCAAGGAGTGTGTTCCTTCGGCAGTCAGCTTAAAGACTCCGCTGGTAAAATTCAAAAAAGGGGAAACACCTGCCCTTTCCATTAACATCCCCATGGTTTCTGCGATCATGCAGTCCGTATCCGATGATAAACTGGCTGTGGCTCTGGCCCAGGAAGGCGGCCTTTCCTTTATTTACGGTTCCCAGACTGTGGAGAAGCAGGCAGAGATGGTGCGGAAGGTAAAGTGCTACCGGGCCGGCTTTGTAGTCAGTGATTCCAATGTTTCTCCGGACATGACCCTGGCAGATGTGCTGCAGCTAACGGAAAAGACCGGCCATTCTACCATTGCAGTAACGGAGGACGGAAGCGCTAACGGAAAGCTGTTAGGCATTGTTACCAACAAGGATTACCGAATCAGCCGTATGGAACTGGATACCAGGGTAGGCGACTTTATGACAAAGCTGGAAGACCTGGTTTACGGCCATGAGGAGATGACTTTAAAAGAGGCCAATGATGTAATCTGGGAGCATAAGATCAACTGTCTGCCCCTGGTGGACAAGGATCAGCATCTGGTGTACCTGGTATTCCGGAAGGATTACGATACCCATAAAAAGAACGAGAATGAACTGATCGACGCCTCCAAGCGCTACATGGTCGGCGCAGGCATCAACACCAGAGACTACGCAGAGCGGGTGCCTGCCCTGGTTGAGGCCGGCGCAGATGTGCTCTGTATTGACAGCTCCGAAGGCTTTACGGAGTGGCAGAAGATTACCATCGACTATATCCGGGAGAAATACGGAGATACTGTCAAGGTTGGCGCAGGAAATGTGGTAGACAGGGAAGGCTTCCGCTACCTGGCTGAGGCCGGCGCAGATTTTGTAAAGGTAGGAATCGGCGGCGGCGCCATCTGCATCACCAGAGAGCAGAAAGGCATTGGCCGGGGACAGGCTACGGCTCTGATTGAGGTGGCTCAGGCCAGAGACGAATACTACAGGGAAACCGGTATTTATGTTCCTATCTGCTCTGACGGCGGCATCGTCCACGATTACCATGTGACTTTGGCGCTGGCTATGGGCGCAGATTTCATAATGCTGGGCCGCTACTTTGCCCGGTTTGACGAAAGCCCCACCAAGAAAGTAAATATCAACGGCAGCTATATGAAGGAATACTGGGGCGAAGGCAGCGCCAGAGCCAGAAACTGGCAGCGATACGACATGGGCGGAGATAAGAAGCTTTCCTTTGAAGAAGGCGTGGATTCTCTGGTTCCCTATGCAGGAAGCCTAAAGGACAATGTGGGACTGACCTTAAGCAAGGTGCGGTCTACCATGTGCAACTGCGGCGCCCTTACCATTCCGGAACTGCAGCAGAAGGCCAAGATTACCCTGGTATCTGCCACCAGCATTGTAGAAGGCGGTGCCCATGACGTCATGCTGAGAAACAACCTCCATAACTAAACGAAGAACCTGAACCCGGAGAAATTTCTATGTACCAGCGCATACGAAATGTATGGTTATCCATTAACCTGAAACAGAAATTTGGTCTTTACACAGCCATGGTCATTTTGATCATGGCTGTTTCCGCTGTCTTCAGCATCCAGGTAATGGATTTCTCTCTGGGAAACTTTAATGAGATTTTAGACAGCAATGCCCGCTGCAATGATTTCCAGGAGGCCCTGGATCTGGAGGTGCGGGCCTTTGAATCCTATGTGAGAGAGCGGACTAAGGAGCTGAAAGAGGAGTATGTGCTGTCCTGTGTCCGGACGGAGCGGTGCCTGCGCTCCCTGCCCTTTGATTATGTACAGATTGGGGAGGAGCGTTACGCCAGAACCTGGAATGTGAAAAACGGCTACGAGAACTACAGCAAAGCACGGGATCAGCTGCTTACCCGCTCTGCCAGCGATATGGAATTTATCAAGGATCTTTACCGGGTTTATGATATGCAGAGCTATCTGCAGGATTATGCCAGAAGGCTGATGCAGGTAACCTTGGCAGAGGGAAACAACACCTACCAGAGCCAGGTGCCTGTCTTTGAGCGGATGCCCTATATGATTGTGCTGTTTTCCGGAATGATGATGATTGCCGCCATCTATCTGACCCGGATCCTTCTGGGAACCCTGTTAAATCCGGTGATTCGTCTGGCACAGTCTTCCAGAAAGATTGCCCAGAACGATTTTTCTGAGGAGGATTTAGCCATTCCCAACCGGGATGAGCTTGGAGAGCTGGTTACTTCTTATAACAAGATGAAGCGCGCCACAGAAGGCTACATAAACACCCTGAAAGAAAAAAATGAGATGAGCGAGCTGCTTCATCGGGAGGAAATGGAGCGGGTGGAGATGGAAAAACGGCTGGATTCTGCCCAGCTGGAGCTTTTAAAAAGCCAGATAAATCCCCATTTCCTGTTTAATACCTTAAACATGATCGGCTGTATGGCAAATCTGGAGGACGCCCAGACTACGGAAAAGATGATTACCAGTATGAGCAATCTGTTCCGCTACAATTTAAAGACCTCGGAGCAATTTGTGCCTCTGGAGCAGGAACTGAAGGTGGTGCAGGATTATGTCTACATTCAGCAGATGCGGTTTGGCCACCGGATTCAGTACGACAGCGATATTCAGGCAGACGGATCCAAGGTCATTATTCCTGCCTTTACCCTGCAGCCGCTGGTGGAAAACGCAGTCATTCACGGCCTGTCCAAAAAAGAGCAGGGGGGACGGCTCCACTTGAAAATCTGGCAGAAGGATAACCGGGTGGTGATTTCTGTGGCAGACACGGGACTGGGCATGGAAGAAGAACAGAGAGTGAAACTGGAAGAAGCCTTAAAGGACCGCCGCACCGGAAAGGTGGGCATCGGCCTGGGCAATATTTACAAGCGGATTCACATTTTATACGAAGACGGAGATATGCGGATTTACAGCCGGGCCGGCTGCGGAACCGTGGTGCAGATGATGATCCCGCAGGAGGTAAAGGACGATGAAGGATGACAGAATCTATCGTCTGCTGATTGCAGATGATGAGATGATTGAACGGGCGGTGCTCTGTAAGATCTTGAAAGCCCGGCTGGGAGAACAGTGCGAGATTTACCAGGCGGAAAATGGCAGAGAGGCCATCCGAATACACAGGGAAAAGCAGATTCAGATTGCCATTCTGGACATTGAGATGCCGGGCATCAACGGAATCGGGGCTGCGGAGAAAATCCGGGAGACAGATAAGGACTGCTGCATTATTTTCCTTACAGCCTTCGATGAGTTTTCCTACGCCAAAAAGGCCATTACTGTGCGGGCGTTGGACTATCTGCTAAAGCCTTACGAAGAACGGGAACTGATGCTGGTGCTGGAAGAAGCCATGCGGATTACGGAGGAGCGGATTTCCAGGAAAGAGTCTGGCCAGCCGGAAAGAGTTGCCCATGGTCATAGTGAGGCGGTTGGAGCCGGCCTGACAGAACCGGAGGAACCGGAGAACGAGAACGGCCAGACAGAGGCAGCCAGACTTTCCCATGTAATGGAGCTGATTGACGAGTGCATCCGGAAACAGTACATGGAGGATCTTTCCATGCAGGAGATGTCCCGGCAGATGAACTATTCGGAGGCTTATTTCTGCAAGCTGTTCAAGCAGTGCTTCGGACAGAATTTTACCTCCTATCTGACAGAGTACCGGGTAAACGAGGCCAAAAAGCTGCTGGCTCAGCTTACCTTTAATGTAAAGGATGTGGGGCGGGCCGTAGGTTACAGCGACGCCAACTATTTTGCCAAGGTATTCAAACGGATCACTGGATTAAGTCCCAGCGAGTACCGGCAGGAAATGTTTAAGAAATAAAGACATTACAGCGCCTGATTCTGTGTCTTGCAGACAGACGCTGTATGTTTTGTATAAAGAGAAAATTAAGATAGGGTAAAATTATACTATGATTCACAAAAATTTACCCTTTCTATTTTTGAAATATTATATTATTATAAAGACAGCATAAAGACGCTGAGTAAAGCGTGCAGGCTAAAAACACTTTTAAGGAGGAAAAAAGTATCATGAAAAAAAGAATGGTAAGTGCAGCACTGTGTGCAGCAATGGTAGCTGGTTCTTTAGCTGGCTGCGGCTTAAAAACCCCGGAGGCTCCGGAGACCACAGCAGCACCGGCAGCAACTGAGGCTCCGGCTGAGACTGATGCAGCAGCTGAGGAAGAGACCGAGGCAGCAGCTGAGGCAACCGGCAAATACGACACCGCTAATATGCCGGAGGTTACTCTGGTATATGCAGAGGTAAACCCGTTAGATACCATTGTTGGCCAGATGGCTAACGACTTCAAGGAAAAAGTTGCAGAGCTGTCTGATGGCAAGATCACCATCGATGTTCAGGCCAGCGGTGTTCTTGGTTCTGAGAACGATGTTCTGGATACCATGCTGGGCGGCGGCGGCACCATCGACATGTCCCGTATCTCTGCATTCGCACTGAACAGCTACGGCGCTAAGAAGTCCCTGCTTCTTTCCATCCCGTACACCTTCGCTAACCGCAACCATTTCTGGAACTTCGCTACCAGCGATCTGGCAGATGAGTTCCTGACCGAGCCGGTTGGCTTAGGCCTGGGCGTAAGAGGTCTGTGGTATGGTGAGGAAGGCTTCCGTCACTTCTTCTTCAAGGAGCCGGCAGCTGGCTTAGAGGATCTGGCAGGCTTAAAGATCCGTGTTTCCAACGACCCGGTTATGACTGGTATGGTTGCTGGTCTGGGCGCTAACGCAACTGTAGTTGCTATGAACGAGCTGTATTCCGCACTGCAGACTGGTGTAGTTGACGCTGCTGAGCAGCCGATCGCTAACTACTACTCCAACGCATTCCCGGAGGTTGCTCCCCATCTGTTACTGGATGGCCACACCCTGGGCGCTGTTCAGGTTATCATCACCGACGAGGCTTGGGATAAGCTGACCGAGGATCAGCAGGCTATCATCATGGAAGCTGGTGAGTTCGCTTCTGCAAACAATCGCGCTAACTCTCAGAACAAAGAGGACGAGGTTCTGGAGCAGCTGAAGGCTGACGGCGTAACCGTAGTTGAGGTTGAGGATCAGGCTCCGTGGCAGGAGGCTTGTAAGGCTGTTATCGAGGAAAATACCTCTGATCAGGCTGACCTGTATCAGCAGATTCTGGATATGAAATAATCCATCTGTGAAACAATTACAATGAGTTAAGGTTTGAAAAGAAGGGCACGGACCTAGGATTACCTGATCTGTGCCCGCTTTTTAAGGAGGACTAATTATGTCAGCACTTTTTGAAAAGATTGATAAGATCAAACCTGCGTACGACATAACCTACAAGGTTGTAATGTTTATCTGTAAGATGCTCTTGATTACAGATATTCTGATTACCAGCATGGCTGTAGCAGGACGTTATATTCCGTTTATTCCGGATCCGGCATGGAGTGAAGAAGTGGTACTGACCTGTATGTCTTACATGGCAGTGCTTTCTGCCGCTCTGGCTATCCGCAGAAATGCGCATATCCGCATGACTGCATTTGATCCGTATTTACCGAAAAAATTAGTGAAATTTCTGGATGTATTAGCCGATGTGGCAGTACTGGTTCTGGCTGTTATCATGATTGTAGTTGGCTGGAAGTATGCTTCCGGTATTGGTTCTAAGGGGACTTATGTAAGTATGCCTGGCGTATCCCGATTCTGGATGTATTTCCCGGTTCCTCTGGCTGGTGTGGCTATGCTGATCTTTGAGTTAGAGGCTCTTTACAATCATGTAAAGGAATTATTTGAAAAGGAGGGAGTGTAAACTATGAGCGTTGAGACAATGGCCATTGCCATCTTATTGATTAGTTTCTTCGTAATGGTATTTCTGCGATTCCCGATTGCATACGCAGTAGCCCTTTCTTCCGTACTTTGCCTGTTAAGCCAGGGACTTCCGCTGACTACGATCTGCCAGCAGATGGTAAAAGGCATCAGCTCCTTCAGCCTGATGGCAGTTCCGTTCTTTATCACCATGGGGTGTCTGATGGGCTCCGGCGGTATTTCTGAAAAGCTGATTGCTCTGGCTAACTCCTGTGTAGGCTGGATGCGAGGTGGTATGGCTATGGTTAATATCGTAGCATCCTACTTCTTCGGCGGTATTTCCGGTTCTGCATCTGCAGATACTGCTTCCTTAGGCTCCATTCTGATCCCGATGATGGTGGATCAGGGTTATGACGCTGATTTCTCTACGGCTGTAACCATCACCTCCTCTTGTGAGGGTCTGCTGGTTCCGCCCAGCCATAACATGGTTATTTATGCTACCACTGCAGGCGGCATTTCCGTAGGCAGCCTTTTCCTGGCTGGTTACATTCCGGGTGCACTGTTAGCAGCTTCCCTGATGATTGGTTCCTACATAATCTCCGTGAAGCGCAACTATCCCAAGGGGGAATCCTTCAGCATTAAGAATCTGTTGAAACAGCTGAGCGTTTCTTTCTGGGCTTTGGCTGCTGTTCTGATCGTAGTATTTGGCGTAGTAGGCGGTGTGTTCACTGCTACTGAGTCTGCAGCAGTTGCTGTTATCTACAGCCTGCTTGTCAGCGTATTCATCTACAAGGGTCTTGACTGGAAAGGCGTTTGGAGAGTGCTGGACGACTGCGTGGACACCTTGTCCATCGTGCTGATCCTGATTGCAACCTCCTCCATTTTCGGTTACTGCCTGACCAGGCTTCATGTTCCGGAGCTGGCTGCAAACGCTATCACCGGCATGACCTCTAACCCGATCATTCTGGCTCTGATGCTGAATGTGATCCTGCTGGTTCTGGGCTGTATTATGGATATGGCTCCCATCATCCTGATTGCAACTCCGATCCTTCTGCCGATTGCAACTTCTATCGGCATCGATCCGATTCAGTTTGGTATCATGGTAATCTTAAACTGTGGTATCGGCCTTCTGACTCCTCCGGTAGGCGCAGTTCTGTTTATTGGTTCTGCAGTTGCCAAGGAGCCGATGGAGAAGGTGGTAAAGGCAACCCTGCCATTCTACCTGTGCATGATCATCACCCTGCTGCTGATCACCTTTATTCCGGCAATCAGTATGGGCCTTCCCACTCTGCTTGGTTCATAATGGCTTAGTCTGTGGGCAGAGACTTGCAGGATAGCGAAAAATAGGATATGATAAACAGGCATTGACTTAAATAGGTCAGTGCCTGTTTTGCATTTGATGATATTGTGTGCTTGATATGATGGAAGGGGAACAATCGTGAAAAGAAAGATGATGGCAGCAATGGCTGCTGCGGCAGTGCTTGGCCTTGGGGTATATGGCTGCGAGGCATCTGGAACCGGTTCTGATGGGGAAAACGGGCCGGAGTTTGTGCTGACCTATGCGGAAAACCAGCCGGAGGATTATCCAACCTCCCAGGGGGCATACTGGTTTGCAGAACTGGTAAAGGAGCGTACCGACGGACGGATTCTGATTCAGGTAAAGACAGACGGTGTCATGGGGGCAGAGCGGAATGTGATAGAGCAGCTTCAGTTTGGCGGCCTGGATTTTGCCCGTGTGTCCTTATCCGCGCTGGCAGATCAGATTCCCAAGCTGAATGTGCTTCAGCTGCCCTATCTTTACACTGGCTCTGATCATATGTGGAAGGTATTGGAGGGAGAAATCGGAGATGAATTTTTACAGTCCTTTGACGGAAGCAAGCTGGTGGCCTTGTCCTGGTACGATGCAGGAGCCAGAAGCTTTTACAGCTCCACCAAAGCTATTGAGCAGCTGGAGGATATTAAAGGCATGCGGATCCGGGTTCAGGATTCAGCCATGATGAAAGGGATGGTAAAGGCTCTGGGCGGAGAGCCGGTGGCCCTGGAGTATGGTGAGGTGTACTCGGCCCTTCAGACAGGTATCATTGATGGAGCTGAAAATAACTGGCCCTCCTATGATTCCATGAACCATTATCAGGTGGCAAAGTTCTTTACTACAGATGAGCACTCCAGGGTTCCGGAGGTACAGTTGGTATCACAGGCTACCTGGGAGAAACTGTCTGCAGAGGATCAGGCTATTATCCGGGAGTGTGCGCAGGCGTCAGCCCGGTATGAACGGAGCCTGTGGGCCAGTCGTTCTCAGGAGGTGGAGGACAGGGTCCGGAGAGAAGGCTGCGTGGTAATTGAACTGGGAGCTGCAGAGAAAGCCCGGTTCCAGGAGGCAGTAACCCCGGTTTACAATGAGTTCTGCGGAGAGTATGTAGACATCATTGAAAAGATTGTGGCGGCAGGGCGGCAGTAGGCCCCATGCTTTGGGAGGCTTTGGAAAAAGGGCTTGACTTTTTTGGGTTCCGTGACTACAATATGAGTTAGATTTCGTTAAGAAATGACAAAGGCAATGAATGTGCAAAGTAGTGCGCTGTTTTCTGCCAGAGAGAAGGGGTCACCGGCTGTAAGCCTCTTTCAGTTCAGACAGATGCATGAATTTCCCACAGGAGCTGCGCAGCCCAAAGCCGGAAACGGAGTAGTAAGCTGCGACGGATTGTGCCCGTTACGCATATTGAGAGTCTGTCGGATTACCGGCAGGAAGCTGGGTGGTACCGCGGTTAAAGTTTAATCGTCCCTTTGCAGCGCTTCGGCGTTTGCAGAGGGACTTTTTTATTTAATAGGAAAGTTCGCCCTGTGAATCAGAAATTCCAACAAAACTATATAAGGAGAGTAAGAACATGGCATTTCATGCAGAAGAATTGAAAAACGCCTTTGTGGCTGACTTAGAAGCTGTTAAGTCGGAAGCGGAGCTTGCAGAGCTGTGGAAAAAATACCTCAGCAAAACCGGCGAGGTTCAGAAGCTTATGAGCGGGATCAAATCCGTTCCCAATGAGGAGAAAAAGGCTTACGGCCAGTTTGTCAACGAAGTAAAGACCTGGGTACAGGAGCAGTACGACGCAAAGCGGGAAGAGATTGAGGCTAACGCTCTGCAGCAGAAGTATCAGGACGAGACTATCGATGTAACCGTTCCGGTTAAGATTCGTCCGGCTGGAAACCTGCATCCTTTAACCGCTGTAAAGCAGGAGATGATAAGCGTATTTGCAGGCATGGGCTTTGAGATTTTTGAAGGCCCGGAAATTGAGGACGACGACCACAACTTTACCAGACTGAATGTGTTAAAGGACCATCCTTCCAGAGACATGCAGGATACTTTCTGGCTGACAGAAGATCTGCTGCTGCGGACCCACACCTCACCGGGCCAGATTCGGGTAATGGACAGCAAAAAGCCGCCGATTAAGGTGCTGGTTCCCGGAAAGGTATTCCGTTCCGATTCTGATGCAACCCATTCTCCTATGTTCAGCCAGTTAGAGGGCCTGGTGGTGGATAAGCATATTACCCTCTGTGACCTGCAGGGAATGCTGGATTCCTTTGTTAAGAAGCTGTTTTCCGATGAAGTAAAGACCAGACTTCGTCCGTCCTACTTCCCCTTTACGGAGCCGTCTGTTGAGGTGGATGTAAGCTGCTTTAAGTGCGGAGGCAAAGGCTGTTCTCTGTGCAAGGGCACCGGCTGGATTGAGGTATTAGGCGGCGGCATTGTTAATAAAAAGGTACTGGAAAACTGCGGCATCGATTCTGATGAGTATTCCGGCCTGGCTTTCGGTATCGGCATCGAGCGGATCGCAATGCTGAAATACGGCATCAACCATATGGGCAAGCTGTTTGAAAACGATGTGGAATTCTTAAAGCAGTTCAAAGCATAATTGGAGGTAGAACCATGAAAGTATTACTTAGCTGGTTAAAAGAATATGTGGACATTGACATCAGCCCCAGGCAGCTGGAGGAAAAGCTGTTTTCCGCCGGTCTGGAGGTAGAGGGCGTAGAGTATCTGGGCGAGAACATGGAAGGCATCTATGTGGGAGAGGTTACCTCTATTGAAAAGTATGAGGGAACGCACCTTTACATCTGCCATATTGACTGCGGAGAGAAAGGGAGCGACCATTTGATTCTGACTGGTGCAGACAATGTATTTAAAGGCGCCAAGGTTCCGGCCTGCCTGGTAGGGGCAAAGCTGCCCAATGGCCTGGAGATTGCCCCCCGGAAAATGAAGGACATGATTTCCTACGGCATGCTCTGTTCCGGCGGAGAGCTGGGACTGGATCCGGAGTGGTACAAGACTGCCGGTGTAGACGGCATTATGATTCTGGACGAGGATGCGCCTGTAGGACAGGATATTAAGACCTATCTGGGCCTGGACGACTATGTGTTTGACATTTCCATCACTGCAAACCGTCCGGACTGCCAGTCTGTGCTGGGTATTGCAAGAGAGGTGGCTGCATTCCTGGGCAAAGAGCTGAAGGCTCCTGATATGACCTATACCTGTGACGGCACAGTGAATCCGGACATCAGCATTACCGTAGAGGCTCAGGACCTTTGCCCCCGGTATTTAGGCCATTATATTTACGATGTGCAGGAGAAGGAGTCTCCCCTGTGGATGAAGCGCCGCCTGATCGCTGTAGGACACAACGCCATCAGCGCCATGGTGGACATTACCAACTATGTATTGGTGGAAATCGGACAGCCGATGCACGCCTTCGATTTAAACACGCTGGAGGGCTCATCCATTGTGGTAAGACGGGCGAAGGAGGGAGAGGAGCTGGTTACTTTGGATGAAAAGAACCGGGTTCTGAATTCCAATAACCTGCTGATCTGCGATAAGGTAAAGGCAGTAGGCCTGGCCGGCGTTATGGGCGGTTTAAACAGCGAGATTACCGGAAACACCAAAGAGGTGCTGTTTGAGTCCGCCAAGTTTATGAAGGACAATGTAAGAAAGACCTCCAGAGGCCTGGGACTTCGTTCGGATGCGGCAGCCCGCTATGAGAAAGGCATCGATGAGTATTCCGTAGAGTGCGGTATGGCAAGAGCACTGAATCTGGTGCAGACCTTGGGCGTGGCAAAGGTAAGCTCCACCAGCTTTGATGTGAGTGCCGGCGCATCCAGAGAAAACCGGGTAATTCAGGTGGAGACTGGAAAGGTCAATTATGTGCTGGGCATTGAGGTTCCGGAAGAAGAAATGGTCCGGATTTTAAAGAACCTGGCCTTCGGCGTAGAGTTAAACGGCCATGTGCTGACCCTGACGGTTCCCCGCTACAGAGAGGATATTGAAACCTATCAGGATATTGCAGAAGAGGTGATCCGGGAATACGGTTATGACCATGTGGTTCCCACCTTTTTAAAAGAGGCTCTGGTTACCAACGGCGGACTGAATGCCGCTCAGAGCAAGGAGCTGGCTGTTAAAAACTTCCTGTGCACGGAAGGCTATTACGAGATTCAGACCATCGCGATGACAGCCAAGCCGGAGCTGGATCAGTATTTGATTCCTCAGGATGCAAAGGAGCGGAATGTAGTTGAAATTTTAAATCCGATTACAGAGAACTTAAGCATCATGCGGACCTTTATGGCTCCGTCTATGGTAAAGGCCATGGAGAACAACATCAAGAACGGCAATGAGGATCTGCGGTTCTTTGAGATTGCCAATGTTTACTGTCCCAAGTCTCTGCCTCTTACGGAGACGCCAGATGAGGTAAAGACCCTCTGCATCGGTTCCTGCGGAGCAGGAGAGGACTTTTTCTCCATGAAGGAGACGCTGGAGAACTTTGCAGCTTACAATGACCTGAAGTTTACCTACAAAAGAGGCGATGTACCCTATCTGCATCCCGGCAGAACTGCAGAGATTTACTGCCAGGGAAAGCTCATTGGCACCTTCGGCCAGCTGCGGTATGATGTAGTGGATTCTCTGGCGATTGCAAAGGATAAAAAGGCAGATACCAGGATCTTTATTGCTGAGCTGAATTACGATGTATTAAAGACAGTATTTAAATCTGAGATCCGCTATATCCAGGAATCTCCTTATGCAAAAACCAGCCGGGATATTTCCATGGTGGTGAAGAAGTCTGTAGAATGCGGCGACATCATCGAAACTATTGAGAAAGCAGACGCTTTGGTGGCTCATGTAGATCTGTTCGATATTTTTGAGAGCGAGAAGCTGGGAGCAGACAAGAAGAGTATGACCTTTGAAATTGGCCTGGCTTCCGGTGAAATGGATGTAACCGACGCCATGACCGACGAAGTGATTGAGAAGATTCTGGCTGTACTAAAAGACGCTTACGGCGCTGAGATGAGAAGTTAAGAGTTGGATTTGAAAGCATAGAAATTCAGGAAAATGGCTATCCTTATTCTAGATGGGTAATGGTTTATAAACTGTTGCCACAGGGTTAGGAGGGCCATTTTTCTATGAATAAAGAATTTGAGATTACAGGCGTTTATGGGCGGGAAATTCTGGATTCCAGAGGAAATCCTACTTTGGAGGTAGAGGTGCGGCTGAAAGGCGGCGCAGTGGGCCGGGCGGCAGTTCCCTCCGGAGCGTCTACAGGAAAGTATGAGGCAGTGGAGCTGCGGGACGGTGGTAACCGGTATCAGGGCAAGGGTGTGAAAAAAGCAGTAGAGTATGTAAATACGGTAATTGCGGAGCTGCTGGTTTACGAGGACGCTTTCTGTCAGTCAGCCATTGACCGGATTCTCCGGCAGGGAGACGGAACGGAGAATAAATCCAGGCTGGGGGCCAATGCCATTTTAGGAGCTTCTCTGGCAGTGGCAAGAGCCTGCGCAGCCCAGCAGGGCATTCCCCTTTACCGGTATTTAGGGGGCGTCAATGGCCGTACTATGCCGGTTCCCATGATGAATGTGTTAAACGGCGGCGTTCATGCGGACAATACCGTGGATTTACAGGAATTTATGATCATGCCGGTGGGAGCAGAGGATTTTTCCGAAGGACTGCGGATGTGCGCTGAGGTGTATCATACCTTGAAGCGGCTTTTAAAAGAGCAGGGCTGCAGCACTGCTGTGGGAGATGAAGGGGGCTTTGCCCCGGATTTAAAGGACGCAGAGGAGGTACTTCACTGTCTGGTAACGGCTGTTCAGGAAAGCGGCTATGAACCGGGCCGGGATTTCCAGATTGCCATTGATGCGGCAGCCAGTGAGCTTTATGATGAGGCTGCAGGCAAGTATGTATTTCCGGGAGAAAGCCGGATGAGCGGGCATACAGTGACCCGAAGCGCTCAGGAGATGGTGGACTACTTTCGGCGGCTGGTGGAGAAGTTTCCCATCTGTTCGATTGAGGACGGACTGCAGGAGGAGGACTGGGAAGGATGGCAGCTTTTGACCAGGACTCTGGGGGATAAGGTACAGCTGGTAGGGGACGATTTGTTTGTAACCAACACGGCGCGCCTGAAAAAGGGAATCCGGGAAGGCTGCGCAAATTCCATCCTGGTAAAGGTAAACCAGATCGGCACTTTGACCGAGAGCCTGGAGGCCATTGAGACGGCCAGAAAGGCCGGGTATACGGCAGTGATTTCCCACCGGTCCGGAGAGACGGAGGACAGCTTTATTGCAGATTTGGCGGTAGCAGTAAACAGCGGACAGATCAAAACCGGCGCTCCCTGCCGCTCTGAACGGGTAGCTAAGTACAATCAGCTTTTGCGGATCGAGGAGGAGTTAGAAGGCTGCGGGCCATAAAGGACTGCGGCCCATAGAGAGACCATAGAGAGCATCCCGGACAGGTAAGAAAATAGTGCTTGTCTTTTCTGCAGGAGTGTGCTAAGATAGTAATGTTAATTACTTAGGAGGTGCATGAATCATGCTGAAGACGATCTTATCGGTGATTTTTATTCTTATATGCGTATTTTTAACCATTGTTGTGCTGCTTCAGGAAGGCAAGTCTGCAGGACTGGGAGCCATCAGCGGTATGGCAGACACTTACTGGGGTAAGAATAAGGGCCGTTCCATGGAGGGCAACCTGCAGAAGTTTACTACCGCTGCAGCAGCTGCATTTCTGGTACTGGCGCTGATTTTGAATGTACTGTAAGGAAGGATGAAGCACTCTTGGAAACAAGGGTGCTTTTTGTTTCATAGGAAAGTTCGCCCTATGAAACAAAAACGCTCCGCGGGATGCGCACTTTGCGCTTAAGGAAAATGTCTGCTGACGCAGACGCGCTCCGGCGCGAGAGTCCGGTGAACCGGACTCTTTTTTCCTGCTTCGTGTGAAGTGATAACAAGTTTGCTGTTGCAGTGAGGAGAATTATGACAGAAGAATTATTAAAAGAGAAAAAAGAGCGGTTGGCGCCGCTTTTTGGCGACCCGACCTATGTACCCATGAAATTAAAGGAGCTGGCTATGCTTTTAAATGTGCCCAGGGAGCAGCGGGAGGAGCTTAAGGAGGTTTTGGACGCTTTGGTGGAGGACGGAACCATCGCTTTGTCCCGCCGGGGCAAGTATGGTCTGCCGGAAGTAAAGCGGCTGACCGGCGTATTTTCCGGAAATGCCAGAGGCTTCGGCTTTGTGACCGTGGAAAATCTGGAACAGGATATTTTCATCGGGACAGACCGGACAGGAGGAGCCATGCACGGGGATACGGTGCAGGTAGAGGTCTGGCCGGCCAGAGGCGGAAAACGACCGGAAGGCACAGTGGTTAAGGTGCTGGAGCGGGCAAACCAGACTTTGGTAGGATATTATCAGAAAAATAAACATTTCGGCTTTGTAATCCCGGATAATCAGAAGATTGCAGCAGATGTGTTTATCCCGGAAGGAAAGGACCTGGGCGCTGTCACCGGCCACAAGGTGGTGGTAAGGCTGACTGATTACGGCGGAGGACGAAAACAGCCGGAAGGGGTTGTGACAGAGATTATCGGCCATGTAAACGACCCAGGCACCGACATTTTATCCATTGTGAAGGCCTACGGCATTCCGGAGGAATATCCGGCAGAGGTGATGGCGCAGGTAAGCCGGATTCCGGATGAGGTGCTGGAGGAAGAAAAGGCCGGACGGAAAGACATTCGGGACTGGCAGACCGTAACCATAGACGGAGAGGACGCGAAAGACTTAGACGATGCCATTACCATCAGCAGAGAGGACTACGGCTATAAACTGGGGGTTCATATTGCAGATGTAAGCCATTATGTGACAGAGGGAAGCCCGCTGGATAAGGAAGCCTTAAAGCGAGGCACCAGCGTGTATCTGGTGGACCGGGTCATTCCCATGCTGCCCCATCGTCTTTCCAACGGAATCTGTTCTCTGAATGAGGGCCAGGACCGTCTGGCATTAAGCTGTATCATGGAGATTGATTATGATGGGCGGGTGCTGGGCCATGAGATTGCAGAGACCTTGATCCGGGTAGACCGGAGAATGTCCTACACGGCGGTAAACGAGATAATCCAGGCTGGGGAGGAAAAGCAGGAAGGCATGGAGGCGGCAGAGACAGACATGTTCCTTCTGATGAAGGAACTGGCGGATATTCTGCGGAAGCGGCGTTACAGCCGCGGCTCCATTGACTTTGATTTTCCGGAAACGAAAATTATTCTGGACGAAAAAGGCCGGCCAGCGGAGATAAAGCCCTATGAGCGCAACGCAGCCACCCGGATTATCGAGGATTTTATGCTGATGGCCAACGAAACCATTGCAGAGGATTATTTTTGGCAGGATTTGCCCTTTGTGTACCGAACCCACGACAATCCGGATCCGGAAAAAATGAAGCGGCTGGGCCTGTTTATCAACAACTTTGGCTACCATATCCGCACCCAGAACGGAGAGGTGCATCCCAAGGAGCTGCAGAAGCTTCTGGAGCGGATCGAGGGCAGCCAGGAGGAGGCCTTAATTAGCCGCCTGACCCTGCGTTCCATGCGCCAGGCCAAATATATGCCTCAGTGCACCGGACATTTCGGGCTGGCAGCGAAATACTACACCCATTTTACTTCTCCCATAAGAAGATACCCTGATTTACAGATCCATCGGATTATTAAGGAAAATCTCCATGGAAGGTTGACAGAGGGACGGATTTCCCATTATGATAGTATTCTGGCAGGAGTTACCATCCAGTGCTCCTCTACAGAGCGGAGAGCTGAGGAGGCAGAGCGGGAAACTGTAAAGCTGAAGAAGTGCCAGTACATGGCAGACCGAATCGGCCAGGTTTACGAGGGCGTTGTCTCCGGCGTAACCAACTGGGGCTTTTATGTGGAGCTGCCTAATACGGTAGAGGGCCTGGTCCATGTAAATGAGCTGCATGGGGACTACTATGTATTTGATGAGGCGAAGATGGAGCTGCGGGGAGAACGCTGCGGTCAGGTTTATCGTCTTGGCCAGAAGGTAAAGGTAGAGGTTTCCGGAACGGACCGTCTTACCAGAACCATCGATTTTCTTCCGGCTAAGGAGGAAGACAGGGAGGAATAGGCAGGTGAAGGATGCATTTAAGCTGGTAGCCAACAACAAAAAGGCTTACCACGACTATTTTATTGACGAGAAAATTGAGTGCGGCATTGAGCTGTTCGGCACAGAGGTAAAGTCTATCCGGATGGGCCACTGCAGCATCAAGGAGGCATTTGTAAGGATTGAAAAGGGGGAGGTGTATGTTCACGGCATGCACATCAACCCCTATGAGAAGGGAAATATTTTCAATAAAGACCCGCTGCGGTCCAGAAAGCTTCTGCTTCACAGAAGCGAAATTGATAAGCTGGAGGGGAAGATCCGGGAAAAGGGATTTACCCTGGTACCTTTGCAGGTGTATTTCAAGGGAAGTCTGGTGAAGGTGGAGATTGGTCTGGCACGAGGCAAGAAACTGTACGACAAGCGGGCCGATCTTGCTAAAAAGGATGCAAAGCGGGAAGTAGAGCGGGAGTACAAGGAGAAGCTGCGGTAAAAAGAAAAGGTGCTGGCAAAACGGTCTTAGTTATAGGTTATAATAGAGAAAACTGCAATTTGTTTGGGTTATGGCAGCTATGAGAGACAGATATACAGGAATTGGAAAAGAATCATTGATTTTACCGGATAATAAGACTATAATAACTTTTAATCAAGTGAGAGCTATACTATAAAAAGAGGGAGCAGAGGTACAGACATGGAAAAGAAAAATCTGGACTGGGGAAATATCGGATTTAGCTACATGCCTACAGACATGCGGTATGTAGCCAACTATAAGGACGGAGCCTGGGACGAGGGCTGCATGACTGCAGATTCCAATGTGGTAATCAACGAGTGCGCCGGAATTTTACAGTACTGCCAGGAGTGCTTTGAAGGCCTCAAAGCCTACACCACGCAGGACGGCAGCATTGTCACCTTCCGCCCGGATTTAAATGCAGAGCGGATGATGGATTCCTGTAAAAGACTGGAAATGCCGGTTTTCCCGAAGGAGCGCTTTTTAGAGGCAGTAGACCAGGTGGTGCGGGCTAACGCCGCCTGGGTTCCCCCCTTTGGCAGCGGGGCTACCTTTTATTTGCGGCCTTATATGTTTGCCTCCGGCCCGGTAATCGGCGTAAAGCCGTCGGATCAGTACCAGTTCCGCCTGTTTGGAACTCCGGTAGGTCCTTACTTTAAGGGCGGCGTAAAGCCTCTGACCCTCTGTGTCAGTGATTTCGACCGGGCAGCGCCTCACGGTACCGGCCATGTAAAGGCAGGACTGAACTACGCCATGAGTCTCCATGCCAACATGACAGCTCATGCAGCAGGCTATGATGAAAACATGTTCCTGGATCCGGCTACAAGAACCTATGTGGAGGAGACCGGAGGGGCCAACTTCCTGTTTGTGACCAAGGACGGCCAGGTAGTAACGCCTAAGTCCGATTCCATTCTGCCGTCTATTACCAGACGGTCTCTGGTGTATGTGGCAGAGCATTATTTAGGTCTTAAGGTAACCCAGCGGCCAGTGAAACTGTCTGAGCTTTCTGACTTTGCTGAGTGCGGCCTGTGCGGCACCGCAGCAGTCATCTCTCCGGTAGGCAAGGTAGTAGACCACGGAAAAGAGATCTGCTTTGCCAGCGGCATGAACGAGATGGGACCGGTAACCAAAAAGCTTTACGAGACCTTGACCGGTATCCAGATGGGTACCGTAGAGGCGCCGGAAGGCTGGATTCGGAAAATCCTGTAAGATTCTGGAAAACTTACAAAAGACTTACAACAGGCGTACCCTGGTTGACAGCCGGATACGCCTGTGCTACAATGAAAATCCACCGATAAGTCGCGGTGACCCAGTAAGGGCTTGTACTGGTTTCGACGGGGGTCATGCAGCTGGTGAAGCTATCCGCATGCAATGCGTCAAATGGCAAACTTAAAATTAAACGCTGAAGATAATTTAGCATACGCAGCCTAATGGCTGCTGTCAGCCTTAGGGCACTCACACCTTAAGAACCTGGCATCGACTATGTGAGAAACGACATGCAGTAAGCTTTGCCTGCATGGGCGTATTATGAAGCTACTGAAGCCTTAAGGGTGTCTGTTCCCGTAGGGTGGAGGGAATGAAAAAGAATAGACTATGATAGTAGAAGAACAGGGAATTGGTTTTCGGACAGGGGTTCGATTCCCCTCAGGTCCATCGGAAAAGTCCAGCAGATGCTGGGCTTTTTCTTTTTCCTATTATTTTGTACTGCATAAAAATCCCAGAGGTGTCTGTTTACTGTATGCATTCAGACACATCTGGGATTTTATAGTTTTAATAACCGCTGGGGCCGGGGACGCTTATGGGGCCGCTGGAGCCGGGGGCACTTACAGGGCCGCTGCTGCCGGGGGAAGTGATAACCGGACTGGTGGGGGCGTAGCCGGGACCAGCCGGGCCAAGGGAACCTGCAGGAGGTCCTTCCGGAACAGGACCGCCCTCCGGAGTTACTGCGCCTGCAGTTGGGTCTATAATGGTAAATGCGTGGCCGGGGCAGACAGTAGTAGGCAGCGCATATTTGGAATCGTCTGTGGAGCCTTCCGCATCCACCGGGATTGCCAGCCGGATGCTGGAATACCGGGAACAGTTGCTGCCGGCCAGTTTTTCGGTGGTGCTGCAGATGCTTGCCCGTACATGGACATCACACATTTCTGTGGGAACCGTGCCTTTGGCAAAATATTCTGTATAGACGGCGCTGCCTCTGGGATCACCTGAGCAGACGCCGGGAACAGCCAGCTTGCCGGACTTGCGGCATACTTCCGCAGTTTCAACGCTGTCCGGAATCTCAAAGCCCGGATCCTCCAGACCTTCGTGGATGCGGCTCATAATTTTCCGCCAGATGTCCTTGTGGAAGGAGGTGCCGCCGTTTACATAGGTCAGCTTCTGGTTGTCGTCGCAGCCGCCCCAGACGCCGGCAGTATAGTAGGGAGTGTAGCCTACAAACCAGATGTCATTGTTGTTGGAGGTAGTGCCGCTCTTTCCTGCCGTAGACATGCCGGGAATGTGAGACCGGGTACTGGTGGAGTTAATGGAACTGCCGAACTTCCGGTTGCTCTCCGTGGAATCTGCCATGGCGTCGGTCAGAAGGAACGCCGTAGAGTCCTTTAAAACCCGGTGGGTTTCCGGCTCATTGTTAATCAGGATCTTGCCGTTATGGTCCAGGATCTTAGTAAAGAATACGGGTTTCGTGTATACGCCGCCATTGGCGATGGAGGCGTAGGCCGCAGTCATTTCCAGGTTGCTGACGCCTATGGTCAGTCCGCCCAGTGCCTGGGAAGCGCCCAGGTCGTCGGAGGTTAAGGTGGTAATGCCGAAGTTCTGGGCATATTCCAGTCCCAACTGGGGCGATACAGTTTCCATCAGGCATCTTACCGCTACGATGTTCATGGAGTAAATAATGCCGTCCCGCAGGCTGGAGTAGCCGGTATAGCCCTGGCTGTACCAGTTTTTAAAGGTCTTGTTTCCAACGGTGTAAACGGAATCATAATATACGGAGGCCAGGGTGTCTCCGCAGGTGTCAATGGCCGGTGCAAATGCGGAGATTACCTTGAAGGTAGAGCCAGGCTGCCGCGGAGTGTTGGTGGCGCGGTTTAAGGTCAGGCTGGCTGTCTTGGCGCCGCGGCCGCCGCTGATAGCTTTTACATAGCCGGTGTGCTGATCTATCACTACAAAGGAAACCTGAGGCTGCAGAATCATGGAGGTGGTTTCACCGATGATGGCGTCCCCTTCCTTTAACAGCCAAGCCTTGTAGGCGTCGAGGTCCTGCTGTGCGGCTTCCTCGCTGTTATAAAGGCCGTCGTGCTTGTCGTGAAGCACATTCTTGTGCCAGGACAGCAGGCTCTTTTCCGAGAAATGTTCGGTGGTTCCGTCTGCGTGCGTTACAGACAGGCGGTACTCTACAGAATAGCGCTTGGCTGTGTAGTTATCCGGATTGTTGACTTCTTCATCTACAATGGCCTGGATGGCCGGATCCTGAGTGGTGAAAATCTGCAGGCCGCCGCTGTATAACAGATTGTGGGCCTGGGTTTCTGTGTAGCCCAGCTTTTCCATCAGGGTGTCTTTCACCTGCTGAGTCAGCTCATCGGTGAAGTAGCTGTAGGGCGTGGCATTTTCTTTGGAAATCAGGTCTACATTTTGAATCCGTGAGTAAACATCGTCGGCCAGGGCCTCCTCCTGCTCCTCTTTGGTGATGTACCCCTGCTCAAACATATACTGGAGGATGACCTTGCGTTTTTCCGCATTGTCTTCCTGACCGGTAATGGGGTTTAATTTAGACGGATTCTGGGTGATGCCGGCGATGACCGTACACTCAGACAGGGTCAGCTCCGAAACATCCTTATTAAAATACCGCTGAGCCGCCACTTTCACACCCAGAGCGTTGCTGCCTAAGTTGATGGTGTTTAAATAGTTGGTTAGGATCAGCTTCCGGTCCATGGATTTGGTAAGCTGCAGAGCCAGATACTGTTCCTGGATCTTTCGCTCTAATTTGGCGCCGAAGCTGGTTTCCATGCCGCCGTTGAAAACATTGTTTTTGATCAACTGCTGGGTGATGGTGCTGCCGCCGCCTCGGTTTTCTCCCGTCAGCACGCCTACTGCCGCACGGGTGATGGACCGTAAGTCAATGCCGTTGTGGGTCCAAAACCGGGCGTCCTCAATGGCTACGAACGCATCGATCAAATCCTGGGGAAGCTCCTCGTAGGAGGCTTCCTCCCGGTTGGAGCCGGTCTGGACCAGGGTGTCTGTTAAGTTTCCTGCGTTGTCGTAGACCGTGGTGGCATAGCCTGCCGGAACGATGCTGTCCACATTCAGCTCCGGTGCATTGTCAATGATGCCCATCAGCATACCGATTCCGGTGCTGGTTCCCACCAGAACACCGAACATACATAAGATCAGGCAGGTTTTCAGAAAGGTGAGGAAAACCCGGGTAGTATATTTTTTTGTATTAGAGCTGGCTGCTTTTATCTTTTTTTCAGTTGCTTGCTTTCCGTAATTCATAGGATGTTGTCCTCCTTTGAAGATTTTTCATAGAAAAACCCACATATCATTATACCAAAAACAGGAAGACAATTCAATAATCTTGTTACTGTTTGTAGACTTGTCAGAAGCCTGGTTTCCTGTTATGATGCTATATAGATTTAGTATTGCCGAAAGGGAAGGAATAAAGACCTGTTATGATAGGAAATTATAAGATTTTATACCGGGGCGGAGAAGGGGAGCTGGTGGAGAAAAAATCCCGGTTCATCGCCACTGCCAGACCGGTGGAGAGCGAGGAGGAGGCCGTTGCTTTCATTGAGGAAATGCGAAAGAAGTATTGGGACGCCAGACACAACTGCTCGGCCTATATCATTGGAGAGCGGGGGCAGGTGCAGCGCTGCAGTGATGACGGCGAGCCCAGCCAGACTGCAGGGCGGCCTATGCTGGATGTGCTTTTGGGGGCAGAACTTAAAAATATCTGTGTGGTGGTAACCCGGTATTTCGGCGGAACCCTGCTTGGCACCGGCGGGCTTGTGCGGGCCTATTCCGGGGCAGTGCAGGAAGCGTTGAAAAACTGTGTGATTGTGGAGAAAATGCCGGCAGTGCGGCTTCGGATAGGAACGGATTACAATGGTGTCGGAAAGCTGCAGTATGTGGCAGGACAGATGGGCATTACCATTCTGGATACAGAATACACAGACCAGGTATCCATGATTTTTCTGGTTCCGGAGGAACAGCAGGGCTCGTTTTTGGCTCAGGTAACGGAAAAGACCGGCGGCAGGGCTTTGATCCAGCCTGAGGGCCAGGTGTTTTTTGGCTTTGCAGACGAGGAACTGGTGCTGTTTGATGACTGAAGGCTTCAAAAGGCTTAAAAACCTTGGAAAATATGGAGAAATGGCTTGAAATCTCCGTTTCCAGATGCTATATTAAATAGTTGTGATAAGAGTTAAAAGCTAAGGCCAGTGACTGTGGTCCTTAGCTTTTTTAAAGAAAGAGCGTAAGCAGAGAAAGAAGAGATTTGTTATGAAAATGAAAAGAGAAGATGTGAGAAATATTGCGATTATCGCCCATGTTGACCACGGTAAAACTACCTTGGTAGACGAGCTGTTAAAGCAGAGCGGCGTATTCCGTGCCAACCAGGAGGTGGCAGAGCGGGTCATGGACTCCAACGACATCGAGAGGGAGCGTGGCATCACCATTCTGTCTAAGAACACGGCAGTATTTTATAAGGATAAAAAGATTAACATCATCGATACCCCAGGCCATGCAGATTTCGGCGGCGAGGTAGAGCGGGTGCTGAAAATGGTAAACGGCGTTATCCTGGTGGTAGACGCTTATGAAGGCCCCATGCCTCAGACCAAGTTTGTGCTGCAGAAAGCCCTGGAGCTGGAGCTGTCTGTCATCGTCTGCATCAACAAGATCGACCGTCCGGAGGCCCGTCCGGAGGAGGTTATCGATGAAGTCCTGGAGCTTTTAATGGATCTGGATGCTTCGGACGAGCAGTTAGACTGTCCTTTTGTGTTTGCATCTGCCCGGTCCGGATTTGCCAAGAAGAATCTGGAGGATGAGGCTGTAGATATGGGGCCTCTGTTTGAGACTATCGTAGATTATATCCCGGCGCCGGAGGGAGACCCGGATGCAGATACCCAGATGTTGATCAGCACCATCGACTACAACGAGTATGTAGGCCGTATCGGTGTGGGCAAGATTGACAACGGTTCTCTGAAGGTGAATCAGGAGTGTGTGATCGTAAACCATCACGACCCGGATAAGCTGCGGAAGGTGAAGATTGGCAAGCTGTACCAGTTTGACGGTTTGAACCGGGTGGAGGTGCAGGAAGCGTCCATCGGCGATATTGTGGCGATTTCCGGCATTACAGATCTGCATATCGGCGATACCTTATGTTCTCCGGAGCGTCCGCAGGCCATTCCTTTCCAGAAGATTTCTGAGCCTACCATTGCCATGAACTTTATGGTAAATGACAGCCCTCTGGCAGGTCAGGAAGGAAAGTTTGTTACCTCCCGCCACATCAGGGAGCGTCTGTTCAGAGAGCTTAATACGGATGTAAGCCTGCGGGTGGAGGAGACGGATTCTCCCGACTGCTTTAAGGTGTCCGGCCGGGGCGAGCTGCATCTGTCGGTTCTGATTGAGAACATGCGCCGGGAAGGCTTTGAATTTGCAGTCAGCAAGGCGGAGGTGCTTTACAAGACCAATGAGCGGAATCAGAAGTTGGAGCCCATGGAGATTGCTTACATTGATGTGCCGGAGGAGTTTACCGGCGCCATTATTCAGAAGCTGACTTCCAGAAAGGGTGAGCTGCAGGGTATGAGCCCGGCTAATGGGGGGTATACCCGGTTAGAGATTGCCATTCCGTCCAGAGGCCTGATTGGATACCGGGGCGAGTTCATGACCGATACCAAGGGAAATGGTATTATGAATACGATTTTTGACGGCTACGGCCCTTATAAAGGGGATTTAGCTTATCGAAAGACAGGCTCTCTGATCGCATACGAGAGTGGCGAAACCATTACTTACGGTCTGTTTAATGCTCAGGAGCGGGGACTCTTGTTTGTAGGCCCCGGCGAGAAGGTGTATGCAGGCATGGTGATTGGGCAGAATCCGAAGGCAGAAGATATTGAGGTTAATGTTTGTAAGACGAAGAAATTGACGAATACCCGGTCTTCCAGTGCAGATGAGGCGCTGAAGCTGGTGCCGAAAAAGGTGATGAGCCTGGAGCAGTGCCTGGAGTTTATTGATACGGATGAGCTTTTAGAGGTTACGCCGGAGAATCTGCGGATTCGGAAAAAGATTCTGGATCCGACGATGCGGAAGCGGGCAGCGATGAAAAAATAAGAGCCTCCGGCATTGGCATTTGAAGGGCGAATTTTGTCGATATTAGGCGAACGGTTTGTTTCATTGTTTTTGGTATTCTCTCATATGTTTACTAGTGACAATATGTCCAAAAAGTAAAAAGTTAGAGGAGAGAAGTACCATGTCGGAAAAAGTCATTGAGAATAACAGAGTGAGTGTGATTGGAGAGATTATCTCTGGATTTTCGTTTAGCCATGAGGTGTTTGGGGAAGGGTTTTATCTGGTGGATCTGGCTGTCAACAGGCTGAGTGAACAGGCGGATGTTATTCCGCTTATGATTTCGGAGCGGCTTATCAATGTGCAGGAAGATTATCGGGGATGTACAGTAGAGGCGATTGGGCAGTTCCGGTCTTACAACCGGCATGAAGGGGTAAAGAACAGGCTGGTATTATCGGTGTTTGTGCGGGAAATCAATTTTATGGAGGAGTTTACGGACTATACCAAAACCAACCAGATTTTTCTGGACGGTTATATCTGCAAGGCCCCGATTTACCGGAAGACGCCGTTGGGGCGGGAGATTGCGGATATTCTGCTGGCAGTGAACCGGCCTTATGGAAAGTCGGATTACATACCATGTATCGCCTGGGGAAGAAATGCCCGGTTTGCTTCGGGATTTGAGGTTGGCACAAGGGTCCGTGTCTGGGGACGGGTTCAGAGCCGGGAATATACCAAGAAGCTGAGTGAGACAGAGTGCGAAAAGCGGGTGGCTTATGAGGTGTCTATCAGCAAGCTGGAATGCGGCAGTGAAGAATAAAACTTGCAAAAAGTCCTATAGTGTGGTAATATAAGCACACTTTACATGGGAAGGCAAAAAAGTACGAAAAACGCCAATTCAGATAAAATAAAGAGGTGCGCAGGGATGAGTACAGGGAAAATTGAAATCATCTGCGGCGATGAAGGGTCCGGCAAGACAGCCATGGCCCTGGGAAAGGCAGTTCAGGCAGCCACCCATCAGCAGCAGGTAGTGATTATTCAGTTTTTAAAGGGGAGCCGCAGACAGGAAAACCTGGAGCTGTATAAGCGGCTGGAGCCGGAGATGAAAATTTTTCGCTTTGAAAAGGCAGACTGCTATTTTGATGAGCTGACGGAGGACGCCCAGAGAGAGGAGTGCCTCAATATCTTAAACGGTCTGAATTATGCTAAAAAGGTGCTTTCTACCGGCTGCTGCGATCTGCTGGTGTTAGACGAGGCTTTGGGCCTGATTGACCAGAAAATTATTACGGAAAAGGATTTGCAGCTAATTTTAGAATACCGGGATGAGACGGATGTTATTCTCACCGGAAAGATTTTGCCGGACGAGATATGCCGGATGGCAGATAAGGTAGAGCGGGCAGAGGTTTTAAGTTGACATTTTTTCGTGATAATGCTAGTATAAGTAAAGATTAGGCATTGTTTGAAGGGCTGACCGGTGTCGGCCCTTTTTATATCACAGATACCTTTTTTACTTTTAAGGAGGAGCTGAAAATGGCTATTTTTGAAGGAGCAGGCGTTGCAATTATTACCCCCTTTAAACCTAATGGAGACGTAAATTATGAGAAAATGGCGGAGCTGGTGGAGGAACAGATTGCCGGCGGTACAGACGCCATCATTGTGTGCGGCACTACCGGGGAGTCTTCTACTATGACCCACGAGGAAGACAACGATTTAATCCGCTTTGTATGTCAGCAGGTAAATCACCGGGTTCCGGTTATTGCAGGAACTGGTTCCAACTGTACCAGAGAGGCTGTAAAAAAATCCAAAGACGCTGAGGAGGCTGGGGCAGACGGCCTTCTGCTGGTAACTCCTTACTATAATAAGGCTACCCAGAACGGCTTGATAAAGCACTTTACGGAAATTGCAGAAGCAGTAAGCATTCCCATTCTCTTATACCACATTCCGGGACGAACCGGCGTAACCATGAAGCCGGAGACCATTGTAAAGCTTTGCAGGGAAGTACCCAACATCGTAGGTGTAAAGGAAGCCAGCGGAAACTTTTCCGCTATTGCGGAGATTCTCCACTTAGGCGGAGAGGATGTGGATGTTTACTCCGGAAACGACGACCAGATCGTGCCGCTGCTTTCCCTGGGCGGAAAGGGCGTCATTTCCGTTCTGTCCAACATCGCTCCCAGACAGACCCACGATATTTGCGAAAATTACTTTAAGGGCAATGTAGAGAAGGCCAGACAGATGCAGTTGGAGGCCCTTCCGCTGATTAACGCCTTGTTCTGTGAAGTAAACCCCATTCCGGTAAAGGCAGCCTTGAACCTGATGGGCAAGGAAGCAGGCCCGCTGCGCCTGCCGCTTACGGAGATGGAGCCGGAGAACCAGGCGCGGCTTAAGAAGGCTATGGAAGACTACGGAATTCTGTAAGTGAGATCAGGAGGAGCTTAAATGATTCGGATGATTATGCATGGCTGCTGCGGCGCCATGGGACGCACCATTACCGGTCTGGCAAAGGAGATGGAAGGAATCCAGATTGTGGCCGGCGTGGATGTAAAGCAGGATGACAGTCTGGGCTATCCGGTATTTTCCTCTCTGGAGAAATGTACGGAACCGGCAGATGTGATTGTGGATTTTGCATCTGCAAAGGCAGTGGATCGTCTTTTGAACTACTGCGGCGACAATAAGATGCCGCTGGTTCTTTGTACCACAGGCCTGTCTGATGAGCAGATGAAAAAGGTAGAGGAGACTAGCAAAAAGACGGCGGTTCTTCGCTCTGCCAATATGTCTTTAGGCGTCAATACCCTTTTGAAGCTTTTGCAGGATGCAGCCAGAGTGTTGTCGCCAGCCGGGTTTGATGTAGAAATTGTAGAAAAGCATCACAATAAAAAGGTGGATGCTCCCAGCGGAACGGCGCTGGCTTTGGCAGATTCCATCAATGAGGCCATGAACCGGCAGTATCATTATAAATACGACCGCAGCACTGAGCGGGTAAAGCGGGATCCCAGGGAAATTGGCATCTCCTCCGTCCGGGGCGGTTCCATTGTAGGTGAGCACGATGTCATCTTTGCAGGCACCGATGAGGTGATTACTTTTTCTCACACTGCCTATTCTAAAGCTGTTTTTGGAAAAGGCGCTCTGGAGGCAGCCCTGTTCCTGGCAGGAAAAGCGCCGGGGCTTTATACCATGGCAGATGTAATCGAAGCGGCTTCATAATCCGGTTTCAGACAGTAAAAAATCTGCGGAAAAATTTGACAGAAACGGCAGCGGGATTTGTTCATAAATCGGCAGCTTCTTTCGCATACTAAGAACAAAAGCGAAAGGAGAATTGTTTATGAAAAGAATCAGAATGACATGTTGCGCATTGTTGTTTGCATTGGCTGTGATGTCTCTTACCGGCTGCGGCAATGGGAACGATACGAATTCAGGCGGGACTACGGCAACGACCCAGTCTGCCGGGGAGACGACTCGTTCCGGCGGAGGTGAAACGACTCGTTCCGGCGGTGAAGAAACCGGCGGAGCAGGGATGACTGGCGGAAACGGCGGTACTACCACCAATGGCGGAGCCGGAAACGGCGGTTCCACAACCGGCGCGACCCGCGCAGCAGATGAGACTGGCGGCGTGATTGACGGTCTGATCAACGATGTTGAGAAGGGCGTGGAAGACATTACCGGAGAAACCCGGACTAAAGAGACAACCAAAGCCCAGTAAAGAAAAGAAGAAGCCAGGCGGATGAGAAAATCCGGCCTGGTTTCTTTGGAATTGTGGGCCTGACGGCGGTAGAAGGATATGAAAGGAGCAGGCGGTTGAAGTATCGCTGGAAAAAACAGGATCGGAGCTGGAGGAGAATCTCTGTGAGAGAGGCAGCCAGAAAAGCAGGAGCCTGGGCAGAAATGGGGCGCAGGCAGCGGCGGTGGCTGGCGGCAGCGGCGCTTGGGGAAGCGGCAGTGTTAGGGGCAGGAGCCTGGGCAAAAAGCGGGTCAGAGTTTTCCTTTATCCGGCTGCAGGAGCAGTATCAGGCAGAGTGGGCAGTACCGGAGGAGATCCGGGAGGGAAAGCCTGGCCCATGGGACATATACGGTATCCGGTTTGACCGTTCCAGGCTGGAAATTCAGTTTTATTATCAGACCAGGGAGACGCCGGAATCTTAATGTATCAGATAAACGAATATCCTGCGGAGTTTTGCCAGGTATAATGCGTCAGCACACTAGTATCAATTCTGCAGAAATTTTAGGCAAAATTTATTAGTATTTCTAATAAGATTTATTAGTTTGGGTTCTTGCCTATTCGTATAAAGTGAGTTATACTGTATGCGTTGGCAAAAAAGCGGTCTGAAAAGACCAAGCATAGGTGCCGGCTACAGGCAACTAGAAAAGAGGAGTTCAAATGAGCGAAAGAAAAGTAGGAACAGTATCGAGAGGCGTCCGCTGCCCAATCATCCGGGAAGGTGATAAACTGGCTGACATCGTTGTGACCAGTGTTCTGGAGGCTGCAGACAGCGAAGGATTTGCATTGAGAGACCGGGATGTAGTCGCAGTGACCGAGTCAGTTGTGGCAAGATCTCAGGGTAACTACGCCAGCGTCCAGGCAATCGCCGAGGATGTGAAGGCAAAGCTGGGCGGAGAAACGATCGGCGTTATCTTCCCGATTCTGTCCAGAAACCGTTTTGCCATTTGCTTAAAGGGCATTGCCATGGGAGCAAAGAAGGTTGTTCTCATGCTCAGCTATCCCAGCGATGAGGTGGGAAATGAGCTGGTGTCCCTGGATAAATTAGACGAGGCAGGCATCAACCCCTACAGCGATGTGTTGAATCTGGCCCGCTACCGGGAGCTGTTTGGCGAGAACAAGCATGAGTTCACCGGCGTGGACTATGTAGATTACTACAGCCAGATTGTGAAAGAGGCAGGCGCTGAGGTAGAGGTGATTTTTGCAAATAATCCCAGCGTTATTCTGGATTACACCAAGAATGTGCTGACCTGCGACATCCATACCCGCGCAAGAACCAAACGGATTCTGAAGGCAGCAGGCGCTGAGAGAGTATGCGGTTTAGATGATATTATGACTGCTTCCATTAACGGAAGCGGCTGTAATGAGAAATATGGCCTGTTAGGCTCCAACAAGTCTACGGAGGATGCTGTAAAGCTGTTCCCCAGAGAGTGCACGGATTTTGTGCTGGATATTCAGAAACAGCTTCTGGACAAAACCGGAAAGCATGTAGAGGTTATGGTATACGGCGACGGTGCATTCAAGGATCCGGCAGGAAAAATCTGGGAGCTGGCAGATCCGGTGGTTTCTCCGGCATATACTCCGGGCCTGGAGGGAACCCCTAACGAGCTGAAGTTAAAATACCTGGCAGATAATGACTTTAAGGATTTGTCCGGTCAGGCGCTTCAGGACGCTATTTCCAAGAGAATCAAAGAGAAAGACGGCAGCCTGGTAGGCAATATGGCCGCTCAGGGCACTACCCCCAGAAGACTGACAGATCTGATTGGATCTCTCTGTGATTTGACCAGTGGTTCCGGAGATAAGGGAACCCCCATCATTCTGGTACAGGGTTATTTTGATAACTTTACCAACTAAAACATGATTTAAATGGCAGCGGGCTGTCACAAAATGTAATTATATACTTTTCTGTATTTATTACATTTTGCGGCAGCCCCATTCTTTCAGGCATTTTATATGGGCAGGAGAGGGAAATGGCAGATCTTATTGTGGCCGGCGCAGTGCTTTTGGCAGCCGGCGGGGCGGTTTATGGGTATATCCGGAGAAAAAAGCGGGGCGGAGGCTGCTGCGGCTGTCCTTCTGCCGGTTTTTGCCAAGGCTGCAGTCACAGCGCCGGAAAAGAGGACGGGAAGTAGAAAAAGGGGAGTTTCTCCGGAAAGTTGTGAGGTTTTAACTTGACTTTTCTCTGCGGGTTAGGTATAACTAATGTTGAGGAAAATTATCATCAAGATAAAGAATAAAAGGGGAACATGGTATGACATTAAAAGAACTGCCAATCGGAAAAACAGCTACCATACTCTCTGTAGGCGGCAGCGGTGCGCTGCGCCAGCATTTCCTGGACATGGGCTTGATTCAGGGAGCGGAGGTGACGGTTGTAAAATACGCGCCTATGGGCGACCCGGTGGAATTAAAAATACATGGCTATGAGCTGACGCTGCGGCTGGATGACGCGGAAAAGATTGAAATCAGCCAGGGCTGGGACGAAGCAGAAAAAGCGCCGGTTTCGGAGCATCCGGAAATAAGAACAAGGAAAGAACTGCGGCCGGCCCACAGGAAACAGGCGGAGCATCCCGGATACGGCGAAAGCGGAAAGTATCATAAGAAAGGGTCGGAGACGCCGCTTCCTGAGGATACGACCCTGACCTTTGCTTTGGTAGGAAACCAGAACTGCGGAAAAACAACCCTGTTTAACCAGTTGACCGGATCTAACCAGCATGTAGGCAACTTTCCAGGGGTTACGGTAGACCGGAAGGACGGTGTGATAAAGGGCTATCCCAACACCTTGATCACAGACCTGCCGGGAATTTATTCCATGTCCCCTTACAGCAGCGAGGAAATCGTTACCAGGGAATTTTTGCTGCAGGAAAAGCCCAAGGGAATCATTAACATTGTGGACGCTACCAATATCGAGCGGAATCTGTATCTGACTATGCAGCTTTTAGAGCTGCAGATGCCTATGGTTGTGGCTCTGAATATGATGGATGAGCTGTGGGAAAATAACGGGGCTGTGCTGGTCAATGAGATGGAGGCCTTTTTGGGAGTGCCGGTGGTGCCTATCTCTGCCGCCAAAGGCGAGGGTATTGAGGAGCTGGTGCGCCATGCAGTACATATTGCAAAGTATCAGGAGGCGCCGGCCAGAGCAGATCTGTGCAGTGATACAGACAGCGGCGTGCACCGGGGCATCCATGCAGTGATGCATCTGATCGAGGATCACGCCAGAAAGGCGGCTATTCCGGTGCGGTTTGCCGCCAGCAAGATTTTAGAGGGAGACGACCGGATTTTAGAAAAGCTGGAGCTGTCTCAGAATGAGCAGGAGATGTTAGAGCACATCGCCTGTCAGACAGAGGAGGAGACCGGCATGGACCGGGCGTCTGCCATTGCCGGAATGCGCTTTTCCTTTATTCACCGGGTCTGCGACCAGACTGTAGTAAAACCCAGGGAGAGCAGGGAGCGGGCCAGAAGCAAGCGGATGGACCAGATACTGACTGGAAAATACACAGGCATCCCGGCGTTTATCGGCATTATGGGGCTGGTATTCTGGCTGACCTTCAATGTGGTGGGAGCAGCCCTTCAGGAACTTTTAGAAAGCGGCATCTCCTGGATTACAGACCTGGCGGCTGCTGCCATGGCAGAGGCCGGGGTCAACGAAGTGCTGCAGTCCCTTATTGTGGACGGTATTATGAGCGGCGTAGGCGGCGTGTTAAGCTTTCTGCCTATCATCGTAACCCTGTTCTTCTTTCTGTCTATTCTGGAAGACAGCGGCTACATGGCAAGGGTGGCGTTTATTATGGATAAGCTGTTAAGAAAGCTGGGCCTGTCCGGCCGAAGCATCGTGCCGATGCTGATCGGCTTTGGCTGTACCGTTCCCGGCGTTATGGCCAGCCGCACCCTGCCGTCTGCAAGGGACCGGAAGATGACGATTCTGCTTACGCCTTTCATGAGCTGTACGGCAAAGCTGCCAATTTATGCCTTTTTTACGGAAGTTTTCTTCCCGGAGCATGCAGCTTTGGTAATGATCGGTCTTTACCTGTTCGGCATCGTCATGGGCATTCTGATGGCCCTGATTTACAAGAAAACCATGTTTAAGGGGGAGGCAGTTCCCTTTGTGATGGAGCTTCCTAACTACCGGATGCCGGGGGCCAAGAATGTGGTGCATCTGCTGTGGGAGAAGGCCAAGGACTTTTTGGAGCGGGCCTTTACGGTGATTTTCCTGGCAACCATTGTTATCTGGTTCCTGCAGAGCTTTGACTTGCAGTTTAATATGGTGTCCGATTCTCAGGACAGTATTCTGGCTATGGCAGCAGGGGTGATTACTCCGGTGTTTGCGCCGCTGGGCTTTGGAGACTGGCGGATTTCCACCGCTCTGATTACCGGTTTTATGGCAAAGGAGAGTGTGGTAGCTACCCTGACTGTGCTGTTTGGTTCTACAGATGCGCTGCTTGGCACCCTGTCGGCTGCCGGAGCTGCCTCTCTGCTGGTATTCTGCCTTTTGTATACTCCCTGCGTGGCTGCAGTGGCAGCAGTAAAGCGGGAGCTGGGCGGAAAATGGGCAGCAGGGGTGGCAGCAGGCCAGTGTGTTGTGGCCTGGATTGCAGCCTTTGCAGTTCATGGATTGCTGCTGATACTTTGATTGGGAGGATAGGATTTTGTTTTCGTTACTGTTGGTAATTATTTACCTGGCCTTTATCAGCCTGGGGCTTCCGGATTCTCTTTTGGGAGCTGCCTGGCCTGCCATGTACCAGGAGTTTTCCGTGCCAGTTTCCTATGCAGGCGGGATTTCCATGATCATTGCTGTGGGAACCATCGTTTCCAGTCTTCAGAGCGCCCGGCAGACCAAACGGTTCGGAGCAGGAAAGGTGACGGCCTTCAGCGTGCTTTTAACAGCCATGGCCCTGTTTGGTTTTTCTATCAGCAGCTCCTATCTGGAGCTGTGCCTGTGGGCCATTCCTTACGGACTGGGGGCCGGCGGTGTGGACGCTGCCTTAAATAACTATGTAGCTATTCACTACGCCAGCCGTCATATGAGCTGGCTCCACTGCATGTGGGGCCTGGGGGCGTCCGTAGGGCCGTATATTATGGGCTTTGCCCTGACAGGCGGCCAGGGATGGAATATGGGCTACCGGTATATTGGAATGCTTCAGATTGTCCTTACGGTGATTTTGTTTTTGAGTCTGCCGCTATGGAAGGGACGGGAGCAGGCCGGTTCCCAGGATGGAAATACCAGTGATGCCGATGCTGCTTATGAGGAAGAAGTCAGAGCTCTTTCTCTGGCGGATGTAGTCCGGATTCCAGGAGCAAAAGAAGTGATGGCGACCTTTTTCTGCTACTGTGCTATTGAGCAGACAGCCGGCCTCTGGGCCAGCAGCTACCTTGTGCTGCGTCATGGACTATCTGCAGAGACAGCCGCCTGGTTTGCCAGTCTGTTTTATGTTGGAATTACAGCCGGAAGGGCTCTCAGCGGATTTCTGACCTTGAAATTCAATGATAACCAGATGATTCGTCTGGGCATTGGAGTAATTGTGCTGGGACTTGTGGCTCTGTTTGCGCCCCTGGTTTTGCCCCTTGGAAGTGCCATTTCTTTTGCAGGGCTGATTCTCATTGGCCTGGGCTGCGCCCCTGTTTATCCTTCCGTCATCCACGCTACGCCGGAGCGCTTTGGGCCGGAAAAATCCCAGGCTATCATCGGCGTGCAGATGGCCTCTGCCTATGTAGGAACCTGTGTCATGCCGCCTGTATTCGGGTTGATCGCCAACCATGTAAGCGTGGCGCTGCTGCCGGTGTATCTGCTGGTGCTGGTGGTTGTGATGGGTGGGATGCAGGAGAGGCTGGAGAGAAAGATTTCTGTATCTAAGTAATGGATGGATTTGGATGATACTAAAAACTAAGCAGACCGATTTTTAGCAGAAATTTTAAGGGAGCGCTCACCCAGGCCTGCTCCCTTAAAATTTCTGCCTTATTCGGCGTAAGCATACTAAAAGCGCCATGAGGCCTCTTGGCATTATAATACCCCTTGATGTATTCAAAAACAGAGAGCTGGAGCTCTTGCAATGCGTGACAGGCTTTGGGGTTTGGCATCCAGCATGGCCTGTACAGTGGCAATGATAATCCTAATCTCCTGGTCGGTCAATTCATCTGCCAGGGTGTCAAGCTGCCGGCGCGCTGTGGCTCTCCCGCTTGACTATATTTATTCACCCAGTTATCTTTTACTGTTCTATTTTTCTTATGGATATATCTATACATTTCCTTTCGTTAGCCCCCAATAATTCATTTAAAAACTGAAAAAGGATTGTGCAATTTTTTCGGAGGAACAGGCAGGCAAAAATCCTTTATCCATGTAATAATATGCTTGAACAATCCGTTGATTGTATCAGCTTTTTTTACGAATAAATTTCGGGTAAGGTAGTGTCAAGTAATCTATGAAAAACTGAGACGAAAAAAACAGGCTCAAATGAACCTTGAAAATTGCAGATATGTTAGTGATGGCCAGTGCACGCCACCCTTGACGGCGCACCAAAACAATGCTCTGAACATCCTACCGACGGCGAAGAACTCAAGAACAGTTAGTGGCTTCGCCATGTTGTTGCCTAATGGTCTGTTGCCCAAGGAAGATAAGAAGCTGCCACTTGCCGGGCATGTTGTCAGCGCCCTGCAGCATTTCTACTTCGTTGAGGACTTTATATCTATTGTGTTTATGCGGTCTGAGAAAGTTGTAGTAAGCAACCCAGAGCGCAAGGTCATAGTTGGCGCCGTCCATGTTATCAAAGCCGTTTGTATGCCGGTAAGAAGCCTTATAGGTGCGGTTGAGCCGTTCGATCATCTGTTTGAACGGGCGGTGCTCCGCAGAAACAGCATCGTCGTTGGTAAGTCCAATGACCGGGGTAATCTTGAAGGTAAAATCTTTCCCGAACTTCTTTGCGAATTCCATTGCGGTGAGAGGATAGGCACTGTAGCCGTCAGCGATGAACTTAAAGTTCTCTGGTAGTTTTGTGAGTCCCCGGAAAGCCATACGCATGGCAAGGATACAGGGTCCGACCCCACGGTTATCGGATACCTGATAGCCGATAATGGAACGGGTTGCGGCATTCATGATAAGCCAGATGTATGTTTTGAGACCGCGGATTTTTATGTAGGTCTCATCGGCAGTAAAGACCTCTCCTTTTTCGTAAGGATGCTGGTCAGCAAAGGGCTTGATGCAGAGGGCGGCGGTCTTACAATAGTTGGCGATCTGCTGGTGGGAGATACTGATGTTATACAGGTCTCCCAGTGCCTGGGAGGTTTTGCGCAGGGACAGCCCGAGGTTGACATGAAGCGTAAGACACAGGGACATGACATGTGCGTTGAACTTGCTGAATTTCAGGGAGGAAGCATTCTTGGACAGGGAGTTTAAGTCCATGATGAAAAATCTATGGTGAATTCACGATAGATGTAGTGGAGCTTATATTTATTTTTGCCGTAATCCTCTGAAAGATCCTGCTTATCCACTTTCTTCAGGTTGTGGAGATAGTAAGGGTATTTAGGGTTGACACATTTATGCAGGATGAAGTGTTTCCGTTCTTCTTTCACCACGAGTGCTTTCCCGCAGTGAGGGCAGCGCAGTACATAATTCCAACAATCAAATTACAGCCTGTTGAGGAAAAGCCGCTTGGAAAATACGGACGAATGAGAAGGACATTCTTGCAGGAACAGAATCCAATACTTTCTGATGAACTGGTGCTGACGGAGCAGTTGTTCCCGCATCTGTATGAAGTGCAGGAGATTGCGGAAAACGGGTGGAAGTGATTATGGTTGGATTGCTGGAAAAGAATCCGGTACCGGAGAAAGAAGATGATGCGATGGATTGGGTAGGGCATATGAATATGGTGAAAGCGATGGCAGAGGAAGTGGTCTATACATAATGAAAAGTAGAGCCAGCTCGGAAACTGGCTGGTTTCTTTATCGGTAAATTATTGGTAAATTGCGCAAAGTCAATATTTTGAAAGTCAAATTTCGATTTTATTTATGGGGTGTTTTATGTATCAATATTCAACGGCGAAGTGTTACGATAAGCACTTCGCCGTTTGGCGTCAAGAGGAATATAAAACCATTAAAAACGGCAAAAATTAGAACACAATATTTTACAAAAAATTAGATTTGTTGCCGATATTATGGTATAATAACGAGGAAAGTGTCTGTCGTGCTTGCACGAACAGACATTTGACGAGAAAACCATCGAGACGATAGTCGAGATGGTATAATAACGAGGAAAGTTCCTGTCATGCTTGCACGAACAGACATTTGACGAGAAAACCATCGAGACGATAGTCGAGATGGTATACTTATAATAATAGATTTGTGACTGAAAAAGTAATCGCATGAAGAATGTGAGGGAAATTATGTTTGAGAGTGGCTTTTTTGAGACATAGAACCGGGCACTTATCAAAATTTTGCGAAGATCCATCAATATCTTTTTGAGGAGATTTATGATTTTGCCGGTAAATTACGCGAAGTTAATATTGCAAAAGGCACATTTCGATTTGCTCCGCTGATGTATTTGGAAGCTGCTCTGGAGAGCATAGACAAAATGCCTCAGTCAACCTTTGATGAAATTGTCGAAAAATATGTAGAAATGAATGTGGCTCATCCGTTTAGAGAGGGAAATGGGAGAAGTACGAGAATATGGCTTGATCTGATGCTGAAAAAAGAGATTGGCTATGTGGTTTACTGGAGCAAGGTGGATAAAGAGGATTATATGTCTGCCATGGAGCGAAGCCCCATCGAAGATATTGAAACTAAATCCCTTCTGTATAATGCCCTTACGGACAATGTAAATGATCGAGAAATTTATATGAAGGGTATCGATCACAGTTATTATTATGAAAGTTATTATGTGTTTAAGACGGAAGATTTGAAGGACACAGAGAAATAAATTGATTTAGCGTTAGAAAAACGGAGGAGTATGGATGCAGTATCTTTCAGTTGCTGAAATGGCAGAAAAATGGAATATATCGGAACGCAGTGTTCGAAATTATTGCGCTCATAGACGGGTAGATGGTGCGTTTCTTACCGGAAAAACCTGGAACATCCCTGAAAATGCGGAAAAACCAGAGCGTGCGAATAAAAAGAAAGAGCAGCCGATTACCTTACTGGATATTCTGAAGGAGCAGAAAGCAAGTAAATATTCCGGCGGTATTTATCACAAGACACAGATTGATTTAACATACAACTCTAATCATATAGAAGGCAGCCGTCTGACTCACGATCAGACCAGATATATCTTTGAAACCAATACCATCGGTGTAGAAAAAGAAGTGCTGAATGTGGATGATGTGATTGAAACAGCAAATCATTTCCGTTGTATTGATATGATTATTGACAACGCAAAGGCAGCATTAACAGAGAAGTTTATTAAAGAACTTCATTTGATACTAAAGAATGGAACCAGTGATTCCAGAAAAGATAGGTTCGCTGTTGGCGATTATAAAAAGATGCCAAATGAAGTGGGCGGTATGGATACCGCACTTCCGGAAGAAGTTGCCGATAAAATGAAAGCCTTGCTGGTAGAGTATAATGGAAAAGAAGAAAAGAAATTTGAAGATATTTTGGATTTCCATGTGAAATTTGAGCGTATCCATCCGTTTCAGGATGGTAATGGCCGTGTGGGCAGATTGATTATGTTCAAGGAATGCCTGAAATATAATATTGTTCCGTTTATTATTGAGGATAATTTGAAAATGTTCTATTATCGAGGATTGAAGGAATGGAATAATGAAAAAGGCTATTTGACGGATGCGTGTTTGACGGCACAGGATAAATATAAAGCATATTTGGAGTATTTTAGGATTGTGTATTAAGCAGGAAAAGAGGTGTGCCTATGTCAGCGGACAAAAACTGGCAATTTGAGCTGGAAGAATATATCAAACAGGGTGAGCCTGGTCAAATCGAAAAAAGTGAAGCTTGGCAGACAGCAATAGGATTGCAGGCTGTAGACGGCTTGCAAACCTCTGCCTATCTGCTTGATACAGCTAAGGAACATATTGAAGGAAAAATCAGTATTGATGAAGTTCAAAAACGCATTCAGAGTTATTATGAACAGCGTGCTGATTGTACCCAAATTGAGAACGATACTGAGGAGGCGGATATTGTATCTGCAAGAATTACAAAATTGTTGGGAGAGAAAGCATTCCAGTTTTCACCGGTTGAATGGCTGACCATTCATCGCAGATTGTTTGAAGGCGTGTTTTCTCATGCTGGTCAAATCAGGAAGTATAATATTACGAAGAAAGAATGGGTGCTGAAAGGCGATACGGTCACCTATGCGTCATGTAACAGTATTAAAGAGACACTTGAATATGACTTTGCAACAGAAAAGCAGTTTTCTTATGAGGGGTTATCTGTGGATGAATCTGTAAGGCACCTGGCAAAGTTTGCTTCGGATATTTGGCAGATTCATCCGTTCTGCGAGGGTAATACAAGAACAACGGCAGTTTTCATGATTAAATATATGAAAACATTCGGCTTTAAAGTGAACAATGATGCTTTTGAAAAAAATTCTTGGTATTTTCGCAATGCTTTGGTGAGGGCGAATTATAATGATTTGCAGAATGGTATTCATGCAACGACGGAATTCTTGGAAATGTTCTTCAGCAATTTGCTTCTGGGGACGGAATATGGGCTGAAGAACCGATATATGCATGTGGATTATGCAGACACTGAAAAGTTCCAAAGTGTCAATTCTAAAATTCTAAAGTCTCAATTTGATACTTTGGAATGCGCATTAGAGGAATTGGCAGTCTTGGAGCTGATTGATAAAAATCCGTTCATTAAGCAAAAAGAACTGGCTGCAGAAACCGGAAAATCTCTCAGTACCATAAAACGAATCATGGAGTCTTTGCAGAAAAAGGAATATATTTGCAGAGTTGATGGAAAGAGATATGGAAAGTGGGAAGTACTGGTAAATAAGAGAAAAAGTAAAAGTGAGGAATAAACATGGCTGAAAAGAATAATGCCAATATTGGCTTTGAAAAACAAATTTGGGATGCTGCCTGCGTTTTGTGGGGGCATATTCCCGCTGCGGAATACAGAAAGGTAATTATCGGTTTGATTTTCCTTCGCTATATTTCCAGTGCGTTTGAAAAACAATACAATGAACTTGTTGCTGAAGGTGAAGGCTTTGAGGAAGATCGTGATGAGTATCTTGCAGAGAATGTGTTCTTTGTTCCTGAAAATGCAAGATGGTCTATTATTTCTTCTGCGGCGCATACTCCTGAAATCGGTACTGTTATTGATGAAGCAATGAGAGCAATCGAAGCAGAAAATAAATCTCTAAAAAATGTACTTCCGAAGAATTATGCAAGTCCTGATTTGGATAAGCGTGTTTTGGGAGATGTGGTTGATCTGTTTACCAATATGGATATGTCCGATACGGAGGAAGGAAAAGATCTGCTGGGCAGAACTTACGAATACTGCATTGCACAGTTTGCTGCGTATGAAGGTGTTAAAGGCGGAGAATTCTACACGCCATCCAGTATTGTTAAGACCATTGTTGAGATTTTGAAACCGTTTGAAAATTGCCGAGTATACGACCCTTGTTGTGGTTCTGGTGGAATGTTTGTACAGAGTGTGAAATTCATTCAGGCACATAGTGGTAATCGTAGAAGTATTTCTGTTTATGGTCAGGAGTCTAACGCTGACACATGGAAGATGGCAAAAATGAATATGGCTATTCGAGGGATTGATGCAGATTTTGGTCCTTACCAGGCGGATACTTTTTCAACCAATTAAAGAGGTAACAGAAATCGTGATAGATTATGTAGCAAATGGTAGTTTTGCTTATGTATATTGAGAGAGTTTCAAGTTTTGTCAGCATTTTTAAGGAGTTTTAGAATATATGATAAAAGTATTATTCGTCTGCCACGGCAGTATTTGTAGAAATCTCTAAAATCCAGTAATATCAAGGTTTTTCTGACTTGAAGGTGGTGCTACTACACCACTACTACACCAGTGAGTCTCGATGTGACAAAAATCATGAAATCGAGGTCAAGTTTATGGAAAACAAAATGAACATCAATGATATGAATTATGTGCTGGCAGGAGATTACTACATTCCGGATCTGAAACTCCCTAACGAAGAACGAACCATTGGAAAGTACGGTCGGATGCACCGTGATTATTTCAAGGAACACAAGCCGATGAGGTTCAATGATCTGGTTCTGGAAGGTCAACTTTGGACTTATCTTGCCGATCTGAATGAGCAGGCGCAGAGCAGATTGCAGCTGATAATTAGGCAGATGCAGGAAGCCGAGTCAGTGACTGATGAATTGAAAGAGAATGACCAGATGGCTTGGATCAAGGCTATGAACAGCATCCATAACCGGGCAGAGGAAATTGTCCTCCGAGAATTAATTTACGGGGAGGATGCGGTATGAGATTCCTTGAAGAATTTTGGTTCGGCAATATTGAGCCAATGGAATACGATACTTCTTCCTACAAGGAGTATAAGAAGCTACTGGAGCTGATTTGTAGGAATGAAGAAAAACTTCGGGCTACCATGACGGATGAGCAGAAAGAGTTGTTTGAGAAGTACATAGATTGTGTACGAGAGCATCAAACTATCACAGATTGCCTGATATTCCAAAACGGCTTTAAGCTGGGGGCCAGAATGATGGTTGAGGTTATGGAGGAATAACCGGAGTTCAAATAAGGCAGGACACTCTTAATAAAAGCCAGGGTAAATAAAACAGAAAAGAAACCGGATTTCATTTAAATATGAGATCCGGTTTCCTTGGTAATATGAGCAATACATGGTATAATTTATATATTTAGAAGAACTCTCGAGGTGGAATATTATGAAATTTGATGCGGTAACAATAAAGAATTTCAGAAATTTTGAAGATATAACAATTAATTTAACGAACAAAAATGTTCTTTTTGGAATGAATGATGTTGGAAAGACCAACTTCCTGTATGCATTGAGATTTTTGTTCGATAAAGATGTCAGAAGACAAAATTTCACCGATACAGATTATTACAAAAAGAACACTAATACGCCGATAGAAATCCTTGTCTCAATAGATATCGGAGATACCGAAGATGGAGATAGCCAGAAGCTTCGTGCTAAATTGAAGGGCGCTATCCTTTCAGGACAAGACAAGGTCTACATTAAGGTAAAAGCTACTTATGACGAGAAAGAAATGGTTGGCATACCTGTTTTGTATTGGGGCGGAGATGTCGAAGACCTTGAAGAAATGAAGGTTCATGGAACATTCTTCGAAATTGACTATGTTTTCAATGTATTCTACATTGACGCATATGTTGATCTCTATACTTTGTTTAAGAAAAATGCCAATACATTGCTCGTAAATGACAAAGAGCAGGATAAAGAAATTTTAGAAAACATACAGAAAGCCTGTAACGATCTAAATACCCAAATTTCTGGTCTGTCTGGTATTAAAGCATTTGAGGAGAGGATTGCGCCTGAATACAAAAAATACAGACACGAAGATGTATCTGTATCCGTCAAATCAGAAATTGCAGTAAAAGGCTTATACTCTAATATTGTGCCTTACATTAAGCAGGATTCCGATAATTCACTATACCCAACTTCTGGTGAAGGACGAAAAAAGTTACTGGTGTATGCTATTTTTGACTTGCTGTCAAAAGAGGAAGAAGAAAAGAAAATCAATCTTTTCCTGATTGAAGAACCGGAAAATCATTTGCACAGATCTATGCAAATTGCACTGTCACATATTCTGTTTCACGATGAAAAATATCAGTATTTCTTTATGACGACCCATTCCCCTTATGTGTTGTCAGAAATGGATCGTGTAAATCTGATTCGTATATATAATGCTGATAAGATTATGAGCAAAAGTGCGCTCTACAATGTACCATCAGAGTTTAAGACTCAGAGAAAAATGCTGAATCGTGGATTGGTAGAAGCGGTGTTCGCAGATAAGGTATTACTTGTTGAAGGCCCTTCTGAAAATGTATTATTTGGCAAGATCCTATCAGAAGTAAACCCATTTTTTGAAGCAGACGGTATTTATATACTTCCGGTTGGTGGCTTTGGATTTAGACCATATTTTGAATTATTAGATGCATTAGAGATTGATAACATTATCAAGACTGACAATGATTTAAGAAAAATCACGGGTAAGGAAAAATATAGTGTGCTGGGATTCTCCAGACTGAACAACTATATCGGTGAAAACCTTCTTCCTACGGAGCCTATTGACGAAAGCGGAGTGGAAGCAAAACGAAACCTATATGACAGCAACAGAGAAACTCTGGATCAAATTAGAAAAGAACATGCATTATATTTGTCGAGATGTAGTTTGGAAGAGGATTTAGATGAAGTTCTTCATGAAAAAATGGTTGAATATCTTCCGCAAGCAGGTGGAGATGTAATTGGCTATTTACAAGATGCCAAGAATAATCATATGGTAGAACTTGTAGAAAAGCTTACTCCAGAGGATTGCATCCGCATTTTTGAACATTATAATTTTGCTTGCTTAAGGGAGGTAACACCGTAATGCTATCTCCTATACAAAAAGAAATCGTAGAGTTGCAGGGAAATCTAATAGTAAGAGCGAGTGCCGGTACCGGTAAGACGCATACTATGGTATCTAAAATCGAATATGATATAGCTCGTTGTCACACACATAAAGCAGTTGCTGCAATTACATTTACAATTAAGGCAGCTGCCGAAATCAAAGGTCGATTGACTATCGATACAAGCAATCATTTTATTGGAACGAATAATAGTTTTGCAATCGAAGAAATCATTAAGCCTTTCATGAAAGATGTGTTCGGTAAAGATTATAAGTTGGATATGAGTACAGATTATTCTGTAAAGGTGAATAATTTTGCAGAAGGTTTGGCAAAAATCAAGGATGAACAAATCCTCTGCTCATACGCAAACAGCAAAGAGAATTTCATATTCCAACTTGCTTTAGATATTTTGCAGAAATCAAAGGCATGCCAATTATATTTAAGGGCTAAGTATTTCAAAATCTATGTCGATGAATATCAAGACTGTGATAAGGATATGCACGCATTCTTCATGTACATCTGTGAGATGCTAAAAATAGATACTTTTGTGGTAGGCGATGAAAAACAGTCAATCTATATGTGGCGTGGTGCGTACCCAAAAGCTTTTATGAGTATTTGGGATAGAGAAGATTTTTCGAAAAAGTTTATGCGAGATAATTTTCGTTCTTGTCAACAGATACAGAATTATTCGAATCTGCTCTGTGATGAAACGAGGGATCTCTATAAAGCTGTAGATGATCTATCTTCTGTAATTGTGATATGCACGACAATGTCGAATTGGGTTGCTTCTGTAACACAACATTTGGATCCCCATAAGAAATGTGCATTATTGCGATACAGCAAAGCTAACGCAGAGACAGGAGCCAAGGCATTAACCGATGGAGATATGGAGTTCACCTACATTCCACAGACACCTATTTCGGAAATCACTACCGATGCAGCATGGCTTTACAATGCGATTGCCAAGTATTTCATTCTTCCAAAGTATTCAGTTTATGATTTCAGAGATGAAATACCTAATGAGGTGGTTGGAAATAAGAGGATTTTGAATTACATAAAAAAATCTCTTAGCCTTTTGGATGAGTGCATAAAGCAAGAGAATACAGCAGCTTTTGTAAAACAGGTTGGATTGATTGCGGACTATTTGGGTTACGATACCAAAGAAGGCCATTGCAAAAAAGTATATGAAACAATTTGTGACTCAAAATTTCATCCTGCGTTTAATATGGATGAATTGAAACGAATTGCGATTATGTTCCATTCTTCGAAAGGTTTGGAGTTTGAACAGGTAATTCTGTTTGTGTCTGACTACAGACTGGCAAGTGAAGAAGATATTTATAACCATTATGTTGCAGCTACACGAGCAAAAACCAAACTGATTTTAGTATATATCAATAATGATTGGAGTGCCGGCCAATTTGCAAAGAATATAAATAAAATATTGGAGAAGTCTGGTTTGAAAATGAAGGATGTAGCAACTGTAGTTAACTGTACAGAATGCATCAGTAATTAAAAGCAATAATCTCTCGATACCAAGTGCGTGTGGTATTGAGAGTTTATTTTCTTATAGGTGCATACGATGATCGTTATTTATGGTCGATCAATCACGAAATTATTTGCTATAATGTGATTTTTATCACGCTTTTATATAAATTAGAGTGACAGCGAGTTATGTGGAATGGAATAAGGTTTCCTATGTCGGCAAAAACAAGAAGTTAAATGCAAAAATAGTTGATATTTTTGCCGATAATGTGATATACTATACAGTAGATTAGTGTAGTTTTTTGATTCGATTTATGACGGAGGATAGCAGATGCGATACCTTTCAGTTACTGAGATAGCAAAAAAATGGGATGTGTCGGAGCGTAGCGTTAGAAACTATTGCGCCCAAGGACGTGTAAATGGAGCGTTTCTTACCGGCAAGACTTGGAATATTCCCGAAAATGCAGAAAAACCAGAGCGTGCCAACAAGAGAAAAGAGGAACCGATTACTCTGTTGGATATTCTGAAAGAGCAGAAAGCAAGCAAATACTCCGGTGGTATTTACCATAAGACGCAGATTGATTTGACATACAACTCAAACCACATCGAAGGTAGTCGTCTGACTCACGATCAGACCAGATATATTTTTGAAACCAACACGATTGGCGTAGAAAATGAAGTTCTCAATGTTGACGATGTTATTGAAACAGCAAATCATTTTCGCTGTATCGACATGATTATTGAGAACGCAAAAACGGCGTTAACTGAGAAGTTCATTAAGGAACTTCATCTAATCCTGAAGAATGGAACAAGTGATTCCAGAAAAGATTGGTTCGCTGTTGGTGACGATAAGAAACTTCCAAACGAGGTTGGTGGTATGGATACTGCCCTTCCGGAAGAAGTTGCCGATAAGATGAAAGCGGTGCTTACAGAATACAATGCCAAGGAAGAAAAGACCTTTGAAGATATTCTGGACTTCCATGTGAAGTTTGAACGAATCCATCCGTTCCAGGACGGCAACGGTCGTGTAGGCAGATTGATTATGTTCAAAGAATGCCTGAAATATAATATTGTTCCATTCATCATAGAGGATAATCTGAAGATGTTCTATTACCGAGGATTGAAAGAATGGAATAATGAAAAGGGTTATTTGACTGATACCTGTCTGACCGCACAGGATAAATATAAAGCATATTTGGACTATTTCAGGATTGCTTATTAAGAAGGAAGATTTCCAAAGTGTCAAAGGCTCATTCCAAAGTGTCAATTTGACACTTTGGAAAATGAGATATTTTTTAAAATGCAAGTTCCGATAATTTCGGATTATGAGAAGCTTTCATGTATGACGAGCATGGAAGGAGGACATTAACATGAGTACAATTCTACCAAAGAAAGCAATGTCTGAAGAAGATATTAAATTGCAGTACATTACGCCTGCGATTATCTCTAAGTGGGACAGGGGTAAAATCACAATGGAGACACAGATTACGGACGGAAAAATCAACCTGAAGGGTAACTTTGTGTTCCGAGAAAAGCCAAAGCGTGCAGACTATATTCTCTATCTGAACGCCAATAACCCGATTGCCATTATTGAAGCAAAGGACAACAATCACAGTATTTCTCACGGTTTACAGCAGGCCATGACCTATGCTCAGATGCTTGATCTTCCGTTTGCTTATAGCTCTAATGGTGATGGGTTTGCGGAGCATGATTTTCTCACTGGTAAAGAGCGTCAGTTTGGTCTGGATGAGTTTCCAACGGAGGTGGAATTGGTTGCCCGCTTCAAGCAGGAATCTGGAATGACACCGGTGCAGGAAGCTGTAATTGAACAGCCTTATTACAGCAGCCAGAATACATATCCTCCTCGTTACTATCAGCGTATTGCTATCAACAGAACCGTAGATGCCATCGCAAGAGGTCAGAACCGCTTGTTGCTCGTCATGGCTACTGGTACGGGTAAAACTTATACTGCTTTCCAGATTGTTTACCGTATGCTGCAAAGCGGGTTGAAGCGAAAGATTCTTTATCTTGCTGACCGCAATATTCTTGTGGATCAGTCTATTCAGCAGGACTTTGCGCCGCTGGAAAAGGTTATTCATAAAATCAACATTGCAAAAGATGATAAGAGTACTATTACTTCCCATGAGGTGTATTTCTCTCTGTATCAGCAGTTGGTTGGTGACGATGATAAGGAACATTTCAGCGAACTGTTTACTCCGGATTTCTTTGACCTCATTATTGTGGATGAGTGTCATCGTGGCTCTGCGAAAGAAGAAAGCCGATGGCGCAGAATTTTGGAATATTTCAGCTCTGCGACCCAGATCGGTATGACTGCAACGCCGAAAGAAACCAAGTATATTTCCAACCTGAGTTATTTTGGTGAGCCTATCTATATGTATAGCTTGAAGGAAGGCATCGAAGATGGCTTTCTTGCACCGTTCAAGGTTATCAATATTATGACTGATATTGGTGATGGATGGCGTCCTCGTAAGGGACAGAGAGATATTTACGGTAATGAAATCGAAGATCGCATCTACACCAATAGCGATTACGATTACAATATCATTATCGAAGACCGTATCCAACAGGTTGCGTCTGAGATAACACGGTATTTGAAAAGCACAGACAGAATGGCTAAAACCATCGTGTTCTGTGCGACCGAAGATGCTGCAGAGCGTATGCGTCAGGCGCTGGTTAACCTGAACTCTGATATGGTCAAAGAGAACCCAGACTATGTTGTACGTATTACCGGCAGCGATGATTATGGTAAAAAGAAACTGGATTACTTTATTTCTGTTTCTGCACCATATCCAGTTATTGCGACCACATCTAAGTTGTTGTCTACCGGTGCGGACTGCAAGATGACAAAGTTGATTGTTCTGGATGAAATGATCGGCTCTATGACAGAGTTTAAGCAGATTATCGGTCGTGGCACCAGACTGCGTGAAAAAGAAGGAAAAACGCACTTCGTAGTTATGGACTTCCGAAATGTAACCAGACTGTTTGCTGACCCTGATTGGGATGGTCCGATTGAAATTGATCCCGGATTTGTTCCGGGTGGACATACGCCACCTCCAGGGACGGGACCAGTTGACCCACCAGGGCCTATTGATCCTCCGGGGCCGAAAAATCCGAAGCCCATTGTTAATCGTGACGGTTGTAAGGTGGAGATTATTCATAAAACTGTATCCGTGTACGATGCGAACGGAAAGTTACTCCGTCAGGAAAGTATTGTCGATTACACTAAGGAAAATATTCGTGGCGAGTATGCATCTTTGGATAACTTCATTCGTCAGTGGTCGAAGGAAGAAAAGAAAGAGAAAATCAGAGAAATGCTTCTGGAGCGTGGCATTGACCTTGAACTGATGAAAGCAGATCAGAACATGTCTGATGTGGATGACTTTGACTTTATCTGTCATGTGGCTTTCGATAAGAAGCCGTTGACCCGAAAAGAAAGAGCAAACAATGTGAAAAAGCGTGATTTTCTCAGTAAATACAGCGGTGTTGCAAGAGAGGTACTGGAAGCACTTCTCGATAAGTATATGAACACTGGCATTTATGAAATTGAAAAGACAGAAATTTTGAAACTTGATCCGTTCCTAAAGCTTGGTAAACCTGCAAAGATAGCTGGGTATTTCGGCGGCAAGGCTGGCTATTTACAGGCAGTTAAGGAACTTGAAGAAGCGATTTATGCAGATGAGGCGGTATAAACTATGAAAGGATCTGAAACTAAACTTGTTTCCTATATGCAGGGTTCCGACAAGAGATTTGTCATCCCTGTATATCAGAGAAATTATGATTGGAAAACTGAAAACTGTAAGCAGCTGTATGATGATCTAATAAAGGTTATCCGCCGTAGACGCAAAAGCCATTTCTTTGGCAGTATAGTGTCTGTTCATAACGACGGCGAGTTCAACGAATATCTGGTGATTGACGGTCAGCAGCGCTTGACCACAATTTCTCTGCTTCTGCTTGCAATGTATAACCTGATGAAAAATGGTGTGCTGACACCAGAAAAAGGAAACCTGGCAGAGAAAATCTATAAGACCTACCTGATTGATGAATGGCAGGATGATGATACCAGAATTAAGTTGAAGCCTGTAAAAAACGATAGAAACGCTTTTGGTAAGTTGTTTGATGAAGAAACTGAACATATTCCGGATTCTAATCTCACAATTAACTATAACTACTTTTATTCCCGCATTCAGAAAGAAGAAATCACTTTGGACGAGCTTTACGAAGCAGTATCGAAACTGGAAATCATCAATATTACGCTGAATCAGGATGATAATCCGCAGTTGATTTTTGAGAGTTTAAACTCTACCGGCGTTGCGTTGAGTGAAGGTGACAAAATCAGAAACTTTATTCTCATGGGTTTACCTACAAAGCAGCAGAATGATTATTATGAGAAATACTGGAACAAGATTGAGGTTTGCACGGACTATGATGTAAGTATGTTTGTCCGTGATTACCTCAGCGTAAAACAACAGCTTATCCCTTCTATGAGCAAGGTCTACTTCACATTTAAGGCGTTTGTCGAGGAAAATGGTACAGAAATCGAGCCATTGTTGCAGGAACTGTTGAACTATGCAAAATGGTACGAAATTCTGCTCAAAGGTAATACTGCGGACAAGGAATTAAATTCTTGTATTTACCGCCTGAATCGCTTGGAAACCACCGTTACAAGGCCGTTCTTCCTTGAAATTCTGCGTTTGCAAGAGACGGGTAAATTATCCCTTGCTGATGTAAAAGAAATTTTCCTCTACACCGAGAATTACTTGTTCCGTAGAACGATTTGCGATCTTCCTACCAATGCACTGAACAAAATTTTCTTGATGCTCCATCGAGAAATTATGAGATATGATGGCACAGACAACGGCTATCTTGAAAAATTCAAGTATGCATTAAACTCCAAGTCAGATCGTGGCAGATTCCCGGATGACGGAGAATTTGTAGAAGCGTTTGAAGCTCGTCCTGTTTATCAGATGAACAGCAAAAACAAAATCTATATTCTGGAACGATTTGAAAACTATGGGACCGTAGAGATTCAAAATGTTTATAAACAGTGTGATGATGGTGTATATTCCATTGAACATATCATGCCGCAGCACCTTACTCCAGCATGGATAAAAGAACTTGGGGAGGATTATGAAGATATTCATGAAACGTGGCTCCATCGCATGGCAAACCTGACTTTGACCGGCTACAACTCCAAATACAGTAATAGCACTTTCATCGAGAAGCGTGACATGAAGAATGGTTTCATTGACAGCCACCTTTACATGAATAACTGGATTGGACAGCAAGAACATTGGGGACTGGCAGAACTGGAAGCACGAAATCAGATGCTTATGCAGCGTGCATTAACAATATGGCCGCTTCCTGTATCTGACTTTAAACCTGCAGAAAAACAAATGGATTCCTATTCACTTGATGATGATGTTGACCTGAGCGGTCGTGATATTGTTCGTTTTGGCTACAAGAATACCGAGCAGCCTGTTACAAGTTGGATTGACATGATGGAACAGATTTTGAAGATTCTCCATGCAGAGGATAAGTCCGTTTTGTCTCGTCTGGCATATTCTAAGGGTGAAACCAATGATTTGGATGCTTATGTTAGCAATAAACCTCAGGATTTGAGAAATGCCCTTGAAATTGATACAGATATTTATGTTGAGAGAAACACCAGTACATCTACGAAGATTTCCATGCTTCGCAAATTCTTCAAAGCTTACGGTGCAAATGAAGAAGATTTGGTTTTCTATCTCAAGGATGCAAATGACGATGGAACTGCACAGGAAGCAGGTACTCGTTATGAATTGCGCCGCCGCTATTGGGCGTTTGCTCTGCCATATATTCAGCAGGCACATGATGATGGAACTGGTCACGGCTGTTTCTCTGGCTGCACTACATCCAAAGAAAATTGGTTGAGTGGTTTCTTCGGTATCGGTGGATTTAGCCTTGCTTGTGTAGCCAATTACAATAAAGCAAGAGTAGATTTGACTCTTGCACATTCCAATAAAGATCGAAATAAGGAAGCATTTGATTACTTATACAGTCACAAATCTGAGATTGAATCTGTCCTGGGTACTCAGATAGACTGGCTACGCAGCGATGACACTAAGGGATCTTATATCGTGATTCGTCTGGAAGGTGTAAGTATTGAGAATGAAGCTGACTGGACACAGATGGCGAAGTTCCAAGCGGAATGGAGCAAAAAGTTCTACGATGTATTTGTTCCTTATCTGAAGCAAAAATACTAAGGCGGTATAAACTATGAGCAATTTATCAGGATTTGTGAAAAGGCTCCGTGATATCATGCGCAACGATGCTGGCATCAATGGTGATGCACAGCGTATTGAGCAGATTGCATGGATGCTTTTTCTGAAAGTATATGATGCAAAAGAGCAGGATTGGGAATGGGATGACGAGGACTATGTCTCCATCATCCCGGAAGAATGCCGTTGGCAGAATTGGGCTGTTGACGATCACACAGGTACTGCTTTGACAGGCGATAAGCTGTTGAATTTTGTGAACAACACGCTGTTTCCTGTGTTGAAAGGAACAGACATTAAGGACTCCAATGGAAAAGTAGTAATCCCTGGCGTCAAAGTTGATTCTTCAACCCCAATCAAAAAAGCTATTGTGCAAACCACGTTTGCCGATGCAAATCAGTACATGAAAGATGGCGTACTGCTTCGTCAGGTTATCAATGTAATTGACGATCTTGATCTTGGGAATTATGAGGAAAGCCATGCTTTCGGTGAAATCTACGAAACTATTTTGAAAGAACTCCAGAGTGCCGGTTCTTCCGGCGAATTCTACACTCCTCGTGCTGTAACCGATTTTATGGCAAAGATGATCAATCCTCAGATTGGCGAGCAGGTTGCTGACTTTGCCTGTGGCACCGGTGGCTTCCTAACAAGTTGGCTGAAAGAGCTTGCTCCTAAAGTTAAAACCACAGAAGACCAGGCTGCTTATGATACTTCCATTTACGGAATAGAAAAGAAACAATTCCCTTATATGCTGTGTATCACAAATATGCTGTTGCATGGCATAGACGTGCCGAGAATCTACCATGACAACTCTTTGCTGAAAGATGTTCTGGACTACACAGTGGATGACCAGTTTGATGTTATCCTGATGAATCCTCCGTACGGCGGTAATGAGAAAACAGAAGTAAAGAATCACTTCCCGGCAGATCTGGCAAGCAGCGAGACGGCAGACCTCTTTATGTCTGTTATCATGTACCGCCTGAAGAAGAACGGTCGTGCGGCTGTTATTCTGCCTGATGGCTTCCTGTTCGGTACAGATAATGCCAAGGTTGCTATCAAGAAGAAGCTGTTCTCTGAGTTTAATCTGCATACCGTAATCCGTATGCCTCACAGCGTATTTGCACCGTACACATCCATCACCACCAACATTCTGTTCTTTGATCATACAAAGCCGACAGAAGAAACTTGGTTCTATCGTCTGGATATGCCGGAGGGTTATAAGAACTTCTCAAAGACCAAGCCGATGGAACTGAAACATTTTGATCCTGCTATGGATTGGTGGAGTAACAGGGAAGAAATCAATATAGACGGTTTTGACAAGGCAAAGAAATACACCGCAGAAGAAATCGCTGCGAGAAACTACAATATCGACCTTTGCGGCTATCCTCACGAGGAAGAAGAAATTCTGCCGCCTAAGGAACTGATTCAGCAGTATCAGGAAAAACGAGCAAGCCTGAATGCGGACATTGACCGCATCCTGACTCAGATCACGGAGATACTGGGAATTGATTTGGAGGGAGAATAATGACCGGGCAACAGCTGAAAAACTCAATATTGCAGATGGCTGTTCAGGGCAAACTCGTTCCGCAAGACCCGAACGATGAGCCGGCTTCTGTATTGCTCGAAAGAATAAGAAAAGAAAAAGAACAGTTCATCAAAGAAGGAAAAATCAAGAAGGAGAAAAACCCTTCCTACATCTTCCGTGGTGCCGATAATTTGCCTTATGAGAAAGTTGGAAAAAACGAGCCGGTGTGCATTGCAGATGAGGTGCCGTTTGAGATTCCTGAGAGTTGGGAATGGGTGCGATTAGGAGAAATCTTTCATCACAATACCGGTAAAGCTTTAAATGCTTCTAACCGTTCAGGTGAGTTACTTACATACATCACAACATCCAATCTTTACTGGAATAGGTTTGAAATCGATTCCCTCAGAGAAATGTATTTTTCTGAATCGGAAATTGAGAAATGCACTGCCACTAAGGGGGATTTGCTTGTTTGTGAAGGTGGAGATATTGGTCGAGCTGCAATATGGCCATATGACACAGATATTAGGATACAAAACCATATCCACAGGCTACGCTCTTACTCTAAAATATGTACTGAATACTATTACTATATTTTTTTCCTTTACAAGCACGCAGGATGGATTGGTGGAAAAGGTATTGGTATTCAGGGACTTTCTGCAAATGCTTTACACTCTTTGCTGTTCCCGCTGCCACCGCTATCTGAACAACACAGAATTGTTACTAAGATAAAGGAATTCGAGCCTTTTTTAGACAAATATGCACAGGCAGAAAAACGACTGAATGATTTGAACGCCCAGTTTCCGAATCTGCTTAAAAAATCCATCTTACAAGAAGCTGTCCAAGGCAAACTTGTTCCGCAAGATCCAACCGATGAACCGGCATCAGTCCTTCTGGAGCGTATTCGTGCAGAGAAGGAACAGCTGATTAAGGCAGGCAAAATCAAGCGTGACAAGCACGAATCCGTCATTTTTAGAAGGGATAATTCTCATTATGAGAAGTTGGACGGAATCGAGCATTGTATCGACGATGAGATACCGTTTGAGATTCCGGACAACTGGGCATGGACATCAGTTGGAGAAGTGTGTACCAATATCCAATATGGTTCCTCGCAGAAATCTTCCCCGACTGGAAGAATTGCTGTGTTAAGAATGGGAAATTTACAAAACGGACGAATCGTGTTGGACAAGTTGGTTTACACTTCCGATACGAAAGAAATCGAAAAATATCCGTTAGAGCATAACGGAGTCTATGAAACTTTTTCTGTAAAATAACCACGATAAGGTCCTTCTATGATAAAATAAATATCATTAGGAGGGCTTTTTACTATGGCAAGACAAAAGAAACCGGTTCACAGAGTTGAAATGACAGAAGGA
>CATOIK010000010.1 GCA_951800645.1 uncultured Eubacteriales bacterium | reverse complement strand
CGAATAGTTTCCATGTTCCGGGTTTTTTCTGTATTCAATGTTGAGATATTTACCAATTTATGGTAATATAGAAAGCAGATTGAGAGAATTTTTATGTTCGCATAATGTTTATTATGCGAACTTTTTTTGCATTTTTCCTAACTCTGCACCAAAAAAGTGCTGTTTTTTCCTGCATACCATCTTATGGACATCCTTCAAAATTTATCTTTAAGAGGTTTCTAAAGAAAAACTTTCCGATAAATTCAAAAAGCCGCCCGGAAAGTCACTTTCGGTTGCGGCTTTGAAGGTTAATGCGGATATTCCTAAAGCAGTCCCAACTGCTCCATAGCATACCAGATACCATCTTCTTCTACAGTTTTTGTTACAAAGCTGGCATAAGGTTCCAGCTCCTTGTCATGCTTGCCCATTAAAACAGCGTTAGGCACATGCTCAAACATAGGCAGGTCATTGGTGCTGTCGCCAAAAACATAAGCGTCTTCCAGGCTCAGCCCATAGGCCTCCAGCACCTGGTCTATAGCCGTGGCCTTGCTGTGTCCCGCAGGGACGCACTCGTAAAAGCCGCGGCCCCGGTCAATCACCTGAAACTCCGGCTGAATTTCTTTCAACAGCCCGTCAAAATCACTGGCCTCATCTGCCAGGAAACAGAATTTTTCTATGGTTTCAGAAAGTTGATTCCAGTCTCCGGTTTTCATAATATCTGCCATGCTTGTGCGTATTTTCCGACCCTGTTCAAACCGACTGTCATGGTTGTTTACATAACAGCCGTCCATGCCTTCTAAAATTCCGTCTACATTGGCAGTCTCTAAAGCCCGGCACACCTTGCGCCGCTGCTCCTCAGGCATAGACCGATAGTACAAATCACGGCCTTCTGCCTGCACATAGGTTCCGCAGCCGCAGAGCCAGCCGTCCGGCTTTACCAGATTCTTAATCTTTCCCAGACAGGCCCAGGTACGGCCGGTATTTACAAACAGCAAATGCCCCGCCTTTCTGGCCTGTTCAAAGGCCCGTGTGGTGCTTTCCGGCACCTGCCCGGTAATTTCACTTAACAGAGTTCCATCAATGTCAAAAAATAATGCTTTACGACTCACGCTTCATCATCCCGGAAGGTAATCTCTCCGGTCTCCTCATTCATACTTTCTACAATGGCCAGAGATTCCAGGCGGATTCCCTTAGCACGGATTGCATCGCCTCCTACCTGGAAGCCTTTCTCAATTACAACTCCTGCGCCCACTAACTCTGCGCCAGAGGCTTCCACCAGGTCAGCCAGTCCTTCCAGCGCCTTTCCGTTAGCCAGGAAATCATCGATTAAAAGAACTTTATCACCCTTGCCTAGAAATTCCCTGGACACGATAATATCATATACACGGCCATGGGTAAAAGACTCTACCTTGCTGGTGTAAACCTCACCTGCGATATTCTTGGTTTTGGTCTTTTTGGCAAACACCACCGGCACATGAAACTGCTGTGCCACGATGCAGGCGATGCCGATGCCGGATGCCTCGATAGTCAGAATCTTGTTAATCTCTGCGTCTGCAAACCGGCGCTTAAATTCCAGGCCGATTTCATAAAACAGGTCTGTGTCCATCTGATGGTTCAAAAACCGATCTACTTTCAGTACATTTCCTGCTTTCACAACGCCATCCTTACGGATTCTGTCTTTTAAAAGCTGCATTCCATTTCCCCCCTGTTATCTTAGGTTTACTTAATTACTGCGTTGTCTTTGATAAAGGTTGCCACCTTGATGAGCATTGCGCTCTCGTCCAGTGCTTCCTGGCCGTAGGCATTTACCATGTTCTCTACATCCATACCGTACTGGGCTGCTGCCGCCTGGCGGTCTGCATCCTCCACCTCTAACTTCTCTGCCTCAGCCACAGCCTTCACCAACAGATTCTGCTTAATGGACAGCTCTGCTGCATTGCGAATCTCATCCTGGAACTCCTCCTCGGTCATGCCCAGCATGGAAACATAGTCTGCCAGCTCCATACCGTACATCTGCACCATCTGGGTGTAGTAGCTGTACTGGTTCTGATACTGTTCCTCAATGGCGTCCTCATTTACCTCAAACTCGCAGGTCTCTAAAGCTGCCATGAACGCATCATTTTCCAACTGTATGTCAGCCATGTCCTCTTTCTGCTTTTCCAGGTTTACCAAAGTATCTGCTTTATACTCCTCCACAGTGTTAAAGTCAGACATTCTCTGAACAAAGTTATCGTCCAGAACTGCATCTTTTTTCTCCTCAATGCTGTTGACCGTCACATCAAACACAACATCCTGGCCAGCCAGCTCCGGGCTGTGATACTCCTCCGGGAAAGTCAGGTTCAGGCTCAGCTCGCTGCCCTTATTTGCGCCGATGAGGCCGTCCTCAAAGCCGTCAATGAATGCGCCGGAGCCCAGCTCCAGGTCATACCCTTCTGCAGTGCCGCCATCAAACGCCACACCGTCCTTCATGCCCACATAGTCGATGTTTACCACATCTCCTTCTTTAGCCGGGCGGTCAGTCACCTCACTGTACTCCGGATTGGAAGCCAAAATACGCTGCAGTTCCGCTTCCAGTTCTTCGTCCGTTACCTGGGTGTCCATCTTCTCCACTTCCACCCCCTTATATGTACCCAGCTTTGTTACCTTTCCTAAGTCCGCCGGAGTTTTGTCAGCTCCCTCCGCTGTGGTCTCTGCTGCTGTTCCTTCTGCAGTAGTCTCCGTGGTATCCTTCTTGGAGCAGCCGGCCACTACCATAACCGCCGCCAGGCCACAAAGTGCAAGTTTCGCATATTTTCTCATAATCTCGTTCCTTTTCTTTTTAAATAGAAGTTACCCTCTTTTGAGAGGGTACTTCTTGCGATTATATCATATCCAACCTGGATTAAAAAGCATTTCCGGATAAATTCATATAATTTTAAGACTTACTTATAGAACGCCACAAATGCCTTCCAGGTATTGTAAATATCCAGCTTGGAAGCCAGCTCAAAGGGAGAGTGCATGGAAATGATCGGCACGCCTAAATCCACAGTGTCGATGTCCATGTGAGCCACATACTTGGCGATGGTTCCGCCGACGCCCTGGTCTACTGCCCCCATCTCTCCGGCCTGCCAGTAAACGCCGTTCTCCTCCATAATGCTGATTACCTTTGCCATGGTTTCTGCGCTGGCGTCATTAGAACCGGATTTGCCCCGTGCGCCAGTATATTTAGTCAGTACGCAGCCTTTGTTGATGTAGCAGGAGTTGGCAGCCTCAAATACATCCGGGAAAGTGGGATCGTAGGCAGCGTTTACATCGGAGGACAGGCACAGGGAATTGACAAACAGATCCTTTACATCGGAGCCTTCCATCTGAGCCAGCCGCTCTAAATAGTTTTTCAGGAAATCAGAGTTCATGCCGGTATTGCCCTCAGAACCAATCTCCTCTTTATCTGCCAGCACCGTCACCGTGGTGTAGGTAGGCAGCTTGGTCTCAACCTCTGCCATAAGAGCCGTGTAAGCACACACCCGGTCGTCCTGGCCGTAAGCGCCTACCAGACTTGCATCCAGTCCTACATCCTTTGCCTTCTGAGCCGGAACCATTTCAATCTCTGCCCGGAAGAAATCTGCTTCTGTGATGCCGTAGCGCTCATTTAATAATTTCAGAGCCAGCAGCTTTACCGGCTCCTTTACGGTTTCGTCTGCAAAAGGAATGGAACCGATGATGATGTTCAGCTCCTCGCCCTTTAAGCCCTCTCCCAGTTTCCGCTCATTCTGCTTGGCTGCCAGATGGGGAAGCAGGTCGCTGACGCAGAATACCGGATCGTTCTCTGCCTCGCCGATGCAGATGTTGACAGTCTCGCCGTTTTTCTTTACTACTACGCCGTGCATGGCTAACGGCACAGTACCCCACTGATATTTACGGATTCCGCCGTAGTAGTGAGTCTTAAAGTAAGCAATCTCATTCTTCTCGTAAACCGGGTTAGGCTTTAAGTCCAGCCGGGGAGAATCGATGTGAGCGCCGTTTAACCGGACGCCCTCTGCCACCGGCTTCTGACCGAAGGTAGTGATTATCAGAGATTTATTCCGGTTCACAAAATACACCTTGTCGCCGGCCTTGTAGCTCTTTTTAAAGTCTATCGGCTCATAGCCTGCATCACCTAACAGCTTTACTGCTGCTGCCACACACTCCCGCTCTGTCTTTCCTGTATCCAGAAATGCCTTGTAGCCCTCACAGAAAGCCTCCGCCTCTTTTACCTGATCCGGCGCATCCTTGCCGATGTGGGGAAAGGAAAAGGTCAGTTCTTCCTCCAGCCGTTTTCCTTCTGTCATTTCCTTGTTGTCTTCCATGATTTGCAACCTCCTTGTAACTAGTCTGAAATTACAGCGATTTTCCCACTGCCCTGAACGGTCAGTGAATTCCGTTTTCATCGCCCTCTAATACCAGGGTGAAAGGCCCGTCGTTTAACAGCTCCACCTTCATATGGGCGCCAAAGCTGCCGTGCTCCACCTTGTCCACATACTGGCGGCACCGCTCCATAAAATACTCGTAAAGCCGGCTGGCCTCCTTTGGAGCGCCTGCCTTTACAAAGCTGGGGCGATTGCCTTTACGGCAGTCGGCGTACAGCGTAAACTGGCTTACCACCAGAATTTCTCCCCCTACATCTGCCAGGGACAGATTGGTTTTTCCATTCTCATCCTCAAAAATGCGGAGCCTGCAGATTTTATCCGCCATCTTGTCTGCTGCTGCCTCTGTATCCTCCTGGGACACCCCCAGAAGAATCAAAAAGCCTTTCCCAATCCGGCCTATAATCTGCCCGTCCACCTCCACCGAAGCGCTTGCCACACGCTGCAATACTGCTCTCATAAATAGCTTCCTCAAGACGAAGTGCCAGTCTGAAGCTGCGGTTTTTAAGCCGCCGCCAGACCGGCATCCTCATTTCTTCCATTTAATCTTTTTTGTCTGTCCGGGGTTCCGGGCTGAACTCCTGAATGGTCTGATTCAGAGAGAACATCTTGGCGTCCAGCATATCCACCATGTCTGCGCAGGCTTTTAATTCTGCCTGCAGAAAGTCCGGTGCATTGCCCTCAAACTTGTAATAAATCTTGTGTTCCAAGCTGGCCCAGAAATCCATAGCTACCGTCCGAATCTGAATCTCTATCTTGGTTTCCACCGGCCCATGAGCCAGATAGATGGGGAGCGTCACTACCATGTGGTAGCTTTTATATCCATTAGGCTTCGGCTGCTTGATATAATCCTTCACATAGAGAACAGTCACATCCTCCTGCCGGGCAATCATATCTGCAATCTCGTAAATGTCCTGGGTGAAAGAGCAAATGATACGGATTCCCGCAATATCGCTTAACTTCTCCACCATGTTGTCAATGGTAACTTCCAGACCATCCGCCTTCAGCTTCTTTACAATACTCTCCGGCGTTTTCAGCCTGGATTTGATGTGTTCAATGGGCGTATGTCCAAAAATATGGACGAACTCGCCGTTTAAAATCTCAATCTTTGTTCTGATTTCTTTCAGCGCAGAATCATAAAGGAACATAACCGAGTTCCACTGATCCAACTGATTATAAGCTTCCGGGATATTAACCAAACCTATCCCTCCTTTAATATCCACTCTGACAGCTATCTGATAGCTGCCCAGTCACCTGTTCTGGCAGGCTTACAGCTTCAGGCCTTTCAGCAGGGAACCCAGGCCGGTTGTAGCCTGACCGCTCTCCCTATAGTTGAAGGTTTCTTCCTTCTCCACTGGAGCTTCCTCCGCTAAAGCCTTCATGCTGAGGCTGATTTTACCGTCTTTTAAGCCGATGATCTTTACAGTCACCTTCTGGCCCTCTTTTAATACCACGCCAGGATGCTTGATACGCTGAGTGCTGATCTGGGACACATGGATCAAGCCTGACAGACCGCCCTCCAGATTCACAAATGCGCCGTAATCCTTCAGGCTGTCAACCACGCCTTCCACAACTGAGCCAACCTCTACGGTTGCCATCTTTGCTTCCCGCTCTGCCTTTTCTTTTTCCTGCATTACGACACGGCCGGACAGAACCAGCTTCTTGTTCTCCGGAACTACGGTAATCGGCACTACCTCCAGGTACTGACCAACCATATCCTCTAATTTCTCCACATATTTGGTGGAAATCTGGGATGCAGGGATAAAGCCCTGAATCTCATCAATATAGGTTACCAGGCCGCCCTTGACAGCCTCTTTTACTTTTACCTTGGAAACAGTTTTATCCTGCATCTGCTGAACCAGCTCTGCCCACTTTTCTGCGTCCGGCCCCTCCTGCTCCTGATATGGGTTACGGCGCTCATCGAACTCTTTATAGGACGCCTCCAGCTCCTGGGCAAAATCTTCCATTGTCTCTTTTACTTCTTCGCTCATAGTTTCTACCACTCCTTTTCTGATTTGACAGACGAAACGCCTGCCGATTACCATGACTTTACCACATTTTCATTGTTTTTGCCATACTTTTCTATATAATTATACGATCCGGTGTGCTATACTTATTAGTATATTTCAGGAGGCAACGCCTCCAGCATCACACTTCATTTCAGGAGATGATTTTCCATGATACAGGATGTTTTGGATCTGCACACACACACCATTGCCAGCGGACATGCCTACAACACCCTCTACGAGATGGCCCGCTCCGCATCGGAAAAGGGCGTTTCTCTTTTAGGCATCACAGAGCACTCTCCAGGGATTCCCGGCGCCTGCCACCCATTTTACTTCATCAATTTTAAAGTAGTCCCCAGAGAACTTTACGGCGTAAAACTGATGCTGGGCTGCGAGCTGAATATCATTGACTACGAAGGCCATGTAGACTTAGAGCCCCGCTACTGCCGGGGGCTGGACTTTGCCATTGCCAGCATTCACGACCCATGCTACACCCAAGGCACCATCGCCCAGAACACAGCCGCCTATGTAAACGCCATGAAAAATCCCATTGTCCAGATTATCGGACACCCGGACGATGGACGGTTCCCGGTGGATTACGAAACACTGGTCTGCGCTGCCAAAGAATACCATGTACTGCTGGAGGTCAACGCATCTTCCCTTCATCCTAAATGCCACCGGAAGAATGCCAGGGAAAACTACCGGACCATGCTGGAGCTGTGCAAAAAGCATCAGGTCTCCATCATCATGGACAGCGACGCCCACTGCGAAGCAGATGTAGGCAACCACAAGCGGGCCCACGACCTTTTGGAGGAAATGGCGTTCCCACAGGAGCTGATTGCAAATACCTCCATTGCCCTGGCTGCCCAGTATATTCCCTGGCTGAACCAGCCCATCTACACAGGAGTTTCCACCAATGATTAACTTTTTAAATCTGGAATATTTTCTGGTGGCTGCAGAGGAATTGAACTTTACCAAGGCTGCCAGAAAGCTGTTTATTTCCCAACAGTCTTTAAGCACCCACATCTCTCATATAGAAAAGGAGCTGGGTGTAGTGCTTTTTAACCGGACTTCGCCCATGACCCTTACCTACGCCGGGCAGGTTCTTAAGAGCCGTGCCAGGCAGCTTCTGGAATTAAAGGACGAGACCTGCCAGGAGCTGGCAGACATCAAGGATTTTTCCCGCGGCCAGCTAACCATCGGAGTCTCCCACACGCGGGGACGAATGATTCTGCCGGAGATTCTTCCCATCTATCGGGAGCAGTTTCCCGGCATCGATTTAAAGCTGATAGAAGGAAATTCCTCCACCCTGGCAGACGACCTGCTTCACGGCCGGGTGGACTTAATTATCGATATGATGCCGTTTAAGGTTGAGAATGTGGAAACCATCCCTATCTGCCAGGAGGAAATTCTACTGGCTGTTCCGGAAGCGATACTTCTCCAGTATTTTCCGGACCGGCTGGAAGAAATTAAGAATCAGTTGGCAAACCATGTGGATTTATCTTTGCTGTCCCAATGCCCATTTCTTCTGATTCATCAGGGAAACCGGGTTCGGACCATCGCCGATGAATTGTTCGAGGAAGCCCAGTTCTCCCCCAACATCGTTCTGGAGACAGAAAACATTGAGACGGTACTGGCTCTGGCGATGAAAGGCATGGGTATCACCTTTTACCCCCGGATGTTTATTTCCGGTCATCGGGAATTCCAGGAAAAGCTGTCTAAAAAAGCGCCGGTCACCTTCTATTCCCTGGGTTATGAAAAGGCACACCGGGTGCTGGCCATCGGCTGTCACAAAGGCCATTATATGCCTCAGGCAGCAAAAGAATTCATACGAATTGCAAAAGAAACGCTTTAATCTCTTGACAAATTTTTGCTCTTTTTATACTATATAATAGTAATGATTATCATTTTTATATGATATAGAAGGAGCGCTTATGAAGACATTAAAGTATAGCCGTCAGAGGGAATCCATCAAAGCATGTCTGATGAATCGCCGCGACCATCCGACAGCAGACGCCATATACACCTGCATCCGTGAGGAGTTTCCCAACATCAGTCTGGGAACCGTTTATCGGAATTTAAATCTGCTCGTGGATTTGGGAGAAGTGCGCAAGCTGACCTTCGGTGACGGAAAAGACCATTTTGACGGGGATATATCTCCCCACTGCCATTTTATCTGCCGCAACTGCGGACAGATTCAGGATTTGCCGCCGGTTCCAGTAGAAAATCTGCAGGCAAACATGCAGCCCCACATCGCCGGACAGATTGAACGCTGCACCGTAGATTTCTCCGGCCTCTGTACAGACTGCATGAAAGCCGGTTCTCACTAACAGGTGTTGTTACTGTTCAGAGCGGTAACCGGTTCAAAAAACAAAAATATTTTTTAAAGAACATTGACAGTTGAGAAAAGTTGTGCTATATTGATATTAGTAATCATTACTATTTTGATTGCATGAACCTGAACAAAATAATTTCATATATGAAAAGGAGATTGTAAACTATGAAAAAATGGGTATGTACTGTATGTGGTTATGTTCATGAGGGTGAGACTGCTCCGGAGATTTGCCCGGTATGTAAGCAGCCGGCTTCCAAGTTCAAAGAGCAGACTGAGGAGAGAACCTGGGCTGCTGAGCATGTTGTAGGCGTTGCGCAGGGCGTTAGCGAGGACATTCTGATGGACCTGCGCGCTAACTTCGAGGGCGAGTGCTCTGAGGTTGGTATGTACCTGGCTATGGCTCGCGTAGCTCACAGAGAAGGTTATCCGGAGATTGGCCTGTACTGGGAAAAGGCAGCCTGGGAAGAAGCTGAGCACGCTGCTAAATTTGCAGAGCTGCTGGGCGAGGTTGTTACAGACTCCACCAAGAAGAACCTGGAGATGCGTGTAGACGCTGAGAACGGCGCAACCGCTGGTAAGTTCGACCTGGCAAAACGCGCAAAAGCCGCTAACCTGGACGCAATCCACGACACCGTACACGAGATGGCAAGAGACGAGGCCAGACACGGCAAAGCCTTCGAAGGTCTGTTAAAGAGATACTTTGGCTAATTAGAAATCCTTGTAAATAAAGGCTTTTAAGGGGAATGGGAGAAAATTCTGTTCCCTTTCTTTTTGTCCATTTTCTATAGAAACTTGTGAACTGATTGTGGACTATTTTCGTTTTACACCTTGATATTTGTATAGTTGTGGACTTTTCTTAATGTGTACTGCTTGTAGGGTAACACAAAGCCTTATTCTTGTCAATTTTCGAGGGTGAAAAGCCTTATTTAGAAGCTTCTCACCCTTCATTATCATAGAAGAATCTTATTTACAGAAATTTTCTCATACTCTCTCTTTGGATACTCCCTATGGTTATAGAATAATCCATTTCCCTTTTTGGCTTGAACCTTCTCTTTTTATAATTCCAGATTTTTTCATGGATTCCATATAATACTTGACTGTACTATACTTTTCTCCAATGACATCTGCAATCTTTTTCTGAGATAACGACGGTTCCTCTTGAATTACTTTCAAGATGCGTGTAACTACGGAGTTATCGTTACCTTGGTTAGCTCGATCAGTAGCTTGGTTAGTATCTTGGTCAGTGCTACTAACCAAGCTCTTGAACATAACCATAATGTCCTCACGCTTAATCGTATATTCTGGCATAGGATTTCCGGCTTCTTTGCAACTATCTTTGATTTTTTCGATTCCACGCCCCCATGCTTCGATAAAACCAGCTCTAAAAAATGTATTGGCAATCAGAGGATTATAAGGTCTTGAACGATGTTTTCCCATTAAATCATTGATTGTCCAATCTTCTGGGAAAATACAATCATTCGCAATATAAATCCGATCTACATACACACTGATTTGAATTGGAATTAATGCTCCGTAAAATTTGTGTGCGATAGCATTAAAAACAGCTTCCCTAATTGCTTCTTTCGGAAAAGGGTAGGTTTCTACTCTTGTTACTCCTTGATACGAAATGTCCGCCTTTAAATATTTCGTAAAAATGAGATCAACCACTTTATCTGCCTGCGAAATTAGTGAACCGTGAATTTCATCCTGATAACGCAGTTCAGAATCCGATTCAAAATAGCCAATCTTGATGTATGCTCCCGGTATCCACTTTTCCGGATTATGATGGAATAGCAAAATAGCCGCTCTTTTCAAATGACTATTTTCAAGCAAATTCAAACTGTCCAGTAACTGTTCATTCGTGGCATCAATGTCTTTCTTGTCCATTCGTTTGCTGCGTACTGCCTGCTCCCGGAAAATATCGAAACTGTCATTTCTTAAATCTTGTATAGTTACTCCCTGAATCGGCACGCTGTCCCATGTAATTCCCGTTTTCTGTAACAGAAACTGATTTAACGCCTGCCCCTTTAACTGCTGTTTAGTGCTGCCGCTCCGGTAATGATATTCACCCTTGTAGTTGACGGGGTAACTATTCGAATTCACGCAAATTTCAATGTAGTCTTTTCCATCTTTAGTCAACAAATTAACATCTACAATAATACCAAGAACATCCCGAACTTTATTCGGAATATCTTCCAGTAATTTTTTACTGTCCTGAACACCAATCACTGTGCCGTCATCATTTGTTCCAATATAAATCTTGCCGCCCTGTGCATTGGCAAAACCACATATCCATTTAAGATACTCATCTCGCCAAGACTCTTTCCATTCTATATTTTGACTTTCTGCCACGCAATCACCCCTTAGTTTTCTTTCAATATATTCATCTGATTTTTAGCTGCATTTGAATACTTAAGCCAATCCCATATACTGATACATTTTTTGAATTGCGAGCGTGATTGATGTCCTTTTCCTACTGCTAGCAGATCAGGGTAATCTTCCAAGGCCTTATTCAAAAATTGCACTAAACTATCTGGTTCTATATCTTCCGGTGCTATTAAAGGGATTTTAGATAATGTTTGACTTAATCCATGAGTGTTGTAATAATCCATTATATTTCCCATTTTAAAGTTACCATTATCTTTAATACATTTTTTCTCTCCCCACGAAAGTATTTCTTCAAATCTCTCTTTTAAAGAAAATTTTACCTTGTCATTAATACAATCCTTGGATTGACATCTTGAAACAAATCGACATACAGGTAAAGTACAACTGTTTTCTAAAAATGTGTCATAATTAGTCGTAATAATACAACTAATGTTTTTGCTTCCGATAGCCTTAAATTTAGAAATTTCTTCAGCGTACATTTCTTGAATATTGGCGCTAGAATCACGAATAAAATCTGCAATGCAAAATTTGAAAGGAGAAATTTTTTGTTTCAAGTCCTCCTTATGGAGTTCTCTGCTTTGTTTATAATTGTTATCAGTATACCATACTTCATTGAAGTCTTCCTCTATATAATCAGCCAATGTTGGATACAACATATCCACTTGATCTCGGCAAGCCCTTTCTGCTTTACCGTAGTAGTATTCAAATGGCTTAACACAGAATTTTCGAAGTAACCCTTCCCAATTGGGTAGATCAAAATATCTTCTCGTTAATCCAGAACCTATAAATAAAACTGGCAATGCAGAACTTCCTGCTAATAACTTTGCAATTTCTTTTTTCATTTTTCCCCCTGATTCTATGTAAAACCATTATCATTTGCACTAAACATCTTTTCCGTAATGCACCGGTTCCTCTGCCACCATAGATAGTGTTGGTTCTGTATCATAAAGATATGTAACCTTATCCGGTTCTTTTGAAACCTCTGGGCTAATCAGTCCGGAATATTTTTGAAAGAACCCCTTCAGTTTTTCAATAACTGTCTGTTTCTTCTTATCACGAGAACCTCCACCTCCGAAACGAGAGACGGGCGGCATCAGTCGGTCAACATCCGTGCCGGTGGTTTTGAGTACGCCATCACGGAAAGCGTTTTCTACAAATTTTCTTGTTTCCTCAGATTTCAATTTTTCTTCAGTGATCAAAATCTGAATATCGGTTTCTCTCTGCTCTCTGACAAAACGCTGCCAGTCAGTATTAACATTGGTGCTCGTGTTGATGGTAGCAATAAAGTTTTCGATTAGTTCCTTTTTAGACCTAAGCTGCAAGCTGGACTTGATTGCTTTATCAACTGTACATAGTCAAAGCCCACTTCTCCGGCTTCAATCTCGCCCTCGTTGATGTAATTAGTCAGGTTTTCAGATATATAGCGATAGAACATCATGCCCAGCACATAGGACTTGAAATCCCATCCGTCTACGCTTCCACGCAGTTCATCGGCAATCGCCCATATCGCCCGATGGAGTTCATCACGCTCTTGTTCTTTTCTAATATCAGACATTTTCTTTCTCCTTTTCATCGGGATTAAAGTCCAGAATATCATCTACCTTGCAACCAAGAGCAAGACATATCTTTTCAATACTATCCAAAGATACATACTGGTCACGCCTTAGTCGGGTTAGAATATTAGCACTAAATCCAGCTTTCTCCGTCAATTCGGCGGTCGGGATGCCCCGGTCTATCAGCAAGTGAAATAGTTTTTTATATGTTACAGCCATATAGTCCTCCTTGACATGGTAATCACTTATGATATCATATCACGAAAATGTGAAAATTTCAATTCATCGTTATAGATATTTATATAGGAATAGTGTAAGAAAAAGCCTGATGCAGTAGTTATTACTTACATCAAGCCTTTATATCTTTTGCAGTTCTGTATAAGCGTGAGTTCGTCATAGTTGGTGTGGTATCTTTAACTAAGTGAAACTCCGCATTTCCAGCCAGATTCTCTTTTTATTTTATCCACATACGGCAACAGCCGTCCACTGAGAAGCCGCTCTGCGGGTTCGAAGTAGCTGCATGGCGTTCTCTAAGTTGCACTGATTATATTAAAAGTCATGCAATTTAGATTTACCTCTTTTTCTTAAAAAATGTCTATTTCAGAGCCACAAGTCTTGCATCTTCCTCCTGAAAATAATCAGACATCAAACTACTAAATCCTGCTGCTTTCCATGCCTGCTCAAATGTAATATTCTCTATATTGCTTAAAAATACAAATGTACTGTCTTTCTCTGACCCACCCATTTTCCCGGTTATTTCTAATCTATGCTGGTAAGTATGTGTATCTGTTTTCCAGGTGCCATCACTCATTTCATAATACTTAACCATCGTGACCAGTTCATCATTTGCAAAAGCAGTGTCTGAATCAGTCACTTCATAAGTTTTAACTATGGATGCTTCTTTTTCCCCTCTGTATTCAAAAACATACCATTTTTCACTTATATAAATCTCTAATGTATCATTCTCTCCATATTGATACCCAAAACCTGTTCCAAAATTAGACTGATCATTTTCTGTTGGGATTTCATAGCCATCAACTTCTGATGTTATTTGCCCGTCCATATTTCCGCGCCGATCAGCAACAGAGCTTTTTCTTCCTGTATCATAATACAGTTTGTCATTTACTCTTACCATAGGCATTCTATCCCACATGGCATCTGCTTCTGCCTGCTCTATCACGGTAGTTTCATATACCTCTCCTAATTGTGCAGGATAAGATTCCATAATTTCTTCCCTGTCTGGAAGCACAATGGGATTGCCCTGTTTTCCACATGCACAGAATGTAATGACAACGAAACACCACAAGCAAATGCTGATGTATACTTTCTTTTTCACGGTTATCCTCCTTTGAAAAATTATATTTTATACCATACTATATTTTATTGCATCTTTCAACGCATGGAAAATAGTCGGAATTGTTTCCCGTTACTTCTTGCTGCCTGATAATATTTACTTGACATCCCTCCCCTCATATGCTAGAATTAAATTAGTAATAATTCCTATTTTTAATTAATCACAAGGAGGAACTACACTTATGTCTAAATACGCTGGAACAAAAACTGAGAAAAATCTTTGGGACGCTTTTGCCGGAGAATCCCAGGCCCGCAACAAATATACCTACTACGCTTCCGCTGCCAAGAAAGCCGGTTATGAGCAGATGGCTGCTCTCTATCTGGAAACTGCGGATCAGGAAAAAGAGCACGCCAAGATGTGGTTCAAGGAAATCCATGGCATTGGTTCCGTAGAAGAAAATCTGGTGGACGCTGCTGCCGGTGAGAATGATGAGTGGACCGATATGTATGTCCGCATGGCAAACGAGGCTGATGAGGAAGGCTTCCATGACCTGGCTCAGAAGTTCCGTCTGGTTGCATCCATCGAAGCTGCTCACGAAAAGCGCTATCTGAAGCTGCTGGAGAGCTACAAAAAAGACGGCACCTTCAAGGGCGACGCTCCCTTAGGCTGGAAATGCCGCAACTGCGGTTATGTTCACGAGGGCGAGGAAGCTCCGGAAGTTTGCCCGGCATGTGCTCATCCCAAGGCATATTTTGAGAGAAAAGCAGAGAATTATTGATCTAACACAATTTCTTATAATAAGAACGGCTCTCAAAGGGAGACACTTCGCAAAGAAGTTGTCTCCCTTTGGCTTTTATAATCATCCTTTCATCCCTCCGTTTAATCTCCATTGGCCATTCGCAGCAGACCATTGTTCGTCAAAATCTTTGCCTGCAACCGCCGCCCCGAACCAGACTCCGCATCCCGCGGAGCGTTTTTGTTTCATAGGGCGAACTTTCCTATGAAATAAAAATGCCGGGTCGTATACAATAGCATTCGCCACTGTATAGAACCCGGTCAAAATCGGAAGTTTCTTTAAAGATCGCTATTCCCAGCAAATCAGTGCTTCTCGCGCTGTGCGCTCTGGATAACCAAGCCTTATCGTCCCTTCTAAATATTTTATGCTTCCAAGCATATTATTTAGTTGTAATACCCATATGGGAAATACTCGGTTGCACTTTCTAACAGAGAACCATTCTTATATGCCTTTGCTGTCAGCTTGATCTGATAGCTGTAGTTTTTGTATACACCATAAGTCTTCTCGAATAAGATTGTCCAATCGTTTTCGGTTTCCTGCCAGGATTTTATAGTCTTCCATCCGCCGTCATACTGCTGGAGTTCGCATTTAACGACCATTTTATCTACTCTTTCATAATCACCTTCACAGCACACAGTAATAAGAGCCTTGTTATTATCAATCTCCATTCCTGCAGACATCATAACCAGATGGTCCCATCTAGGCGTTACTCCATTGGCAACTCTCACATTACTGTATGGCAAAGGGGTAGGTCCGGTAATTGCCGCTCCAGGCATAGCTGCATAGGCTGTAGTCCCAGATGATGCCAATAACATCAGAGTCAACGCTGTTAAAGATGCTTTCTTTAGTTTTTTCATGATAGAGTCCTCCTCATTTGTAATATTTCGTTTTTTTATACGCCCCCAAAAAACTATATATAACAAATCAGAACAAACTTTCAAAAATTCTTTTCACTTCCTCTAAAGAAATATTTCCGGATACATAATACCGATGTCCGTCATGATCTAAAAGCACTCTTATCCGTTCCCCTTCTCGTACATAATGGGCCTGCTTCCCTGCTATTTCAATAGTTTCATAATCACTTTCTTCTGTATCAATAGATACACTTTCAATATTCCTATAAAATACAAATAGGTATTCCTTTGAATCCTGCGGCATTCCATACTTTATCCGTAAACAGTTACTTTTTTCATTTACCTCTAAAATCGTATACCCTTCTGGCACATAGGATGGTTCATATTCTTTAAAATTCTCCGTAACTTTTTGTCCATTTTCTTTTCTTGCTCCAAAAAATGTAGACTCTTTCTGGATTGAAGAAAAGAACCTTACAATCGGTACACGGAAAGCTTCTACCTGAGATACCGTCACCATACTGACTCCTAAAAATACGACTATCCCTGCTGCCATATTCCGAAACTTCTTCATGCGCACAGGCCGCCGCTCTTTCCGTTCTGCCATTTTGTATAACCGCTTCAGTCTCCGCTCATATTCCTCTGAAAAAGCATAGTAATCCTCAATATCATTTCCGGATTGGTACTTCAACATATCAGGATCGGTTTCCAGGCTTTCCTCCAGCGCCCATTTCAGCAGAATTTCTGTTCGTTCCTGTTCCTGCTTTTTATTCATTATTTTTCACGCTCCTTCAGCCGTTTCGCCAGCATCTGCTTTGCTCTCATAAACCGCATATTCACACTAACCTCGCTGATATTCAAAAGTGCACCTACCTTCTTTGCTGGTAAATCATGCAAAGCTCTCAAGTATAAAACATCCCGATATTTATCATCTAATTTGTTTATAGCATCAATCACTTCCTGTATCTGCTCGACATGAATGATCAGTTCTTCTACACCGGCTGTTGCGTTGTATGTATCCAACTTTTCCAGGGCTTCCATTTCCCGTTTCTTTTTCCGATACAGATCAATGGCTGTATTCTTTGCAATCGTGATAATTAAATTCTTACACCGTTTCGTTTCAATACTATCTTCGTCAATATCGTCTAAAATTGAAATAATCTTTACCAGAGTATCTGTCATAACATCTTCCGCGTCATGATAATTTTTCGTAATATCATAAGCAACGGAAAATATCGTACGTTTATACACTTCATTGATCCGATAGAACTTAGATTCATCCTTCTCATTATCTATCATTGCTGCAAACGCAATCATTTGTCACTCTCCACTTTCTCCTTATTGCTTTCAGATTTCCAAAAATTTCCATTATACGGTCTCTTGTATTATTATATAAACAAACCAGTTAGAAATCAACAGCAGCCTTCTATTTCTGCCTGATTTTCTAAAAAAATCACCCTGCCCAACATTTAAAAAGGATATTTTTCTATTCTGGACTGCGCAGACCGGATTTGGGAACTAAAGGTAGAATAAAAGCCGCCTTTCCCCAGCGGCTTTTTCCATCATTATATTTTATTCTACCTGATTCCGCAGCGCCCCAATTTCTTCCACTACGCAAACCACCTCATCACCGCTCTTTAAAAACCGGGGCGGCTCAAAGCCCATGCCCACACCGGCCGGAGTTCCCGTAGAGATAATGGTTCCGGCCTTTAAGGTCATTCCCTGGGACAGCTCACTGACGATGTGGTCGATGTCAAAAATCATCAGCTCTGTATTGCTGTTCTGCCGCAGTTCCCCATTAACATAAGACTGGATAGCCAGCTTAGGCGGATAAGCCACAGAATCCCGGGTAAGAATACAGGGGCCCATGGGAGTTGCTCCGTCTAAACTCTTTCCGAAATACCACTGTTTATGCCGGTTCTGAATGTCGCGGGCGCTGACATCATTTAAAATCGTATAGCCGAACACATAGTCTTTTGCCTTGTCAGCCGGAATATTCCTGGCATCCTTTCCGATAATGACTGCCAGCTCTGCCTCATAATCCAGCCGGTCCGTAATGTCTGCATGGGACGGAATAACTGCACCGTCTGCAGCCGCCTCATTTACTCGTTTGGAAAAATAAACCGCATAGGGACGCTCTCCGTTAAACGCTTCCTTCTTGTAGCGGGCAGACTCTGCCGCATGTTCCATATAATTAACGCCCAGGCAAATCACATCCTGCTCCGGAACCGGGATCGGCGCCAATAGCGTCACCTCTGTCAGACGAGCCGCCCCCCGAATTCCATATGGCTCCTGGTTAGCGCTGTACTCCAGAAGCTGCATTTCCGACTCACACAGATTCTTCACTGCGTCCAGCATCGTCCCGTATTCCGGCCCAATGGATTCCATAGGATATACCCACTCCCCGTCTGCACTGATGATTCCCACCCTGGTTTTCTGATTTACCGCATAAGTAACTAATTTCATGATTTTGCTCCCCTTTTACAGATGCTTCCAAATTCAAGTTTAACATCAGTTTATCCATCGGCGCTTCCGCTGTCTTGAACTGTTATGTTTGATTATACATCCCTCAAAATCCATATGCAAGGAGAATATCAACTTTACTCCTTTGCCGTTAATAAGTCGGCATTTACGCAAGTGCCTCCCGCCCCATCTTCCCGGCCTGAATCATTACGGTGGGAAGGAACGCCAGCACCAGCACAGTCAAAAACTGCCGCAGGCTTAAATCCGCCGCTGCAAACAGCACCTGAAGTCCCGGCAGAAACAGGACGGCCCCCAGAAGCACCACTCCGGCCTCAAAGGCCATAACACTCCACAGGTTGCTGCCAAGCCCCAACTGTACCAGCGAGTGTTCACTGCGGCAGTTAAAGCCGTGGAACAGGCGGGCCAGGGTCAAGGTGGCAAAGGCCATGGTACTGGCAGTTCCCGCCCCTCCGGTAGCCAGACCGCAGTGATAAGCCAGCATGGTTCCTAAGGCGATAAGGCCGCCCTGGACTAAAATGCGTCCCATAAACGCCCTAGTCAAAATCCCTTCCCTCGGATCCCTGGGCGGTTGCTCCAAAAGCCCGTCTTCCTGGGGTTCCATGCCAATGGCAATGGCCGGAAGGGAGTCCGTAAGCAAATTGATAAACAAAAGATGCACCGGCGCAAACGGCATAGGCAGCGCCAGCAGCGAAGTATACAGCACGCTGAAAATGCCTGCCATATTGCCGGAAAGCAGAAACTGGATTGCGTGACGAATATTCCGGTACACATTCCGTCCATTGGACACCGCCTTGATAATGGTGGCAAAGTTATCGTCTGTCAGAATCATGGATGCAGCATCTTTGGAAACCTCTGTGCCTGCAAGCCCCATGGCTACTCCGATGTCCGCTTTCTTTAAGGCCGGGGCGTCGTTTACGCCGTCTCCGGTCATGGCTACAATATGCCCCTGCCGCTGCCAGGCGTCCACAATCCGAATCTTGTGTTCCGGCGACACCCTGGCATAGACAGAAATCCGAGGCAGCGCCCGGCTTAAGGCAGCATCGTCCATAGCGTCCAGCTCCGTACCTGTTACCGACAGATCCCCCTCTTTATAAATACCGATCTGCCCGGCAATAGCCATGGCTGTAATCCGGTGGTCACCGGTAATCATCACCGGTTTCATCCCTGCCCTGCAGGCGCTTAATACTGCGGGCCTGGATTCCAATCTGGGCGGATCCATCATGCCAATCAGACCGATAAAGGAATAGTCCTGCTCCTTTAGGGACGACGCCGGGTCAGAAAGAGTCCGGCAACCTATAGCCAGCACCCGAAGCCCTCTGGCAGACCAACAGGCATTCTGGTCCTGGATCCTCTGACGCCACAGGGCCGTCATAGGACGATGCCCCTGCCCGGTCATCACCTGGGTACACTTATCCAACATCATGTCCATAGCGCCTTTGGTAAACATAAGTATCTCTCCGTCACAGCGATGGACCGTAGTCATCAGCTTCCGCTCAGAGTCAAAGGGAATCTCCGAAAGCCGCGGCATGGCAGCACGCAGATCTTCCGGGTTGATTCCGGCCGGTTCCGCCAGATTTAAAAGGGCCAGCTCTGTAGGGTCTCCAATGCCTCCTGTTTCGCTTCCTCCGGCTCCGTTTCCTGACACCAGAATCTGGCTGTCATTATTTAAAATGGCTCCGTATAAAAGACTGCGGTGAACCGGGTCATAAAGATGAAGCTGCCCCGGCTGCAGTTCTTTTCCGTCTGCATAGATCTGCTGCACTGTCATCCGGTTCTGGGTCAGCGTTCCGGTTTTGTCAGAGCAGATTACCGATACACAGCCCAGGCTTTCCACTGCCTTTAAATCCTTGATGATGGCATGCTCTCTGGCCATTCGCTGGGTGCCCATGGCCTGGACAATGGTAACGATGGAGCCTAATGCTTCCGGAATTGCCGCTACTGCCAGAGCCACTGCAAACATCAGCGCCTCTAACACCGGCGTTTTTCGATACAGGCTTAAACCAAACACCAGAAGACAGATTAACATAATCACTGCTGCCAGATGTCCCCCAAACTGATCCAGGCTGACCTGCAGCGGCGTTTTTTTGTCCTCTGTGGCGTTCATAAGGGCTGCAATTTTTCCAATTTCCGTATTCATGCCAGTGGCAGTCACCACCATGCTGCCCCGCCCCCCGGTTACCAGAGAACCGGAAAACACCATATTGCTCTGCTCCGCCAGAGGTACGGCGCCGCTTCCATTCAAGACCGCCGCCTGCTTCTCCACACTTACCGATTCCCCAGTCAGAGAGCTTTCATTGACCTGAAACCGGCTGCACTCCAAAAGCCTGCCGTCTGCCACCGCCAGGTCTCCTGCCTCTAAAAGCACCACATCTCCCGGCGCCACCTGGGACGAAGGCACCTGGCTGACCTTCCCATCCCTCAGCACCCGCGCTGAAGGCGCTGACAAGGCTTTTAATCCGGCCAGAGATTTCCGGGCCTTTTCGTGCTGCACCGTTCCCAGAACCGCATTCATCAGAACCACCGCAATAATCACCACTGCGCTTTCCGGATTGTCCGACAGCATGGATATTACTGCCGCAATCATCAAGATCACTACCAGAAGGTCCTGAAACTGCTCCAAAAATACCTGAAACGCACTTTTCCTTTTCCCCTCTGTCAGCACATTGTCTCCCGCCTGCCGGCGGTTCTCCCCGGCCTGCTGCCCTGTCAGTCCCCGCCTGCTGCTGCCCAGCTTTTTCAATGCCTCATCCGCCGAAATCCGATACCAGTCTGCCATATTGTCCATCCTCCATACCAACATGGTATGAAGCCAAGGCAAAAAAAAGACGGAGCAGCATATTTGCCGTTCCGTCTTAAACAGTCCTCTTGAAAACTTACCGGATTCGCTCCGGGAATCCCACCTTTTTCTGCACCTTCCGCAGCGTTTTGTTGGAAAAATACTGAGCCTTTTCCGCATTGTTCTTGATTACACTGTCTAAATAAGCCTTGTCCCTGGACAGCTCCGCAAACCGGTCCTGCAGCGGCTTTAACACGCTGACAACAGACTCGCCCACTGCCATCTTAAAATCGCCGTAGCCCTTGCCGTCAAACTCCCGCTCCGTCTCTGCCGGGGTCTTACCGGTACATGCACAGTAAATATCAATCAGGTTTTTAATTCCTGGCTGCTCCTCGCAGTAGCGGACGCAGGCCTCAGAATCTGTTACCGCCCGCTTGAATTTGCGGATGATAGTATCCGGGTCATCCATCAGATAAATGCTGCCATTGGGATTTTCATCGGATTTGGACATCTTCTTTGCAGGATCCTGCAGGCTCATAACCTTAGCTCCCACCTTGCCGATGTAAGCCTCCGGAATGGTAAATACATCTCCGTAAACGCCGTTAAAACGCTGGGCAATGTCTCTGGTCAGCTCCAGATGCTGCATCTGGTCAATGCCTACCGGAACCACATCAGACTGATACAGCAAAATGTCTGCAGCCATCAGTACCGGATAAGTAAACAGGCCTGCATTGATATTGTCTGCATGCTTGGCTGCCTTGTCCTTAAACTGCGTCATACGATTTAACTCGCCCATGTAGGTAAAGCAGTTTAAAATCCAGGCAAGCTCTGCATGGCCGGTTACATGAGACTGATAGTAGATGCAGTTTTTTTCCGGATCCAGACCTGCCGCAATATACAGCGTCAGCAGGGTTCTGGCCCGCTTTCTAAGCTCCGCCGGATCCTGGCGCACAGTGATGGAATGCATGTCCACCACGCTGTAAAAAGTCTCGTATTCATCTGCAATGGTTACCCAGTTTTTCAGCGCGCCCAGATAGTTTCCCAGAGTCAGATTTCCGGTTGCCTGCATTCCGCTGAAAAGCACTTTTTTACCGTCTAACATTGTCGTTTATCTCCTTTGGAATCAGGGATCTTCCCCCTGACCTTTCTCAAATTTCATACTGATAAGTGTACCATTCCGGCCCAGGATTGTCAATCCAGCAGAGCTTCCTCCCACTCCTTCTCCTTAAAGCCCAGCAGGATTTTATTGTCCATAACCACCACAGGCCGCTTCACTAACATGCCGTCCGACGCCAGAAGCTCATACTTTTCTTCCTCACTCATAACCGGCAGCTTGTCCTTTAATTCCAAAGCTTTATATTTCAGGCCGCTGGTATTGAAAAACTTTTTCAGCTCCAGGCCAGAGCGGCTGTGCCACTCTTTTAACTCCTCTGCTGTGGGATTTTCCTCCACAATATGCCGGTCTGTAAACTCTATACCATGGCTTTCCAGCCACTTTTTTGCCTTCTGGCAGGTACTGCATTTTGGGTATTCTACAAATAAAATCATACTTTTCTCCTTTCATTCAGACGATGCCGTTCAGTTCCTGATACAGCCGTTTGGCATAGCTGTCCGTCATGCCGCTGATAAAATCCGTTACCAGCAAAAGCCGCAGATAAAGCCGCTCTGCCTCATCCTTTCCCTCTGCATAGATCCGGTATACTCTCTTGTAGTTATCGGAAATCAGGGAAACCAGCTTCTCCTGCACTGCAGTCATTGGCTCTGCCGAATCATAAGGAATCACGGCGTCCACAAACCGTTCCAGCAAAAACCGGAAAATGGCGTCTGCACCGATCTCCAGCTTAATGATGGGCCGGGAAATAAAGGCATAACGGTAGGCGATGTCTCCCAGCGCCTTCATCATCGGTTCAGCCTGGGTCTGATAAAACAGATCGTGCTCCCAGGTTCCGTCCATAATCTCCTGATAATGCTCTACAAATCCGTCTGTAGCGCCGGCAATCATCTGGCCCTGGACGGAAATAACCCAGTTCTGAACTGCATAGGTTTCCGGCTTTTCATATTGAATAGACAAGGCTTTCTGATACTTTTCTTCCAGCCAGCCAATCATCCGGGTACAGCTTTCCGGCGCGTCCCTGCAGCACTGCTTTAACTCCTCCACCAGCTTTCCGTAGGTGATGCAGCCCTTCTTTACAGCGTCTTCAATGTCTGCCGTCCGGTAAGCAATATCGTCCGCCGCCTCTAAAAGATAAGTCAGGGGATGACGACAGCCATTTGTTCCTGTGGACTTCTGCACATCCTCAAAACACTGCCGGTCTGCATAGAAATAGCCCATCTTTTTCTCTCGGATTCGGCCGCTTTTCTTATTGACTTCCAGGGAGGAAACCGGATATTTGATAATGGTTCCCAAAAGGGCTTTTGTCAAATTCATGCCGTGCTCATCCACCAGAAAATGGAGCTTGGTTACCAGCCGGAATGCCTGGGTATTTCCCTCAAACTGATAGAGGTCCTGCTGCATCTGAGGCGTCAAAAGCTCCGTTAGCTTCCGGCCCTGAAACTTCAGATCAGGCAGATTTTTCTTAAACCAGTCCTGGATTGCCGTCTCCCCGAAGTGGCCGAAGGGCGGATTTCCTATATCGTGAATAAGACCGGCACACTGTAAAATATCGCACACCGCCGCCTTTTTCCGCTCGTCAAACTCTGCATCCAGCTTTTTCTGGATAATCCGTTCCGACACATTCTGTCCCAGAGATTTACAAAAAGATGAGACTTCCAGAGAATGGGTCAGACGAGTCCGGATAAAATCGCTCTGGTCTAAAGGAAACACCTGGGTCTTGTCCTGCAGGCGCCTGAAAGAGGCGCTTCCGATGATTCGGTGATAGTCTTTTTCAAATTCTGTCCGCAGATCTCCTCCGCCCGTTTTACGGTAGGAACGGATACGGTCCTCGCAGAGCAATGTATTCCAGTTCATAGTTTCCACTCCTTATTTTACCTTCAGTTCCTGCCCTGAAAGGGCTATGAGAATCTTCTCTATCAGTATACTATCGGACAGCTAAAAACACAAGATGAATCCCGGTCAGTGCATCTTCCTAAGCCGCCCTGTTTTTCTGATAAACAGCGCCAAAAGTCCGCCCCAAAACAGGATAACGCCGATTCCCACTGCCGCCAGCATGGTGCGGGTAATAATCTGCCACAGCGTCAGCGGTTTTTCTGAATCCTCATTTTCCTGTTTCTCTAAAATACCAACAGAAACCTCTGGGAATCCTGCAGGCTGAACCATTTGTACGGCTTCTGTTTCCGGCTCTGTTTCCTCTGTCACTGCAGCCGTCTCCCACTGTACCCCCATATCGCGCACCGGTTCAATCTCCACCGGAAGGGTAAAGCTTCCCACATACCGTACCTCATAATCCCGCACCAGCCGCCGTCCTGCGCCTCTGGCATCCCGGCACAAAACTCCATCTGCATCCCGGTAAGGCTCTCCTTTCCAAACCACTGATGCTACCTGGTATTCTTCCGGGGAAAGCCCCATCATATCCAACAGGTGAAGTCCCCATTCTTCCAGCCCCGGCTGTTCCGCATTGTAAGGAATCAGCGTTTCTCCCACCTGAAAATACTGGGAATCACAGCCGTGAAAAGTAACCGGAAAGACAAAGTCCTCCAACCAGTATTCCTTTAATACCTGCCTCTCAGCAGCTTCACAAACCACATCACAGAATGTGCCTCCGGCTTTTACAGTCACCGTCATATACTCCGGCAAAACGGACGCCCCTTCCACCTGACGGTAAGTTACTGTTTTCTCCACCGGCTGACTTGCCTGAACCGTCAGACGGTTCACCACCGCCATCTGAACCAGAATCAATCCTACCCACAGGGCTGTCTGCAGGGTTCGCGCCTGGTTCCTGCATTTTTCTTCCCCCATTCTTCCCTTTTTCGTCTCAGTTTCTTCCTGCCAGTTCTTAAAACCGGCTTCCTTTGTTTTCTCTTTCTGTTTTCCCCGCAATCCATACTCCTTCCTTTTTTGCGAACCACAAAAAGCCCGCTGAAATTTACAACAAGTTTCTCTCTGGGATTAACCGGCCAAGAACTGGCCTGTTTCATGGAATCCTGCCAAGAACTGACAGGACAATCTTGTCTCATGGTCTGTATTATACTGCAGAAGTATCGGATAAGGCAAGCTTAAAACATGGTTTCGTAAGAAAAAGTTCACTTGAAAAACCTGGCCGCTTCTGTTATGCTTAGTTACATTAGAAAAGGAGCAATGTATATGGAACAGAGACAACCAACATCCAGACGCCAGCCGGGGCGGTATCAGAAGAAATCCAGATCTGACGGCTGGACTCATGTTTTATTATTTTATGTTCTTCCCTTCCTGGTATTTAACAGTCTTTTATTTTTTGCAGTAACGGCAACTCCAAAGCTTTCCCTTACGGTGGCGGAGTCTGCAGATTTTCTGTCTACAGAAGTAACCCTAAAGGTAGAATCCTGGTTCCCCACGAAATCCGTCACCATGACCATTGACGGAGAACCTGTGGAGCTTACCAAGGGCAAGAGCCGCACCTACAGCGTGGCGGTTTATAAAAACGGCTCTATTGACGCCAGAGTCACCAACCTGAACGGTATGCCCGGCATGATTACCGGCCATATCAATGTAATAGATGAGAACGCCCCCACTTTTGAGGACACCAATCTGGAGGACGGCATTCTGACCGTCACCTTATCAGACACACAGTCCGGCGTGGATTTTGATTCCATCTACGCCGTAAACTCTGCCGGAGAGCAGCTTGAAGCTACCATGCTGAATCCGGAAATCAATGCCAAGGCCTTTGTCATGGACCCGGCCGGTACCCAGGTCTACGCCAAGGACAAGGCCGGAAACGAAGTGCATCAGTCCTTCACATCTCACAAAGAAGGTTCCAAAGGCGTATTAGACAGCTCCAAGGAAGAAGAAACAGCAGAAGGATCAGACAATATCGTCTGACCCTTCTTTTTTATCCTTTTATTTACATCTTCCGTAAACCCTGGCCAAATGCCGGCACCGGGCAGCCAGCTCCGACGAAAAATCCCCAGGATTCATCCGCCAGCGCCAGTTTTTCCCCAGAGTAGAAGGTTCATTGATTCTGGCCCCGGCGTCCAATCCCAGATAATCCTGCAGCGGAATCACCGCCAGCCGGGCCACGCTCTGCAGAGCCAGCCGGATATAATCCCAGTGAATCTCGTTTACTGGCGTCCGCTCATTGCCCAGATACTGGAGTGCAAACCATCTTGCGCCTTCGTCCAGACTTTGATACCAGTCCTGAAGGGTAGTATTGTCATGGGTTCCAGTGTAAACCACGCAGTTTTTCGGATATTTATACGGCAGATAGGTACTGCCGCCGGAAGCGTCAAACGCAAATTCCAGCACCTTCATCCCCGGATAACCGGTCTTTTCTACCAGCTCCAGCACCGAGGGAGTTAAAAATCCCAAATCCTCTGCAATAATATCCAGTTCCCCAAACCGCTTCTTTATAGTCTGGAAAAAGTCATAGCCTGGTCCTTGTTCCCATGAACCAAACTCTGCCGTCTTATCTCCGTAGGGGATGGCGTAATACTCGTCAAATCCGCGGAAATGGTCGATGCGCACCACATCGTACAGGCCGAAGCTGTATTCCAGCCGCTGCATCCACCAGTCGTAGCCAGTCTTCTTATGATAATCCCATCGATACAGAGGATTGCCCCACAACTGCCCGGTAGCAGAAAATCCGTCTGGCGGACAGCCAGCCACAGCCACTGGCCGGTTCTCCTTATCAAACTGGAACAGCTCCGGATGAGCCCAACTGTCTGCTCCGTCAAAGGCCACATAAATGGGAATATCCCCAATAATCTGAATCCCCTGTTCATTGGCATAGGCTTTCAGCTTCCGCCACTGAATATCAAACAGATACTGCTGGAACTCATAAAACAAAATCTCATCTGCCAGCTTCTCCCGGTAGCGGCTTACTGCGTCTGCTTTCCGCAGCCGGATGTCCTCGTCCCACTCTGTCCAGCTTTTCCCGCCGAATTCATTTTTCACTGCCATATAAAAGCAGTATTCTCTTGTCTCCTCAGATAAAGCGTCTCCAAGCAGCTTTTCCAAAGCCGCTTTATCCCGCCCAGCCTGCCGTTCCTGTTCCTCCCAGCGCTCAAACGCCTTCCGCAGCAGCGGGAACCGGTTATAATACAGCTTTTCGTAGTCGATGTCCTGGGCATTCCGTCCAAAATCTGCAGCGTCACACTCAGCTTTAGTCAAAAGCCCCTGTTCGGTCAGTTGCTCTAAATCAATAAAGTAAGGATTGCCTGCAAAGGCACTGAAGGACTGATAGGGAGAATCTCCATAGCCGGTAGGCCCCAGCGGCAGAATCTGCCAGCAGGACTGGCCTGCTTCCTTTAACCGGTCTACAAACTGATATGCCTCCCTGGAAAATGCGCCGATTCCGTACCGGGACGGAAGGGCGGATACAGGAAGCAGAATACCGCATTCTCGTTTCATAAAAATTATCTCCTTTTTACATCATTTTTCTATCACACACGGCGCACCCGCTTGCTGAAGTCCTTAAATCTCCAGACAAACAGGACTGTCCGAACTGTCCAGTCAATAAACATGGCGTACCAGATGCCCATTACGCCTAAACCCAGGAATTTCACAAACACATAACCGATGCCGATACGGAAAATCCACATAGACGCTGCAGAAACTACCATGGAAAATTTAATATCCATACCTGCCCGCAGCGCATGGGGAAGGGTAAAGGCCGGCGGCCAGATAATCATAGCCAGGGAGTGGGCAATCATCAGACGCTTTGTCAGCCCTGCCGCCTCCGGCGACAGGTTGTAGATACTGGTAATCGGCCCCATGGCTGCAACCATAACCGTGCAGACAATCAGTAAAATGCCGTAGTTTACTGCAACCAGCTTCTTTGTGTAGACTTTGGCCTGTTCCACCTGGTCTGCGCCGATGCACTGGCCCACAATGGTGATAATTCCCAGACCCAGGGCATTGCCTGTAAGATACTGAAGGGTTGCCAGGTTATTGGCCACTGCAAAACCGGCAATGGAGGCAGTCCCCAGAGTAGCCACCAGGCTTTGCAGAGCCAGTTTTCCAAACTGAAACATGCCGCTTTCCAGTCCGCTGGGAATGCCTACACCCAGAATCTGCCGAATCATACAGCGCTCCGGCTTTAGCTGCGCCAGACTTTGCAGACGAATCGCATTTCCCTTATGACGAAGCAGGGTCATAATCAGCACTGCTGCAAACATCCGGGAAATCAAAGTAGGAATTGCCACACCTTCTACCCCCATGTGAAGGCCAAAAATACAGACGGCATTTCCAGCAATGTTAATCCCATTCATAACCAGAGACGCCATCATGGAAATCCGGGAATTACCCATGGACCGAAACAGGGCAGCCCCGGAATTATAAAGGGCCAAAAACGGGTAAGACAAGGCGGTGATCCAGAAGTAGGTGGCTGCATTATCCATGACTGCAGTCTCCACCTGGCCAAAAATGCCCCTTAACAGGCCTCTGCCTCCTACCAGAGCCACTCCTGCAAAACCCAGGGAACAGGCGGCAGTAATTAAAAGCAACTGCCCGGCTGCATGACAGGCTCGGTCTGGCTGCTGCTTGCCAATATACTGGGCACAAATGACGGCGCCGCCGGTAGCCAGCGCTGCCAATAGCTGGATAATGAGGATGCTGATGGAATCCACCAGGGCAACGCCTGACACGGCGGTCTCTCCTACTGCCGCCACCATAAGCACATCCGCCATGCCCACCAGCACCGCCAATATCTGTTCTACAATAAGCGGCCCCAACAGCTTCCATAAATCTTTCCGCGAAAACAACATATTCTTATGTACCTCTGATTCATTCTAAATTTGTCCCAAGCGCTTCCATCTTCTGTTGGAACTCCAAAATCCTGGCTGAATCCGTAATTCTTGTGGTGAAGCCTGCCGCCGACTGGCAGGGAAGCATCTCCAGCCGGGCGCCGTCTTCCTCCAAAACTGCCTTTAACAGCATGGTTTGAGGAATACTGCTGCCAAATACAAAATTCCCAAGGCTGTAGACAATGGGTTTGTCCTTGTAATACTCTATGCCCTGCAGCACATGAGGATGGCTGCCGATCACCAGGTCTGCGCCTGCATCAATAAACTGCCGCCCCATGGTCCGCTGGTATGCTTCCGGCTGTTCAGATCTTTCCACGCCCCAGTGAACATAGATCACCAGATAATCACAGACCCCTTTTGCCTTTTGGATTTCTTCCAGAACCGGCGCCGGGTCGTAGGCGCTGAACATGCCGGGGATTCCCGCACCGGCTGTCCAGGAATACACCGGAATCACTCTGGTAGCTCCTAAAAATCCGATAGTTTTCCCTTTAATCTCCACTGTCTCCAGCCGTTTGGCCCGCTCTAAATCCGGCCCTGCCCCCACATAACGGATTCCCGCCTGCTCCAGGGCAGCGCAGGTGTCCAGCAAGGCCTCTGTACCGAAATCCAAAGCATGGTTATTTGCCAGGGTTACCATATCAATCCCCATCTCCTGAAGTATCGGGATCCGGGATACAGGCAGCCGGAAGGTAAACTGCTTATCCTCTGCAGCCGTTCCCCGGTCGCTGAAGGGAAATTCCTGATTCACCATAAAATAGTCTGCTTCTGCAATCTCCTGACGGATGGAATCGTCCAGCACGCCGCGAATACCGCCGGCCTGGTCATAGGCGTTCAGCACATGGTTGGACAAATACACATCTCCGGCAAACAACAGGGTCACCGGCTCCGGCGCTGGCTGCTGACTGGCCGTTTCCGTCATTTCTCCGGATGCCGTTTCCGCTGTTTCTTCCGCCGGCTGCCCGGCGCCTTCCAGCACAATCCGGCTTTCCGCCTCCTGCTCCGCAGCAATATGTACCTGTGCCGGACTAGTCTCGTATGCAACCCGTTTCTGGCCCTGGCCTTTTACGAGCCAGATAAGAAGTCCGGCCAGGAAACACAAAAGTATCATCAGCATCACAATTATACCAGCATTTTTTCTGCCTCTTTGACGCCGTCCTTCATCTGACTGGTACATAGATCAATCTCGCCTTTCCCCATCTATTCTTACTGTTTTATTTATTCTCTAACTGAACTTCATTTTACACAATTTCTATTTTTCTCGCAAGGGCTTCATCTCTCATCTTTGATTTTATCATAACAAAAGGTGTCAAACCATAAACTTTATGATTCAACACCCCTTCCTGTTCCCTCTATAAATCCGCCTGCAGTTCTCCTACCATATGGCAAATATCATCCGTAAGCTCTTTTTCCAATAAACTCAGCTTATGCTGATTTAAGTATAATAGCATAAGTTCATAAGATACATCTGCATCTGCAATCGGAATATAACAAATATTTGCATTTCCATTTCGGAGTCTGGAAAGATTTAGTCCGATATAATACGCGTCAGTATTGCCTAAAACCGTATACATTGTAGACTTGTCATTTATGACAAACCGCTTCTTCTTCACAATAGGGTCATATCCTCGGACATGGGATGTATTTAAAGACGCCTCCATCTCATCCTGAGACATGGTTGCACAGGGATAAGCACTTAGTTCGTCCATATAAACCGCATCCTTTCCCGCCAGAGGATGATTCGGCCCCACCTGCACATAAATAGGCAGCCGGCCAAGAGAGCGCACAGCTATCCCTTTCTGTGTGCATTTGCTTCTAAGAAACTCTGCTACATCGTCGAAAACAAATACCAGGCCAATCTCATAGGAACCATCGTATATATGCTCTACCACTTCCCCAACTGACTCTTCGCACATACAAAAATTCAAAAATTCTTCTTCCCTATGGCGGTTATATAAATGAATCAGCGCCGTTTCAAAAATAACGCAGCGAATCGCAGCCAGAGATAACTGGGCTATTTCCGGACGATTACGCAAATAATACTGTTCCTGCAGCGCCAGATACTGCTCATTAAGACGGCTGGCCTTTGTGAGAAATTCTCTTCCGGAATGGGTCAGCATAACCCCATCAGACATACGCACAAAAATCTGCATCCCAATCTCATCTTCCAGATCTCTGATTGCCCGGATTAAAGTAGGCTGCGTAATAAATAAGGACTTTGCTGCTTTATTTATGGAACCGCATCGGGCAATTTCCAAGGCATATTGGATATAGCGTATATTCATAGTTGTACCATCCTCTCATTCCTCCAAGCTGTTTTCTCCATCAGAAATGCTGTCACTCATCTATCATTTTTTCCTGCATGATTTCGAGAATTGCTTTTTCCGTCTGAACCATTCCCGGCGAAGCAATATAACCCATATTCTTCATGGTTTCCTCCGGCGTTTCTCCGTTAATTCCATGAATGGAATCTACCGCAATCCCGGCCATAGCCAGTTCTGCCGCTTCAAATGCCCCATTCACTGCGGTAATTCCCTTCATAACGCATCCCTGGTTTCCGCCATCGCAGATCATTCCGGTAATAGAGCTTGCTATATTTCTGATTGCCCGCCCCGCTGCCTCTATGTCGCCTCCGCGCATAAATGTCAGACCGCAGGCAGCTCCGCATCCTGCTGCAATGGCACAGCCGCAGAAAGCCGACAGCTTTCCAGAATACTCTTTAATATACATGCACACCAGATCGCTTAATGCCGTTGCCCGCAATAACTGTTCTTTTGTATATCCCTTTACCCGATATGCTGCATACAACGGAAGCGTCGCCAAAATCCCATGTGCGCCGGAGCCGGTTATACTCATGGCCGGAAGCGGCAGCCCCAGTACCCGCGCCTCAATGGCAGCTCCGCACAAAAGCCTTGCCGTCTGTCTCTCATCATCAGAAAATACCGTTTCTCCATTTTGCTTCAGCAAAAATCTGGAAAAGCTTGTTCGGGGATTTTCCATTCCTTCCTCGCACAAAGCATAATTCATCTTATGGGCATCCTGAAGAAACTCCAGCTCTTTCAGAGGCACTGACTGTATGTAATCCCACAGTTCCTTAAAGGAATAGTGATGAATTTCTGCTTCTTCCATACCGTTTTTATTCGCCTGTTCCCCGGCTTCACCCTGTTCGGCTTCAGACAAAATAATCTGATGATTGGCTTCAATATACACAATGTTAGTATGGGCGTCTCTGATGATAACTTTTGCACTGCCGCTTTCTGTCTCAATCTCTGCCTCAATAAAAATCCGGCTGCTGATCTCTGTCAAAGAAACCATCACCTTTCCCTGACGGATCAATTCTTCCGCTTTCTGATTATCGTCTTCTCTCACTTGATCCAGACATTCCAGCCCCTTCTCAGGATCTGCCGCCACTGCTCCCAGGGCCGCTGCATACAGAACGCCAAAGTGATTACAGTTCGGCACCCCGCAGGTCAGGGCATTTTTCAACATGCCGCTGTTTAAGCGAACCTGCACCTTTTTTACCTCCCCCGGCACATAGCGAAGCGCCGTAGAGACCGCAAATGCAATCGCTCCCGGCTCTGTTACGCCAAGAGCCGGCTTCATATCTTCCTGGATTAAAACCGTCAATTTATCATACATCTCAAGCATCTCTCTTTCTCAATACTTTTCCAGCATAAACAGAAGTCAGCCTTCCCTGTTCCACTGCCAATTCTCCATTTACTATCATAGCACTTTTGATCAGCAAAACATACATCATATTTTGTCTCTCTGAATTTATATTGCATTATTTAAAATGCCAGCGCCATAATTGCTCTGCAGAAGCGTTTTATATTGTATATAGTAGCACAAGCTTTTTGTTTGTGATAATGCTTATCCTCTATAAGGCCTATAGATAGGGCGTATAGCCGGAGCGTTTTTGTTTCATAGGGCGAACTTTCCTATGAAATGAAAAAGCTGCCGCACCAGCCAGTTTAAGCCTGCCGTGCAGCAGCAATTCTTTCTTATCCTTCCATCTGCCGCCCCAAAAATCCGGCAGCCGTACTCACCAGCTTTACTTCCATTTCCCCGAATTTGGCCTTGGGATCCCGGCTTAAAAGGGCTACTGCGCCGATGGCGTCGCCCTCGCAGATAATAGGCGTTATCACCTCTGCCGACACATCCTCAATCTCCTCCGCACCAATAGAAATAAACTGCTTCTCACCCTTTACAGCCACAATCGTCTCTCGCTCATTGATAGCCATTTCCAACTGACGGCTGATATTTTTCTGCAGCAGTTCCTTTTTTGAACCGCCTGCCACCGCAATCACCTGATCCCGGTCAGTGATACAGACCATCACGCCGGTGGTCTGAGCCATAGACTCTGCATACTGGCTGGCAAAAGCAGTCAGCTCCACCATCGGCGAATATTTTTTCAGAATAATCTCGCCCTCCCGGTCAGTAAAAATTTCCAGGGGAGTTCCCTCCCGCAGCCGAAGCGTGCGCCGAATTTCCTTTGGAATTACCACCCGGCCCAGGTCATCAATTCTTCTCACAATTCCTGTAGCTTTCATACAAAAATTCCTCCATTAACTGTACTATCCGTTTCTGGAAGTAGTATTTGTCAAATGGAGGAATTTATACTTTTATTTTATTCGCTCAAAAATATAGTTGGTATCGGAAGAAAGTTCCTTCCGGAATTTATATCCCAGCCGGTCGAACTTCTGAATCTCCCATGGCTCTTCTATGCGGTTTTCTGCCATAAAACGAACCATTTCCCCGCGGGCCATCTTGGCGTAAGTGCCTTTTGTCACAAGCTTTCCCCCAGAATCTTCACAAAAAACCGGGGTAATGAACCTGTCCCCAGGAGACAGCCAAGCTTCAATGCACTTAAAATATTCTTTTGAAGCCAGATTCAAAATAATTCCACTTTCATCCCGCACTTCCTCGTAAAGCCGTTTCCCCCACATCGCATACAAATCCTTATGTCCGCCGATGGAAGCCCTGGCCTGCATTTCCAGACGATAGGGAGTCACCCCGTCCATAGGGCGAAGAACACCGTAAAACGCAGACAAAATCCGCAGACGCTCCTGAATATACTCAATCTGCCCAGCCTCAAACACAGCCGGCGCCATATACTGGTAGGCGATCCCCTCATAAGAAAGCACTGCCGGAGTCAGGTTTCGCCGAAGATCCATGTGAGCCAGCCGTTCTGCATTCTGCTCCACAATCCGGTCATTGCAGGCCCACAGCTTTTTTAATTCCTCCCGGGTCTTAGATTTCAGCCAGTCCAGAATTTCCCCGGTCTGCTCCAGAAACACAGGAAGGTTGCGGTAAGCCAGAATATCCGGAAGCTCCTTCATCTTTTTTGCCGGAGAAAGTATAATCCTCATTCCAGCTCACCCAGCATCTTCTCTGCGTCATCCGCCCCTTTTTCCCTAATCTGAGGATACCGTTCAGAAAACCCGCAAGCCAGCTTCCCAATCTCCTCCAGCAGCCCCTTCGCCATTTCCATCATATCGGCGCAGTCCTTGTGTCTCTTTTTACAGTCCACATACTGGAAGTAGGGCTGGTCGGTCATATGGAATTTTAAAGCTCCGCCGTATCCTGCAATCAGCTCCGGGATTCCGTCGGTGTTGATTTTGGCTTTCTGGCACATGGTCAGCCGCACCTCCTGTCTGTTTACCCGAACCTCGGTCACCCAGGCCCGGTGTCCCATGGCCTTTAAGGACGCCACTACCAAAAGATTGTCCACAGCCCGCGGAATATCGCCAAACCGGTCCAAAAGCTCATCCTGCATATCCAGGTATTCTTCCTCCGTCTCAATGCCGGAGATTCGCTTGTAAATATCCAGCTTCTGATGTTCATTTTTAATATAGGAAGCTGGAATATAGGCATCGATGTCGCACTCCACAACCGTTTCAAAATCTTCATTTTCGTTCCGCTGGCCCTTAAGAGCCTGCACTGCCTGGTTCAGCAGCTTACAGTAAAGGTCGTAACCTACCGCCTCCATATGGCCGTGCTGCTCGGCCCCCAGCACATTTCCTGCCCCGCGGATCTCTAAATCCCGCATAGCGATCTTAATGCCGGAGCCAAGCTCCGTAAACTCCCGGATAGCCTGCAGCCGCTTTTCCGCTTCTTCTTTCAAAAGCTTATCCCGCTTATACATAAGGAAGGCATAGGATGTACGGCTGGAACGGCCTACCCGCCCCCGAAGCTGGTACAACTGAGACAGCCCCATCCGGTCTGCATCCTGAATGATCATGGTATTGGCATTGGGAATGTCCAGCCCGGTCTCGATGATAGTGGTGGAAACCAGCACATCGATTTCGCCGTTGATGAAATCCAACATGATCTTTTCCAACTGATGCTCTCCCATCTGTCCATGAGCATAAACTACGACAGCGTCCGGCACCAGTTCCTGAAGGTGGGCCGCTACCTCATCGATGTCTTTCACTCGGTTGTATACATAATACACCTGGCCGTTGCGGGCCAGTTCCCGGTTTACTGCTTCCCGCACCATCTCATCATTATATTCCATTACATAGGTCTGAATGGGTATCCGGTCTACCGGCGGCTCTTCCAAAACGCTCATATCCCGGATTCCCACCAGACTCATGTGCAGAGTCCGGGGAATCGGAGTGGCCGTCAAGGTGAGTACATCTACATTTTCTTTCAGCTTCTTAATCTTTTCCTTGTGAGTCACCCCAAACCGCTGCTCCTCATCGATAATCAGAAGTCCCAGGTCTTTAAACTTCACATCTTTTGAAAGCACCCTGTGGGTTCCGATGACAATGTCTACCAGACCTTTCTGCAGATCCTCCACCGTCTTTTTGATTTCTGCAGGCGTCCGAAACCGGCACATCAAATCTACACGAACCGGGAAATCCTTCATCCGCTGAAGGAAAGTGTTGTAGTGCTGCTGGGCCAGGATGGTAGTTGGCACCAGATAAACCACCTGCTTCCCCTCCTGAATGGCCTTAAAGGCCGCCCGCAGGGCAATCTCCGTCTTGCCGTAGCCCACATCGCCGCAAATCAGCCGATCCATGATCTTTCGGCTTTCCATATCCTTTTTGGTAGCCAGAATGGCGTCTAGCTGATCGTCTGTTTCTTCATAAGGGAACAGCTCCTCAAACTCCCTCTGCCATACCGTATCCGGGCCGTACTGGAATCCGCCCAGCTCCTGACGGGCTGCATAAAGCTCCACCAGATCCCTGGCAATTTCCTTTACTGCAGACTTTACTCTTGCCTTGGCCCGGTTCCACTGTTCCCCGCCCAGCTTATTTAACTTCGGCGCTTTTGCATCGGCCCCGGCATATTTCTGAATTCCGTCCAGGCGGGTGGCCGGCAGATACAGATTTCCTCCGTCTGCGTACTCAATCTTTAAGTAATCCTTGACTACCTTATCCCGCTCAATTTTCTCAATGCCCCGGTACACGCCCAGGCCGTGATCCTCGTGAACCACATAATCTCCCACCGACAGCTCTGCAAAGCTCTGGATCTTCTTGCCTTCATAAGAGGTTTTCTTTCTCTTGCGCTTCTTTTTCTCCGTGCCGAACATATCCCCTTCCGTAATGACCAGAAACTTAATCTGGGGATACTCAAAGCCTCGATGCAAAACGCCGTAGGTCACTAAGATTTCTCCCGGCTGCACCGTCCGCTCCTCATTGTCCGGACAGAATGCAGAAAGACCGTACTCCCGCAAATCTCCTGCCAGACGGCTGGCTCTGGTGCGAGAACCGGACAGCAGAATCACCCGGTATTTTTCCTTCTTCCACCGCTGTAAATCCTTAATCAGCATTTCAAAGCTGTTCTGATAAGAATTAACATTTTTCGCATTGATACTGTATTTCTTCTCCACTGCCATTCCCGGCAACTTCTGTTCCAAACCGGTCAGATAAACCGTATTGCCCCGCTGTGCCCGGCCCAGGATTTCCCTGGCAGCAAACAGCACCTCTGTCTGTCCAGGCAGCAGATAGCCCTTTTCCAGCCGATGGCTCATACTCTCCCGAAATTCCAGCTCTACTGCCTCCCCCTTTTCCTTAAGCCTTGCCGGCTCATCCAGGAAAATCCGGCTTGCATCCGGGTCAAAATAATCCAGAAAGGATACGGTCTCGCTGGAAAAATAGGTGACGCTGCCGTCCAGGCCGGAGACTTTAAACCCCTGCTCAATGCCTTCCGTCAGTTCCCGGATAATCCCTGAAATCCGATAAGCCTCCTCGGTTTTCATGGCTTCCCGAAGCTTTCCGGAAAACACATTTTCCTCCGCCCGCAGCCGTTCCACGCCCCGCATTTTCTGGGTATTGGTCAGCACCATCTCCGTAGCCGGGTAAATCGTGATTTCTTCCAACTGCTCAATAGAACGCTGACTTTCCAAATCAAAGGTCCGGATAGAATCTACTTCCGTGTCCCACAGCTCAATCCGTACCGGAACCTCCTCCGTCAGAGGGAAAATGTCCAAAATCCCGCCTCGGATGGAAAACTGGCCCATGCCGTCTACCTGTCCGGTCCGCTCATACCCCAGTTCTATCAGCCGTTCCTTCCACTGGCCCAGGTCAATGTCCTGCCCGGCTTCCACCTTTATCACCTGGTCCCGCAGCCGGGCCAGAGGCAGAAGATGATCCATCAGTCCGTCAAGGGTCGTTACTACCACGCCGGAGGCGTCCTCCATCAGATGCCGCAGAACCTGCAGCCGCTGTCTGGCCAGCAGATTCCCGTGAATATCCGCATTGAAAAACAAAAGGTCCTTGGCGGGATACAGCCAGGCATCCTGCCGGAAGCAGAGAAAATCATCGTAGATTTCCTTGGCTCTGGCTTCATCGTAGGTAACCACCAGCTTCCAGGGAATGTCCCATGCCGTTTCCTCTATAAAGTGAACCTTCTGAGATTCCATGCAGCCGCTGACCTGGATAGGGCCTTTCCCCCGCTCCAGATCCCGGTTCAAGTCTTCAAATTCAATTAACTCTGTCAAAGGATTTGCAAACACTTTGCTCATGCTCTGCCTCCGGCCTATGCTTCTGCCTTCTTTTTGGTATTATAGTGGTTCATGGCTCGTTCGGCGCCATCCGTCATCATGGCCGCCGCCGCCTCTGCCGCCTCATGAAACGCCTCGTTCATCAGTTTCTGCTCCCCGGCTCCAAACCGGCTGAGCACATAATCCGCCAAATCCATTCTGGGTGGCTTTGCGCCTACTCCCACTTTAATTCGCGGAAACTCCTGGCTGCCTAAATGGGCAATGATATTCTTAATTCCATTATGCCCTCCGGCGCTTCCCTTCAACCGAATCCGAAGCTGCCCCGGCTCCAGACTGATGTCATCGTAAATCACAATGATCTCCTCCGGCGAAATCTTGTAGTAATCCACCACCGCCCGGATACTCTCTCCGCTTAAGTTCATAAATGTCTGAGGCTTCACCAGGATCACCTTCTGCCCCTCAATCACCCCGCGGCCGCAAAGAGCCTTGTGCTTCCGTTCGCTGACATCAATGCGGTACTTGTCTGCCAGTACATCAATCACCTCGAACCCTACATTATGTCTTGTTTTATCATATTCTTTTGTGGGATTTCCCAGTCCTGCAATCAGATACATTTCTCTGTCCTCGCATCACTTATTTGACAACGCACCAAAAGCGCTAATTTTTCTCCCCTGAGGGGTGTAAGAACTAGCGCTTGCAGTTAATATTGTTCTGTTTTAAATTTTAACAGGTTCAAATGGGGTTGTAAAGACAGATTATGCCTCTCATAAATAAGTTACTTTTTTAATTCAATCAATGCTTCTTTTTCCTTATTCTCTGAAAGGACTTTTAAAATTTATTAAATCATAGCATCCGCAAAAAGAACTATCCGGCAGACATCTTACGGTCTGCCGGATAGCTCTTTTACCAAAACACGATTCAACTGTTTAAAATCTTAAATACTATTTTCCTCCTGACTCTCCAATGCAGCTATCTCACACTTGTCCAGTATCACCCTCTGAATCATATCCCTGGTAACAGAGTTAATTGGATGTGCAATATCCCGGAACTCGCCGTCTGCCGTTTTTCTGCTGGGCATTGCAATAAAAAGCCCTTTCTCCCCTTCGATGACTTTGATGTCATGAATCACAAATTCATTATCCAGCGTGATAGACACGATTGCCTTCATCTTGCCTTCTTTTTCGATTTTTCTCACTCTTACATCTGTAATCTGCATATTCAAAGCCCCTTCCGTATCTCATAAATTGTGTTACCGTTCAGAGCCAGGCTTTGAACAATAACTATATATCCCCCGTATATTGCCATGGACAGGCTATAAGGTGTAACGCTCGTTTTTCTCCACAACAATCTTCACATCATCCGGAGCTCCGATATAGGTTGTGTTTGCCCGGATTGTATCACGGCTTTCCACGATACAATTCTCAATTACGGTATTGTCGCCGATATAAACATCATTGAGAATAATGGAATTTTTAATGACGCAGTTATTGCCTACATAAGCTTTCTTAAACAGGATGGAATTCTCCACGATTCCGTTGATGATGGAACCGCTGGAAATCAGGCTGTTCTTCACTGCTGCGCCGGGGTTGTATTTTGCAGGCGGAAGGTCGTCCACCTTGGAATAAATATCCGGATACTGCTTAAAAAAGAAGTTCCGCACTTCCGGTTTTAAGAAATCCATGTTGGCTTTGTAATAGGACTCTACAGAGGCGATGTTGCTCCAATAGGTGTCCATCTTATAAGCATAGATTCGCTTCAGATCCTTGTAGCGAACCAGAATGTCACGGACAAAATCTACCCGGTCTTCTGCCGCACACCGCTCAATCAGCTCAATCAGCTGCCGTCTGCGAATCACATAGATACCGCAGGAAATGGTGCTGGCAGAGGAAACCATAGGCTTTTCTTCAAATTCTACGATACGGCCGTCATCGTTGGTTACAACCTGTCCAAAACGGGTCAGATCCTCATCTGGGCTCATATCCTTGCAGACTACGGTAATGTCTGCCTTCTTTTCAATGTGATATTCCAGAACCTTGTTATAGTCCAGCTTGTAGATGCAGTCGCCGGATGCAATTACCACATAAGGCTCGTGGCTGTTCTTTAAGAAGGTCAGATTCTGATACAGGGCATCTGCTGTTCCCCGATACCAGTCGCTGTTCTCCGCCGTGATGGTAGGAGTGAACACATAGAGACCCCCCTGCTTGCGCCCGAAATCCCACCATTTAGAGGAGCTTAAATGCTCGTTTAAGGAGCGGGAGTTATACTGGGTAAACACTGCCACATTCTGGATGTGGGAGTTTGTCATGTTGCTAAGTACAAAGTCGATGCTGCGGTAGCTGCCTACAACCGGCATGGCGGATATGGCCCGCTTGTTGGATAATTCCCGCATTCTCTTACTGTTTCCGCCTGCTAATACGATACCAATCGCTCTCATTTTACGCCACCTGCCTTTACAATGGAATCGCCGCTTGCAAGTAATCCGTCTGGGTAATCCTCAGCGGAGGTTTCACCGGAAATGGCTGTGTTCCGGCCAACTTTTACATTCTCCGGAATTACGCTGTGCTCGCCGACCGTTACTAAATCAAACTGGTATACCTTTGGGTCATAGGTGCTGGAAGCAAACTCGCCTACGCCAAGCTGAGCTCCTGCGCCTACCCTGGTATCCTCAGCCACAATGGCCCGGTCAATCACAACCCCCGGTCCAATCACGCAGTCCCGCATGATGATGGAATCCTGAACTACGGCTCCTTCTCCAATGGTTACGCCTGCGCCGATAACAGAGTTCTTTACGGCTCCGTAAATTTCAGTGCCCTCGCCGATGATACTGCGCTCTACTACTGCATTCGATGCAATATACTGAGGCGGGATAATGTCACTCTTGGTGTAAATCTTCCAGTATTCCTCATACAGATTAAACTCCGGAATAATGTCGATCAGCTCCATATTGGCTTCCCAATAGGAACCCAGAGTACCTACATCCTTCCAGTAGCCGTTATACTCATAGGCAAAAATCCGCTCTCCCTTACCGTGACAATAGGGAATAATGTGTTTTCCGAAGTCACAGCCGGGCACCTCTGACAGGCTTACCAGCGCTTCTTTCAGAGCCGGCCAACTGAATATGTAAATACCCATGGACGCCAGATTGCTGCGGGGATTTGCCGGTTTCTCCTCAAACTCTGTAATGCGGTTATTTTCATCTGTAATTACGATGCCGAACCGGCTGGCTTCCTCAATGGGAACCGGCATGGCAGCAATGGTCACATCCGCATTGTTCGCTTTGTGATACTCCAGCATTACCTCGTAATCCATTTTATAGATATGATCACCAGAAAGAATCAGCACATAATCCGGGTTATAGGTCTCCATATACTCCAGATTCTGGAAAATGGCATTGGCAGTGCCCGTGTACCAGTCGCTGCCTTTGCTTCTCTCATACGGAGGAAGAATCGTCACGCCGCCTACATTCCGATCCAGATCCCACGGAATACCAATTCCAATATGCGTGTTCAGCCGCAGAGGCTGATACTGAGTCAACACGCCTACGGTGTCGACACCGGAGTTGATACAGTTACTCAAAGGAAAATCTATGATTCTGTACTTACCGCCAAATGATACGGCCGGTTTTGCCACCTTTTGCGTAAGAACACCAAGACGGCTTCCCTGACCTCCTGCCAAAAGCATGGCAATCATCTCTTTTTTTATCACGCTATCACCTCGCTGTAATATATTCTTGTGTCTGTTATTATAGCATAATCTTGAAGAATAGTGAACAAAAATTGAATTTTTTATGAATAAATTTTGTGCATTTTCTTCCATCATTCGACAATTTTCTACAATAGGCGTGTCAAGGGAAGAAACAATCGGCGAAATTCACAGAAATTTATGTTACTGTTCAGAAAAAAAAGTCATCCTGTAAAGCTAACCCTTGAATCCACCTATAAAATAAGATATAATGGTTTCCATCAGAGCAGACAAGATCAGGTCTGCTTTCCCTGGAATCCAAGAAAGAATGAGGAAAAAGATTATGGATTTGGTAACTGTCAGAGAATTGTATAAGAGCCCGGATTCTTATCTGGGCAAGGAAATCTCCATCGGCGGGTGGGTCCGCAGCATCCGGGACTCCAAGGCCTTTGGCTTTATCGTTGTCAGCGACGGCAGCTATTTTGATACCTTACAGGTGGTTTATCACGATACCATGGCAAACTTTGCTGAAATCAGCAAATTAAATGTAGGTGCTGCCATCATCGTAAATGGTACTCTGGTGGCAACTCCAGAGGCTAAGCAGCCCTTTGAGATCCAGGCCGCTGAGGTAACGGTTGAGGGCGCGTCTGCTCCGGATTATCCGCTGCAGAAAAAGCGTCACACCCTGGAATACCTGCGGACCATCTCTCATCTGCGGCCCCGCACCAACACCTTCCAGGCTGTTTTCCGCGTCCGCTCCCTGATTGCCTACGCAATCCACCAGTATTTCCAGGAGCGGGACTTTGTGTATGTGCACACTCCGCTGATTACCGGAAGCGACTGTGAGGGCGCAGGCGAAATGTTCCAGGTAACCACCATGGATTTAAACAACATTCCCAAGACCCAGGGCGGCGCTGTAGACTTCTCCCAGGACTTCTTCGGAAAGCCCACCAACCTAACCGTAAGCGGCCAGTTAAACGGCGAGACCTACGCTATGGCATTCCGCAACATTTACACCTTCGGCCCCACCTTCCGGGCTGAGAACTCCAACACCACCCGCCATGCGGCTGAGTTCTGGATGATTGAGCCGGAAATGGCCTTTGCCGATTTAGAGGACAATATGGATATAGCTGAGGATATGTTAAAGTACATCATCCGCTATGTGCTGGAGCACGCTCCGGAGGAAATGGCCTTCTTCAACAGCTTCATCGACAAGGAGCTGTTAGCAAGACTGCAGAATGTGCTGGATTCTGAATTCGGCCGCATTACTTATACAGAAGCCATTGAAATTCTGGAAAAGAACAACGACAAGTTCGACTACAAGGTTTCCTGGGGCTGCGACCTGCAGACTGAGCACGAGCGCTACCTGACTGAGCAGGTATTTAAAAAGCCGGTATTCGTTACCGACTACCCGAAGGAAATCAAGGCTTTCTATATGAAGATGAATCCGGACGGAAAGACTGTGGCAGCCGTAGACTGCCTGGTTCCCGGCATCGGAGAAATCATCGGCGGCAGCCAGCGTGAGGACAACTACGACAAGCTGCTGGCCCGCATGAACGAAATAGGTCTTAAGGAAGATGACTACAAGTTCTATCTGGATCTGCGCAGATACGGCTCCGCCCGCCACTCCGGTTTCGGACTGGGCTTTGAGCGCTGCGTAATGTACCTGACCGGTATGGGCAACATCCGCGATGTGGTTCCGTTCCCCAGAACTGTCGGCACATGTGATTTATAATCTACAACACCATACGCAATATTTCTTGGGGCCAGACTGCCGTGACAGGCTGGCCCTCTCTTGATTAGAAAAAGGAGCATCTTATGAAATTCATCCACACAGCAGACATTCACTGGGGCATGAATCCGGACAATGACAAGCCCTGGAGCAGGGACCGGGCCCTGGCAATCAAGGACACCTTCTCCCAGATTGTAAAACTGGCCAAGGCGCAAGATGCAGACTGCCTGTTTATCGCCGGAGACCTGTTCCACCGCCAGCCCCTTCTGCGGGACTTAAAGGAGGTCAACTACCTGTTCTCCACTATCCCCGGCGTCCGGGTGGTAATCATTGCCGGAAACCATGACCGTGTGCGAAAAAGCTCTGCTCTTATGAGCTTTCAGTGGTGCCCTAATGTCACCTTTCTGATGGATGAAGAACTGTCCACTGTGTCTTTCGATGACATCCGCACCCAGATAACCGGCTTTTCCTACCACACTGCGGAAATTACCGAATCCCGGTTAAACGGCATTCAGGCGCCGGACACTCCTTATATTCACATTCTGCTGGCCCACGGCGGAGACGCCGCCCACCTGCCCCTGGACAAAGCCCAGCTTTCCAGATCCGGCTTTTCCTATGCAGCCCTGGGCCACATCCACAAGCCGGAGATGGCTGCAGACCATACCTGGGCATGGCCCGGCTCTCCGGAGCCTCTTGATAAGACGGAAACCGGCCCCCACGGCGTCATCATCGGGGAAATCAGCTCTGTTTCCCACCGGGTCACTTCCCTGGAGTTTGTTCCTCTGTGCCAGGCCCAGTATCTGTCCATGGTAGTTCATGTAACACCTGCCACCACAGCGCTGGAATTAAACGACCGGATTGCAGACGAAATCAAAAAGCGGGGAACAGAAAATATTTACCGGTTCCGAATCCGGGGAATGCGGGATCCGGACATGGAGTTTGACTTTGAACCGCTGACGCGCCGGATGCAGGTCATTGAGGTAACGGACGAAACAGAGCCTCAGTACGATTTCAGCCGCCTGTTTGCGGAGCATCCCAGCGATATGATTGGCTTTTACATCCGGGCTTTAGACCGGGAGGACGCCAGCCCCATTGAAAAAAAGGCCCTGTACTACGGCATTGACGCACTGCTGCGTACTACGGACGAGAGGAGTTAATCATGCGGTTTCTGAATTTACATATTGACGGCTTCGGCAAATTTCACGACCGCACCGTCCAGTTTGAAGATAGCTTAAACATCATCTATGGAAAAAACGAAGCTGGCAAGTCCACCCTTCATACCTTTATCCGCTGCATGCTGTTCGGTCTGGAGCGGGGCAGGGGACGGGCAGCCAGAAACGACCTTTACAGCAAATATGAGCCCTGGCACAACAAGGGCGCTTACGGCGGATGGCTGCGGCTGGAAAAGGACGGCACTGTCTACCGGATTGAACGGAATTTCCACAAGGACCAGAAATCCTTTACAGTTGTTAATGAGAACACCGGCCGCCAGATTGAACCCACCAAGGCATTTATGGATTCCCTGCTTTGCGGCCTTTCTGAGACAGCCTACAACAACACCATCAGCATCGGCCAGTTAAAAAGCGCCACAGAAGGAGGCATGGTAGCGGAGCTTCGGAACTACATTGCCAACATGAACACCACCGGCAATATGGCCCTGAACATCACCAAAGCCACCGCCCATTTAAAGGCAAAGCGGCGGGAATTTGAGCTACAGCTAACGCAGGACGCAGGAAAGAATTATACCTCCCTGCTGGGAGAAATCCGCAATATTGAAAAAGAAATCTCCGCCCCGGAATACGAAAACCAACTGCTGGCCTATCAGACCATGCGCTCTCAGGTAAAGGATCTGATTGCAGAAAAGCAAGAAGAAAAGGAAGCGCTGCTTCAGAAGATTGCCAAGGGACGCCAGGCCCTGGACGGCGCTCAATTTACAGACGAGGCTTCCATTGTTCAGTACCGGAACGATGCAAAAGCCTCCTACGAGGAATATAAAACGGTAAAAGCTGCCGGAGAACGGAAGCTGCCTGGAGTGCTGGCTGTAATTTGCTTTTTACTGGCTGCCCTGTCATTTTTAGGGGTCAGCTTTCCAGGCCAGGTTGCAGCACTCTTAAGCAATGCTCTGGATCCTGCGGCTGCCCTGGATCACACCCTGTTCCTGACCGTCTGCGGAGGTATCGCCCTGGTATTTCTGGCCTCCGGCATCGGCCTGCTTCTGAAACAGAAGTCTGTGAAAAAAGAGACGGCTATGGTAAGCAAAATCCTGCAGGAAATGTTCTCCCGCCACCTGGGAGACGGCTCCATCTCCGATGAAGCCATGACTGCCCTGGAAACCCGGCTGGAAGAATATATCCGCTTAAGCCAGGTGCTTGTCCGGTCTCAGGCCTCTGTGGAGGAACAGACTGCAGAGCTGGTCTCCTTAAAAGAGCGGGAAACCTCCTGCGAGGATGTCATCAGCAAGCAGCAGCGAAGCCAGTGGGAATTGGAGAAAAAATTAGACCATCTGACCCATTGCAAAGATCAGGTGGAGTCCCTTAAACGGATTTTAGAAGAAAACGAGCGAATCCGTCAGGAAATCACGGCCATTGACCTGGCCCTGGAGACGATGACAGAGCTGTCCTCCTCCATCCGGGATTCCTTTGGTCTTTACTTAAATAAAACTGCATCCGATCTGGTAAACGGCATTACCGGCGGCATCTATAACAGCATCAGTGTAGATGAAAATCTGAATCTGTTTTTAAACACCAGCACCAAGCTGATTCCTGCAGACCAGGTTTCCAGCGGCACCATGGACCAGGTGTACCTGGCCCTCCGTCTGGCTGCCGCCCGGTTAATCCAAAACAACGGCGAGACAATGCCTCTGGTCTTTGACGACAGCTTTGTGCTGTACGATGATGAACGGCTGAAGTCTGCCCTTAAATGGCTGGCAAAGGCCTTTGGCGGGCAGCAGATTATTATATTCACCTGCCACCGGCGGGAAGCCCAGATGCTGAATGCCAATGGAATTTCCTATCATCTGATTGAGATGTAGAGTTGTATTGCAAAGGCTTTTGCCAAGACTGAGGGCGCAGCAGCCGTATTCAGAGACAAAGCTCTGAAAGCGGCTGCTGCGCCCTTAAAATTATCGGATAAGCGTCTTCATAAGTTCATATCCATGTTCCAGGAACACACCAGTGCCCTTTGCAGTTTCCTCCGTGTAGGTGGAAATTCCGGAATCCTGAAGCTCTGTACTGCGGTACAAAAGGAAAGGAACCGGGTCAGAAACATGGGTTTTCATGGCAATGGGAGTTGGATGATCCGGCATCACCAGAATGGAATAATCCTCTCCTGCTGCCTCAAGGCCTGCCAAAAGCGGGCCTACTATTTTTTCATCTATCAGCTCAATTGAGCGAACCTTCCCTTCCAAATCCCCATGGTGGCCGCACTCGTCCGGCGCCTCCACATGAATGTAAACCAGGTCCTGACCCTCTAACAGGGTCTGCAAAGCAGCCTGGCCTTTTCCGTCAAAATTAGTATCAATATTTCCGGTGGCGCCTTCTACTTCAATGACTTTCATTCCTGCACATAATCCAATGCCTTTAATCAGATCTACTGCAGAGATGACCGAAGCCTTTACGCCGTGCATCGTCTCAAAAGAGGTTACCCCCGGCTTGGTTCCCTCTCCCCACAGCCAAATGGAATTGGCCGGATTCAGGCCTTTTGCCATTCTGGCCTGGTTGATGGGATGGTTCTTTAAAATTTCATAGCTGCGCTTCATCAGATCCAGAATCACCGGATTCCCTGGCAGATATTCCCGGATCTTCCGGTCGGAAATATCGTGGGGCGGAGTCAGAGAAAGACCGCAGGGCCCCTCATGCCAAATCATGCAGTGGCGGTAGCTGATACCCGGATAAAACTTGCGCTCAGCGCTGCCAAGGGCGTCTTCCACCGCCTTTATCAGCTCTGCTGCCTCTGCAGTGCTGATTTCCCCTGCGCTGTAATCCACCATGGTTTTATCCTCATAATCCGGCTCATCCGACAAGGTTACTACATTACAGCGGAAAGCCACATCTGTATCGCTCATCTGAATACCAATACTGACTGCCTCAAGCGGAGAGCGGCCGGTATAGCAGACTACAGGGTCGTATCCCATGGCAGATAAATTTGCCACATCGCTGCCCGGCTTAAAGCCAGCCGGCACCGTCCGCACCATGCCAAGCCTGCCGCCTTTTGCCAGCCGGTCAATATTAGGCTTTTTTGCCGCCTCCAGCGGCGTCCGGCCTCCTAAGGCCTCTATGGAATCATCTGCCATCCCGTCTCCCAGCATTACAATGTACTTCATACCTCACCACTCCTTTCTGGTAACTGTCTCACAGCCACCTGCCAAACCTTCACTTGTCAGCGCTCCTGCAGACCGCGCTCCATCATTCCCTCTAACAGTTCCCGCAGCTCATCTACTGTGGCGCCCGGTCCTTTTTTCCCTTCCTCCACTGTAATATCTGCATACTTTTCGTACAGCGGAACCCGTTCATTATAAAGGTCCCGCAGGGTCATGCCGTCTTTCAGAGCCACGCCCCGGTCTGTCAAATTTCCCAGACGCCGCTTTACAGACTGATAACTGAGCTTTAAATATACTATGGTGCTGATTTCCTTTAAATGCTCCATAGCCGATTCTCCGTAAATAACGCTGCCTCCCGGAGCAATCACAGAACGGCGCACATCCAGTTCCCGGTTGATTTGTTCCTCTACCCGGATAAAGCCGTCTGTTCCCTGCTCTGCAATAATCTCTTTCAACAGCTTCCCAGTCTTTTCCTGAATAACAATGTCTACATCCACAAAGGAATAGCCCATCCGCTTGGCAAGCAGAACGCCTACTGTACTTTTGCCGGAAGCCGGCATTCCAATTAAGGTAATATTGGATTTCATGGTTACTGTCTCCGTTTCTTTCCGGAATCCCTGGTTTTCTTTTTCACCGAATAGCCAAAGGTCCCCAGCTTTTTCCCCAGTTCAAAATAGGTTCCGTGGGAGTACGCCACCAGCCCTGCATCGTTTAAGTGGAAGGTTCCCTTTTCATCCAGATACCGCTCGTCTATGGTAACCCCCAAAATCTCTGCCAGGAACAGGTCGTGGCTGCCCAAAGGAATTACCTGGGTTACCCGGCACTCTAAATTAACCGGACTTTCTGCAATGCCCGGCGCTGCCACATGCTGGGAGGCCTGGGCTGTCAGATTCATCTGGGCAAATTTATCCACATCCCGGCCGGATTTCACACCGCAGTAATCCGTTGCAAAGGTCAGCTCCCGATTTACCAGATTTACTACAAACTCGCCGGTCTCCTTTAAAATATCATAGGAATACCGCTCCTTCCGCACAGAAATGGACAGCATAGCCGGAGTGGAACACACCGTTCCTGCCCAGGCCACTGTAATAATATTAGGGCGCTCTCCAGGCCTCTGGCAGCTTACCATAACTGCCGGAACCGGGTACAGCATATTGCCGCCCCGCCAATACTGCTTTGCCATAAAAGCTCCTTTCCGTCCGGCAGACACCTGTTTTGCCGCCGAATTTTTTATTCCTCGCAGGCAATCATAATTGCCGGAATCAACTGTTTTTTTCTGGACACCACGCCCGGCAGCTCCACAAAGCCTTCTCTGGAATCTGTCATAGATTCCTGTCCCGCCTCTAAATGGAAAGCAGTATCCAGCATGGCCCTGGCTCCTGCCCCCTCATAAAGCAGCACTGTAGACTCCTTTAAAATATTGGTAAGCATGAAGAACATCATGTCTACGCCGTGCTGCTGATGGGCCTCCTTGATGTAAGGCATCATCCGCTCCCGCAGGGTTACCAGCTCCTCCTCGTTTAAGGAGCTGATCTGGCCTACTCCAAAGGACACCTTTCCGGCAGTAAACCGCTTAAAGTCCTGATAGAAAATTTCTTCATCACTCTTGTTTCTCAGATTGCTGCCTGCTGCAAACATCTTGGCTGCATAGTCATGGATGTTGATACCTGCTGCCTCAGCCAGTGCCAGAGCCGCCGCCTTATCCGTCTCCGTACAGGTGGGAGAACGGAACAGCAAAGTATCGGAAATAATGGCGCTGCATAAAAGTCCTGCAGTAGTCTTGTCGATTTCAACGCCGTTTTCGTGATACATCTGATACACAATCGTGGCAGTACAGCCTAAAGGCTGGTTCCGGAAAAATACAGGCGCAATGGTCTCCACTGTGCCCAGCTTGTGGTGGTCGATAATCTCTAAAATCTCTGCATTCTCAATACCGTCCACTGCCTGGTTTTTCTCATTGTGGTCCACCAGAACAATCTGTTTTCCCCGCGCGCCTAAAAGGTTCCGGCGAGAAATCATACCCCGGTACTTCCCATCCATATCCATAATGGGGAAATCCCGGTGGCGTTTGCTGGCCATTACCTCTTTGATGTCGTCGATAAAATCTCCATCCTCAAAGGTAATCAGATTTTCTGTTTTCATAAAATAGCTGACCGGCATACTCTGGTTGATCAGACGGGCAGCCGTATAGGTATCGTAAGGGGTGGTAATTACCGTACAGCCATGCTCCTGAGCCAGCTTCCGGATCGTCATGGATACTGCAGCTCCCTCACAGACGATGATGCAGTCCGCCTCCATCTCAATGGCGCAAAGCTGGGACTCGTACCGATTTCCTAAAATAACCAGATCGTGTTCCGCAATGTAATACTCCATCATATCCGGGTTGGCTGCTGCAATCAGCACCTTTCCCTGAGAGAAATAGGCGCTTTCATCTCCTACCACCAGATGGCCTTCCAATGTTTCGATAATGTTGCTGTACTGAGTTCTTGCCTTGGACAAAATGCTGCTGTCGTATACATTCATGTAGGAGCGGGTAATATCGCCGACTGTGATCAGGCCTTCCAGCACATTGTTCTGACTGACTGCAGGCAGGGTCACTACATTGGCGTCCTGCATCAGATTCCAGGCCTTTTTTAAGGAAATATTCCGGTCTACGCCCTTGGTCTCCCGGATTTCGATGTCCCGCACCTGAGTTTTCACCGTCTCTACCGGCTCCGGTGCTTCCACACCGAAATAGTTTAAGACAAACTGAGTCTCCTCGTTGATGTGACCGGCCCGGCAGGGCGCATAAGCCTTGCCGGTGATGGCAGCCTTTAATCTGGCATAGCAGATGGCGGAACAGATGGAATCCGTATCCGGGTTCTTATGTCCGATCACCATGGTTTTTCTCTCTTTTTCTGCCATAACTCCTCCTTATTATTTGTAATTTATACAAAATCTTTACCTGATTCTCGTAATTTTTATTGCTTTTGCACGATATTTCACATTCTGTTTACAGTATGTTCATATTTTGTTCACATACATTTTTTATACTTTTCCTATAAGAAATCAAGAATGTGCCTTGATTTCATAGTCAAATTGCACATAGATTTTTCATAATTGCCCCGGCTGGACGAAAGTCCACCGGGGTCTCCTCATTCTATGGGGCTTTTATCCTAATACCAGTCTGGCCGCACCGTAAATCCCAGCATCATTACCCAGCTTCGCCAGACCAATCACTGCCTTCCGGGTAGAAATAGGAGTGAAAGCATCGTAGTGCTTCTTCACCACATCTACCAGGAACTGGCCTGCCTTGGAAACGCCGCCGCCGATTACAAACATCTGAGGGTCTACGGTCATGGCTACCTGAGCCATCATCAGGCCAAGATAATGTCCTACCGTATCCATTACTTCCAGAGCCAGCTTATCTCCGGCCTTGGCCGCATCCAGCACATCCTTGGCTGTAATATCGTCCCCAAACTGCCGCATGGCAGAAGGCTCTGCGCTGGCCGCCATCTTCCGTCTGGCCTCTCTGGCAATTCCCGTTGCGCTTGCCACCTGCTCCACACAGCCTACGCCGCCGCAATTACAAGGCTCCGTCTCCTCGTCCCGGATATGAATATGGCCGATTTCTCCAGCCAGGCCATGCTTTCCGGAAATGATCTTTTCATCCATAATAACGCCGCCGCCAACGCCGGTTCCCAAAGTAACCATTACAATATCAGAAAATCCCATGCCGCCGCCCTGCCACATTTCGCCCAGGGCTGCCACATTGGCGTCATTTCCGCTTTTTACAAAGGCGCCGTCTAAAAGGCTGCTTAACTGCTGCTGGGGATTCACATTTTTCCATCCCAGGTTTACGCACATCTCTACGCTGCCATCCGGCATAACCGGGCCTGGAACACCAAGGCCAATGCCGACAACATCCTCTAAATGAATCAAACGCTCCCGCAGCACCTCTCTGATGGAAACTGCCACATCCTCCAGGATGTACTTGCCGCCATCCTCTTTTCTGGTGGGAATCTCCCATTTAAACAGCAGCTTGCCTGTAGTCTCAAACAGACCAAGTTTTACGCTGGTCCCTCCTACATCCACACCAATACACTTTTTGCACATCGCCCTTTCCTCCTAAAATTTTTTTTGGTTTCTGTTGCTTTTCCTATTGGGAAGTTTTCCGGATATTAGTCTCTAAAAGCCGGTTGTAACCCAGCCATCCGTTGTTGTCTCCGGCTCCCCTGATTACCTCAATCATGGTTTCTATCTTAGCGTCTGCATTGTCTGCAAAGTTTAAGGCCAGCGCCTCCAAAATAGCCGGCTTCTTGGGAGAACCGTACTCCAGCTCCCCATGATGGGACAAAATACAGTGTTTTAACTCTGCCGCCAGTTTAGCCGGGAAATCCGGAATCTGCCGAATCTTCTCCCCAATCATCTCTGTGCCGATAATAATGTGCCCCAGCAGTTGTCCATCGTCTGTGTAATCATTTTCCGGAAATGCAGAAAGCTCTCTGGTCTTTCCGATGTCATGGAACATAGCCGCTGTCAGCAGCAAATCCCGGTTCAGCATGGGATAAGCCTCTGCAAAATAGCTGCACATTTTCGTTACGCTTAAAGTGTGCTCTAAAAGGCCGCCTACAAAGCCGTGGTGTACGCTCTTGGCTGCGCTGTGGAACTGAAATGCCCTGGCAAAGTCCGGTTCTCCAAAATAGCCGTCCAGCAAACGGCGCAGGTACGGATTCTTCACGGAAGCCACCAAATCCAGCAGTTCCTCGTACATCACTCCAATGTCCTTTCCGGACACCGGCAGGTAATCCGACGGAACATACTCTCCTTCATCTGCCTTGCGGATCCGCTTTACATTCAGCTGATTTGCATTCATAAACATGGTTACATCTGCGTCCACGCAAACATAATCCAACGGCTCAAAATTCCCGATCCCAGGCGAACCCAAATCCCAGATTTTGGCGTCCACCGTTCCGGTTTTGTCCTGCAGCACCAGGCTTCCGTACTCCTTTCCCGACTTAGTAAGTGCAATCTGCTTGGATTTACACAGATACACCTCCGAAATACGCATGCCTTCCCGCAGGCTGTCAATATACTTCATGGTTTTCCCCTTTTCTGTCTCTTTTCTATCCTGTCTTGACCCTCATTGCCAGATGTTCTATCTGGCTCCAGTAGTCACCTGAAATTCCAGCTCCGTGTACTGGGAGATGCCGTTGCGCTCCACCGTCATATGAACCAGCTGGCCGCATTCCAGAGATTCCATCATATTCTGGTACTCCCGCATGGACAGCAGCGGCTTACCGTCTATGGCAGTGATGATGTCTCCGCTCTGGATCCCTGCTCCGTAAGCCGGACTGTCCGGCACCACATTTACCACATAAACCCCTGCCGGGTGTCCCTGTTCTGTCATAGTCTCCGGCACAGTCTGGCCCTGCACGCCAATAAGCGGCGCACCCAGGCCATTACTCAGCCGTTCCAGGATTCCCTTCCTGTCTGATATGCCCATCATGGTTGCAATATTCTCTTTTGTGCCGATGTCTTCCTCCTGACTTACGGCCCAGCCCACCAGCTCACCAGATGTATTTAAGAAAAAGGTTCCCTTATCTGCATCCGCCAGAATATCTGCATACATGAGACGGCTGTTCTGGTCCACCATCTGCACATTTTTCTGGATATAGGATACCACGCCGTAATCAATGGAATGAACGGCTCCTGCCGGACTTCCCACTGCAATCAGCATCTCTCCTTCCCGCACGATGTAGGAATTTCCCAGAGGCACCGGCTCTATGGTCTGCAGCACGCTCTTATCCAACTGGCTGACATCCACACTGACTACAGCCACACCGGACACGGCGTCTTTCTGCTTCATTCTGGCATTCACATCCTGACCGTTTCCAAATGTAACCTTGATAGAGTCGTTCTCTACTGCATCACAGGGAGTCAGAATCAGAATCTCCTGTTCAGTTTCCGCAATGACCGCTCCCGCATACACACCGCTGGTTTCCAGCTCATTATTAAACCAGTCTACCTCCTGCTGGACGGAATGAATCACCACAATGCCTTTATTGGCATTGACGGCCTGAACCCGCAGGCTGTTTATCATGGAGGTCAAATCCTCTACCGTGTAACGGTAATTCTCCATGGCAGACTGAACTTTTTCCTCTATGGGCGGCTCCTGAGGATTTTCTGTCTCCGGCGCCTCCGTAGTTTCCGGCGGCGCTGTAGTTTCTATTACATCTTTGGGAATGGAAATGTGAGACGGCTCCTTCTCCGGGTCTTTAAAAATCCGTTCGGCCCAAGGCACTGCCGCCGCAAAACTGACTGCCGCCACTACTCCGCAGACTGCTGCGCTGCAAAGCATAACAAGGCCGCGCTTCGCCATCTGCCGCCTGGACAATGGCTGCCGCACTACTTTCTCATTGATAAAGTTCCGCTTCCCGTTTTTCTCCTGTTCGTTTTTCGGACCGTGTACTTCAGGCATAGAACAACCCTCCTTACTTCATGTCCTCCCTTTTGCTGTAAATGACGCGATTGTATCTTTATTTCCGGCGGCGCTCTGCTTAACCCACAAAAGCCGGCCAAGTAGCATCCAATGAATATTCGATAGGACGGCAAATACAAGAACATGCTGATAAGCGAGCTTAACGCCTGTTCCCACAACTGCCGCTCCGCCGCCTGCTCTGTTATATTCCATTATAATGTCACCACGAAAAATGTGCAACCTAAAAACTTAAGAAAAAAGTTTGCACCACCTGGCCTGGAAAGCCTTTCCCCTTTAAGGAAATCATGCTATAATCGTAGATAATTGGGGTAATTTTCCGTTTTGCCTCTGCCCCTTTATTACGAACGACAGTAATCTATATTTAATAAATGTTTCGAGGTTATATATGAACGCAAAGGTATTAAAAACATTAGAATATGACAAAATCATCGCCCAACTGACAGAATACGCCGCTTCGGCTCCCGGCAAGCTTCTTTGCCGGAACCTTCTGCCTATGACAGATTACAGTCAGATTTTAGCAGCCCAGACAGAAACCACAGACGCCGCCGCACGGGTGCGTATGAAAGGAAGCCTTTCCTTTTCCGGCGTCCGGGACATCCGGGACTCTTTAAAACGGCTGGAAATCGGCAGCGCCTTAAGCATTCAGGAGCTTTTATCCATCAGCTCCCTTTTAACAGTGGCGGCTCGAGCCAAGGCCTATGGCAGACACGAGGAATCCGAAGAATTTCCGGACGATTCCTTAGACGAAATGTTCCGCTCCTTAGAACCGCTGACTCCGGCCAACACAGAGATCAAGCGCTGCATTCTTTCCGAAGAAGAAATCAGCGATGACGCCAGCCCTGGACTGCGCCGGGTGCGCCGCTCCATGAAGACCGTAGGCGACCGGATTCACACCGCCTTAAACAGCGTGCTGAACTCCAGCCGCAGCTACCTGCAGGACGCAGTCATCACCATGCGGGACGGCCGCTACTGCCTGCCGGTAAAGGCGGAGTACAAATCCCAGGTAAACGGCATGGTTCACGACCAGTCTGCCACCGGCTCCACCTTATTTATTGAGCCGATGGCTGTCATTCAGTTAAACAACGAGCTGCGCTCCCTGGAAATCGAAGAACAAAAGGAAATTGAGGCGGTACTGGCATCCTTAAGCAACGAACTGGCTCCATATACAGAAGCCCTGGCTATGGATTTAGAACTGCTTTCCCAGTTGGATTTTATCTTTGCCAGAGCAGCCTTGTCCCGCCGCTACAAATGCAGCGAGCCTAAGTTCAACACCCAGGGCCGCATCCATGTTAAGGACGGCAGACATCCCCTTCTGGATCCTCAGAAGGTGGTTCCCATTACCGTCTGGCTGGGCAGAGACTTTGATCTTTTAATCGTCACCGGCCCCAACACCGGCGGTAAAACCGTTTCCTTAAAAACCGTAGGCCTGTTTACTCTGATGGGTCAGGCAGGACTTCACATCCCTGCTTTTGAAGGTTCGGAACTGGCCGTATTTGAGGAAGTATTTGCTGACATCGGAGACGAGCAGAGCATCGAGCAGAGCTTAAGTACCTTTTCCGCCCACATGACTAATATTGTGGACATTTTAGGGAAAGCAGACAGCCGGTCCCTCTGCCTGTTTGACGAGCTGGGCGCTGGAACAGACCCTACAGAAGGCGCTGCTCTGGCTATGGCTATTTTAAACTTCCTTCATAATATGAAGTGCCGCACCATGGCTACCACCCACTACAGCGAGTTAAAAGTTTATGCCTTAAGCACCCCCGGCGTGGAAAACGCCTGCTGCGAATTTGATGTGCAGACTTTGCGGCCTACCTACCGGCTCTTAATCGGCATCCCCGGAAAGAGTAATGCTTTCGCTATTTCCAAAAAGCTGGGCTTACCGGACTACATCATAGACGACGCCAAGAGCCGCATTGAGGCAGAGGACGAAACCTTTGAGGACATTATCAGCCACCTGGAGGAAAGCCGGGTTATCATTGAAAAGGAACGGCAGGAAATCCAGTCCTACAAGACAGAAATTGCACGGCTGAAAGCCAGCTTAGAGCAGAAGAACGAGCGGTTTGACGAGCGCCGGGACAAGATCATCCGCCGTGCCAATGAAGAAGCTCAGCAAATTCTTCGGGAAGCCAAGGAAACTGCAGACCAGACAGTGAAAAACATCAACAAGCTGGCTGCCGCCTCCGGCATAGACGCCAAAGCCCTGGAAGCAGAGCGGGCCAGGCTGCGGGAAAACCTGAAAAAAGTAGACGGAAACCTGTCTATCAAGCAGGATGTAAAACCCCGCAAGGCCATCAATCCCAAGGCCTTAAAGCTGGGAGACGGCGTCAGGGTGCTTTCTCTCAACTTAAACGGCACCGTCAGCTCTCTGCCGGATACAAACGGAAACCTGTTTGTCCAGATGGGCATTCTCCGGTCCAAGGTCAACATAAATGATCTGGAGCTGGTTCAGGAAAATTCCATCAGCGGCCCCGGACTGGAAAACCGGAGAAAAGGAAGCGGAAGCAGCAGCATCAAAATGTCTAAATCCGCCTCTGTCTCCCCGGAAATCAATCTGCTGGGCATGACAGTAGACGAGGCCGTAGCAGTTCTGGACAAATATCTGGACGACGCCTGCATCGCCCACTTAGGACAGGTGCGGGTCGTTCACGGAAAAGGAACCGGCGCTCTGCGGGCCGGCATCCACAAGCATCTGAAGAAGTTAAAGAATGTAAAGGAATTCCACTTGGCAGAGTTCGGTGAAGGCGACGCCGGTGTAACTATTGTAGTGTTTAAGTAAAATTTCAGGCAACAATTCGCTATCACAACAAGAGGAGGACGACAACACATGGCTGAAAAACAGCGGATTTTAATTGTAGACGACGATGAGAATATTGCAGAGCTGATCTCTCTTTACTTAACCAAAGAATGTTTTGAAACAAAAATGGTTCTGGATGGAGAGGAGGCCTTAAAGCAGTTCCCCATTTTCAAGCCGAACCTGATACTTCTGGACCTAATGCTTCCAGGCATAGACGGCTACCAGGTCTGCCGGGAGCTGCGGGCGGCTTCCCAGGTTCCCATCATCATGCTGTCCGCCAAGGGAGAAATCTTTGACAAGGTGCTGGGACTGGAGCTGGGCGCAGATGACTATATTATCAAGCCCTTTGACTCCAAAGAACTGGTAGCCCGCGTAAAAGCAGTCCTGCGCCGCTATCAGACTGCTCCTGCATCTTCCCTGCCGGCTCAGACGCCTCAGGGAGACTATGTGGAATATCCGGACCTGATCGTAAACCTAACCAACTACTCCGTCACCTACTGCGGCCGCCCCGTGGAGATGCCGCCAAAAGAGCTGGAGCTTTTATACTTCCTGGCTTCCTCTCCCAACCAGGTATTTACCAGAGAGCAGCTTTTAGACCACATCTGGGGCTATGAGTACATCGGCGACACCCGCACAGTAGATGTACATATTAAACGGCTGCGGGAAAAGATCAAAGATCACGCCAACTGGGCCCTGACTACAGTGTGGGGGATTGGGTATAAATTTGAAGTGAAGCGGTAGCTTTCATTCCTGCTTTTTTAAAACTTTTGCATATCATCGCGGGCATCCCGCGGAGCGTTTTATGATATAGAAAAAACCTTCAATCTGAGTCAGCTTGAAGGTTTTTATTTCTCTGTTTTATTGCTTTTTTACTCAGCCTCAGCCAGCGCTGCCTTTACAGCCTCCATAATACCCTTACTGGTATTGGTTGCGCCGGATACTGCGTCTACCTCTGCAGACTGGGTCTTGATGATGCTCTCTACAACATTCTTCTCTGCTGCCTCGTAGATACCCTCGGTCTCGCCGTGCTCAGTCAGAGCAACAGATACGATGTTGCCGCCCTCAACCGTAACCTCTACGGTGATGTCGCCGTTATTGCCCTTGCCAGTTCCGGTGTAAACGCCGTCTTTGTAATTGCCCTGTACTTCCGGAGCTGCGGTCTGTCCGCCTGCTGCTGCGGTAATCTCAGCCTCGGTGTGGCCGCCGTTTGCTGCCACATAATCCTCTGCTGCAGTACCTGCAATGCGGCCAAATACTACAATATCGGTTACAGCATTGCCGCCCAGACGGTTTGCGCCGTGAACGCCGCCGGTTACCTCACCTGCTGCAAAGAGGCCAGGGATTACATTGCCTTCCTCATTCATAACTTCACAGTTGGTATTGATCTTTACACCGCCCATGGTATGGTGGATTGCCGGTGCGCACAGTGCTGCGTAATACTTAGGCTGATCCAGGGGAAGCTCCATGCTCTCCCGGCCAAACTCCTCGTCATTTCCTGCTGCCTGGTAACCTGCATAGGCTGCCAGGGTTTCGCCTAATGCTGCGCCGTCAATACCGATTGCCTGGCCTAACTCCTCCGGAGTATCTGCCTCAGTTACAATGCCAGCCTTGATGTAGGACTCAATGGCTGCCAGGCTGTCTCTTACTGCCTGATCGAATACCAGATAGCACTGACCGTCGGTCTGCTCCAGAATAGCTGCAGAAACCACGTCACGGGTCTCCAGCTCGTCTACAAAACGCTTGCCCTCTTTGTTTACCAGGATTGCGCCGTTGCCGCGTACGCCCTCGGTGTACATAGTCTGGGTCTCCGGATGAACGGTAGGATGAGTCTGAATCTGCTCCACATCTACCGTAGCTGCGCCAATAGCGGTAGCCATAACCATACCGTCGCCGGTAGCGCCTGCATGGTTGGTGGTGCCAAAGCCCTTCAGCTCCGGCTTATAAGACTCAACCATAACGCCGTTAGCGCCAAAACCGCCGGTAGCCAGAATCACTGCGGTACAGTCGATGTTCATTACATTGCCATCCTTGTCCTCAGCTACAACGCCGCATACTGCGCCGTTCTCATCAACCTTGATCTCAGTTGCCTCAGTCTCTAACAGAACCGGAACATTCAGCTCTGCCAGCTTTGCGTTCAGGGTCTTTACTAACATAGGGCCTACTGCAGAGGTGTCAGACGGTCTGTGAATACGCTTCACGCTTGCGCCGCCGAACATACCTACAACACTTAAATCGCCGCCAATTTCGTTTACCCAGTCTACTGCTGCTGCAGAATTCTCTGCCATTACAGTAACCAGATCCTTATCGTTGATGTCCTTGCCGCCCTTCATGGTGTCTTCCACAAACAGCTCGATGGAATCTTCGATACCGTCTGCCTCCTGGTACTTGGTAGCCGCTGCGTTAAGGCCGCCGGTAGAACGAGTGGTGTTCCCTCCGGTAATCGGCATCTTCTCCAGAACGATAACATCCGTTGCGCCGTCCTGTACTGCCTGAATTGCTGCAGTCATACCTGCGCCGCCAGCGCCGATCACTACAATATCAGCCTGCTGGCTCTCTGCTGTTTCAGCTCCGGTAGTCTCCTCTGCTGCAGTAGTAGCCTCGGTGGACGCCGCTTCCGTAGCTGCTGCGGTAGTAGCGTCTGCCTTCTTACTTCCGCATCCTGCTAAAGACAGTACCATAGCTGCTGCCAGCAATACGGAAATCAGTTTCTTTCCTGATCTTCTCATGGATATAATTCCTCCCCGAATAAAATAAATTATCTTGCCTGCCATTGACAAGCAAGCACTACTGTACCATATCGTTAATTTGATGTCAAGAAAATGTAAAGACGCTACCTGGTATTTAAATATTCCATAATCCCCATGTGAATCGTCCAGGCCAGCCTATCCTGGTATTCTTCGGAATTCAGCGCGGCAGCCTCGGCCCAGTTGGAAAGGAAGCCGCACTCCACAATGACGATAGGGCTCTTGACATGAAGCAACAGATAATAGCTGCTGTTAGGTTTGGCTAGCCGGGTATTTTTCTCTCCCAGCACAAAGTCAAACCGCTTCTGCAGAATTTCCGCCAATCGCTTTCCCTGTTCAGAGTCCTTGTAATAGAAAACCTGGCCGCCGGAAATGGGCTCCTCGTGGTAGCTGTTCTGATGAATACTGACTACCACATCCGGCTTCGTCTCATTTATCAGCTTACAGCGGTTCTGCATATCCTCCCGCTTTTTGTTGCTGGCGCCGTCCTCATAAAGCCCCAGGTCATCTTCCCTGGTCATAATCACTTCCACATCGGAATTTTCCAGATACGCCTTCACTTTCTGTGCTATCTGCAGATTGATGTCTTTTTCCTGGCTTTTGTCCACACCGATTTTTCCGGGATCGATGCCTCCATGTCCGGAATCCAGCACTACCACCGGCTGCTTTCCTCCGGCCACCACATTCCGTCCGGATACCATCATCCCCCCATGGCGGGAAACTAAAAATACAAAAAGCAGCAGCATAGCTGCCATCAGCATTTCCCCTTTGCGACCTTCTCCCACTGCCCAAATCCCTCATTTCACAGCTTATATGTTCAATATATCCGGCAGGGGTTCAAAAAAGACTTCCTGTTTATTCTTCAATCACCCGGTTGTAATCTCGTTTTGCATCCTCCATAATATATACCACATAATCTCCCAGAACGCTGGCAGCGCCTTCCTCCAGCCACAGCCCATAGGCCGGATTTTGCTTTACCCGATCCCGCATCTGGTAAGCAGTCCCCTGGTAATAGTAGTAGTTCATCTCCCCATAAAGCTCCGACATCTGCTTTTTTTGTTCTTCGCTCAGTTCTGGAACCAGCTCCAGAGCGGCCATAGACTGGTTGTAAAAAACCTTTCGCAAAAAGGGTTCCTTGAAACGGTCAAACTCCAGCAAATCCTTCTCTGTCACGCCCTTTTCTGCCGCCCAGCCCTCTACATCCAGGGCCCAGGTTTTGTACTGGAAGCTTCCGTTTTCCCGGTACTCCAAAACGCCGTACTGACAGACCGGCGTAGCCAGGGAGGCTGTTACCATTTCCCAGACCCCCATATTGTCCGCAGACCGTTTGGTGTGCTGCACATGCAGATGGCCGCTTAAGAAAAGGGGCACATCCCATTCCTCCAGAAGATCTGCCAACTGCTCCCCATGCTCGATGGTACAGTTGTCCACATAAATCTCGCTCTGGTCCAGCAAATTGTGATGGGCCACCGGAATTATATCCATGCTGTCATCCCAAGCCTGCTCCAACTGCCGTTCAATCCAGTCGTAGGTAGAGCTTAAAATTGCGCCGCCAACCTTGCCTTTCGGACGATACTGGCAGGTGTCCAGCATCAGCATCCGGGTATTTTCATCCAACTGATACACATAGCTTAAGCTTCGACTGTCTTCGCTGATGGCCTCGTTATATCCAAAATCCTGGTATATCTCCCGAAACTCCTCCGGCGTAGTAAACTCTGCAGGCAGCCGCTGGGTTCCCTCATAACGGGCCGCCTGCCGGTTGTTGATGTCGTGGTTTCCTGGAATCACCAGCACCGGAACTCCGGCTTCCTCCACCCGGTAAAGCTGACCGGCCAATCCTTCGTGGCTGGCCTTTTCTCCGTCCAGAGTCAAATCTCCGCTTAAAATAAGGGCGTTGGGCCGCAGGCTGATTACCTCGTCCAAAAATGCCTCGGTAATCTCCGAAATGTAGGTTACCACTTTTCCGTCTCCGTACTCCACCATCTCCTGAAACCGGGGACCACCATCTGTCAGGGAAGGAGCCAGATAATGGATGTCTGTACCGATAATAATATTCTCAATTACCCGCTTCTCCGGCAGCTCCTGAGAAGTCGTCTCCTCCGGTATAGGCTCATCAACGGTTTCTTCTGCCTCTGAAAAGGAGGGAGCAAGGGGCGGCTCTGGCGGCTTCGGCAGAACCTCCGGCACGCTTTCTGTTTGCGCCCCAGATTCCATCCCCGGCTGCGTTGCAAACTCATCTTCCGACGGCGCCAGACCCGTTTCCCGGCTGCACCCGGCAAGGGAAGCCAGAAGACCTGCTGCCAGTATTACAGTCAAAAAACGACCCTTTCCCTGTTTTTTCCAGTTCAGCATCCTCATAGTCCTCCCCATTTCCCGGTATATTTTGCTTCCGATTTACGGCAGCTTCACAATATCCCAGATAGACGCCGGTTCAAAGCCCAGCTTCCAGCAGGCTACGCCGGCCAGGTGCTTATCCCGGATCAAATCCATTTTAAGGCCGATGGAGCGTTCATCCTCCAGCCACACCGAATAAGTAATCCCATCCATTTGGGTTTCGCCGTAGTACTGGCCCAGTTCCTCCTGCCAGTACAGCTCCACATTATTTTCTTCTACCCAGGAAGCTGCCCGGCTAATGCCCATGGCACTGGAAGTCACCTTGCCGTCTGCCTCTTCTTTCCAAACCCTGGTATAGAAGGGAATGGCACTTATTACCTTTTCCTTCGGCACTTCCTTTAAAGTATCCTCAATTCCTTTGCGTTCATAGCCTAAAGACGCCACGGAGCCAGCCTCTCCTCCGGCATAATGCTCATCGTAACCCATAATAACCACATAGTCTGCCACCCGGCCCTGCTCTGCCCGATTATAGAAAGAAGTATAGGCAGACGGTACATAAGAATCCACAGACAGGATAATGCCGTTCTTCCGGCAGTCTACGGACAGTTCCCGGATAAACTGCACATAGTGGGGGCCAGCCTCCGGCTTGATGCCTTCAATATCCAGATTGATGCCATCGATACCGTACTGCTTTACCTCTGCCACCAGATTTGCAATCAGCTTCTTTCTGGCTTCGGTGCTGGCAAACAATACCTCAGACTGAACATTCGTACCCATATTAAAGTTATCTACCACTGCCCACACCTGGGCGCCCATAGCGTGTACTTTATCTACATAAGACTGGTCTGTCAGGGAATGATAGCTTCCATCATTTTCCGTCAGCATAAACCAGGTAGGCGCCACCACATTTACCCCTTTGGTGTTTGCCATCAGCTCCTCCAAAGCGCCGTTGGCTGCCTTTGTGGTTACCTGATGCCATACCATTACAATAGGTTCTTCCAGGGAAATATTAGTGTATACCGGTTCTTCAAAAGTGCTGATAGGGCTTACCTTTGTCTCATCCGGAATCAGCACCCGGCTCTGGATATAGCCTACATGTCCGTCCTCTGTCCGTACCCTGGACCACTTTTCCAGCTCCTCCAGAACCTCCACAGAATCTGCCTCTGCCACATCTGTCAGAATTGCGCTCTTTACTCCGCCCCGGATCCGCACATGGCCATCCTTCTTTAAAACAGCTATCTGCCGGGGGGCCCAGAGGGTGTCAACAAAAATACGCTTTGCCTCTCCCTCGCTGTAGGCGCGGATGCGAATATCCGTATAACCAGTTACCAGCTCTGTCATCAGCCACACCTGGTCCTCCTGCTGCACAAACAGCGGCTTTCCGTTGCTGCCCACAGAAGACGCGTCTGCATAGACAACTTCCTCCGGCAAAGTATAAATTAGCTGGGCATTGGCCTCATCCCAGTAAAATTTCTCATTTAAGGTTTCCTGCACCCAGATAAGGGGCAGGTAAGCCTGTCCATCTATCAAACGGCCCTGGATGCCGTCTGTCTGCTCACTGTTAAGCAGGACTGCCATCTCATCTCCGCTTGCATCATACCAGGCGCTCTGATTTGCCAGCTCCTTGGAAGGGGAATACTTCATATATAAGAACGCACCGCCGCCCAAAGCTGCCAGAAGCAGCACTGTCGCCAGGATTGTAGTCACCGTCACCATCCGTCTTTTCATTTGTGTATCTCCTTGTCTGCTGCATTCCTTTTCCATCTGTTGTCTATGAAAAAAGCATGCCATCTCGACTGCCGTCTCGATGGTTTTCTCGTCAAATGTCTGTTCGTGCAGGCACGACAGACACTTTTCTTCTTATTATACCATAAAAACGGATTTACTTGTCTTACATTTTTATGATATTTCCCGCCCCTGCTTAGGCTTCCCGGCTGAACAGGAATCCGCTCCCAAGCCCCTCCCCTTATCTGCGCATCGCGCCTCATTATCGGTTATACACAATGTCAAACCGAATTTCCTTCAAACATCTTCTGACGCCGTAAGGCGCGCTTTCTTCCTGAATCCGGCCATTTTCTGCCTTTCCGTCATCCTCGAATGTTCCGGTTCCTTCTTCGGTCTTTTCGGAGTCGCCGGCAGGCACATCCTCCAGAATGTAATCCCCCATGTAGAAACCGCCGTCTTCACGAATCTCAAATATTTTATTCCACTCCTTTTCCTCTGCTTCTTTTCCGTCGATCAGCACCGGAACGCCCCTGGACTGATAGCGCTTTAACCCCTCAACATATACTTTACGGCTCTTTGCATCGAGCCGTTTTCTCTTTCTCACCTGCGCCTCCCATCCGGGCGGCCAACCGGCTTTTTGGGAGATAAAGCCGTGACACATTATTTCCCGATGCTTTGCCGGCCTGCCGCCCTCCCTTCTCAGTCAAACAGTACACCAAAAAACTTCATATCCTCCCAGCGCACCAGATAGGCGTCCTCTGAAAACGGAATCTTTAAGCAGGTTTTTCCAAATGCCTTCTCCCATGCTTTTCTGGTCTCGCTGCTTCCAAAAGCTGCAGCCAGGCGCCAGCTTTCATCCCACTCCAGGCTCCGCCCCGCCAATTCCAGAAAAACTCCAGTCTTCCACTCCGTCAAAGAGCCGATTACCAGTTTTCTGTCACACCGGGCGCACTCTGCCATGCTCGTCTCCGTCATTTCCCCAAAATCTACCAGAATACGGCTGTAACTCCTGCTTAAGCAATCTGCCAGTATTTTAGCGTCGGCCTGTCCGTAATAGTCCGTACCCAGGACCCGGAACGAAAACGCAGCCCCATCACAGTCTGTCCTATTTCCAATTCTGGCCTGTCCTGTGACTGGCGCCGGTTTCCTGGCCCGGCAAAACTGCCTCATCCGCTCAAAATCCTGGTGGTCGTTCCACTCCAAAACCGCCGTTTTTTCCCGGCGCACTCCCGTCAGATAATTGGCCGCCCACACCGCAGTATGGGTTACGCCCACGCCCCTTCCGGCTCCTATAATCCCCAGCGTATGCCAGGCTCCGCCTTCCTTTTCTGCCGCCCCAAAGGCGCAGTAAGCCCTCATAAACCTGCTTTGCCTCCTTTCCCGGCTCAAACGGATCTGGATCCTCTCCTATCCGGAAATAGCCTTCCGCCCCGGCTGTCCCAGGCAGCTTCGCCACCAGCCGCCCGCAAAAATGGTTAAACACCAATGCAAGTCCCGAAACACCTGCCAAAGCGGAAAGCGCCTCCCCGGAAGCATCCCGCTCCCAGGGCTTTGCACCGCAGACCAGCACAAACGCCTCCGCCGATTCCTGCAAAAGCTTCTGCCAGTCATTGCCTAGGTCCCATACCCGCACCGGGTAGTCCGGTTCCCTAAGCAGGACGCAGTCTCCATACTTAGGGCGCACCGGAATTCCCCGAATCATGCACACTCCGGTTTTGTCCGGCATAGCTTGGGCCCAGTCTGCCAGTTTTCCTGCAGCGCCGGATTCATTCTTTTCTTCATAGAGAGCAGAGATGCCGCATGTTCTCAGATATGCAGTCAATCCCACTGCAATATGGGTTGCACCGGCCCCCGGCCGGCTTCCCGCCACTGCAATGGTCAGAGATGATGTTGGATTTTCACTGAATATGCCCCGTCTTTTTCTTCGATTCTTCCTTTGGATGAAAGCTTCTGTCTCCTCCAATGCCCTGCAAAGCTGTTCTGCCGATGTATACCGCTTATTTTTGTCTGTTTTCAGACATCTGCGAATAACCCGCATCAGGTTTCGGTCTACACTGTCCATAATATTGATTTCTGAGGCCTTCCAGCCGGAAAACGCTCCAGGGTTTTCTCCGGGATAACATCCGGTCAGCATGTAAAAGAGAACAGCACCAATGGCATAAATATCTGTCCGCTCGTCCAGAGCATCCTCCGTATACTGTTCCGGCGCCGCGCATCCTACGGTTCCATAGCGGAGAGTTAAATGCTCCGCGTCCCGCAGGTGCACTGCATGATCGAAATCAATCAGCTTCACAACATCGTGACATAACAACAGATTCTTTGGCTGTAAATCCAGGTATAAAATAGGGTTTGGTCTTGCGGAGTGCAAGATATGAACCAGATGGCAAATCTGAATCCCATAGCGGACCGTCATTGCCCTTGAAAAATGCCCCATATCAGAAATTAGGGTGTACAGGGAATCCCCTTCCAGGTACTCCTCAATCAGATAGCTGTACGATTCATCTTCCTCCAGGTCATACACAATGGGTATGCCGGGATGGCGGATGCTTTTCAGTATCAGCGCTTCCTTCCGGAACTGACTATAGGCTACGCAGGTCTTTGGCACCTGCTTAATAGCCCGGTATTCCTCCAGATCTTTATGCTTTGCCAGATATACGGTTCCGCTTCTTCCGCGGCCCAATACCCGGCATAGCTGATATTTTCCGAACAGAGTGGTGTCTGCGACTGTGCCACCTCCTCTCAGATCCAATATCATCTCTGTATCGCCATTTTATCTTATCCCGGCCAGGAATTGCAAGGTAAATCGTTCGACAAAGTTCGACACGCACCTTCCCCACGAATTTATGTCTGTTTGCCTGCTGTTCTATGCCAATTCTTAACTTTTTGAAAAAACTTTACATAGTAATTGCATTTTCCCTATATCATATATTATAATTAAATTAGGAAAACAGAGCCTTTTTCCGTTTTCCTGGATTTTTTTATAAGGAAAGGAGTGATCTTATGAAGATAGAGCGAATCAGTGAAAATCAGATACGCTGTACATTGACCAGTTTCGATTTAAGTGTCCGCAATCTGAATCTGGGTGAACTGGCCTACGGCGGTGAGAAAGCGCGCAGTCTGTTTCGCGAGATGATTCAGAAGGCCTCCAATGAAGTGGGATTTGACGCGGAGGATATTCCGCTGATGGTGGAAGCTATTCCGCTCTCCAACGAAAGCATCATGCTGGTTATCACCAAGATAGAGGATCCGGAGGAACTGGATACTCGTTATTCCAAATTCGCCCCCTTATCGGAGGATGAGGAAGGACTTTACAATGGGATTACCAGCGAGCTGTTAGAAGGCGCTGACGACCTTCTGTCATTCTTAAAGAACGACTTATTAGGCATGGCCATGAGTCAGACCACATCAAATCAGAAGGAGCAGGGCGCCGGTACAGAACCGGCTTTGGCTAACGCTTCCCAGGAGGAGAAGACTCCAACTCTCCAGACCCGCATTTACCGGTTTAAAAGCCTGGATCTAGCTGCGGATGCCGCAAAAACAGCCGCAGCCATGTGCGACGGTATCCCCGCTGCCTTCTACAAAAAACCGGAGACCAGCCACTACTATCTGGTGCTTTCCAACCAGGGCTGCGACACTTTAGCTTTCAGCCGTCTCTGCAACATCCTTGCAGAATATGGAGAAAAGGTGCGGGCAGAAGCCGCCACCGAAGCCTACTTCCGGGAGCATTACGAAGTAATCATCCAAAGCAATGCGCTGCAGAAGCTGTCGCTTCTGTAACCAGCCATTGTCAAAGAACTGTAAATGTTTTTGTTTCATAGGGCGAACTTTCCTATGAAATTAAAAAGCGGGATGCTGCCCCAGGCAACACCCCGCTTTTATAACAATCTCTTTTTCTATCAGCTGCGCTCAGCCAGCACCTCATTCATGCCTGCAACCAAAGCGTCACAGTCGATGCCGTGAACCATGCAAGCTTCTTCTAAGGTTTCACCTTGGGCAGACGGACAGCCCAGGCAGTGCATACCTGCACGCATCAGCATAGGAGCAATCAGCTCATGCATCTGAACCAGCTCGCCAATCAGCATATCTTTATTAACCTGCATTTGAATTCCCTCCTTGTCAAACAGATACAATTACTATAATACATTCCCGGCAAATTGGCAAGCCGTATCGCTTGCGGAAATCATTCATATTTTAACTCTAAATTTCCAATATTATTTATTTCTAAACATGAAAATTCTTCTTAGTATAACTCTTGACGAAATACGCACAATAAATATATAATTGATATGCATCAATGAAATCAGTTATATTAACAAAACTTATAAACAATCATTTTGACACAGGAGGAATTTATCATGAAAGAGCAATGGAGATCCTTTAAACCGGGTGTGTGGATCCGGGAAATCAATGTACGGGATTTCATCCAGGCCAACTATACCCCCTACGATGGTGATGATTCTTTCTTAGCCGGTCCTACTGCCAACACCGCGGCTCTGTGGGATCAGGTAATGGAATTAAACCGCCAGGAACTGGCGGCTGGCGGCGTACTGGATATGGACACAAAGATGATTTCCACAATCACCTCCCACGGCCCCGGTTATTTAGATAAGGAAAAAGAAACTATCGTGGGCTTCCAGACAGATAAACCCTTCAAGCGCTCCCTGCAGCCCTACGGCGGCATCCGTATGGCAGTCAAGGCCTGCGCTGACAACGGCTACGAGGTGGATCCGGAGATTGTTGAGTTCTTTACCAAACACAGAAAGACCCACAATGCCGGCGTGTTTGACGCCTATACCCCGGAGATGCGGGCCTGCCGTTCCAGCCACATCATCACCGGGCTTCCGGATGCTTACGGCCGGGGCCGTATCATCGGCGACTATCGGAGAATTGCCCTTTACGGCGTAGACCGCCTTATTGAAGACAAGGAAGAACAGAAAGCCACCACCCGCAGCACCATGTATTCCGAAATCATCCGGGATCGGGAGGAACTTTCCGAGCAGATCCGCGCATTGAAAGAGCTGAAAGAGCTGGGAAATATCTACGGCTTTGATATTTCCCAGCCGGCACAGGATGTAAAGGAGGCCATCCAGTGGACCTATTTCGGCTACCTGGCCGCTGTAAAAGAACAGAACGGCGCCGCCATGTCCCTGGGCCGTACCTCTACCTTCATTGACATCTACGCAGAACGGGATCTGGCAGAGGGCCGCTACACAGAAGAAGAAATCCAGGAATTTGTGGATCATTTCGTTATGAAGCTGCGCCTGGTGAAATTTGCCCGCACCCCGGAATATAACGCCCTGTTCTCCGGCGACCCCACCTGGGTAACGGAGTCTATCGGCGGCGTAGGCATCGATGGACGCCACATGGTAACAAAGATGTCCTTCCGTTACCTGCACACCCTGAAAAACCTGGGTACTGCACCGGAGCCAAACCTGACGGTTTTGTGGTCTGTGCGCCTTCCGGAAAACTTTAAACGGTTCTGCGCAAAAACCTCCATCGAATCCTCCTCCATCCAATATGAGAACGATGATCTGATGCGGGTGACCCACGGCGACGACTATGCCATTGCCTGCTGCGTGTCCTCCATGCGGGTGGGCAAGGAGATGCAGTTCTTCGGCGCACGGGCAAATCTGGCTAAGTGTCTGCTGTATGCCATCAACGGCGGCATAGACGAAGTCAGCAAAAAACAGGTTGGCCCCAAATACCGCCCAATTACCTCTGAATATCTGGATTACGATGAAGTAATGGATCGCTATCAGGACATGATGCAGTGGCTGGCTGGCGTTTATGTCAACAGCTTGAACATCATCCACTACATGCATGATAAATATTCCTACGAGCGTCTGCAGATGGCGCTTCATGACCACAAGGTAACCCGATGGTTCGCCACCGGCATTGCCGGACTTTCCGTAGTAGCCGACTCTCTGTCTGCCATCAAGTACGCAAAGGTAAAAACCATCCGGGATGAAAACGGCATTGTAGTAGATTACCAGATAGAGGGAGACTTCCCCAAATACGGAAACGATGACGACCGGGTAGACCAGATCGCAGTAGATATTGTTCACTCCTTCATGAACTATGTAAAACGCAATCACTGCTACCGGGGCGGCATTCCCACCACTTCCATCCTGACTATCACATCTAATGTAGTCTATGGAAAGGGTACCGGCTCTACTCCGGATGGCAGAAAAGCCGGCGAGGCCTTTGCACCCGGCGCTAACCCAATGCACCGGCGCGACACCCACGGCGCAGTAGCCTCTCTGGCATCTGTAGCCAAGCTGCCTTTTAAGGATGCTCAGGACGGCATTTCCAACACCTTCTCCATCATTCCTGGCGCTCTGGGAAAAGATGACCAGCTCTTTATGGGAGGGCTGGATATGGAACTGGAATGCGGCGTAAACTCTGCCTGCTCCATCCCTAACCTGATGGAAGGCTTAGACGACAGAAACGACTAAAAACAAAGGAGGATTCTACCATGACGCACGCAAGCGACGCTCAAATTGACAACCTGGTTACCCTGTTAGACGGCTATGCAACCCAGGGCGGCCATCACTTAAATATCAATGTATTTACCAAGGAAACCCTTCTGGACGCTCAGGCTCACCCTGAGAAATATCCTCAGTTGACCGTCCGGGTATCCGGCTATGCAGTGAACTTTAACAAACTGACGAAGGAACAGCAGGACGAGGTTATTTCCCGCACCTTCCACAACGGATTCTAGGAGGCAGATATGGTTGGACGCGTCCATTCCATAGAAAGTTTCGGCACCGTAGACGGACCTGGCGTCCGTCTCGTTGTCTTTATGCAGGGATGTCCCATGCGCTGCCAGTATTGCCACAATCCGGACACCTGGAAAATCGGCGGCGGCACGGAAATGACCGTAGACCAGATTATGGAGCAGTATGAAAAGAACCGTTCTTTCTATCAGCGAGGTGGGATCACCGTCACCGGCGGAGATCCTCTGGTGCAGATTGAATTTGTGACAGAACTATTTCAGGCAGCCAAAGAGCAGGGAATCCATACCTGTCTGGACACCTCCGGCGCCACCTTCCAGCCCAAAAGCGAGTCTCGCATGGAACTTTTTGACCGGCTTTTAGCAGTTACGGATCTGGTTATGCTGGACATCAAACACATTGATCCTATCGGCCACGAAAAACTAACCGGGCGGCCTTTGGCTCCCATTCTGGATTTTGCCAGATACCTGGACGCCATGGGCGTTCCCATCTGGATCCGCCATGTAGTAGTGCCTGGCATTACCTACGAACAGGGAGAGCTGTACCGACTGGGCCTGTTTTTAGCCACCCTGAGCAATGTAAAAGCCCTGGATGTTCTTCCCTACCACGACATGGGCAAGCCCAAGTATGAAAAGCTGGGCATCGACTATGTACTGAAGGATGTTCCCCCCTTGAAAAACGAGGAAGCCCTGGCTGCCCGAAAAATCATTTTAACGGGTATCCGGGACGGAAAACAGAAAACGGTGTAACCTTTTGTTCCTTATTTTGTCCAACCGGGCAGTAATTTCCTCTTGAATATTTCATCCATATAGTATAGAATAAAATTACAGCAAAATTTTTGATATTTCAAGGAGGATACTATCATGGCATATGTTATTACTGACGCTTGCGTAAGCTGCGGCACCTGTGAGGGCGAGTGCCCGGTAGGCGCTATCTCCCAGGGAGATGGCCAGTATGTAATCGACGCTGATTCCTGCATCTCCTGCGGTTCCTGTGCAGGCGCATGCCCGACCGGCGCTATCAACGAGGGCTAATTAAAAATCAGAATCAAACACCCCTTCCACATATGATGTGGGAGGGGTATTTGTGTTTCAGGACAAGAAGACAGGCCATCCTAAATAAACCTAATACAGGAGCTTTCCCATGAATAAGAAGAAACCTTTGATTGCACTGACCCCCTACTTCAACACCGAGCGAGATGAACCCTACATGCGTCCCGCTTTCATTAACGCAGTCCGCCATGCAGGAGGAAACCCTGTGGTGCTTCCCATTGACCAGCCGGAGGAAGACCTGCAGCAAATTGCAGATACCTTTGACGGAATCCTGCTTACCGGCGGCCCGGATGTTCATCCTTTCCTTTTCGGTGAAGAAACTCAGGCTCACTGCGGCAATGTCTGCCTGCGCCGGGATAAAACTGAGCTGGCCTTAATCCGCCTGGCTATGGCAGCCGGAAAGCCCATCCTGGGCGTATGCAGGGGCGCCCAGATTTTAAACATCAGCCAGGGCGGAGATATTTACCAGGACATTCCATCCCAGTTTCCCCAGGAATTCCCGGTCTGCCACGACCAGCCCTTCTACTACGATATTCCGGCTCACCATGTAACGGTAGAGCCTGGTACGCTTCTGGAGAAAATTGCCGGAAAGAGCACCCTGGAAGTCAACAGCATGCATCACCAGGCAGTACGGAAGCTGGCCCCAGGCCTTATTGCCTCCGGCCATGCCCCCGGCGGCCTGATCGAGTGCGTGGAAAAGCCGGACTATCCGTTTCTTATCGGCGTCCAGTGGCACCCAGAATACCTGTGGCAAAATGATGAGGCTGCTGTGCGGCTGTTTGGCGCGTTTGTGGAGGCTGCCGCTGCACAGATGAAGTAAGAACCCCCAGCCAGATTACTGCAAAAATGCCCATAACCGGAATATATCAAAATCCGGCTATGGGCATTCCTTTTTACAATTATCCTGCTGCTTTAAAACTTCCTGTCTACGGCGCAGCCGTCTTAGGCATCTTCTTTCCGCCCCGTCCCAGCTTCTTCCGTTTGAAAAACGGCAGTCTGGTTGCGGCAGCTTCTGCCTTCCCCTTGCTTTCCCGCTGATAGGCCCGCAGGGTCTCATCCAGCATCTTAAACCGTTCTTCCTCACGCTCATCGCTGATACGCATCATGTACTCCAGCTCCTGCACCATATGGTTGCTGACCTGGCGGCTGATTTCCTCGCTCATAGCTTCGCTGCTGCGCTCCATAGCCTGTCCGATGGCGTTTCCGATAATATGGTTCATAATGGCCTGAAATTGCTCCATCTTTTCCTGATTGACTGCCAAAGACTCCGGTTCCTGCTTTTCCACCAGCTTAAGCTTCGTTTTGCTTTCTCCCTCGTCCTCGTCCTCATCTTTTAAAATCTGAACCGCCTTCTGCTCTAATACCTCATCCACATTCACTGTCTCATCTCCTCCAAGCATCGTCTTAAGAACCTGTTCGATAGCTTTAAGCTGATAGCCTTTTTCCTTCAGCTCCTTTATCTTCTGAAACAATCGAATATGTAATTCCCGGTAGTACCGGTGTCCCTTTCCATTCCTCGGTATCTCCAACTGCAGCTCGTCCTCCCAGTACCTAAGTACATGGGATTCCACACCCACCAGTTTACCGGCCTCAGATATGGAATAATGTGTCTCCTCCATGTTTTTCTCTCCTTATGTCCATAATTATTTCGTGGCTTACTTCTATCATATGTCTGTAAGTTGAGAATTATGATTAAGAGAAAAAATTTTTATACTTATTTCGCCAAATTCACAAACTTCGTAAACTCAGGCTGCCACAGCAAATTCACTGTGCCAATAGGGCCGTTACGCTGTTTGGCAATAATTACCTCGGCAATATTAGGCGTATCCGTATCTTTGTTATAATAATCATCACGGTATAAGAACATTACCACATCCGCATCCTGCTCAATGGCGCCGGACTCACGCAGGTCCGAAAGCATGGGGCGATGGTCCGTTCTGGTCTCGCAGGCACGGCTCAACTGGGACAGGGCCACTACCGGCGCATTCATCTCTCGGGCCAAAGCCTTTAAAGAACGGGAAATCTCAGAAATCTCCTGCTGACGGCTCTCACTGCTCTTTCCGCCGCTGCCGCTCATCAGCTGCAGGTAGTCGATGATTACCATGCTAAGTCCCTGCTCCAGCTTCATCTTTCTGCACTTGGAACGCAACTCCGTAATGGAAATGCCAGGGGTATCATCAATTACCAGCTTGGAATTTCCGATGACGCCGATACCTTCCACAATGGCGTCCCAGTCCGAATCCGTCAGATTTCCGGTCCGCAGCTTCTGGGAATCCACATTGGATTCCATAGCCAGCATACGGTTTACTAGCTGCTCCTTGGACATCTCCAGGCTGAAAATCATACAGGGAAGGCCCTTGCGTACTGCCACATGATCCACCAGATTCAGCACAAACGCCGTTTTACCCATGGAAGGACGGGCTGCAATCAGCACAAAGTCTGACGGCTGCATACCGGAAGTCTTATAATCCAGGTCAATGAATCCGGTAGGAACGCCGGTTACCGTACCCTGGGTCTTAGACGCAGTCTCAATCTTCTCTAATACATTTAAAGCCACCTGCCGAATCGGCACAAAATCTCCGGAACTGCGGCTCTGAAGCAGGTCAAAAACAGACTTCTCCGTCTGAGCCAGAATCTGCTCCAAAGGCTCTTTTCCCACATAGCAGGTGTTGGCAATGTCCTCATTTACCCGGATCAATCTCCGCAGAACCGCCTTCTCCCGGACAATGTTGGCATAGGACTTTACATTAGCCGAGGTAGGCACGGTAGTAAGAATATCCCGCACAAACTCCAGGCTGCTGACCTCCGGCGGCACATCCTTCTCCTTTAACCGGTTCTGAAGGGTAATCAAATCCACCGGCTTGCCTTCATTAAACAGCTCTACCATAGCCTCGAACATGACGCCGTACTGCTGTTGGTAAAAGTCTGCAGCCGTCACAATCTCCGAGGCGCTTACGATTGCCTCTTTATCCATCAGCATGGAACCGATTACTGACTGTTCCGCCTCCACGCTGTGGGGAAGCACCCGCTTCATCAAGGCTTCATCCATTGTCCGTTTCTCTCCTGTCTGTAAGTTTTAGCCGCAGCTCCGGTTCCCCGGAAAAGCTGCGGCTCTGTCTGCGCATCACGATGTTATGCTTCCGTTACCTTAACTGCCAGCTTTGCTGTCACATCCTTGTGCAGCTTTACCGGAACCTCATGGGTTCCAAAAGTCTTAAGAGGCTCCGGCAGCACCAGTTTCTTTTTATCAATTTCCAGGTTAAGCTGCGCTTTCACTGCAGCCGCAATTTCCTTTCCGGAAACAGAACCGAAGGCCCTTCCGCCCTCGCCGGCCTTCATCTTCAGGGTAACGCTTAAATTTCCGATTTTCTCCGCCAGCGCCTTTGCCTCCGCCAACTGCTCTGCCGCCACCTTTTCAGCATTGGCCTTCTGAAGCTTTAAGTCGTTTAAGTTCTTCGGCGTTGCCTCTACGCCCAGCTTTTTGGGCAGAATAAAGTTGCGGGCATAGCCATCGTTTACCTTTACTATCTGGCCCTTCTTTCCAAGAGCCTTCACATCTTCTAATAATACAATATCCATTATGATACTTCTCCCTTCTGTAACATCTCGTCAATTACTTCTTTAATTTGTTTCTTGGCGTCATCCACCGTTATATCCTTTAACTGAGCTCCTGCAATGGTCCGATGACCGCCGCCTCCCAGTTTTTCCATCATCACCTGCACATTTACATCATCGATGGAGCGGGCGCTGACATAAATAGCGCCGTGGTAAGGAGTAAACACTACCGATGCCTTGATGCCCCGGATTTCCAAAAGCTCGTTAGCCGCCTGGGCGCCTACGATGGTAGGACTTGCCAGGCCGTCTGCCGGACAGATACCAATGGAGAAAAACTCCCGGTAAACCTCGGCAGAAATGATGGTAGCTGCTCTGGCCCTGTATTCTTCCATGTCGTCCCGGAACATTTTCCGGACCCGTGTTACATCTGCACCGCAGCGCCGTAAGAATGCCGCCGCCTCAAAGGTGCGCACGCCAGTCTGGTTCGTAAAGTTGTTGGTATCAATCACAATCCCGGCGTACATGGCGTCTGCTTCTGCCGGCTTGATCTTGATTCCATCTGCAATATACTGCAGAACCTCTGCAACCATCTCACAGGCAGAAGACGCATAAGGCTCCACATAGGAAAGCACCGGATTGGTGATAATCTCGCTGCTTTGCCGGTGATGATCCAGCACTACGATGGTCTTTACCATCTTTAAAAGCTCCGGCGCGTCCGTGATGCTGGGCCGGTTTACATCCACCACCACCAGCATGGTATTGCTGTCCACCAGCTCTGCCGCCTGAGCCCCGGTCAAGAACAGATCCTCCGGATATTCCGGATTCTCCACAAACCGCTTCATCATCGGCTCTACAGATGAAGTTATCTCATTGATGATAATATGGGACTTTTTATTCAGCGCCGTAGCAATCCGGTAAATACCGATGGCAGCGCCGAAGGAATCAATATCGCTCATCTTATGGCCCATAATCAGCAGATGATCCTTGGTCTCCATCAGCTCCCGCAGGGCATGCGCCTTTACACGAGCCTTGACGCGGGTGGATTTCTCCTGCTGCTGGGACTTGCCGCCGTAATACTGAATCTTGCTGCCGTCCTTCACCACTGCCTGGTCTCCGCCGCGGCCCAAGGCCATATCAATGGAGGTGCGGGCATTGTCATAGTTCTGAGCATAGCTTTCCCCGTTCATACCAATACCGATACTTAAGGTAACCGCCATCTCATTTCCGATATTAACCGCCTTCACATCCTCCAGGATAGAGAAACGCTCCTCCTGAATCTGCTCCATGTATTTCTGCTTGACAGTAAAGAAATATTTGTCTTTCTCCAGCTTCTTTACTACGCCTTCCATGGAACCGATGTATTTGTTGATCTTCCGGTCAATCAGCGCCGTTAAAAGGGAGCGGCGTACTTCTTCCACGCTCTCTAACGCCTCGTCATAGTTGTCCAGATAAACCAGGCCTGCTACCATTTTTTCATCGGTAACTTCCTGCCTGCAGCGAAGAATCTCCGTTTCATCAAACAAATATATGGCCAGCAGCTTTTCCCTGCCAATGAGGGCCTGGATGTCTTCCTCCTCCGTGCCGCTGACATAGATAGGCTGTAAATCCATCTGATATTTATGATTCCCGAAGGAGGTATGAACGCTGACCGCCCCATTTTCCACTTCAAAATCCTGTTTCGTTACTTCTGGAAACAGGTTCAGAAGATGTTTGCTGCTTCCCTTCTCCCGTTCCAGAACCGCCTGAAAAGCATCGTTCATCCATACCAGACGGCCTTCGTCATCTGCCAGGGCATAGGGCAGAGCCATATCCGTCAGAAGCTGCTTCTGAATCCAGGCGTACTCTGCCGAAAACTCCACCAGGCCGCCCAGCACCCGCTTCCGGCCGTAAAGCCAGAGCCAGACTGCAAAGCCGATATAGCAGATGGTAAATGGGAGCATCACACAGGCGCTCTGCCAGTTTACCAACAGCAGCGCTCCGTTGGCGCACACCAAAAATAAGGAGAGCACCAGCGGCCAGCCCAGATAGATATTCAGCAAGCCCTTTACTTTTATATTTTCATGTTCTTTCATAACCGTTCTCCTTACTCGATTACACGAATCTTTTAAACAGCCATATTCTATACAATTATACCACAGAAACAGAGGTTCGTCTATATCCGCGTCTTCACAGGAAGGGGCTCCCTGCTTCTTGTCTTTTCTCAAAAATTAGTATAAAATAAAATCCCAGGCCGGAGTTTCCATCCGGCGCAAGCAAAGGAGACATAACGAAATGATAAAGCGAGAAATTTCTGAGATCAAGCGGCAGTTCACGCCCTCCAACTGTTCCATTTCCCGCATTTGCGGCTGCTATGTGGACGGAGAGAAAAATAAAAAAACCACCTTCAAGGAGGCCTTTCTTTCTCTGCCTGAGGAAGATATGTTCAAATATTTTGAGATCCTCCGCAAAAACTTATCCGGCACCCTGGGCCGGAACCTGTTAAACCTGGAATTTCCTCTGGAAGCAGAGACGGAGGACGGCCCTCACCAGTTCCTTTTACAACTGCGAAACAGCAAGCTTCAGGATGACGCCCTGTTAGAGGCATTCTATGACCGGGTCATCCAGGCCTATGACTATGTAGGAAACTATTTGATTCTTCTGATCCACGACGCCTACGACATCCCAGGAAAAACCTCAGACGGACTGGAGATGGAAGATGCCTCCGACGAGGTTTACAGCTACATACTCTGCTCCGTCTGCCCTGTAGACTTATCCAAACCTGGCCTCAGCTACAATGAGCTGGAACATGCCTTCCAGAACCGGGTGCGGGACTGGGTAGTGGGAATGCCTGAGCTGGGCTTTTTATTCCCCGCCTTTAACGACCGTTCTACAGACCTTCACGCCTCTCTGTTCTACTCCAAGGATGTGAACGACCTTCACGATGTTTTCATTGAGCAGATGTTAGGCTGCCCCATTCCCCTTCCTGCCGGATTCCAGAAGGAGTCCTTCCAGACCATTATCGAGGAAACTCTGGGAGAGGCCTGCAGCTATGAGACCGTAAAAACCATCCATGAAAATTTAAGCGAGATGCTGGAAGAACATAAAGATGAGCCGGAACCGCTGATGCTGGATAAATACCAGGTTCGTTCCCTGTTGGAAAACAGCGGCGTAGAAGAAACGCACCTGGAATCCTTTGACAAAACCTTCGATGAAACTGCCGGAGAGCGGGCTGCCATCCTGGCCAGCAACATCATAAACACCAGGGCCTTTGAAGTAAAGACCCCGGATGTTATCGTAAAGGTCAACCCGGACCGGGCCGACCTGGTAGAAACCAGAGAAATTGATGGCCGCCAGTGCCTGGTGATTGCCATTGACGGCGGAGTTGAGGTGAACGGAATCGCTGTCCAGGGCGCATAAATCTCCATTCCACTTTAACACAAAATAGGCTTCGCCTATTCAACTCCCCTGCCCCTCAATCTCGAGGGGATTAGGGGATTTCTTTTTGTGTCTCTTTCCCTCATAATAGTCTTATGAATGTATTACAGAAAATTTTTGCTGACTATTATGAAGATATTAAATATACTCTTCATCCCAGAGATACTGAGATGGAAAATATCGATAAGATGAGCAACTGTGGGGATCCTTCTTTTGGGACACTCCCATGACATATCTTATATCAGTTTTTCAGTTTACACAAAACTTGAAACTCTCTCCGATAGGACTGCCAGATCATACCCTTTCTGTCGGTCACTCCGGTTACGCTGCCCCTGGGATCATAAGTGTAGTAACCTGTCCATCCGGTAAAGCGCTCATTCGTCAGTCTCTGGTCGCCGTAAGAGTACGCTGTATCCATAATACCATTGATATTCAGTTCCATCAAGACTTCTGTGTACTCTCGGTTTACATCGTTGACATACTCTACCAGCTCGTAGTTTTTTTCTTTGCCGGTGGTCTTGATCATACCGATCAGCTCGGCTTCCAGTTCGGAAACTTCGCCGTCTATGGGGAACAGGATGCCGCTCTGGTTCTGGCTTCCTCCGATGTTGTTGGTGTTACCGTTAGCATTTCCATTGTTATCGTTATTGCAGCCGGTAGAGGTGTTTCCGTTGTTGCCATTGTTGCCTGAGTTTCCGTTATTCGTTTTATCTTTGCCGTTGCCAACGCCGTTGTTCTTATCGTTGCCGTTATTGCCTTTATCTTTGTCCTTATTGCCGTTATTGGACTTATCTTCCTTATCCTTCTTGCTGTTCTTAACCTCGGAAACAGCTTCGGTTTCCGAGGTTTCGTAAGTAAAATTCTTGTGTAATAATATAGGGATTCGCATACTTATATTTTACACCAACAGCCAGACTTTTCAAAATCTGGCTGTAACTTTTTGCACTGAAAAGAGGCTGCGCACTAATTACTAGTACGACAGCCCCATTATTCTTTTTATGATAAAATATAACGAATATATTCATCATATGCTTCATTTATTTTTTTTCTGCAAATATCTTTCCAAATTGAAATATATTCGTCTCTTTTTTCTATATCTTCTGGTTCCATCTCACCTCCAAATCCTATAAAATCTTCCTGACTTTTAACTACACCATCATCATTTGATAATGCAATTTCATTTGGACATTTAGAATAACTAAACTGTGGACATTCTAAGCAATGTAACCCTAATGTTAAAGTATTTTGACAAGGATAACCTTTCTCTCCGTCTTTTCCATCACAATATCCTTCAATAAGTAAGTGTTGCATTTTCATAACTGCTCTCCTTTAATAATTATGATCCGTTAGTATTTCAATAATGTTGATTTCCCCATTTTCTCCATACTCATAAATAATTCTTCCAGCTCCTCGTCCTTTTCCCGTCCCTTTAATGTCAATAGCCCGCTGTCCACTTCTATTTCCACTTAATGGATGATCATTTAACCCTCTAGTATCTCCACTCTTTAATGCATCTATAGCTTTATCATATCCCTTTTTAGCCTCTGGACTTAATTTTTTCGCTTGCCGTTCAACATTCTTAGGTACATTTACCTCTTTAGAATCAGAATCCGCCTTACCACTACCAGATTCCGATCCTTTACTGCTCGACATCTGTGAAATAATGGTTCCTGTCGCTGTTACTGCTACTATAATATCTCCGGCAGCTGTAACCGTCATATTCAATCCCTCTGCCGCAACTGCAATGCTTGTAGCAGATACTGTTAATGATACACCCCCTGTAGCAAGAGAGGTAACGGCTCCACCCAAAGCCCCTCCTCCGCCTATAGAAATAAGCTTCAGTCCCATAATAAGGCTTCCAATGTCGCCTACCAGTCTGCCTAAATTAAATGCCAACTTATTTGTGGAAATGCTTTCTAAATACTCTATAGGAGTTTCATAATCTTTCCCATATAGATCATTGATTGCATCCGTAATCTTGTACCATAAACCTCCACCAGAATTTATAAATGCTCCTGTCGCACCCAAAACAAAATTCAGGATAAAATCCACGGCATCGGTGTCATGTGACATTCCATCCATCCCATTACAGGATTGCATCACACCTGCCATTTCTGCCACTTTCATGGCTTCCACAATATGGTTCTTCTCTTTCTGCGAATAGTCTCCACCCAGAGAATCTACCCATTCATCCCAATCTATACTCTGCGCATTGCTGTCATTTGTGATGGGAATATCATCTCTACGCACAATCGTACTTTCCGTTGGTACACTCGGCCAATGTCCACTTGGATCAATATAATTCAACGGACTGCTCTTAACATAATTATACCGATTCGGTGTCAGCGGATCTGTGATTCATGCTTGCCGTCATGCTTATCATCCCAGGCGTACAGGGATTCGGTTATGTCCTCTCCCACGATAAAGCCCCGGTCATCATAAGTATAGTGGTATTCACTGATGACTCAATCATCATAAGAAATAAAGAATAAAATCAAGAGCTTGGTAAACTTGCACCTTAATCTAGTCTTGTAAAAATCTGTCAAACTCTTGTCTTTCTCCATTTGCCAATGTTTTTAATACTTCTACTAAACATACCTTATCAATTTTAGGTATATACAACACATAGATTCCAAATGCCCCAAACCATATGAGCATTATTATTGCTGCTACCAATGGAAAATTATTATTACCCATTATTCCAAACATTAAACTAGCCAGTCCTGCAAGAATAGCAATAACACCTAATATACTCGCATACAAAGTTTTTCTGAAATAATATCGCACAATTAGCCCATCTTTAATCCTTTCAATTTCACCAACAAACAGGCTTGGTGCCATTTGTTGATTTAATATCCACTTCCAATCTCGTTTACATCTGATAGCACCAAAATTTATTTGTAATAAAATTCTATTATATTCCAGTTTTCCAAAATTAGGTTCTTGACGATGGAAAAAAAAGGATAGAGGCGTTGGTAAAAATTTTACATTTTGTTTAAATGAATCCTCTATATATTCATATGAACAATTTAATTTTATCTCATGTTTTTTCATTACATCCCTCGTGCATTATTTTAATTTCCTTCTCCCCTTTTATATTATATAAGCATTTTAATCTGCTTAACTACATAAAAGGGGAGAATTAATTAACTCACATTACTTATATAGATATTATTACAAACAAAACTTCAACTATCGTGCATATAACAATCCTCAATCTTTAATTCTTCCAGTGCTTCAAATATATTTCCATGTAACAGTGTCCATGTAATTCCAAACTCCGCATGACCTTCTACTATAACTGGAGAATATCCTATTCCCAATAAAACCGATAATCCAGTAAAACCTGGTTCCTCGCCATTCGGAACAAACACAAAGTCAATTCCTAAAGATACCGCATGGGATATCGATCCTCCAACCTGAATTCCCGAACCTTCTAAATTTTCATATAATGGAGCATCTGTGAATGTCATATATAACGCAACTGACCCACCTGGAAATCCCACACCACCTGATAGGGTACCTTGTACAGCTATATTACCTTCCATATCAAGAGTAATTCCTATACTTCCAGAACCTGCCCCCCTGCAGCAATATTTCCATTAACACCTATCGTAATTGTTGAAGACCCAGTTATGGTTTCCCATATATGCAAAACACCTCTTAAATACATAATTTCCAAATCAATAGATGTATTCCACATATCTGTTCCTAATTCTTCCACACTATACTGTCCACTGGGATCCACATAATTCAGAGGACTGCTCTTTGCATAGTTATACCAATTCTGTGTCAGCGGATCTGTGATATTTCCAAGGTACGAATCTTCTGTCAGGAAGTTGGCGGTCTCCGGGCTGTAGTACCGTGCTCGCAGATACTGGGCCTGGATATTGGGATTATAGCTTTCGGCGTTGTAGGAGTAAATATTGTTGTACTGGGGCTTGCCGAAGGTAATCTCTCCGTTGGCATTATAGCGGTAGGACTGCCAGATCATACCCTTATCATCGGTTACTCCGGTTACGCTGCCTCTGGGATCGTAAGTATAGTAACCTGTCCATCCGGTGAAACGCTCGTTAGTCAGTCTCTGGTCGCCGTAGGAGTACGCTGTATCCATGATACCATTGATATTCAGTTCCATCAAGACTTCCGTATATTCCCGGTTTACATCGTTCACATACTCTACCAGCTCGTAGTTCTTCTCCTTGCCCGTGGTCTTAATCAGGCCGATTAACTCAGCTTCCAGTTCGGAAACTTCGCCGTCAATGGGGAACAGGATGCCGCTCTGGTTCTGGATGGACAGCATCGTAGGTATACTGATACTTTCCGCCGTTTTTCTGGGTCATCTCCATTACCCGACGGTTTAAGTCTACGGCATAGCTGGTCAGATGAACCAATATGGATAGTGTCGAAAAATACGCAGACCAAAGTAAACAGTAAATAACCAAGTGAATTTGGAACTTTTACCCTTTAGAAATATACGCCACCATGAGCACCAAAAATGAAAACCGCCATGACAGACACCCATCGGTATCATCATGGCGGTTCTTTATGAGACTTTTTATAGCCTCATATCACACTTTTTCTAAACAATAGACTATAATAGGCGAATCATTATCGTCTTCAAATACATATATTCTATTACAATTAGGGCATTTCCAAACATCATATTTAGGTAGTGGGATTTTCCATGTCTCTATAATTTCACAATCCAGTATTCTATCCCACTCTGTATCTGTAAAAACCCTTAATTAAATATCATTTGGTACTTGTGTAATACTCAAAATATAACCACATTTACAATTCATTTTCGCCATGTTATTGTATAACTTCCCCTCATATAATTAGATGGTTGTTCTTTACATCTTTTGTAGTTGTTCAGAATGGAGCATCTTCTTGTGCGTGTTTGACAAACAAGAAACATCGGAGATTCCTCCGATATGAAATCTGGTAAAAAGTGGTTAACAAGCAAGCTTGACACCGCTTTTTTACCAGTTTCCCGGTTTGCAATCATTCGGTGCATATCCCCTTATATTATGCTTTATCCTTCTTATTTACATTCTAGGTAAATAGCATATACCATCGCAAATAGTGCAGATATTATTGCAAAATAGAGGTTTTCCTTTTTTCTAAATCCAAGATCTAGTATTTTATTTCTAATCCAGAAACATATATATCCTGCGCAAAATCCCAATAAAGATGTCCCCAATATCCTAAATATAAAAATTTTCATCACTCTCCTAATATACTTACTTTTTATACTTTGCAATATCATGCCCATATAAGAAACATATTACTACTTTACAAATTCTGCGGAAATAATTCTAAAACATCCAGAGGCGAATATCTCATTTCATTCATTACCTCTTGATATCTTTCAGAATCTATATATATGCTACCAGGCATAACTTCAAACTCGTGTTCATTATAAAAATGTCCCTTACAATAAGTAATCGCCCCCATTTCGACAGCCTTATCCACCAAAGCATACAGCATAAAATACCTTGAAATCAAAGTGTCTCTATCTTTATCATAAAGGAACTGAGAATACAATTCTATTGTTATTTGACTTACATAGGAAGCATCAGACCTGGCATTTTTTATCAAGTCATATATACCAATACCTGTTCCAATCCACCCTAAGATCTTCATCTTAGTTGTTAATTTGGCTGCGTCATCAATAACCCCGGCCTTAGCTAAAAGATTAATCCTAGTTTCTAATCCTGTTATACCTAAAGCAACCGCCTCAAGAGCCTTATCTTGTGCTTCCTCATTATCAAAATATTCTATATCGTGAACTGTTTCATCCAACCACATCATGGCCATATCACCAAATGGAAAGAAACCACTTATACTCAAAGCTATATTATTTTCTTTATCATCAGGAGCTATGTAGTAGTAATCATCAATTTTAAATGTCCACGGATCATATCCACTTGGATCAATATAATTCAGCGGACTGCTCTTAACATAATTATACCGATTCAGGGTCAGCGGATCTGTGATATTGCCAAGGTACGAATCTTCTATCAGGAAGTTGGCAGTCTCCGGGCTATAGTACCGTGCTCGCAGATACTGGGCCTGGATATTGGGATTATAGCTTTCGGCATTGTAGGAGTAAATATTGTTGTACTGGGGCTTACCGAAGGTAATCTCTCCATTGGCATTATAGCGGTAGGACTGCCAGATCATACCCTTATCATCGGTTACTCCGGTTACGCTGCCTCTGGGATCGTAAGTATAGTAACCTGTCCATCCGGTGAAACGCTCGTTGGTCAATCTCTGGTCGCCGTAAGAGTACGCTGTATCCATGATACCATTGATGTTCAGTTCCATCAAGACTTCTGTGTATTTCCGGTTTACATCGTTGACATACTCTACCAGCTCGTAGTTTTTCTCCTTGCCAGTGGTCTTGA
>CATOIK010000009.1 GCA_951800645.1 uncultured Eubacteriales bacterium | reverse complement strand
TGGTGGTGCTAAGAACCGAAGCATGGAAGTTCATAGGAAAGTTCGCCCTATGAAACAAAAACGCTCCGCGGGATGCGCACTTCGCGCTTAAGGAAAATGTCTGCTGACGCAGACGCGCTCCGGCGCGGGAGTCCGGTCAACCGGTCTCTTTATTCCCGTCCTGTGGCCTGTTTGCCGTAGGCATCAATGGAAAGCATAGAACAATGCCGGCAGGTCACTGATCTTGCAGTCTGCCGCTGTCCTACTAATCTTGACAGTATCATCCAATGCAATCAGCGAACGGTGTAAGGAGCAATGTTATCCTTTAAGAGATCATTTTGATGGAGACTGTCAACCAAAGCTTCAAGCGTGTTTTTCACAATTCGTATTTCATATTCATTACAGCCATCCAGTAAACGCTGAATATCATTTTCAAAAATAGGTTTTGTGTACAGCACATTATCAGCCAGAAGTTCATCCATGGAAGTATATAATGCATTGGCTATTTTTACGAGAGTCAGCAGGCTGACATGGGTAGAACCACGCTCTATGTTGCTTAGATGTGTAGGTGAAATGTCAATAATTTCAGCAAGCCGTTCCTGGGATAGATCGGCTTTAATATGGGCAATTTTAATGCGCTTTCCAATGGATGGATAATCCAGAGTCATACAAATTCTCCTTCAAAACTATTTAAGTATATTGTACATTTGGAAACAGAATATTATAATGTTCTATATCCGTATAATATGGATGTAGTTTAATGCTTAAGAAGAAAATATATGAATTTAGTCAGAAAGGGATGGATGTATGTATTGGGAAGACGATTATACCGGACGGGAGAAAAAATGGGATCTGCAGTGTGTGAAAGTACCGAATAACCAGAAGCTGGAGGAGATTATTGATCTATATCTTTCCTTAAAAGAGATAGCGTCGGTATTTTGTGATAAGGTGACACTGGAGATTGATGAAAAAAAGTATCTTATAAAAGTAACCTATTGGACAAAAGAGCTTATGCTGGTTGATGATGGAAATTTCGGCCTCAGGCAGGTATTATTTGAACTTGTCAGAAAATGCCCTATTTGCTCTGTTGAAGTATGCGGAGACGGTATATTGATAACTGCACAAAAGTCGTTTTCAAGCATAGAGCAGATGAAATCTGTGAAGAAAAGGGACGGTGGAAAATAAGAAAGGGGCGGTTGATTTCTAAAATAGTTATCTATATAATACAAAGTAGTTTGCCGGATATGCAGGACAATCAGGGAGAAGTATGAAAAGTGGAGAGTGACAAATGATTGCATTCGGAGCAATGTTAGATAACGAGAAGAATGAGTCTAAGTTTTATCGAATTAACGAAATGTATAAACATGTGGTGTTTTCAGTTGCATATGATATTACGAAGAATTACCATGATGCAGAAGATGTTATGTCGGATACTTGGCTGAAAATCATTTCGATGATAAATAATATCGACGAAAGCAGTATTGGAACAAAACGATGTAAAAATCTGATTATTACTATTACAAAGAATACGGCCATTGATCTGCTTCGGAAAAAGAAATACGAGAAGGAAGCAATAAAAAAACTGGATGTGCATTATACAGCAGCCGGTATGGAAGAACGGATAATACATATAGAGCAGTTACGGGAAGCGATTAGCCTTATAAATGAACTGGATGAAAAATATCGGGAGGTCTTGTACTTGCGGGTCTTGTATGAGTTACCGGCAAAAAAGGCAGGCGCACTTTTGAATATCAGCGAGGATAGTGTGAACATGCGCTTTATGAGAGCAAAGCGTATGTTGGTAAAGAGGCTGAAGGAGCGTGAGCAGATGAATAACAGGCAGGGACTGACGGTGAAAGAAAGATAATCAAATCAGAGATTTTTACATGGTGAACGACAAACCTTTAGGACTTGAATTTTCCTCCAAAATCCAGTATAATTAAGGTTCATTTGATGAAAAAGGATCCGGTTGCGGCCGGGGGAAAAGAGTGCAGAAGGAGTACGGAGCGTGAAAAAGATTCTTGATTTGATTGCGGCTGAGATGAAGTCCGCATTTGCAGCCTGCGGCTATGAGGAGTCCTACGCCAAGGTAGTGCTGTCTAATCGGCCGGATTTGTGCGAGTACCAGTGCAACGGCGCTATGGCGGCAGCCAAGGCTTATAAAAAGAAACCCATTGACATTGCAAATGAAGTAGTGGAAAAACTGACTGGGAGCCAGTTGTTTTCTGAGTGCAGCGCAGTGATGCCGGGCTTTATCAATCTTCGTCTGGACGGTCAGTATCTGGCAGATTACATGAACCGGATGCAGCAGGCAGAAAAGTTGGGCTTAGAAAATCTGGGCTGCGGAGAAACCATCATTGTGGATTATGGCGGAGCTAATGTGGCAAAGCCGCTTCATGTAGGCCATTTGCGGTCTGCCGTTATCGGCGAAAGCATCAAGCGGATGGGTAATTTCCTGGGCTATCACATGATTGGAGATGTGCATCTGGGAGACTGGGGGCTGCAGATGGGCCTTATTATTGAGGAGCTGCGGGATCGGAAACCGGAGTTGGTGTACTTTGATGAAGACTATACCGGAGAGTATCCGACAGAGCCGCCCTTTACCATCAGTGAGCTGGAGGACATTTATCCCACTGCCAGCGGCAAGGCCAAGGAGGACGAAGCCTTTAAAGAGCGCGCCCAGACTGCCACCTTTAAGCTGCAGAACGGCTACGCTCCATTTACCGCCATCTGGAAGCATATTATGCATGTTTCCCTGGCAGATTTAAAGAAGAACTATGGCAATTTGGATGTGCATTTTGACCTGTGGAAAGGGGAGAGCGATGCGGAGCCCTACATTCCGTGGCTCATTCAGGATCTGCAGGACAAGGGTCTGGCTTACGAGAGCCAGGGGGCACTGGTAGTAGATATTACAGAGCCTGCAGACTCTAAAGAACTGCCCCCCTGTATCGTGCGGAAATCCGATGGCGCAGCCCTTTATGCTACTTCTGATCTAGGCACGATCATTGAGCGTGAGAAGGAGTACCAGCCGGTAAAATACATCTATATTACCGACAAGCGGCAGGAACTTCACTTTACTCAGGTATTCCGGGTAGCCAAAAAGGCCGGTTATGTAAAACCGGAAACTCCTATGATCCACATCGGCTTTGGTACCATGAACGGCAAAGACGGAAAGCCCTTTAAGACCAGAGACGGCGGTGTTATGCGTTTAGAGCATCTGATTGCAGACATCAATGAGGCCGTATATGACCGGATCATGGAAAACCGCACCATGCCGGAGGAGGAAGCCAGAGAGACGGCCAGAATTGTGGGACTGGCAGCCTTAAAGTACGGAGATTTAACCAACCAGGCAGCCAAGGATTATGTGTTTGATCTGGAGCGGTTCATTTCCTTTGAGGGAAATACAGGCCCCTACATTCTCTATACCATTGTCCGGATTAAGTCTATTCTGGCAAAATATTATGAGAAGCATGAGGCTGTGAAGGGGCAGATTATCCCGGCGGCAGGAGACAGTGAAAAGGCGCTGATGTTAGAGGCTGCCAAGTACAACGATGTGCTGGAGACTGCCTTTGCAGAGACTGCGCCTCACAAGATTTGTCAGTACATTTTTGATCTGGCTAACGCATTCAACAGCTTCTATCACGATAACAAGATTCTTACAGAAGCTGACCCGGCCCGCCAGGAAAGCTGGATTCAACTGATTACCCTGGTGAAAGATGTACTGACCACCAGCATCCAGGTATTAGGATTCGATGCACCTAGTCGCATGTAGCTTCACAGCATCAAACATACAGGAGGCGCTTTCATGCAAATAACCGGTTTCAGAACCAGCACTTTCTGGAAAGGGGAGCTGGGTGTCAACGCAGATGTGAAAGACGGAGAACAGCTTTATACTGTGCGCCTGTTTATCAAGGGTAGTCAGATTCGTGACTACTCTTGTTCTTGTGTAGAGGGAAATTCCTTCCGGGGCATGTGCCCCCATGCGTCATTGGCCTGGGAGGAGTGGAAGCGGCGTCAGGAAAACCAGGCCGGGCGTCTGGTTTACACCTCCCAGGAGATTCGCACTATGATTCGGGAGTACACCAACCGGGAAGTGGCGGACATTATCCGGCAGCAGGAAGAAAACCAGATGCGGCTGGTGCCTCGTCTTCTTTTAAGGCAGGACGGAGTGTCCGTGGAATTTCGGGTAGGAAAGGAACGGCTCTGTCTGATAAAAGATCTGACTGCTTTTGTTCAGGCATTGGAAAGCGGCGCCAGTGTTGCTTATGGAAAAAACCCTGCCTTTCATCACAGCGTCTATGCCTTTCTGGAGGAAGACAGGCCGCTCTGCCGCCTTCTGATGGAGCTGGTCCATGTCTATCAGGAACACTATGAGCAATTTAAGAAAAGCGCTTTTGCCACAGTTCAGGGGCTTCGGGAACTGAACTTAAGCAGTGCCAATCGGGGCCGGTTTTTCCGGCTGATGGACGGCAAAAGCCTGGAAATAGAAAAAGCAGACGGAACCCGCTGTACGGTGCTGGTGCGGACAGAGCAGGAAATTGCCGTTCCTGGACAGAAGGGACTGCCGGGATTTCGCCTGACCGTTGCCATTGAAAAGGCCGGGCGGGACGGCATCCAGGTTTCCGTTCCCGGCGAACTTTACGGCTTTTCCGGCGAGGATGCCTGGTATGTAGGAAATGATACAGAGCTGATTGCTTTAAGAAAAACCACTTCCCGTCATCTGGGCCCATTTCTGGAACAGGTTTTAAAAGAGAAGCGAAGCCATACCCTTACTGTCCAGGACCGGGATGTGCCGCTGTTTTACGAGCGGGTGCTTCAGAAAATCCTTCCCTGCGCCAATCTGCAGATAAAGGATGTGGATCTGGAAACCTACCGGCCCCAGGAGCTGAAGGCCAGCTTTTCCTTTGACAGCAGCAGACCGGGAGAGATTACCATGAAGCCGGTCATTTCCTACGGAGATTTCTCTTTTCAGCCTATAGAGGATGAGAAGGTACCCCGTACTATCTGCCGTGATGTGCCGGGAGAGTTCCGTATCAGCCAGGCCATCACCCGGTATTTTAAGTACCGGGACGAAACGGGAGAAACCCTGATCATCCGGGACAATGACGAGGCCATGTATCGTCTTCTGCGGGAGGGCATGGAAGAGTTTATGAGCCTGGGAGAGGTTTATATATCGGAAAACGCAGAGAAGATTCGGCTGCTTCCGCCGCCTAAGGTGGAGGTGGGCGTGCGGCTGAGCGGAGACTGGCTGGAGCTGGAAGTTTCCGCCGGGAATATGACCCAGGCAGAGCTTCAGAAAATTTTGTCTGAGTATGAGCCGAAAAAGCCCTATTACCGCTTAAAGAGCGGAGAGTTTTTGCAGTTGGACGAGCATGGGCTGGTAACTGTAGCCCGGCTGGTAGACGGTCTGGCTGTCAGCAAGACAAAGCTTCTTGGGGGAACGGTAAAAATCCCTGTTTACCGGGCCCTGTATCTGGACAGTATCTTAAAAGAGGGAAGCGGCATCACCTTTTATCGGGATAACCTGTTTAAGGCGGTAGTCCGGGGGATGAAATCTGTAGAAGACAGTGATTTTCAGGTTCCCGCCTCCTTGCAGAATGTACTGCGGGAATATCAAAAGACTGGTTTTCGGTGGCTGCGGACCCTGGACAGCTACGGCTTCGGCGGCATTCTGGCAGACGATATGGGCCTGGGAAAGACGGTTCAGGTCATTGCTCTTTTGCAGGATGAAGCCCTGAAAAACAGAGAAAGCAGCACATTGATCGTCTGTCCTGCATCCCTGGTTTATAACTGGGAAAATGAGCTGCACCGGTTTGCGCCTCAGCTTTTTGTGAAAACTATAACCGGCACAGCATCGGAGCGGGAGAAAATCGTAAAAGAAGACAAAACAGCGCAGGTGCTTATTACCTCCTATGACCTGTTAAAGAGAGACATTGGCTGGTATGAAGACAGAAGTTTCCGGTTCCAGATTCTGGACGAGGCCCAGTATATAAAAAATCCGGCTACCCAGAGTGCGAGAGCAGTAAAACAGATTCAGTCTCAGACCCGCTTTGCCCTTACGGGAACCCCCATAGAAAACCGGCTTTCTGAGCTGTGGAGTATTTTTGAATTTCTGATGCCGGGATTTCTCTTTTCTTACCAGACCTTTAAAAAGCAGTTTGAGCTGCCTATTGTCCGGGAAGGAGCGGCGGAGCCGCTGAAAAATCTGAAACGGCTGACTGCTCCTTTTATTCTCAGACGGCTGAAGCAGGATGTGTTAAAGGATTTGCCGGAAAAGCTGGAGACCGTTATCTATTCCAAGCAGGAGGCGGCCCAGAATCAGCTTTATCAGGCGGAGGCCATCCGTTTAAAACAGCAGCTGGAGGAATCGGAGGGCAGCTTAGACGGCAGCGGAAAACTGCAGATTCTGGCCCAGATGATGCGTCTCCGCCAGATTTGCTGCGACCCATCCCTTTGCTTTGGCAATTACCGGGGCGGCTCTGCAAAGCTGGAAACCTGCATGGAGCTGATTGCAGACGCAGTGGAAGGGGGACACAAGATCCTGTTGTTCTCCCAGTTTACTTCCATGCTGGATATTCTGGCCAGGCGGCTGAAAAAGGAGGGAATCCCCTTCCATATGCTGACCGGAGCCACATCCAAGGAGGACCGGATACGCCTGACCGGAGAATTTCAGACAGACCAGGTTCCGGTTTTCCTGATTTCCTTAAAGGCAGGAGGTACCGGCCTGAATCTGACTGCCGCCGATGTTGTCATCCACTACGACCCCTGGTGGAATCTGGCGGCCCAGAACCAGGCCACAGACCGGAGCCACCGGATTGGTCAGGAAAAGCAGGTGACCGTGTTTAAGCTGATTATGAAGCATACCATTGAAGACAATATTTTAAACCTGCAGAGCCGCAAGCAGCATCTGGCGGAGCAGATAATTTCAGAGGGCACCGTTTCTCTGGCAAACCTGAAAAAAGAGGATTTGCTGGAACTGTTGTCCTGACGGATTTTCCACAGAAAGGAGACCTTATGGCATTATACGATTATACCGGCGCCCTGCGCCAGGGGCGTAAACAGTACCAGGCGGCAATCGCAAAAGGAGAATACCCTTATCTGCCGGTTCTGGACGACATTCTGGCCAATACAGAGATTGCTTCTGAGGTCAGCTTAGGCATTATGGATGTGCCGCTGGAGCGGATTGTAGGCACCAAGACCAAGGGCCGCACCCAGGCTTTTGCCAGCAATTTTATGCCCCTTCTGGGAGAAAAAACTGAGTTCGGCGCCAAGTGGGCCTATCTGTACGACCATCAGATAGAAGAAGGCATCCACGACCCTATCGTAGCCTATGAGTTTATGAACCGCTATTATGTCCAGGAGGGCAACAAGCGGGTAAGCGTGCTGAAATACCTGCACGCTTACAGCATCTCTGCCAGCGTCATCCGTTTGATTCCAAGGCGCAGTGACGACAGGGACACCCGCCTTTATTATGAGTTTCTGGACTTTTACCAGGTTTCCTTTAACAGTGATGTCTGGTTCAGCAAAGAAGGCGGCTACACCCGGCTTTTAACTGCCATGGGAAAGGAACCGGGGCAGGTGTGGGACGAGGAGGAACGGCTGTATTTTAAGGCGGTTTACGACCGGTTTGTCCGGGCCTTTGAGCACCGTAGGACGCCGGAGCTGGAGCTGACCCCCTCTGACGCCTTTCTGGTATATGTAGAAATTTTCGGCTATGAGGAAGTGCGGGAGCAGACGGAACACACTATCCGCCAGGATTTGGAGAAAATCTGGAACGAGCTGCTTTTACAGGCCAGAGGCAGTCAGATTGCCCTGGTAGAACAGCCGGAGCTGAAAAAGAAGTCAGAAGGAACCCGGCTGTTTAACTGGCGTCTGCCAGTGGGAAATATTGAACCGGAACGGTTAAAGGCGGCGTTCATCTATCCCAAGAGCCCCAAAACCTCCAGTTGGGTGTACGCCCACGAGCTGGGGCGGATTTATCTGGTGGAACGGTATGAGCGTCGTCTTCAAACCATTGTTTTTGAGAACGCCGGTACGGACGAGGAAGTGGAGCAGACCATTCAGGATGCCATTGATTTAGGCTGCAATGTGATTTTTACTACCTCTCCCCAGATGGCGGCCCAGAGCGTCAAGGCGGCAGTGGAGCATCCGGAAATCCGGATTTTCAACTGTTCCGTCAATATATCCTATTCCTCCATCTGCACATACTACATGCGCAGCTATGAATCCAAGTTCCTGATAGGCGCTCTGGCTGCGTCCATGAGCGATTCTGACGACCTGGGGTATGTGGCAGACTATCCCATCTATGGCCGGGTCTCCAATATCAACGCCTTTGCCATGGGCGCCCGGATGATCAATCCCAGAGCCAAGGTGTGGCTTCAGTGGTCCGGGCTTCAGGAAGAATACAGGAAAGAGGATTCCAGGCTTCAGAATCTGGGCTTTGTTTCCGGAGACGATATGATTACTCCGGAGAAGGCTTCCAGGGAATTCGGCCTGTTCCACAGATTGCCGGACGGCAGTGTGGAAAACCTGGCTACGCCTATCAATGACTGGGGACGATTTTACGAGCAGATTGTGGAGCTGATCTGCCAGGGAGACTTAGACCAGAAGGGCCGCAAAGGCCGCCAGGCAGTTAATTACTGGTGGGGCATGTCTGCTAATGTAATCGATGTCATCTGCTCCAACAGCCTGCCCCGCTACACCAGGCGGCTGCTTCGGTTCCTGAAGGGTTCTATTGTAAGCGGAGCATTCCAGCCCTTTGAAGGAGAGATTGAGATCCAGGGCGGCGGCATCGTGGGAGAGGAAGGCCGCAGCCTGACGCCGGACGAGATTGTCCGCATGGACTGGCTGGCCGGAAATGTAATAGGGGAGATTCCGCCGGTGGAGCAGTTTAAGACGGAAGCCCAGCCTATGATTCGGCTGCAGGGCGTTCACTTGGGGGAGAAGAACACGGAGGTGAAGTAAGTTGAAAATTCTGGTGCTATCAGACCATGAATCCCGGTCTCTTTATGAGCATTTCTCTCCGGAGAAACTGACCGGAGTGGAGCTGATTATTGCCTGCGGGGATCTGCGGAAGAATTATCTGGATTTCTTTGCCTCTGTCAGCCGTGCGCCGGTGCTGTTTGTGCCGGGAAATCACGACCATTGGTACAAACGGGGAGAAGCAGGGGGATGCGTCTGCATTGACGATGACATCTATGTTTACAAGGGCATCCGGATCATGGGGCTGGGGGGCTCTATGATGTACCAGCCGGGGGCGTCCAACCAGTATTCAGAGCGGGCCATGGCCTGGCGTATTGCCAGGCTGCGGTTGAAGCTGTGGCGCCGGGGCGGCTTTGATATTCTGGTAACCCACGCTCCTGCCCAGGGGATTAACGACTTGCCGGACCTGCCCCACCAGGGCTTTGCCTGCTTCAAAAAGCTGATGGAAAAATACAGTCCCAAGTATTTTATCCATGGCCATGTCCACGCTAACTACGGCACTGGATTCAAGCGTCTGGACCAGTACGGCAGCACGGTGGTCATCAACGGATATGAGCATTATTTTGTGGAATATCCTACGGTGGAGGAATAAAAGATAGAGAGTATATGCAATAAAATGACAGCAATGTGTGAGACAGAAAGTGGGGAAATAACATGAAACGATATTTGAAATACGCCAGACCGTACCGTACCGCCTTTATTCTGGGTCCGGTTCTGATGATTGCGGAGGTTATCGGTGAAATTATGCTGCCGAAAATGATGTCCTTAATCATCAACAACGGCGTGGCAGAGAGAAACAGCGGCTACATTATCTCCATGGGCCTGGCTATGGCTTTTGTAGCCGCCCTGATGGCCATCTGCGGCATCGGCGCCGCATACTTTTCCTGTAAGGCTTCTGTCAGCTTTACCAGTGATCTGCGGCAGGAGCTGTTTGCCAAGGTGCAGCAGTTTTCCTTTAAAAATATAGACCAGTTCAGCACCGGCTCCTTGGTGACCCGGTTGACCAACGATGTGCAGCAGCTGCAGATGGTGGTAATGATGTGCCTGCGGATGGGACTGCGTGCCCCAGGCATGTTGCTCGGCGCCCTGTTTATGGCCTTTATTATGAATGCCAGGCTGGCAGTTATCATTTTGGTGGTAATCCCTTTGCTGGCGGCAGCCATCGGCTCCATTATGTATCTGGCATATCCCCGGTTTACAGTCATGCAGAAAAAGCTGGACGCCATGAACTCCGGCATCCAGGAGGCCTTAACCAATGTGCGGGTGGTAAAGTCCTTTGTGCGGGAGGATTTTGAAGAAGAACGGTTTAACAAGGCCAATACAGATCTGCAGAGCAACAGCCTGCGGGCCATGAAGATTGTAATGGCAACCATGCCGGTGATGATGCTGGCCATGAACATTACCACTCTGGCAGTGGTGTGGTACGGCGGAAATTTGATCATCGGCGGCTCCATGCAGGTAGGCGATTTAACTGCATTTACCACCTACATTGTCCAGATTCTGATGTCTCTGATGATTCTGTCTATGATTTTCTTAAACTTTGCCCGCGCCATGGCCTCTGTAAAGCGGATTGACGAGGTTCTCCAGGCAGAGATTGACTTGACGGATGACAAGGCAGCCTATAAGGATCTGGAAGTGAAGGAAGGTCGGGTAGAGTTTAAAGATGTGTCCTTCAGCTATGAAGATGGCGGCGCTGCCCCAGTGCTGGAACATATCAGCTTCGTGGCAGAGCCGGGCCAGGTAATCGGCATCATCGGTTCTACCGGAAGCGGAAAGACTTCTCTGGTGCAGATGATTCCCCGGCTTTACGACGCATCTGCAGGTCAGGTGCTGGTAGACGGCGTGGATGTGCGGGATTATTCCCTTCATCATCTGCGGAACGGCGTAGGCATGGTGCTTCAGAAGAATGTGCTGTTTTCCGGAACGATTGAGGAGAATCTGCAGTGGGGCGATGAAAATGCCACGATGGAAGAAATCCGGGCAGCCGCCGATGCCTCTCAGGCAGACGGCTTCGTCACCTCCTTCCCAGACGGCTACGATACGGACATGGGACAGGGCGGCGTCAATGTTTCCGGTGGCCAGAAGCAGCGTCTGTGCATTGCCAGAGCCTTGTTAAAGCGGCCTAAGATTTTGATTCTGGACGACTCTACCAGCGCAGTGGATACGGCCACAGAGGCAAAAATCCGGGAAAGCTTTAACACTGCTCTGAAGGATACCACCAAGTTTATCATTGCCCAGCGAATCAGCTCTGTGGAGGAAGCAGACCAGATCCTGGTGCTGGATGACGGACGGATTGTAGGAATGGGAACGCATCAGGAGCTGTTGGAATCCTGTGAGGCATATCAGGAGATTTATTATTCCCAGAGAGAGAAAAACGAGGAGGTGAGCGCATAATGGAACACAGACAGAAAATGGAAAGCTTGAAACATCGTTATGGGCGCAGCGACTCAAGAGCGGCAGGCGGCCCTGGACAGGGCCACGGGCCGGGACATCATGGAAAAGCCATGGGCGGCGGACGGCCCAAGGAAACGAAAGCAGTAGTCCGCAGACTGTTAGGCTATTTGAATGAAGACAAGGGACGGATGATGCTGGCCTTCTTCTGCGTTATCTTAAATACCCTGGGAACATTACTTGGCTCCTATATGCTGCGGCCTATCATTAACACCTATATTGCGCCCACAGACGGCAGCCGGGGAGACGCGGCAGGCCTGGCCAGGGCTCTGGTGGTGATGGCGGCAGTTTATTTGATCAGCGTGGCAGCCAGCTATTTCCAGGCCCGGATTATGCTGACGGTAGCCCAGGGCGCTTTGAAGCGAATCCGAAACGATTTGTTCTCCAAACTGCAGTCTCTGCCGGTTCGTTACTACGATACCAACTCCAACGGCGACATTATGAGCCGTTTTACCAACGATGTAGATACCATTGGCACGATGCTGAGTAATACGCTGGTGCAGTTGTTTTCCGGCGCCTTAAGCATTGTGGGAACCCTGTTCCTTATGATTTACACCAACATCTGGCTGACTGTCGTTACTATAGTGATGATTCCGCTGATGATGAAGGCCGGCGGCGCAGTGGCTCACCGGAGCCAGCGGTATTTCTTCTCCCAGCAGTCCTCTCTGGGCGCTGTTAACGGTTATATTGAGGAAATGGTAACCGGCCAGAAGGTGGTAAAGGTATTCTGCCACGAGGACGCAGCCAACGGGGAGTTTTCCCTGCTGAATCAGGATTTAAGAGACAACCAGATCCGCGCCCAGTTTTTCGGAGGCATCATGGGGCCGGTCATGAGCAGTTTAAGCAACTTAAACTACAGCCTGACGGCCTGCATTGGCGGCCTGTTATGTATTTTTAAAAACTTTGACGTAGGCGGCCTGACGGTGTTCTTAAACTTTTCCCGTCAGTTCTCCCGGCCCATTAACGAGATTTCCATGCAGATCAGCAATGTATTCTCTGCCCTGGCAGGTGCAGAGCGGGTGTTTGCAGTGATGGACGAGGAGCCGGAGCCAAAAGACGATGCAGATGCTGTGGTGCTCAGCCCCATGGAAGGCCATGTGGTGCTGGATCATGTGACCTTTGGCTACACGCCGGAAAAGGTGATTTTAAAGGACATCAGCCTGTATGCCAAGCCGGGGCAGAAGATTGCCTTTGTAGGCTCTACCGGCGCAGGTAAAACCACCATTACCAACCTGATTAACCGGTTCTACGATATTCAGGGCGGAGCCATTACCATTGACGGCGTGGACATTCGCCACATCCGGCGGGATAACCTGCGCAGCAACATTGCCATGGTGCTTCAGGATACGCACCTGTTTACTGGTACGGTTATGGAAAATATCCGGTACGGCCGTCTGGATGCCACAGATGAGGAAGTCATTCAGGCAGCCAAGACAGCCTCTGCCCATTCCTTTATCATGCGTCTACCTCACGGCTATGACACAGTGCTGGAAGGAGACGGCTCCAACTTAAGCCAGGGTCAGCGGCAGCTTTTAAATATTGCCCGTGCAGCCATTTCCAAGGCTCCTATCCTGATTCTGGACGAGGCAACCAGCTCTGTGGATACTCGAACCGAGCGGCACATTGAGCGGGGCATGGATCGGCTGATGGCAGACCGGACCACCTTTGTTATTGCCCACCGGCTTTCCACTGTCCGAAACGCCAACGCCATCATGGTATTGGAAAACGGCCGGATTATTGAACGGGGAGATCACGATGAACTGGTGGCTATGAAGGGCCGGTATTATGAGCTTTATACCGGACTTAGCAGGCTGGATTAGAGGCGGATCAAATAGAAATAAAAGAGGGGCTGAAAATGACGCTGAAGGAATGTTATGAGCTTATGGGCGGGGACTACGAGGATGCAGTCTGCCGTCTGGCAGGAGAGAGACTTGTTATTCGTTTTGTAAAAAAGGCGCTGGAAGACAAAAGCTTCCAGAACCTCTGTGAAGCCCTGGAAGCAGATGACTGGGAAAACGCCTTCCTGGCAGCCCACACCTTAAAAGGCGTAGCTCTGAATTTATCCTTTCATGTCCTGGCAGACTCCGTATCCGAGCTGACAGAAAGTCTGCGGAGCCGGAAAGGGCCTGTCCCGAAAGAACTGGTCTGTCGGGTGAAAGCGGATTATGAAAAGACCATGGCGGCAGTGAGGGCATTTGCAGCCGGACAGTAAAATATGGACGGCACATCCTTTTGCCCCAAAACCCGGTCAAGAAGCACCGAACATTCATTGGATGCAAAAACGCTCCGCGGGATGCGCCCTTCGCGCTTAAGGAAAATGTCTGCTGACGCAGACGCGCTCCGGCGCGAGAGTCCGGTGAACCGGACTCTTTTTTATTTCATAGGAAAGTTCGCCCTATGAAACAAAAACGCTCCGCGGGATGCGCCCTTCGCGCTTAAGGAAAATGTCTGCTTGACGCAGACGCGCTCCGGCGCGAGAGTCCGGTGAACCGGACTCTTTTTTACTGTCCGAAACGGTTATGCCAAATTCTTCTGCGCTGTTGCCAGCATCAGCTTAATCCGGTTCAACTGGTTTACCTCGCTGGCGCCTGGGTCGTAGTCTACGGCAATAATATTGGCCTGGGGGTAATCCCGCCGCAGCTCCTTAATGACGCCTTTTCCTACAATGTGGTTAGGCAGGCAGCCGAAGGGCTGGGTGCAGATAATGTTTTCCACGCCGGAGTGGATAAGCTCCAGCATTTCACCTGTAAGGAACCATCCTTCGCCGGTCTGGTTTCCAAGAGAAACATACTTTTTCGCCATGTCTGCCAGTTCCCAGATTTTGGACGGCGGAGTAAAGTGTTCGCTGTTTTCCAGCTCTTTTCTTGCCGTTTTCCGGAAGTATTCCAGAAGGGAGATTCCCATATTGCACAGCCATGCAGAGGACTGCTTTCCCCCTAAGTGCTCTGCCTTAAAGTTGCTGTTGTAGAAGCAGTATAAGAGGAAGTCCATTAAATCCGGCATTACAGCCTCAGCGCCCTCAGCTTCCAAAAGCTCCACAATGTGGTTGTTGGCAAGAGGAGAGAACTTTACCAGGATTTCCCCTACAATTCCCACCTTCGGCTTCTTTATATCCAGCCGGGGCAGTCTGTCAAAATCCCGGATGATGCCCCGCAGATTCCGGCCAAACTCGATCATGTTGGCAGAACGCTTGGACAGGCTCTTGATGCATCGTTTTTTCCAGGTTTCGTGAAGGGCATTGGCAGAGCCGGGTTCCTTCTCATAGGGGCGGGTAGCGTAGAGCACCCGCATGAAAATATCGCCGTAAACCACTGCCTGCATAGCCTTGGTAAGCAGACCCGGAGTAATGGAAAATCCTGGGTTGGTCTCCATGCCGTTGGCATTGACAGAGATCACCGGCACCTGAGGCATTCCGGCTTTTTCCAATGCCCGGCGGATAAAGCCGATGTAGTTGGAAGCCCGGCAGCCGCCCCCGGTCTGGGTCATAAATACGGCGGTGCGGTCTAAGTCGTATTTTCCGGAAAGCAGTGCGTCCATTACCTGGCCGATTACGATCAGAGAGGGGTAGCAGGCGTCGTTGTTGACATACTGCAGGCCTACATCAATGGCGCTCCGGCTGTCGTTCTGCAGCACCTCTATGTGATAGCCGAAGGCCCGGATAGCCGGCTCGATCAAATCAAAGTGGATAGGGGACATCTGGGGACAGAGCAGGGTGTAATCTTTCTTCATTTCTTTGGTAAATACCACCCGATTGTAGGCACTGGAAACCACCTTTCGCTCTGTGGCTCTCTGATCCCGCACCCGCAGGGCGGCAATGAGGGAGCGGATGCGGATTCTTGCAGCGCCCAGGTTATTTACTTCGTCAATTTTCAGTACGGTGTAAATCTTTCCTGCATTGGTTAAAATATCGTGAACCTGATCCGTAGTAACTGCGTCCAGGCCGCAGCCGAAAGAGTTTAACTGGATCAGATCCAGACAGTCGCTGTTCTTTACATAGGAAGCAGCCCGGTACAGCCGGGAGTGGTACATCCACTGGTCTGTTACAATTAAAGGCCGCTCTACCTGTCCTAAATGGCTGACCGAATCCTCTGTCAGAACCGCCAGCCCGTAGGAGGCAATCAGCTCTGGAATGCCGTGGTGGATTTCCGGATCTACATGGTAGGGCCGTCCTGCCAGGACGATGCCGCGGCGGCCGTGTTCCTGTAACCATGCAATGGTTTCTTCTCCCTTTTTCTCCATATCCCGGCGGCAGTTTAACAGCTCCTGCCATGCAACATGGGCTGCTTTCTGCACCTGAATGGAAGGAATGTTGAATTCCCTGCCCATCACCACAATCAGTTGCTTTGTCAGCACCTCCTCGTTGGTGAAGGCAAAGAAGGGATTCATAAAGTGAATGTTGTGCTCCGTCAGCTCCTCCACATTGTTTTTAATATTCTCTGCGTAGGAGGTGACCATAGGGCAGTTGTAGTGGTTGCCTGCATCCGGGGTCTCGTTCCGTTCATAGGGAATACAGGGATAGAAAATATCCTGAATGCCCTGTTTGATCAGCCATGCAATGTGGCCGTGAACCAGCTTGGCTGGATAGCATTCGGATTCACTGGGAATGGATTCGATGCCAAGCTCATAAAGTTTTTTGGTAGACTGAGGCGACAGCACCGTGGAAAAGCCCAGCTCTTTAAAGAATACGGCCCAGAAGGGATAATTCTCGTACATATTGAGCACTCTGGGAATACCGATGGTGCCTCTGGGGGCCATGTCCGGGGTCAGCGGCTCGTAGCCGAATACCCGGTTGAATTTATAGTCGAATAAGTTAGGCACTTCCTTCCTGGATTTTTCTTTTCCAAGACCTCGTTCGCAGCGATTGCCGCTGATAAACTGCCGTCCGCCGTCAAACCGGTTGACTGTCAGTACACAGTGGTTGGTGCAGCCCTTGCAGCGGGTCATGGCGGTGTTGTATTTCAGGCTTAAGATTTTATCCAGAGGCAGCATGGAGGTAGTCTTAGACCGGTTGTGCCGTTCTCTTGCGATCAAAGCTGCGCCGAATGCGCCCATGATTCCGGCAATGTCAGGCCGTACTGCTTCACAGCCGGAAATTTTTTCAAAGCTTCGCAGCACAGCGTCGTTATAGAAGGTGCCGCCCTGAACCACCACATGGGTGCCCAGATCAGAGGGCTGGGTGATTTTAATTACCTTGTAAAGGGCATTCTTAATAACAGAGTAGGCCAGTCCGGCAGAGATGTCTGCAACGGTAGCCCCTTCCTTCTGGGCCTGCTTTACATTGGAGTTCATAAATACGGTACAGCGGGTGCCCAGGTCTGTAGGATTTTCTGCAAACAAAGCTTCTTTTGCAAAATCCACTACACTGTAGTTTAAGGACTTGGCAAAGGTTTCAATAAAGGAGCCGCAGCCGGAGGAGCAGGCCTCGTTTAGCTGAACGCTGTCTACAGTGGAATCCTTGATTTTAATGCACTTCATGTCCTGGCCGCCAATATCCAGAATGCAGTCTACATCCGGCTCAAAAAAGGCGGCGGCGTAGTAGTGGGAAATGGTTTCTACTTCTCCCTCGTCCAGCATCAGGGCAGATTTTAGCAGTGCCTCGCCGTAGCCGGTGGAGCAGGACCAGGCAATTTTGGCCGTATCCGGCAGTTGTTCCTTAATCTCGCCGATGGCCCGGATAGCGGTAGCGATGGTGCTGCCATTGTTGTTGTCGTAGAAGCGGTAAAGGAGCCGTCCGTCTTCGCTGACTAAGGCCACCTTGGTGGTGGTGGAGCCGGCGTCGATGCCCAGATAGCAGTTTCCGCTGTAAGTGGAAAGGTCAGCCTTTGCCACCTGGTGCGCAGCGTGGCGGATCTTAAATTCTTCGTATTCTTCCTGGGAGGCAAATAGTGGTTCCATCCGCTTTACCTCAAACTCCATTTTGATGCCGGAGGAAAGCCGGTTGATCATGGAAGTTAAGGAAAAGATTTCCCCTCCGGCAGCGCTCATGGCAGCGCCAATGGCAGCAAACAGATGGGAGTGGTCAGGAGCCACAATATGCTCCTGATCTAAATTTAAGGTGCGGATAAAGGCTTTCCGCAGCTCCGGAAGGAAGTGTAAGGGGCCGCCTAAAAATGCCACGGTTCCCCGGATAGGCTTTCCGCAGGCCAGGCCGCTGATGGTCTGGTTTACCACAGCCTGGAAAATAGAGGCGGCAAGATCTTCCCTGGTAGCCCCTTCGTTGATTAAGGGCTGGATGTCTGATTTGGCAAACACGCCGCAGCGGGCAGCAATAGGATAGATCATCTGGTAATTCTTTGCATATTCATTCAGGCCGGAAGCATCCGTCTGCAGAAGCGCCGCCATCTGGTCAATGAAGGAGCCGGTGCCGCCTGCGCAGATGCCGTTCATCCGCTGGTCGATGCCTCCGGTAAAGTAGATGATCTTGGCGTCCTCGCCGCCCAGCTCAATGGCCACATCTGTCCGGGGCGCAAAATCCTGCAGGGCAGTAGCCACAGCGACTACCTCCTGGGTAAAGGGGATGGCCAGATGAGTTGACAAGGTAAGGCCGCCGGATCCGGTAATGGATGGGCGTACCTGCAGCTCTCCTAAGGTTTCCTTTGCCCGAACCAAAAGAAGCGCCAGCGTCTCTTGGATGTTGGCGTAATGGCGTTCGTAGTCGGCAAACAATATATGATTTTCACTGTCTAGCACAGCGATTTTTACGGTTGTGGAACCAATATCGATTCCCAAAGTATTATGTAGTTCCATAATCTGCGGGGCAAAAGCCCTTGCCTCCTTATCTAAACAAACATGCAGACTTTTCCTATTGAAATATCTTTTTTACAATTAAGTGTATCATAAATTCGACAGGAATACAATTTACGGGGCTGTTAAAAAAAGGTTAAGAAAACGAGAAAAAACCGTGAGTTTTTGAAATTACCGGTTAATGGGTTTGACAAACTGCCGGACAGAAATTATAATAAAGTGGGTTCAGTTCGGCTTTCCGGAAAAAACAGGGAAAGAGGACTGGAATAAATTAAGTAAGAAAGGATGATTAGCAGTTATGGACGGTGGCCCTAGTAACTACCACGCAGAACCAGAAGACGGGCGAAAGCGCATACCTGTACGGCATCCTTGCATGTCAGGGACTTTTTAAAGTTCTTTTCCTTGGGTGGGACTGCAGTGCAGGTATAACGGCGCTTTCCCACAACACAGTGAAGAAAGGAAGACTTTGACATGATTCGTATTTTTAAAACAGAAGAAGGCACAATCCATCAGATTGAAGAAGCAGAGACCGGCTGCTGGGTTGCGCTCACAAATCCTACTGCTACAGAGGTGTTAGAGGTGGCAGAGCGGTACAACATCGACCCGGATGATGTAAAGGCCCCTCTGGATGAGGAGGAGCGGTCCCGTATTGAGACAGAGGCAAATTACAGTCTGATTATCGTGGATATTCCCTTAATTGAGGAACGGAACGAAAAGGACTGGTATGTAACTATCCCCATGGGTATTATCATGACCGAAGAAGCGCTGATTACCGTGTGTCTGGAAGATACGCCGGTGCTGACTGCGTTTATGGACGGCCGGGTGCGGGATTTCCATACCTACATGAGAAGCCGTTTTGTGCTGCAGATTCTTTATAAGAATGCTTCTCTGTTTCTGCAGTACCTGCGCATTATTGACAAAAAGAGCGAAGTAGTGGAGCGGGAACTTCATAAATCCCAGAGAAACCGGGAGTTGATCGAGCTTCTGGAGCTGGAAAAGAGCCTGGTGTACTTTACCACATCCCTGCGGGGAAATGAAATGGTTTTAGAGCGGCTGATGCGCAGTGAAAAGTTTAAAAAGTATCCGGAGGATCAGGATCTTCTGGAAGATGTTATCATTGAGAATAAGCAGGCCATCGAGATGGCGAATATATACAGCGGCATTTTAAGCGGAACCATGGATGCCTTTGCCTCGGTTATTTCCAATAACTTAAACATTGTTATGAAGACTCTGGCAACCATTACGATTGTAATGTCCATTCCTACCATGGTAGCCAGCTTTTACGGAATGAATGTAAACCCCTATGGAATGCCCTTTGCAGAGCATCCCTATGGTTTCCTCATTGTGCTGGGCTTTGCAGCTTTGCTGTCAGGCATTGTGGCGCTGATTTTCTCCAAGAAGAATCTGTTCTGATGAAATGACGCCTGTTTTTTAGAGAAAGGAATACGCATGGATTTTTTTCGGAATTTAGAGCGGAAGTATCACAAATATGCCATCCCCAATCTGATGTATTATATCACTATGCTTTACGGCATTGGACTGGTAATCTGGCTGATCGATCCGCGGATTTACTTTAATTATCTCAGTCTGAATGTGGAGGCAATCCTTCACGGCCAGGTCTGGCGGCTGGTTACGTTCCTGCTTTTCCCGCCGTCCTTTGGAAGCTTACAGTTTACTACCATATTTTTTGGTGTGCTGGCGTTGTTCCTCTACAACAACCTGGGACAGACTCTGGAAAATATCTGGGGTTCTTTCCGGTTTAATGTGTTTTTCCTGATGGGCGTTGTGGCCCAGATTATAGCAGCGTTTGTAGGCTACCTGGTATTTGGGCAGTTCTGGCTGCTGACTACGGGATTTTTGAATTCATCTATTTTCCTGGCATTCTGCATGTACTATCCGGACGCACAGTTTCTGCTGTTCTTTGTGCTTCCGATTAAGGCCAGATGGCTGGCTGTGGCAGAGTGCGCCGTGTATGTTTACGACTTCCTGAGCGGAGGCCTAAGCACCAAGGTGGAGCTGGTGATTTCTTTAATCAATATTATTGTATTCTTTGCTATCACCCGCAACTACAAACGGTATGCGCCCAAGGAGATCAAGCGGCAGCAGAAGTTTAAGCGGGAGGTAAAACAGGATTCTAACCGCGGGGCCAAGATTCTGGCGCCGGGCAAGACCCGCCATCGCTGTGTGGTCTGCGGCAGAACAGAACTGGACGGAGAGGATCTGGAATTTCGTTATTGCTCAAAATGTGAGGGGAATTATGAATACTGCCAGGATCACCTTTACACCCATCAGCATGTGACAAAAGAAAGTGAGCAGTAGTCTTGGGGACATCAAGCGATACAACACAAACAAGGAGAGCAGTTATGAAAAAAACAAAAATCGTATGCACCATGGGACCTAACACCAATGACCGGGAACTGATGAAGGCCCTGGCTTTAAACGGCATGGACATTGCCAGGTTTAACTTTTCCCACGGAGATTATGAAGAACAGAAGATGCGTCTGGATATGCTAAAGAGCATCCGGGAGGAGACCGGCCTTCCCATTGCGGCTCTGTTGGATACGAAGGGCCCGGAAATCCGTACCGGCCTTTTGCTGGATGGAAAGAAGGTTTCCCTTCAGGCAGGTCAGACTTTTGTGCTGACTACTGAGGAAATAGTGGGAGACAGCACCAGGGTATATATTAACTACAGCGGCCTGAATGAGGATGTTGCTGCCGGGAACCGGATTCTGATTGACGACGGCTTAATTGAGCTGGAGGTTCAGGGAGTAAAGGGCACTGAGATTACCTGTAAGGTAATCAACGGCGGCGAGCTGGGAGAGAAAAAGGGTGTCAATGTGCCCAATGTAAAGATTAAGCTGCCGGCTCTGACAGACAAAGATAAAGAGGATATTCGTTTCGGTATAGCCCAGGAATTTGACTTTATCGCAGCTTCCTTTGTCCGCACTGCAGACGCAATCCGGGAGATCCGGGAAATCTTAAACGAAACCGGCTCCCCCATTCAGGTTATTGCAAAGATTGAGAATGCAGAGGGCATTGATAATCTGGATGCCATCATTGAGGCCAGCGATGGCATCATGGTAGCCAGGGGCGACATGGGCGTGGAGATTCCGCCTCAGGAGGTGCCCCACATCCAGAAGATGATTATCGACAAGTGCAACGCCGCTTTTAAGCCGGTTATTACCGCTACCCAGATGCTGGATTCCATGATCCGCAACCCCAGGCCTACCCGTGCAGAGGTTACGGATGTAGCAAACGCTGTTTATGACGGCACTGACGCAGTCATGCTGTCCGGCGAGACGGCCATGGGCAAATATCCGGTAGAGGCGTTGAAAATGATGAAGGAGATTTGCGAAACCTCTGAGCGCCATTTAGACTGCGAGGCATACCGCCAGAAAAAGGTAAACGAGGAGAGCGCCAACGATATTTCCAATGCGGTTTGCCGCTCCACCGTGGCGACTGCCCGCACCTTAAACGCCAAGGTAATCATTGCTCCGTCTATCAGCGGATTTACTACTCGTCAGCTTTCCAAGTGGAGACCGGAGGTGCAGGTGATCGGCTTATCCCCCAGCGCAGCGGCTGTACGCCAGATGCAGATTTACTGGGGCGTGCGTCCGTTCCAGGCAAAGCGGGCTGAGTCTACAGACGCCCTGATTGAGGCATCCGTAGATCTTCTGAAAGAGAAGAACATTATTGAAAACGGCGATCTGGCTGTGGTAACCGCAGGGGTGGTAACCAGAACCAGCCGCCATGCTCCGGCGGCTCACACCAATATTATGCGTGTGGTGACTGTAGACTGATAACAGGCTGATAATGAAAGAAGATACAAGAAAAAGGGATGCTGTGAGTGGCACGCATAAAGTAGCATAAGATCGTTTTCGGGAAAGGGCCGTTGCAAAATAGATAATTATTCATCTATTTTGCAACGGCCCCTTGATTGATTATGGAATGTTGCTTCCTACCCGCCTTTTCGCACCCCTGTATGGCAGCTACTCTGTTTCCGTCAGATGGTTGATATTGTTTTATGCGTAGCTGCCTTGCGGCATCTTTTTTTTGATAGGTTCTGTATTTGATTATACATTGAAGCGGAACAGGATCACATCTCCGTCTTTTACAACATAATCTTTTCCTTCCAGGCCAACCAGGCCTTTTTCTTTTGCCTTGGCGTAGGTGCCGCAGTCTAACAGATCCTGATAGTTGACTACCTCGGCCCGGATAAAGCCCCGCTCAAAGTCAGAGTGGATTTTTCCGGCAGCCTGGGGCGCCTTGGTGCCTATCTTGATGGTCCAGGCACGGGTTTCGTCCTCGCCGGAGGTTAAGTAGCTGATCAGGCCCAGCAGCCGGTAGCTGGCGGCAATCAGCTTATCCAGACCAGACTCGGAAAGGCCCAGAGCTTCTAAGTATTCCTGCTTTTCATCATCGTCCAGCTCTGCAATTTCCTGCTCAATCTGGGCAGAGATAACAAAGACGCCGGAACCATTTTCAGATGCAAATTTCCGGACTGCGTCCACATGCGGATTGGAAGCGCCGTCATCGGCTAAATCATCCTCAGCCACATTGGCGGCAAAGATCACCGGCTTGCAGGTCAGAAGATTTAAGCTGTTGACAAAAGCCATCACATCCTCGTCGTCGTTTTCATAGGTGCAGGCCAGCTTGCCGTCTTCTAAGATGACCTTCAGCTCTTTTAAAATCTCCAGCTCCTTTGCCAGAGATTTGTCGTTCATGGCAGAGCGGGTGGTTTTTGCAATGCGGCGTTCCAGAATCTCCAGATCAGAAAAAATCAGCTCCAGGTTGATGGTCTCAATATCCCGCAGCGGGTCTATGCTTCCTTCCACATGAATAACATTGGCGTCCTCAAAGCAGCGCACTACATGAACGATGGCGTCTACCTCCCGGATGTTGGCCAAAAACTGGTTTCCCAGGCCCTCGCCCTTGGACGCGCCTTTTACCAGACCTGCAATGTCCACAAACTCGATGACTGCCGGAGTTACTTTCTTGGAATGATATAAATCTCCCAAAAGCTTCAGCCGCCTGTCTGGAACCGGCACCACGCCTACATTAGGGTCAATGGTGCAGAAGGGATAGTTGGCAGATTCTGCGCCGGCCTTTGTCAGGGAATTGAAAAGGGTGCTTTTGCCTACATTAGGCAGTCCCACGATACCTAGTTTCATGTTTCCTTTTACCTGTCCAGGAACCCGGTGAATAAAGAGCTCCTGCCTTTCTGTAAATTTTATTTAAGCTATTTCTCTTTTAGATTTTATTCATGTTTGGGACTCCTTTTAAAATAAAGAAAGAGTCCAACGCAAATATAAAGTATAGCATAAGGAATCCTCTTTTTCAATCATATTGGATGGATATTTAAGCGGATTTGCCGCAAATAGTTTAATTGTCACCTGGGAACTGGTCCGATCGTTCCCTTTTCCAGATCTGCATAACGCTTATCTTTCAAAAGGTTTTTGGCTGACTCGGTCTATTGCAAGGCAGATATAAAAACAGGTTTGAAAATCCTGTGAAAAAGAAACAATGGACACAGAATAAATATGATGGGGAGAAATGCCAGGTGAGGCGGGATTTATACAAATTTTAGTTGCCTCCCGCCTCTCCCTGTGCTATACTTTTTTCCATCTTGTTTATTGGCTTTTTCAAGTAAGATGGAGGGACATTTTATGAGCATAAGAGTGGGAATTTTAGGCTATGGCAACCTGGGACGAGGCGTGGAAAGCGCCATTGCTCAAAACCCGGACATGGAGCTGGCGGCTGTGTTTACCCGCAGAGGTCCGGAATCCGTAACGGTGCGGACTGCAGGTGTGAAGGTGCTGCATGCGGATGAGCTGGAGCACATGCAGGATGATATTGATGTGCTGATTCTCTGCGGCGGCAGCGCTACGGATTTGCCGGTGCAGACACCCCACTATGCTTCCCTGTATAATGTGGTGGACAGCTTTGACACCCACGCAAAAATTCCGGAGCATTTTGCTGCAACAGACGAGACTGCCAGGAAGGGTGGTAAGGTGGCAGTTATTTCCTGCGGCTGGGATCCGGGCATGTTCTCTTTAAACCGTCTGTACGCCAACTGCGTGCTGCCGGAAGGCCGGGATTACACCTTCTGGGGCCGTGGGGTCAGCCAGGGCCACTCAGACGCAGTGCGCCGGATTGAAGGTGTAAAGGACTGCAGACAGTATACCATTCCGGTGCAGTCGGCAGTGGAGTCTGTGAGAAAGGGCGAGAATCCGGAACTTACCACCCGCCAGAAGCATACCAGAGAGTGCTTCGTGGTAGCTGAGGAAGGAGCAGATTTAGCAAGAATTGAGCAGGAGATCAAAACCATGCCCAATTACTTTGCAGATTACGATACTACGGTTCACTTCATCACTGAGGAGGAGATGAAGCAAAACCACAGCGGTCTGCCTCACGGCGGATGCGTCATCCGCACTGGCGTAAGCGGCCTGAATCGGGAGCATGGCCATGTGATCGAGTACAGCTTAAAGCTGGATTCAAATCCGGAGTTTACCGCTTCCGTTATTGCCGCCTATGCCCGGGCTGCGGTTCGCATGAACCAGGAAGGACAAACCGGCTGCAAGACGGTGTTTGACATTGCTCCGGCTTACCTTTCTCCCAAGAGCGGAGAAGAACTGCGGGCTCATCTGCTGTAAATGAAAATCATGACCCTCTTTTGTCATGGGGAATAAACCGCTTTAACAGGTTTCCCTGGCAGGAGAGGGTTTTTTCTTTCAAAATAGAGGGAAAAAATATTGACATCCTTTCCCAAACTGGTCAAAATAGACTTAGCGCGGAATTTGAAAAATAAGGAGACAATCGTTTATGATAAAACTGGTGGTATCGGATATTGACGGAACCTTGCTGGAGGACGGCGGAAATCAGCTGAATCCGGAGCTGTTTGAGGTGATTTTAAAGCTGCGGCAGCGGGGAATGCAGTTTGCAGCAGCCAGCGGGCGGCAGTGGGCCAGTATTGAGGCGGTGTTTGAGCCAATCAAAGAGAAGATTTTTTATCTGTCGGACAACGGAGCCTATGTGGGCATGTGCGGGCGGCGGTTGTTTGTCAATCCCATTGACAGGGATCTGGTTCGGGAGATGATCCGGGACATCCGGGCGGAGGGGCTGACTGCCCTGCTTAGCGGACCGGATGTGGTGTATATGGATCAGGATGACGATAACTTTTACCGCTGGCTGGTGGAAGGCTACAAGTTCCGGGTAAAACGGGTTCCGGATCTGCTGGAGGTGGAGGATGAGTTTATCAAGCTGTCTGCCTATAAAAAATCCCAGGTGGAGGCGGCTGCAAAGGGGCTTCGGGAAAAGTACGGTCACCGGCTGAAAATGACTATTTCCGGAGATATGTGGCTGGACTGTATGGCAAACGGCGTCAACAAAGGGGAGGCTGTGAAACTTTTGCAGGACAGCCTGCAGATTACTCCCAGGGAAACCATCGTGTTTGGGGATCAGTTAAACGATATGGAAATGTTAAAGCAGGCTTATTACAGCTTTGCCATCGGCAATGCCAGACCGGAGGTAAAGGCAGAAGCCCGGTTCCAGGCAGACGCCAATGTGAGGGACGGGGTGCTGAAGGTGTTAAAGCTGCTTTTGTAACGCTGGGAGGAAGATTGGGTGAAGTTTGTCCATTTGTCAGATCTGCATTTGGGAAAGCGGGTCAACGGCTTTTCCATGATGGAGGATCAGGAGTATATATTGGCAGAGATTTTAAAGGTCATCGATACAGAGCAGCCGGATGGGGTTCTGATTGCCGGAGACCTTTACGACCGGCCGGTGCCGCCGGCAGAAGCAGTCCGGCTGTGGGATGATTTTTTGTGGCAGTTATCGGAGCGGAAGCTGCAGGTGTTTGTCATCAGCGGAAATCACGATTCCGCCGAGCGGGTAGCCTTCGGAAACCGGCTGATGAATAAAAGCGGCGTCCATCTGGCTCCGGTTTATGACGGCCAGGTAGCGCCGGTAACCTTACAGGATGAATGGGGGCCGGTTCATGTGTTTATGCTGCCTTTTGTAAAGCCGGCTCTTGTGCGGGCCTGCTTTCCGGAGGAAGAAATTCATTCCTATACGGATGCGGTCCAGGCGGCAGTGACCCACATGGAGCTGCAGCCTGGAGAGCGGAAGCTGCTTGTTACCCATCAGTTTGTTACCGGGGCAGAGCGGTCTGATTCGGAGGAAGTGAGCATTGGGGGGACAGACAATGTAGACGCAGCAGTTTTTGACGGCTTTGATTATGTGGCCCTGGGCCATATTCATCGTCCCCAGAATATGAAGGAAGGGCGGATTCGCTACTGCGGCACGCCGCTTAAATATTCCTTTTCCGAGGCCAGCCACGAAAAGTCTGTGACAGTAGTGGAGCTGGGGGCCAGCCCGGTGGATTCTGAAGCCGGATATGCAGCGGTTCAGGTGCGCGCTGTGCCTTTGAGACCGAAACGGGATCTGGTGGAGCTGCGGGGCTCCTATGAGGAAGTGACCTTAAAATCCTTTTATGAAAACACATCCTGGCAGGAGGATTATGTCCATATAATCCTGACAGACGAGGAGGATATTCCAGAGGGGGCAGCCAGGCTGCGGACCATCTATCACAACCTGATGAAGCTAAGCTATGATAACCGCCGCACCCAGGGCGGATTTTCGGTTATTGAGGCGCCGGATGAACGGGAGCAGTCTCCTGTGGAGCTGTTCGGGGATTTTTATGAGAAGCAGAATAACCAGAAGATGAGCGAAGCGCAGCAGGCCTTTGTGGAAACACTGATGAAGCAGGTGTGGGAGGATGAGCCATGAGACCGGTAAAACTGAGGATTTCAGCATTTGGCCCTTATGCCGGTCAGATGGAACTGGATTTGGAAAAGCTGGGGCAAAGGGGACTGTACCTGATTACCGGGGATACAGGAGCTGGAAAAACTACGATTTTTGACGCGATTGTGTTTGCTCTTTACGGAGAGGCCAGCGGCAGCGCCAGAGAGCCGGTAATGTTCCGTTCCAAATATGCAGACCCGGAGGTTCCCACAGAGGTGGAGCTGGTGTTTGACTACGGCGGAAAGCAGTATATTGTCCGGAGAAATCCAGAGTATGAGCGGCCTTCCAGGCGGGGAGACAAGCTGGTCGTCCAGAAGGCAGATGCAGAGCTGATTTTCCCAGACGGCAGGATTGTGACGAAAACCAGGGAGGTAAGCGGAGAAATCCGAAAAATCATCGGCATTGACCGGAGCCAGTTCCTGCAGATCGCCATGATTGCCCAGGGGGATTTCCTGAAGCTTTTACTGGCTCCTACAGAGGAGCGGAAAAAGATCTTCCGGGAAATTTTTCAGACCGGGCGGTATCAGGTATTGCAGGAGAAGCTAAAGCAGGAGTCTGGCGTTTTGCGGGACTGGTGTCAGGAGGCCGGGCGAAGCATCGGCCAGGACATTGGCGGCGCAGTCTGCGGGGACGGTTCTGCTTATAAAGAAGACCTTGGAAAAGCCCAGGCAGGGGAAATGATGACAGCTCAGGTGATGGAGCTGATTGGCCGGATTCTGGAAGAAGATAGAGCCGTCCGGCAGCAGCTTGAGCAGGATTTGGAAACCGTCCGGCAGCAGTTGGAGCTGGTGAACCAGACTCTGGGAAAGGCAGCGGAAAATGAGAAGGCCAGACGGAGCCTGATGGAGAAGGAAGCCGGGCTGCAGGAGGATTTAAACCGGGGAGAGAAGGCCTTTAAGAAGCTTTCGGCAGAAGAAAAACAGGGGTTAGAGCTTCTGGCGTCTGCTCAGGCAGAGCTGCAGTCCCTGGCAGACGCAGGTGAAGAAAAGGTGCGTCTGGAGGCAGCCGGAAAAGAGACGGAAGGCCGCATTCGGCAGATGGAAGCTCTGCGGAATATGGCAGCAGAATATGACAGGCTGTCAAGCGCAGCAGGGCAGACAGAAACGGATTACCGCCGCCTGGCGGAGCAGGCAGACCGAAGCCAGGCAGAAGCTATGAAGCTGGAGCGGGCCTTTTTAGACGAGCAGGCAGGAATCCTGGCCCGGAACTTAAAGGAAGGGGAGCCATGTCCGGTATGCGGCTCCACCCATCATCCCAGTCTGGCTGCTGTGTCGGAGCATGCGCCGTCGGAGGCCCAGTTAAAAGCTGCCAAACAGGCGTCTGAAGAAGCAGTTCAAAAGGCCAGAAAAGCCAGTGAAGCCTGCGCTCAGATTTTGGGCCAGCGGACCCAGTTAAAAGAAGCCCTTTGGGAGCGGTGGAAGGAAGTAACCTGTGGGGAAACGGACAGCCAGGAAGTTGATTTTCAAGAGGGCGGCTGCAGGGAAGCCGGCAGCCCGGAAAACATAGCAGGGCAGATTTCGGGACTGTTGGCAGAAGAAAGAAAAGCACTGCAGGACTGGAACCGGAAAATTGCCCTGGAGGAAGGGCGTATGGCCCGGAAGGATAGGCTGGCGCGGGAGATTCCAAGGATGGAGGCTGGCGTAAAGGATGTTCGGGAGCGTATGGCGGCAGAGCAGAACCGTCTTGCATCCTTAGACGGCGTATTGCAGGAAACCAGGCGGCAGCTAAGGGCCCGGTCCGAGGAAGAGAGCCGGATTCATCTGGATGAAGAAGAACGGCGCAGGCAGGAGCAGGCGGCCCAGGAAAAATCTCTGACTGGCCTTCTCCGGACTGTTTACAGCCGGGAGGAGACCAACAGCAGGGTGCTTCACAATCTGGAAGCAAAATCTGCAAAGCTTTTGGAGCTGGAAAAACGATGGTCCTGGGTTAAGGCCCTTTCCAATACAGCGAATGGAAATGTGGCAGGAAAAGAGAAAATTATGCTGGAAACCTATGTTCAGATGAATTATTTTGACCGGATCATCGCCCGTGCCAACACTCGTTTTATGGTAATGTCCGGCGGCCAGTATGAGCTAAAACGGTGCAGGGAGGCAGCAGGGAACCGGAGCCAGACCGGCCTGGAGTTAAATGTTATCGACCACTATAACGGCACGGAGCGCAGTGTAAAAACCTTATCCGGCGGCGAATCCTTTAAGGCGTCCTTGTCTCTGGCCCTGGGACTTTCTGACGAGATCCAGTCTCTGGCAGGAGGCGTCCGCCTGGATACCATGTTTATTGACGAGGGGTTTGGCTCTCTGGACGAGGAATCTCTGGATCAGGCCATGCAGGCTCTGGCCGGGCTGACAGAGGGAAACCGGCTGGTGGGCATCATTTCCCATGTAGGCGAGTTAAAAGCCCGGATTGACCGTCAGATTGTGGTTACAAAGGATAAGAGCGGCGGCAGCCGGGCAGAGCTGCGGCTGTAAGGAGCGAGACCAGGTTAGATGGGATGGCAAAATCGCTTCGGAATCATGTGGCGCAAATCCATATTTTGAGCTATACTGTAACAAAGTCTGTTATTGTTCAGAACAGTAACCCAAATTTCTCTTTAGGAGTTTATATAGATGAAAATAAGAACAGGAATCGGGGCGTTTGTCCTGGCGGCAGCTCTTGCGCTGAACGCAGCGGCCTGCGGCGGCAGTTTTCCGCTTGTGTCTGAGGTGCGGGGAGAAGATGGTTATACTGACGCTCAGACCATGCTGGTTATTGCCACAGAGGGAAACCGCTACCGAAAAGTATATACAGACCAGATCTGGCAGGTGCCGGTGAAGGAAGATGGAACCAACTTCCAGACCTATCTGCTGGGAGAAATCAAAAGCTTTTTAACCCAGTTAAAGACCATGAATCTTTTGGCCCAGGAGCAGAATGTCCGGCTGACCAGCCAGGAAAAGGAACAGCTAAAGGCGTTATCCCAGAGCTTTTACGATTCTCTGACAAAAGAGGACAAGGCTTATATTCAGGCGGGAGAAGATGATGTGTATCAGATGTATGAGGAATACCATGTGGCTAACCGGCTGGTGGACGAGCTGACGAAGGATGTAAACCTGGAGATCAGCGACAGCGAGGCCAAGGTCATTACTGTGCAGGAGATTCAGGTCAGCGATGAGGCGCAGGCAGAGGCGGCCTATGCCCAGGCAACTGCAGAAGGGGCGTCCTTTTCTTCTGTTGCCAGGTCTGTATCGGAAAACCCGGAGATTCAGGTTTCCGTAGGGAGGAGCGAGCGGGGCGCCGCTTATGAGGAACCGGTATTTGCCCTGACAGAGGGAAGTATCAGCCAGCCCTTTTCCTATGAGGGAAAATGGTATGTAGTGAAATGTGTTGACGAGTACGACGAAGAAGCTACTTTGGAGCGGAAGGAGAGGCTGGCTGTTCAGCGGAAAGATCAGGCCTTCCGGCAGATTTACGATACCTTTGCTGCAGAGCATCCGGTGGAAGTCGGCGGGGAACTTTGGGAGACCGTATCGCTGGCGGAGCACGGCGGTTCTACTACTACAGATTTTTTTGAGCGGTATCAGGAAGTGATGGAACAATAGAGAGCAGGATGGGGAGAGTACAATGGTTGCACTGAGGATGGAGGATTTGAAACATTTTACGGCGGGGCTTTTTGTGGGAGATACCTTTGACGGATGGCTGGTGCGGGAGGCAAATATTGTCACCTTCAACACCTTTCACATTGACGGGCGGATTCGCCAGGGCTATTATTCGGAGCGGGAGCTGGAGGAAAACAAGATTGAGGAGCTTTCTTCCTGGAAGACCTTAAAGCCCTTCTGTTATTCTCTGATTAAAGGAAAGAAGCTGCCGGAAAGCTTTCAGATTACCCTGCAGCTGCCGCCGGACGATGTGGAGGAATTCCTGAAAAACGCCCAGTTGGAATTTACAGTGGAACAGATTGCCGGACTTTACATGAATGTGCGGTACGAAAACAATGTGCTCCACTGTGTAACCGGCACATCTCTGCATGTATTTACTCTGGATAAACAGATTGAGTACGAATGGGACGAGGCCGCCCGGCTGTACTTTAAAGACAGGAAGATTCCGTTTGTGGAAGACTGATTCCGATGTGTTTGTTTTATAAAGCATGAAGAACAAAGCGGGGCTGCCGCAAAATACAGTGGAGCATTTCCTGCTGTATTTGCGGCAGCCCCTTCGCTGCGCCTGTTATGCGGCAGCTCCGCTTTCTGCCAGTATCTGCTGTAAATATTCTTCCATAGTAGGAAATCCTTCTGTGGAAGGAACGGTTACCACTACGGAATCTCCTATAGCCTTGATGTTCATTTCCATGAAGATTTCATAACCCATGGTAAGCTCATCCACGGACATGTCTGCATTCATCAGTATCCGCTGCTGAATGATGTTTCCGTTTGCATCCAGGGTGTATTCGCCTTTGCATTCGCCGATGTTCATGCCAAGGCCTGCAGCTTGGCTTTCTACGCCGGGGCCGTTTACCACATTACCGGCGCCTGAGGTCTGGGCCAGAACCTTGTTTACCAGGTCTGTCATGGCTGCGCCGTCCATGGAGAAGTAAATAGTGGTAAGCTCTCCGTTTCTTTCAACAGAAGCGTCTGTGATATAGGAAAGGCCGCTCTGATTCATTGCAGCTGTCTGGGTACTCTGAAGCGCACTCACATAGTTCATTTCCAGCTTGTACTTTCCATTTTCTCCCATGTCATAGTAGTACCAGCCGTCGGTGTAGAAGGCGGTGATAGACTGGTTTTCCCCCATGGCATTCATATTCATGGTCATAACCAGTTTCATGGCCTCGTTATTGGCGTCCTGGATTTTGACATTTCCTGTGGTATACATGGGAATGCTTTCTTCTCCAAAACGAAGGGTCATATTCATCAGGTAATCTGTATCTATGCCGTTGACATCTTTGTTCAGGTTTTCAACCACCTGGATGATCTCCATGGGATCTTCGCTGTTTTTTACATCTTCCCATGTTTTTCCAGGGGTTTCTGCTGCCATGGCAGACAATGCCATCCCTGCAGAAAGCGCTGCCGTAAGAAGTGTTGTTTTTAATATGTTTTTCATGTGAACCCTCCTTTAAAACAGTAAATTTGTATAGGAAAAGTATACCGCACAACCAGACGGCTTACAACAGTAATTGCCTTACGATTTTATTAAACCGGCCTTGATCGTTTATGGAAACTGGATGCTTTATTCTGGCTTGTTAGCACTCGGCTAAAATGAGTGCTAAAAATTTGTTGACATTTGCAGAATGGAGTATTAAAATAAAGTTCAGAGCGTTCCGTATTGCGGCGGGATGCAGATGCGATGATATTAAAAAAAGGAGCGATGTTACATGAGCAGCAGAACAGGAAACCTATCCATCAACAGTGAAAACATATTCCCGATTATCAAAAAGTGGCTGTATTCCGACCACGACATTTTCTACAGAGAGCTGGTGTCCAACGGATGCGACGCCATCACCAAACTGAAAAAACTGGAGCTGATGGGAGAGTATCAGCGGCCGGAGGATATGGAGTACAAGATTCAGGTAACTGTAAATCCGGAGGAAAAGACCATCCAGGTGACAGACAACGGCCTGGGTATGACTGCAGACGAGGTAGAGGAGTACATTAACCAGATTGCATTTTCCGGCGCCCAGGATTTCCTGGAGAAGTACAAAGACAAGGCCAATGAGGACCAGATTATCGGTCATTTCGGACTGGGCTTTTATTCTGCATTTATGGTGGCAGACAAGGTGACTATTGACACCTTATCCTATAAGGATGGCAGCACTCCGGTCCACTGGGAGTCTGACGGCGGACTGACCTTTACCATGAAGGACGGAGAGAAGGAGAGCCAGGGAACCGCCATCACCCTGTACTTAAACGAGGACAGCTACGAGTTTTCCAACGAGTACAGGGCCAGAGAGGTGTTGGACAAATACTGTTCCTTTATGCCGGTGCCGATTTTTTTAGACAATGCAAAAGCAGAGCCTCAGTATGAGACCATTGATAAGGAAGAGCTGACAGAAAAGGATACCATCGTAGAGACAGTGGTGGAGCCGGCTAAGACCGAGGAAAAGGAAAACGAGAATGGCGAAAAGGAGACGGTTGAGATTGAGCCGTCCAAAGAACGCTACAAAATCTTAAAGCGTCCGGCGGCATTAAACGATGTTACCCCTCTGTGGAACAAGCATCCCAACGAGTGCACGGAGGAAGAATACCGCGCCTTTTACCGGAAGGTATTTATGGATTACAAGGAACCCCTGTTCTGGATTCATTTGAACATGGACTATCCTTTTAACTTAAAGGGTATCCTGTACTTTCCCAAGATTAACACCGAGTACGATTCCATCGAGGGAACCATTAAGCTTTACAACAACCAGGTATTTATTGCAGACAATATCAAGGAAGTAATTCCGGAATTTTTGATGCTGTTAAAGGGCACTATCGACTGCCCGGATCTGCCGTTAAATGTATCCAGAAGCGCCCTGCAGAACGATGGCTTCGTGAAGAAGATTTCCGACTACATCACCAAGAAGGTGGCGGACAAGCTGACCGGTATGTGCAAGACTGACCGGGAGAATTATGAGAAATACTGGGATGATATTGCTCCCTTTATCAAGTTCGGCTGCTTAAAGGACGAGAAATTTGCAGAGAAGATGAACGACTACATTCTCTTTAAAAACCTGGATGGTAAGTATCTGACCCTCAAGGACTGCCTGGAGGAGAACAGGGAGAAGCACGAAAACACCATTTTCTATGTGACAGATGAAAAGGAGCAGAGCCAGTATATCAACATGTTTAAGGCAGAAGGCTTAGACGCAGTGATTCTGCCCCACAGCATTGACAGTCCGTTTATCGGCCATCTGGAGCAGAAGAATGAAAACCTTAAATTCCTGCGGATTGACGCAGATTTAAACGACACCTTCAAAGAGGCGGTGGACGAGAACGACGAGGAGTTTAAGAATAACGCAGAAGCTTTGAAGGAAACCTTTAAGAAAGCGCTGAACAGCGATAAGCTGGAAGTAAAGGTGGAAAAGTTAAAAGACGCGTCTCTGTCTTCTGTGCTGACTGTGTCTGAGGAGAGCCGCAGAATGCAGGATATGATGAAGATGTACAATATGTACGGTATGGATCCATCCATGTTCGGCGGCATGGGCCAGACCCTGGTATTAAACGCCAACAATAAGCTGGTTCAGTATGTACTGGCTCATAAGGACGGAGAGAATACCTCTAAAATCTGTGAGCAGCTTTATGATTTGGCCCTGCTGGCTCACGGTACTTTGACTCCGGAGCGGATGACGAAGTTTATTGCGCGGAGCAACGAGATTATGCTGATGATGGCAGAATAAAAAGAGAGATTGGCGGAGGCTGTTGGGAAATGTAACTGCGCGCATTTTCCAACAGCCTCTTGCTGGTGTTGTGATAAAAATTACAGGTAGAAAAGCAGTCCTGCCGCTCCGCTTGCAGTCATGATCAAAATCGGGTTCAGCTTCCATTTACGCAGTACAAAAAGCACGATGCAGAAGATCAGGAGAGCGGTTCGGTTTAAAAGGGAGAAAATCTGTTCTGCTTTTAAGGTCTCAGTTCCCCAGAATGCAAGCATAATGATGGTTGCTGCCGCAGAGATGATGAGGCCCAGGGAAGCAGATTTCAAGCCCTTCAGCACTTCAAACACATACCGGGAATCTCCGTGTTTTTGGAAAAACCGATATAAGAACAGACTGATCAGAACGCCGCAGAGCACGCAGCCGACAGTAGCTGTAACTGCTCCGGCAATGCCTGCAACCTGAAGCCCCACAAAGGTGGAGGTGTTCACTGCCAGGGGGCCTGGCGTCATCTGGGAAATGGTAATAATATCGGTAAACATCTTAGAGCTGATCCAGCCCAAATGGTTCACCACCTGTTCCCGAATGAGAGGAATAATCGCATAACCTCCTCCGATACTGAACAGGCCAATCTTTAAAAATGTCCAAAACAAAGTAATAATGATATTCATGCGTCTTCCTTCTTTCTGTTCCAGAGCGTTTTCCCAATGCAAAAGAGACAACAGGCAATCAAAATATAGACTGCATTGATGTGCAGAACAAAGTTGCCCAGAAAGGCAAGGGGAATCATTGCAGAGAGAAAGATAGACTGCTCTTTCATAATCATGGCGCACATATCCACAACCAGATCTATCATCAGGGCAGCCACTCCTGCTTCCATTCCCTTCAGCACCGCAGCTACAATGGCATTGGTGATGAACATTTCATAAAAAGCAGACACGATACTGAGAATAAACAGGGGCGGAAGAATGGCTGCGATGCAGCTGATCAAAACGCCTGTAAATCCGGCCACATGATACCCTGCCAGGGCCGACAGATTGATGGCAATAGCCCCAGGAGATGACTGGGAAACTGCAGCCATACTCATAAGCTCATCTTCTGAGAAATACTGTTTTTTCCAGACAAAATACCGGCGTACCATAGGCACTACCAGATAGCCGCCTCCAAAGGTAAAGGCGCTTATAAAAAGATTGACGGCAAAAAGCCATAGATATAGTTTTGCACGCTGTTTCATTGGGATTCTCCTTTTTATTTTTTGTACGGCGTATTTTAGTATAGCACTTGTGGAGCAATCCGTAAAATGATATTATTTTGTTAAAGCAATCGTTTTTACTCATGTCATTGGAGGGAATATGAATATTCGATATTTGGAAATTATGGAAGCCATTGCAGAGACCGGATCCTTTACAAAAGCGGCCAGGAAACTTTATATTACCCAGTCTGCGGTTTCTCATGCTGTTGCAGAATTGGAGGCCCAGGCGGGAACCGCTCTGTTTGAACGCCGTTCCAAAGGGGTTGCAGTCACAGCCTGCGGCCGTTCTTTGCTGGAGGAGGCCCAGGAAATTCTGATTGCCTGCAGAAATCTGGACCGGCGGCTTCCCCATTTGGAAGAAAACACGCCCCTTCACATCGTATCCAGCATTACTATCGCTACAACCTTGCTTCCGGAAATTCTTTCCAGATTTCACAAAGATTACCCGGAGCTGAAGGTTTTTGTGAAGATTGCAAGTGCTGACAGGGTGCTTACCATACTGCGGCATGGAGATGCAGACCTTGGATTTTGGGAGGGAACCGCGCCGGAAGGGGAGTTTGTATCGGTTTCTTTAGGGGCTTATCAGTTGAAGGCAGTATGCGCTCCTGATTTTGACCTTTCCAGGCAGACTCTTTCCATCCGGCAACTGTGTCAATATCCTTTGCTGCTGCGGGAACCGGGAAGTGCAATCCGGGATACCTTTGACCGTGTTCTTCTTCGGGAAAATGCAAAACCGGAACCGGTCTGGGAGAGTGTAAATTCCCTTGCCCTGTTAAAAGCAGCAGAATCTGGAATCGGGATTTCCATACTTCCTGACCGTCTGGTGGAAGAATCCATAGCTGCAGGCCGCCTTCGGCCGGTGAAAGTAAAGGCAGCGGGACTGGAAAATCAGATGCTGGCGCTGTATCACAAAAAGAAGTACATTACAAAACCGCTGCAGTTGCTGCTTGACGCCATTCAGGCCTTTTGAAATTCAGAAAGAACGGCGGTGAAACCCGGCACGAAACAGGAAGCTTTTTCATATACTGAAAGGAATCGGTTTTACCAAAACAGGAATGGCAAGGGGAAGTGAAACGGGTGGAAATCTATGTGGTAAATCCCGGTGATAATGTGGATGAGATTGCAGGCCGGGCGGGAATCCCGGTGGAAAACCTGATTTTTGACAATCAGATTCCCTATCCTTACCGGCTGGCAGTGGGGCAGGCGCTGATTCTCCGAGACGGAACAGGTGCAGTGGGGCAGCAGGTGGAGCCGGGAAGCAGGCCGCTTTATGTCAGCGGCTATGGCTACCCCTTTATCCGGCAGGAGGTTCTTCAGGAAACCCTGCCCTTTTTGACTGCCTTTTATGTGTTTTCCTATGGATTTACGGCAGATGGAGAGCTGGTTCCGCCTATGGCAGACGATGAACCTGTGCTCCAGGCAGTGCGCGCTTTTGGAGTGAGGCCGGTGCTGACTCTGACCTCTATTGGCCTGGACGGCAGGTTTCACAGCAGCCAGGTCCATCTTCTGGTCAATGATTTTTTCCTGCAGCGGAAGGTGCTTTTAAATTTGGGCCAGATGATGATAACGCGGGGATTTGAGGGGCTGGATATTGACTTTGAGTATGTGGATGCCGGAGACCGCCTGGCATTTGCAGACTTTGTAAGGCGGGCCACCGGTATGATGAACCAGTTGGGATTTCCGGTGTCTGTGGCATTGGCCCCCAAAACCTCTGCCGATCAGCCGGGGCTTCTCTATGAAGGGATAGATTACAGGCTTTTAGGGGCAGGGGCTAACCGCACTATGCTGATGACCTACGAGTGGGGCTATTCCCAGGGGCCGCCTATGGCTGTAGCTCCGATTCATATGGTGCGGAGGGTGGCAGAGTACGCAGTGACGGAGATTCCCCCTCAGAAGATAAGTCTGGGCATTCCCAATTACGGTTACGACTGGCCCCTTCCCTATGTGCGGGGACAGACCAGAGCCAGAACCATTTACAGCCTGGAGGCAATCCAGCTGGCCATTGACCACGGCGTGGAAATTCAGTTTGACGAGCAGTCCCAGACGCCCTTTTTCCGCTATTGGCAGTATGGCATTCAGCATGAAGTCTGGTTTGAGGATCCAAGAAGTCTGTATGCCAAGTTTCAGTTGGTAAAGGAACTGGGTTTTTCTGGAGTGGGGTACTGGCAGCTGATGAATTTTTACCGGCCCAACTGGCTGCTGCTGGAGGAGATGTTTGAGACGGAGCGGTTTTAAAGGCATAAAAACCGTGGAATTCCAGTTGTTTCCTGGGTGAAGGACGCAGATTTTCCGCAGTATCTGGTTGAAATCCTGAAAATATATGCTATAATAAGTAGTAATGAAAACTACATTTCGTAGGGATTGTATTTTTGGGAGGAAAACTATGAGTTTTAAAATTATCGGTGATAGCTGCCTGGATCTGACAGAGGAGATGCGGAAAGATCCCAGATTTCAGATTGTACCCCTGACGCTTCAGGTAGATGAAACCATGGTAATAGACGATGAAACCTTTGACCAGAAAAAGTTTCTCCAGATGGTGGCAGACAGCCCAAACTGTCCCAAATCAGCCTGTCCATCTCCAGACGCTTTTAAGCAGGCTATGGAGTGTGAGGAAGAGGATGTGTTTGTCATTACCTTATCCAGCCATTTAAGCGGAAGCTACAACAGCGCAGTGTTGGGAAAAGAGCTGTATGAGGAGGAGCATGGTTCTAAGAATATTCTGATAATTGACTCAGAAGGGGCTTCTTCATCCCAGGTGAATCTGGCTTTGAAGATTCTGGATTTATACGAAGCAGGACTGGGCTTTGAGGAAGTATGTGAACAGGTCTTAAAGCTGCGGGATGAGCAGGATGTATACTTTGTTTTGGATTCCCTGGACACCCTGCGGAAAAACGGACGGCTTACGGGCCTGCAGGCGTTCTTTGCCACTACCCTGAATATCAAGCCTATCATGGGCGGAGAAAAGGGCGTAATCGTAAAGCTGGATCAGGTGCGGGGACTTAACAAAGCCCTCTCCCGGATGTGCGACATTGCTGTAAAGGGTAAAACAGATCTGGAACAGAAACGGGTTATTATCGCCCATTGCAACTGCCCGGAGCGGGCGCTGCAGGTAAAGGCGGAAATGGAAAAGAGAGGTTCCTACAAGGAGGTTGTCATCACAGAAACAGCCGGCGTGGCAACCATGTACGCCGGAGACGGCGGCATTGTGATGGAGATAGGCTGACCGGTTTTACAGTTAAGGGCGGAAATTGCAGCCCTGAACAATACCTCGTTCTCGAAAGCGTCTGGTGACGGTATTAAGCACCAGGCGCTTATTTGCGCTCCAGAGAGGTGCGATCAGCAGATTTTTGGGGCCGTCGCCGGTAATCCGGTGCAGCACCAGCTCCGGCGGCAGCAGGGCAATGCAGTCTAATACCAGATCCACATATTCTTCCAGTTCCATTATGGGGAAAGGAGATTCCCGGTAAAGGGTTTCTAGATCCGTATCTTTCAAAACATGAAGCAGCTGCAGCTTAATGCCCTGGATGTCCTGGGCGGCCAGCCAGGAAACAGTCTTTTTCATGTCTTCTTTGGTTTCTCCGGGAAGTCCCAGAATCACATGGACGATGGTTTCTAAATTTCGTGCCCGCAGCCGGGCCAGGGCGTCTTCAAAACAGGATAAAGGATAACCCCTGCGGATAAACCTGGCAGTGGCCGGATGGATGGTCTGAAGACCCAGCTCGATCCATACCGGCTTTTCCTGATTTAAAGTACTGAGGAGATTCAGCGTTTCATCAGAAAGACAGTCGGGCCGTGTGGCGATGGACAGGGCCTTTACTTCCGGGTGCCGGATGGCCGCAGTAAACAGAGGCTTTAAGTAGGAAACCGGGGCGTAGGTGTTGGTGTAGGACTGAAAATAAGCGATGTAAGCGCCGGGGTTTTGTCCCATTTTGCGGCTGACGCGGCCAATGGCTTTTTGAATCTGGCAGTTTACAGAGGTGCAGATTTCGGCCTCATTCTGCGTGTTTTGCAGAAAGCCGTTTATCTGGGCGGCGAACTCGCCGGAACCGCCCCGGCTGCAGAAAATACACCCTCCGGTCCCCAAGACGCCGTCCCGATTGGGGCAGGTCATGCCGCCGTCTAAGGCAATCTTATATACCTTTGTGCCGAACCGGCGCTTCATCTCATAGTCCAGAGAGTGCCAGGGCTTTCCGTTCCAGTTTTGCTGCTCCATTTAAAACCTCCCAAAGTGAATCTTTCTCCTATTATAACATATTGCTTGCCTGCGGCGGGGAAAAAGATAGGAAAAGAAACAAATAGTGTATTGTTCTTGCCGCCGGGATTGTGCTATACTTTTGTTACAAACGAAGCCTGCCGGACAGGCAAGCTTTCAAATGAGAAAAATGGAGGGTGAATGATGAAAACAGCAGAGACATTGGCACTGCTTGAATCGGAGCAGGCCGGGAAGCTGATGGCTGAGCTTTATGGGGCAGATGGGGCGCAGGAGAACAAGGGGCGTTACTGCGACATGGTGGAGAAGTTTCAGAAGACTTTTGGAGACCGGGACATTTGTATGTTCAGCTCCCCGGGCCGGACGGAAATCAGCGGAAACCACACAGACCACAACCACGGCAAAGTGCTGGCAGGCAGCATTAACTTAGACTGTGTAGGCGTTGCTGCAAAAAATGATTCTCCCCTGGTACATATTATCAGCGAAACATTCCATCAGGACATTACCATTGATTTAAACAGCCTGGAGCCCAGCGAGCGGAAGGCAGGAACTGAGGATCTGGTAAAAGGACTGCTGAAAGGCTTTTTAGAGTCCGGCTACGAGATCGGCGGTTTTGACGCTTACATCACCAGCAATGTAATCAGCTCTGCAGGAGTCAGTTCTTCTGCTTCTTTTGAGATGCTTTTGTGCTCTATGGTAAACCGGTTCTTCAATGAGGGCCGCATCAGCACTGTGGCCTATGCTCACATCGGCAAATACGCAGAGAATGTATACTGGGATAAGGCCTCCGGTCTGCTGGATCAGATGGCCTGCGCAGTAGGCGGCCTGATTACCATTGACTTTTTTGAGCCGGCAGTTCCGGCGGTGGAGAAGATCGCATTTGACTTTGCATCCCAGAACCACAGCCTGATCATCGTTCAGACTGGAAGGGGCCATGCAGATTTAAGCGCAGACTATTCTTCCGTTCCCAATGAGATGAAGAAGGTGGCGGAGTATTTCGGCAAAGAGGTGCTTTCCCAGGTAACAGAGGAGCAGGTGATCGACAATATCCAGAAGGTACGGCAGTTTGCCGGAGACCGTTCCGTTATGCGCGCCCTTCATTTCTTTGAAGAGAATAAGCGGGTAGAACAGATGGTGGCAGCTTTGAAAGAGAACCGGTTTGAGGACTTCTTAAGCGGCATTACCGCTTCCGGAAATTCCTCCTGGAAGTGGCTGCAGAACTGCTACACCACCAACGCCTGCCATGAGCAGGGCATTTCCGTCGCCCTGGCGCTGACAGAGCTTTTTATTACAGAGAAGCAGCGGGGGGCATGCCGGATTCACGGCGGCGGCTTTGCAGGCGTTATCATGGCTATGCTGCCTAATGATCTTGTGGACGAGTATGTCGCCTACATTGAAAAAGCCCTGGGCGAGGGCAGCGCTTATAAGATGAGCATCCGTCCTTACGGAGCTATCTGTGTGAACGATATGCTGTAAATGAGGAAATAAAGAGTGGGAAAAATTGCACTTTTAGTGTCCAGAGAGGACATGTTATACCAGGCACACAACATTTTGCAGGATAAACAGTTTCAGATTCAGGAGATGCGGGTCATCACTACCGGGAATGCGGTAATGGAGGCCCGCCGCTCCATTGCTGACGGGGCTTCCATCATCATTGCCAGAGGTCTGCAGGCCTCTTTGATTAAGCAGTACACCGATATTCCAGTGGTGGAGATTGTGATGACGGCCCAGGAGATGGCTCTTTTGGTAACCAGGGCCAGGCAGATTGTAAAGAAGCCCAGACCGGTCATTGCGGTGGTGGGCTTTAAAAATATGTTCTGTGATATGTCCTACTTTGGAGAGCTGTATGATATTGAGCTGCGGACTTATTATGCCAGACAGGGCTCTGAGCTTTCCCAGGCAGCGGCGCAGGCAGTAGAGGATGGGGTGGATTTGATTATCGGCGGCGATACGGCGGTAGGAGCGGCCAGCCAGGCAGGAGTGCCGTCCCTGTTCCTTTCCATGACCGAGGATTCCATGCGCCAGGCATTCTCTATGGCAGAAAGCATGGCTTTTGCCATGAATGCGGAGAAGAAGACGGCTGCCCAGATGGAAACTCTTTTGGACTATTCCTTCAGCGGGGTAATTCGTCTGGATGCAGACGGCATGGTAACGGCGGTGAATCCCCTGATGGAGGATATGATTGGGAAACCGGAGGCGGAATTAAAGGGTTTGCCGGTTCGGTCTCTGGCTCCTATGATGGGGGAGGAAGCCTTAAACCGGGTGCTGAAAGAGGGGCGGGATTATTCTCTGTTTTTGGAGTGGAACCAGACGCCGGTTTTTGCAGTAATGGCGCCTGTGCTTTACGAAAACCGGGTGGACGGAGCAATTATTACCTGCCATAGAACCAACCGCAGCCAGAAAGGCCCCGCCAGACAGGAGCAGGAAAGCCGGGAGCCTCAGACAGAGCGGGGCCGGTCTGGAAAAGGACATTTGCCTCTGATGCGGTTTGAGGATATTTTGCAGCGTTCTCCGGTCATGCAGGAATGTGTGCGGATGGCCAGCCTGTATGCCTTTTCCCAGCATCCGGTAGTGCTGATTGGAGAGTCTGGAACAGAGAAGCGGATGCTGGCGGAAAGCATCCACAACGGCAGCAGCAGAAGCGGCGGCCCCTTCCTGGATGTGCCCTGCAGAGGCCTGTCCGGCGAGGAGCAGCGCAGTATGATATTTGGGGAGCGGGGAGCGGCTCTCCAGTGTCAGGGGGGGACCTTGCTGATTCGGGATGTGGAAATGCTGACGCCGGATAATCAGTACCGGCTGTATCAGTTGATTCGGTTTAAGGTATGCCATGGCAGCGACATCGCCCAGATGCGCAAGGTAGATGTGCGGGTGACGGCTACGGTGGAAACGCCTTTGATCCAGCTGATGCAGACGAAAAAAATCAGCAGGGATCTTTACTATCTGCTGTCCGGTCTGGAGCTTAGGGTGCCGCCTTTAAGAGAACGGCGGGAGGATCTGCAGGTAAAAATAGAAACTACTTTGCAGGAGTGCTGCGAGCGGTATGGCCGTTATCATGTGCTGACGAAAGGGGCAAAAGAAATTCTGCTTTCCTATCCCTGGCCGGGCAACCTGTTTCAGATTGAAAGCTACTGCGAGCGGCTGATTTTAATGGCAGGGAAGCGCTCTATTGATGAGATTGCGGTCCGCAGCCTGTTTGAGGAATTGTATCCGGAAGGGGATTCTGATTTTTGCAGGACAGAAGGGGGCGCAAATCCGGCGTCATCGCCAGACGATAAAACCGGGATTTTTTCAGAAACAACCAAGTCTAGGGAAGAACTTCGCATCCGGGAAACCCTGGCTCTCTGCGGCGGCAGCAGGGAGCAGACGGCAGCAGAGCTGGGGATCAGCAAGGCGACTTTGTGGCGGAAGATGAAGAAATATGGGATTGAATGAAGATAATAAAATGAAATAAAAATGAAATGAATTAGAAAGTATATGCCGGTTGCATAAAAAAACCGGCATATTTTATTGAAAACAACCATTGAAACATAGGTTCAGCCTCGCTATAATGCAGTTACAAACAACAAATACAAATCCTGAAGGCATAACCCCTTGGGGCGTCTATTTAAAGAAAGTGAGGAAAACAAAATGAAGGTTGGATTTATTGGATTAGGCATTATGGGCAGACCGATGGCAAAGAACCTGGTGAAGGCAGGCTACGAGCTGGTAGTATTTGACTTCAACAAAGAGGCTGTTGCAGACCTGGTTTCCTGCGGCGCAGCTGCAGCAGAGAGCGGCAGGGATGTGGCATCTCAGGTTGATGTGGTAATCACCATGGTTCCCAATTCTCCCCATGTAAGAGCAGCTTTACTGGGCGAGAACGGCGTGGCAGAGGGCGCAAAGGCAGGTCTGGTTGTTATCGATATGAGTTCCATCGATCCTACCGAGTCCAAGGCAATCGGCGCAGAGCTGGCTAAGCAGGGCATCGAGATGTTAGACTGCCCGGTTTCCGGCGGAGAGCCGAAGGCAATCGACGGCACCCTGTCTGTAATGTGCGGCGGTAAGAAAGAGCTGTTTGACAAGTTCTATGATATGCTGATGGTAATGGCTGGTTCCGTTGTTTACGTTGGCGAGCTGGGTTCCGGTAATGTGGCTAAGCTGGCTAACCAGATGGTAGTAGCGATCAACATTGCAGCAGTATCTGAGGCTTTGACCTTTGCTAAGAAAGCCGGCACTGATCCGGAACTGGTATATCAGGCAATCCGCGGCGGTCTGGCTGGTTCCACTGTTATGGACGCTAAGGCGCCGATGATGCTGGCAGGAAACTACAAACCCGGCTTCCGCATTGAGCTGCACATCAAGGATCTGAACAATGCCCTGAATGCAGCACATGCAATTTCTGCTCCGGCTCCGCTGACTGCTCAGTTGATGGAGGTTATGCAGTTCTTAAGAGCAGACGGCTGCGATAAGGACGACCACTCCGCAATCGTAAAATACTATGAGAAGATTTCTGGCACCAGCGTTGTAAAATAGGCGTTGTAAAAACAAGGAGAAAAGCCATGAATACTGATTTTATCAAGGGCGTCGTTGTTCCCATGATCACCCCTATTGACAGCAATGAGCTGATTGACGAGGCAGCTATCCGCAGCCAGGTAGATTATGTAATTGACGGCGGTGTCAGCGGAATTCTGCTGTACGGCAGCAACGGCGAGTTTTATGTGATCGAAGAAGACGAGATGGAGCGGGGATTAAAGATTGTGGTTAGCCAGGCAGCAGGCCGGGTTCCGGTGTACTTTGGCATCGGCGCCATCAGCACAAAAAAGTGCGTTCGTCTGGCTAAGATGGCGGTGGCAAACGGCGCAGCCAGCATCTCCATTCTGCAGCCCATGTTTTTAAAGCCTACGGAGGCGGAACTGTATACCCACTTTAAGGCGATTGCAGACGCGGTACCGGAGGTTCCGGTACTGCTTTACAACAACCCAGGCCGGGTAGGCTATACCCTGTCTGCAAATCTGGTAGAGCGGCTGGCCCACGAAGTGGAGAACATCGTAGGAATGAAGGATACCAGCGGCGATATTACCCAGACCTCTGAGTTTATCCGCAGAAACCGGGATGTAAGCTTTAAGGTGTTTGGCGGCAAGGATACTCTGCTTTATGCTTCCATGTGCCATGGCGCAGTAGGCGGCGTGTGCACTGCAGCCAACTTTATGCCGGAGCTGATCACCGATGTCTACAACAAGTATGTGGCAGGGGATCTGCAGGGCTCCTTAGAAGCCCAGTTTAAATTAAATCCGGTCCGCCTCTCTATGGATGGGGCCAGCTTCCCGGTAGCAGCCAAGGATATGGCTAACCTGCGGGGCCGCAGCGTCGGCGTTCCCTATACCCCAAATCTGCCCACTCCGGAAGGCCCGGTTCTGGATAAGATTAAGGCTGAGATGAAGAACGCAGGATTACTGTAATACATAAATAACGACAGCTATAATTACTTCCATATCTTATTTGCAATGGACCGGCCTCCTCCTGATTCGGCCGGTCTATTGCGCATTTTTTCAAGGAGGGTTTATGAGATTTTTATTTGCATCGGATTCCTTTAAAGGAACCATTACATCAGAGCAGAGCATCCGCCTTTTGACGGAGGCGGCCAGGAAGGTTTTTCCCGGCTGTGAGACTGCCGGCGTGCCGGTGGCAGATGGCGGCGAGGGAACGGTAGAGGCAGTAGTAACGGCAACCGGCGGACAGATTCGCAGAGTGAAGGTATATGGGCCGCTGATGGAGGAGACAGAGGCTTTTTACGGCGTGTTCGGCGGCGACTGCGCAGTCATTGAGATGGCGGCAGCCTCCGGGCTTCCCATGGTTCCCCAAAAGCTGCGGAATCCTCTTAATACCACCACTTACGGCACAGGCCAGTTGATCTGCGACGCGTTAGATCAGGGGCTTCGCAAGCTGTCCATTGCCATTGGCGGAAGCGCTACCAACGATGGCGGCATGGGGGCTATGAGGGCTTTGGGAATCCGTTTCCTGGACAAGGACGGAAAGGAGCTTAAAGGGAACGGGGCTGACCTTGCAAAAGTGGCGGACATTGATATAAGCGGGCTGCATCCGGCAGTGAAAGAAGCCCAGATTACCGTTATGTGTGATGTGACCAATCCACTGACCGGCCCGGACGGCGCAACCTATACCTTTGGAAAACAAAAGGGCGGCACGCCGGAGATTTTAGACCAACTGGAAGCAGGCATGAAAAACTATGCAGCAGTGATGCGGGAAAGGCTGGGCATCGATGTGGAGCAGAAAGCAGGAGCCGGAGCAGCCGGAGGACTGGGAGCAGCTCTCTGTGGCTTCTTAAATGCCACCTTAAAATCCGGCATTGACACGGTACTGGATCTGATCGATTTTGATGGTCTTTTAGATGGTACAGATTTAGTAATTACCGGAGAGGGCCGTATTGACTGGCAGTCTGCCTTCGGCAAGGTGCCCAGCGGAATTGGGCAGCGCTGCAAGGCAAAAGGCATCCCGGCAGTAGCCATCGTAGGCGGCATGGGACAGGGGGCAGACAGGATTTTTGAGTACGGCATTGAAAGCATTCTGCCTACTATTAACGGAGCTATGGATATAGGCGAGGCCTGCGACCGGGCAGAGGAGCTGTATGCCAGTGCGGCAGAACGGACCTTCCGTATGCTGCGGGCCGGAATGGCTTTGGCCGGAAAGTAGAAACGGAGGAATCCAAATGAATAGAACGGTAATGCTGCCGGATGGAACATCGGTTCCGGCTTTGGGCCAGGGAACCTGGTTCCTGGGAGAGAAAAAGTTTCAGGAGGAGCAGGAGAAGGAGGCCCTTACTTCCGGTATTCAGGCAGGGATGACATTGATTGATACGGCGGAGATGTACGGAAGCGGAAAGGCAGAGGAGCTGATTGGAAGAACCATCAGGGGAATGGACCGCAGCCAACTGTTTCTGGTATCTAAGGTATATCCTCACAATGCGGGAAGAAAGAATATTTTTAAAAGCTGTATGGCCAGCCTGGAACGGATGGGAACCGATTATCTGGATATTTACCTGCTTCACTGGCGGGGAGGGATTCCTCTTTCGGAGACGGTTGCCTGCATGGAGCAGTTGAAAAAAGAAGGAAAAATCCGCCGTTGGGGCGTGTCCAATTTTGATACGGATGACATGGAGGAATTATGGTCTGTGCCGGGAGGAAAAAACTGTGCAGTAAACCAGGTGCTGTACCATGTGGCATCCAGAGGCATTGAGTATGATCTGCTTCCCTGGATGCGGGAGCATCATGTGCCGCTTATGGCCTACTGCCCCCTGGCTCAGGGCGGAGATTTGCGCCGGGGACTTTATCAGTCAGCTGTTTTGAATAAGATTGCAGATGCCCATGGGGCAGCCGTCGCCCAGGTGCTGCTGGCTTTTGCTCTGCGGGACGGAAATACCATTGCCATTCCCCGCAGCAGTAAAAAGGAGCATACTCTGGACAATGCAGGAGCAGATGGGCTGGTGCTGACAGAGGCAGAGCTGGCAGCCATTGACCGGGAATTTGCACCGCCGTCCAGAAAGGTTTATCTGGATATTGTATAAGGAAGCTGGAAAAACGAGGAAAGAATGATGGATGTTGGCGGATTGTGGTCTTTGCAGTGTATGATGTTTCTGTTAATGGCAGCAGGGGCCATATTGAAGAAAAAAGGGATTTTAAAAGAAGAAGGGAAAGCGGTCCTGACAGATGTGGTTATTTATTTTCTTTTGCCCTGTAATATCATAAATTCGTTTCGGATGGAGTTTGAGCCGGGAATTTTAAAGAAGTTTGCAGTGATTTTCATAATTGCAGTTTTAACCCAGTTGGTCTGCTACAGCTTAAGCAAAATCCTTTACAATCATAAACCGGCAGATGTAAAGCGGGTTATGCAGTATGGAACCCTGGTTTCTAATTCTGGCTTTTTAGGCCTTCCCCTTGCAGAAGGGATTTATGGAGCGGAAGGAATGATGTATGCAGCCATCTTCATCATCCCCATGCGGGTGATGATGTGGTCTGCCGGAATTGCCTGTTTTACAGAAAGTCCGGACATGAAAACGGTAATAAAAAAGGTGGCGCTCCATCCCTGTATTGTGGCCGTTTATATTGGATTGGGAATACTGTTATTCCAGATGCCTTTCAATCATCTTTACCAGGCGCTCTTGTCTGTGGGCGGCCCGGTTGGTACGGTGCTGGATGTGATTGTAACGGCGTTTGACAAGGGGATCCGCTCTGCAGGCGGCAGCACTACTGCTCTTACTATGATTCTCATTGGTATGATGGTAGCGGAGGTTCATCCGTCTCATATTCTGGACAAGGATGTTCTGTTTTTGACGGCCCTTCGGCTGGTGCTCCTTCCGGGAGCCGTGCTTTTGGGCTGTCGTCTGGCTGGGATTAACTCTTTCTTGATGGGAGTGGCAGTCCTGATGACTGGAATGCCTGTAGGCAGCACCTCTGCCATTCTGGCTGCAAAATACGGCTGTGATTATACCTTTGCAACCAAATGCGTAGTAGTATCCACCCTGCTTTCTGTGGTGTCCATTCCGGTGTGGGGGATGGCGTTAGGATAGGAAGGATTTACCCTTCCTTCCAGAATTTTGCCGCCAGTTCAATAAAATACCGGGTGGCCACAGGCAGATATGTCCCTTTTTTGTAGGAAGCTGCCATCTCCCAGGTGGGATGTCCGGGAAGGGAAAAACAGGTACATCCGGCTGGCATATCCCGCAGATAATAGGCAGGAATCAGGCCGCAGCACAGATTATTCTGGATCATATTAAGTACGGTGGTATTGCTGGCAGTTTCAAACAGCACATTGGGACGGAACCCTGCCACCTCAAAGATAGAGTCTACCATCTGCCGGATGGTGGACTCTTTATACATTAACACAAAGGGTTCGTACTGGACTGCAGAGATGGAAAGCTCCGGATAGACCGGTGCGCCGCCTGCAGTCTGCTTTTTTATGGCATAGCCGTCGCATAAAGGATGCTTCCTGGGAATTACCAAAAGGATTTCTTCCTGAGCGATGGAAATGTATTCGTCTGCAGTTTTCTGGTTTTCACACAAGGTCTGAAATCCAATGTCCAGATCCCCATCGGCAATTAAGGCCTGCTGCCTGCGTACAGAAAGCTCCTGCGGCGTCACGATGATGTCTGGATATTTCTGGTGGAACCGGGGGTAGACAGCGGAGAACATGGAGCTGCCCCGGCCTGGTGTAAAGCCTACCGACAGAGAACCTTTTTTCGTGGCAGCCAGATCTCCTAAGATTCGGTAAGTTTCCTGTTTGATCTGCAGCATTTTCCGGGCATTCTGAATGTAGATTTCTCCTGCCTCTGTAGGCCGCCAGTTGTTCTTGCCCCGGTGGAACAACTGCAGACCCAGATCCCGCTCCAGACGAAGCAGCTGCTGGTTTAAGGCGGGCTGAGTCAGGTGAAGCTTTTCTGCCGCATGGGTAATATTGTTTTCCTCTGCAATCTTTAAAATGTATTCGATCTGCTTGGTATCCATAAAATAGCTCCTTTTAACAACAGGACATATTCCACCAGTCACTGGCTAACCGGATAAACTCCTGAGCACCAGAGCTTAAGTAGGCGTTTTTGGAGTAGCTGACAACCACATCCCAGGTAGGGGTGTTTTCCAGGTGGAAACGAGTCAGCTTGTCTGATGGTTTCTGAATATAGTACCAGGGAATGATGCCGCAGCATAAGGTAGATTCTACCATGGATGCAATTCCCCCTGTATTATTGGTTTCAAACAAAATGTTGGGAAGAAAGCCTGCTTTCTGGAAAATGGCATCACAGATAGAACGCAGTGTAGATGCACGGTCCATCAGCACAAATGGTTCATATTGCAGTTCCTTTAGGTCAATGGTGGTGATGGTTCCGTCAGAACTGCCAAACCGCTCTGCTGCCGGGTGCAGAGCCGGGATAATGAGCATCAGTTCCTCCTGCCCCAGCACAATGTATTTGTCGTTTGTCCGATCCTGTTTTCCCAGAGTCATAAATCCTATATCAATGGTGCCTCTGGCAATGGCTTCCTGCTGGTCCCGAACCCGCATTTCAATCGGGCAGACCTTCAGGTTTGGAAAATCCTGATGCAGCTGAGGGTAGATGGCAGTAAACATTTTTAGTCCCCGGCCCGGCGTCAGGCCGATGGTTAAAGTGCCCCGTTTTGCACCGGCTACATCGAAAATCCGGTTGTAGGTGGTGTTTTTCATCTGAAGCACCCCTCTGGCGCCTTCCACATAGATCCGTCCGGCCTCCGTCAGTCCCCAGTGGGAGCGGGAACGGTGAAACAGGGGAGTCCCCAGTTCCTTTTCCAGCTTTAAAAGCTGCTGGTTTAAGGCAGACTGGGTGATAAACAGCTTTTCCGCAGCGCGTGTAATATTGTTTTCTTCTGCAATTTTCAAGATATATTCAATCTGCTTTGTATCCATATCATACCTCTGGGGAAAACGCCTGGTTTTCTGCTAGATAAGGGTTTTCCGTGTTTTCTTTAAAATACCGCAAAATATAATCTAAAAACATCCGCTCCGGCTCATTCTGAATCCAGTCTTTCTGGCAGATAACCAGATTTAATCGGTAAAGATCAGGGGAAAGGGGATAGTAAGCAATCTTTTGCCTGTCCACAGAGCAAGACTCGGAAATAAAGGCAACCCCTGCATTCTGAGCAATCATAAGCCGGGTGGTGGGGATGCTGTTAGTCTCACAGAAGGCGCTGGGCGTAAACTGGCAGGAATCAAAAACCTGATCCGATAAAATCCGCAGTGAGGAACCTTTCTTAGATAAAAGAAAATTCTCCTGGGAAAAATGATGGAGCAATTCGGAAACAGTGATAGGCGTTCCTGGCGAATGCGTCTTTGTGTAAGGGTGGGAAGCCGGGATGGCAAAAAAGACCGGCTCTTTTCTCAGTATCTGGGCTTGACCTCTGTAAGGGGCAGTAGAGTTTTCGGCAGCGATTCCTACATGGATACCAGAGTCCACCAGAAGCTTTTTTAAGCCTGGCAGACTGGTTTCTGTGATTTCAATGGAGACGCCGGGAAACTGTTCCTTGAACTGCGGAATAATTTCCGAAAGCATTCGCAGGCCGAAGTTGGAGGTGACGCCTACCGAGATTTTTCCCCGATGGCTTAAGGCGGCGATATTCTGGTATAACTCCTTCTGCATCTGTACTACTCGTTTAGCAGTTTCTACATACAATTCCCCGGCAGTGGTCAGTGTCAGCTCGTTTTTCGACCGGGTAAACAAAGGCGTCTCCAGCTCCTGCTCCAGCCGGGATAAATACTGACTTAAGGAAGACTGGGAGACAAATAGATCCTCAGCGGCTTTAGTCATGTTGCGCCGGCTGGCGATAGCCAGAATATAATTTAAGTATTTTACATCCAAAACGATTCCTCCTGTGCGATTAGTAAAACCGATTTCTGCAATCAGATATACATATTGGACAAAGAAGCCATAAACTTTTATGATTATATCAGAAAACAGTTACAAAGTAAAATGTTCTGAGGGAGGAAACAGAGAATGAAATCTGGAACACCGATTGTAACAGAAATGCAGGTGATTCCGGTAGCCGGTCACGACAGTATGCTGATGACTTTAAGCGGCTGCCATGCCCCTTATTTCACGAGAAATCTGGTGATTTTAAAGGACGATTCCGGACACACAGGAATTGGAGAAATTCATGGCGGAGACTATACCTGTGAAGCATTAAAAAGCTGCATCCCATTAGTAGTAGGGCAGCCCTGCGGCAGGTACCGGGCAATTTTAGACAGCATCCACAAGGCGTCTGTCCGGGCTGCGGAGGATGACGGCGAAGGCATTCAGAGCCTGGACATCAGCAAGCTGAAATTTGTAGTAAAGGCAGAGTGGGCGATTGAGTGCGCACTTCTGGATTTGCTGGGCCAGTATCTGGAACTGCCTATGTGCGAGCTTTTGGGAGACGGAAAACAGCGGGATCAGGTGGAGACTTTAGGCTATCTTTTTTATGTAAGCGATAAAGGAAAAGCAAAAGAGCTGAATTATCTGGATGAAAGCGGCAGCACAGATCCCTGGTTTCGGCTTCGCCGTCAGGAGATGCTGACTCCTGAGCGGATTGTGGAGCAGGCTCAGGTTCTTCATGAAAAATACGGGTTCCGCAACTTTAAATTAAAAGGCGGCGTTCTTGCGGGAACGGAGGAGATGGAGGCTGTGAAAGCTCTGAAAAAGGCGTTCCCCAACGGTCGCATCAACATTGATCCCAACGGAGCATGGAGTTTGAAAGAAGCCATTGAATTGTGCAAGCCGATGGAAGGCGTCTTAACCTATATTGAAGATCCCTGTGGGCCGGAAGCGGGATTCAGCAGCCGGGAGATTATGGCAGAATTTAAGAATGCTGTGAATCTGCCGGTGGCTACAAATATGATTGCTACGGACTGGCGGCAGTTTTACCATGCGGCAGCCCTGAAATCTGTGGATATTGTGCTGGCAGATCCTCATTTCTGGGGATTTGGCGGCAGTGTACGGATGGCTCAGATTTTAAATGACTGGGGCCTTACCTGGGGCAGCCATTCCAACAACCACTTTGACATTACTCTGACTGCCTTTGCCCATGTGGCTGCTGCAGCTCCTGGAAATCCAACGGCTCTGGACACTCACTGGATCTGGCAGGACGGACAGAACCTTTTAAAAGATACGCCTCAGATTGTGGATGGCTATCTGCAGGTTCCCCAAAAACCGGGCCTGGGCGTAACCATTGATATGGAGAAGGTCATGGAAGCCAACAAACTTTACAACCGGCTGCCTACCCATGACCGGGACGACGCCATGGCGATGCAGTATCTGATTCCGGGGTGGAAGTTTGATTCTAAAAAGCCGGCGCTGGTAAGGTAGAGCAAGTAAAGTCCAGCTTAGAGAGATTATAAGAAAAATTAAGAGATAACTAAAAAACAATAATTTTACTTCTTATCAGCTCCGTGATAAAATTCAAATAAGAAATGAGTGGATACAAATTTTAAAGGAAAAAGGAGAGTAAAGGAATGTTCTTTAAAAAGTACGGCGACATTGTGGTAGGCGTATTTTTCATGGTTCTTTCAGCAGCGCTTATCGTAATGGCCAAGATGCTTCCCAAATCAAAAGTCATGGAAATCGGACCGGATTTTATGCCGTTAGTAATCGGTGCGATTACTTTTATACTGGCAGCAATCCTGACCTTCTTAAGCATCAAGAATTTTAAGATGCATGAGAAGGAACTGGAAAAGGCAGAAATTCCGGATTGCGATTACAAGCGGGTATTGCTCAGTGTGATCCTGGTGCTGATTTATGTATTTATCCTTCAGCCGGTAGGATTCATTCTTTCCACCATGGCCTATCTGCTGCTGCAGATGCTGGTTCTGTCTCCGGATGACGAGCGGGATCTGAAACATATTGTCCGTTTGCTGATAATCGATGTGATCTTTACCCTGGTAGTATTTTTCCTGTTCCGTTATGGATTTAAGATTGTGCTGCCGGCCGGTATTTTCACCATCAACTTATAATGAGGAGGGAGTAGAGTATGCAGGCAATAGGTTTACTTGGAGATGCATTTTTAAGCATTTTGAATCCGGCGTCCATCCTTCTGATGGTTGCAGGTGTGGCAATAGGTATTGTATTTGGTTCTATTCCGGGTCTGTCCGCGTCCATGGCTGTGGCGCTGATGCTGCCGCTGACCTTCAGCATGACCCCGTCCATGGGTATGAATACTCTGGTAGCCGTTTATATCGGCGGTATTTCCGGCGGATTGATTTCTGCAATCCTGTTAAACATGCCGGGTACGGCGTCCTCTATTGCAACCTGCTTTGACGGACACCCTATGGCAAAAAAGGGAGAAGCCATGAAGGCTCTGGGACTTGGCATTGTATTCTCGGCAATGGGTTCCATTTTCTCCTTTATCATTTTGACCTTCTGTGCGCCCATGCTGGCAGACATTGCGCTGAAGTTTACTCCGGCTGAGAACTTTGGTATCTGTTTCTTTGCGCTTACCATGGTAGCAATCCTGGCTTCCGGAAATATGCTGCGCGGCCTTCTGGCCGGTCTGCTGGGCTTAATGTTTACCCTGATTGGTATGGCCCCGATTGATGGAACGGCTCGTTTCACCTTTGGTTCCAGTAACCTGATGGCAGGCTTTGACACCTTGCCGACGCTGATTGGTATCTTCGCTATTTCCGATATTCTGATTACTGCAGAAAGTATGAAGGGCGGAAAGCTGGAGACTATCCCGATTAAGAAAGTAAAAGGCTTTGGTTTCACCTTCCAGCAGTTTATTTACCATTTACCCAATTTCTTCCGGTCTGCACTGATCGGTACTGGAATCGGTATTCTGCCGGGTATCGGCGGATCGACTTCCGGCATGCTGGCTTATGTGACTGCAAAGAATATGTCCAAGCATCCTGAGGAGTTTGGTAAAGGATGTCCGGACGGTATCGTAGCGACCGAGTCTGCAAACAATGCAACCATCGGCGGCGCCATGATTCCTCTTTTGGTACTTGGTATCCCAGGAGACGGCGTTACCGCTATGATGTTAGGCGGCTTCCTGATTCACGGATTGTCTGCAGGACCTTTGCTGTTTGTTAAGAACGCCGATGTTGTTTACGGAATCTTCGCAGCCTGCATCCTGTGTACCCTGATCATGCTGGTTGTTGAGTGGACCTGTATCAAAGGTTTCGTTCAGGTGTTGAAGGTGCCGAAACACATCCTTCTGCCGCTGATTCTGGTGTTGTGCTGTGTAGGTGCATACGCTACCAATAACCGGATTTTTGATGTACAGTCTATTCTGATTTTTGGTCTGGTGGGATATGTTTATCACAAGTTCAGCCTGCCGACCACACCGTTTGTACTGTGTTTCCTGATTGGTGAGATGTTGGAAACCTATCTGCGCCGCGGTATTATGCAGTACAAATCATTTAGCGCATTCTTTGCAAGACCGATCTTTGATTTCTTCTTCCTTGTAGCAGTTGCAGTGCTGATCTGGTCCATGGTGAAGGAATTTAAGGCGTATCGGGCAAAAGTAAAAGCCCAGAAGTAATTTATTATTCATAAAAGACAAATTAAGACGCTGTTAGCGTCCAAATAAAAGGAGAGAGAAGACTATGAAAAAAAGAGTATTGGCAACCTTACTGGCAGGAACTATGGCTTTTGGTTTAGCCGCTTGCGGCGGTTCTGAGACGGCGTCCACCACGGAAGCCCCTGCAGCAAAAGAGGGTGATGCAGCAGCAGTAGAGACGGAGGCTGCTGGTTGGGAACCCAGCACCACCGTTTCCATTGTAGTACCGGCAGGCGCCGGTGGAAACACAGACCTTTCTGCCCGCGTATTTGCACAGTATGCAAAGGAGATTACCGGACATGATTTCATCGTAGTAAACTCCAACGGCGCAGCAGGTTCTGTAGCTGCAAATCAGGTTTTGTCTGCGGAGCCGGATGGACATACTTTCCTGTATGGACACAATCTGGTAAATGTGGCTAACATCGCCGGTGTTACGGATTACAACTACACTGCATTCAAGCTGGGACCCACCTTTGCAAAAGACCCGGCCCAGCAGTTGTATGTAAATCCGGAGAAATATGCTGACTTAAATGCATTCATTGAAGCAGCAAAGGCAGCACCCGGACAGCTAAAGGCCTGTACTGAGGTGGGCGCTTATACCTATTATGAGCTTCTGGCATTTGAGCAGGCAGCAGGCATTGATCTGGATCTGGTAGATGTAGGCTCCAACTCTGATAAGGTAGCAGCGATGCTGTCCGGTCAGGTTGATTTAATGCCGGGTGCATACATCAACTGCAAAGATTACCTGGCAGCAGGTCAGTTTGCCTGTATCGGTGCACCTACTGAGGAAAGATATGAGCTGATTGCTGACATTCCTACTTTGAAAGAGCAGAATGTTGATCTGGTATATCCGGACTGTGACTTCTCTTTCTATTTCCCGGCTGAGACTTCAGACGAGGTAATCACCTACTACGAGAATCTGGTTCAGCAGATTCTGGCAGATCCGGAGGCAGCAGAGGCTGTTGCTAATGTAGACATGATGCCTTATTACTTAAATGCAGAAGATTCTGCAGCGAACGATGAAGAAATTTTCAATACCATCAAGGAAATTGCAGATTCTCTGGAGCAGTAATAAAATGAGAAAGGCCGTTCTCTTATTCAAGGGAGCGGCCTTTGTTTTCATAGAGTGCACTTCTGGGTTACACCATCCCCCGCACAGCATCCGCCGCCCGGAGAATATAACTGATTTCCGGATACTGATTGTGGGTAAGGAGCTGGGCGGTTGCCTCTATCTTAGGAGAGAGCTCGTGGGTGTAAAGGAAACGATTTCTTATAAAGATACGGAACACCTTTCCGTCTAACTGGACGGCAATCTGGCCGGGGGTTGCCTCTGCCAGTTTTAGCAGGGCTTTTTCCAGTTCTTCCGGAATGCTGCAGTCGCTGTGGTTCCGGGTATAGGTGGAAAACTGTTCCCGGAAAGCAGGAGGCTGGCAGATGTCGGAGCAGCGGTAATCAGAAAAAAACTGTTCCCGAACAGGGGCTGGAACCAGTTTCTTATCCCAGATGGTGCAGGAGAAGGGCAGAGCCTCTTTTAACTGGATTTCAAACCAGTTGCCGGAAAGAAAATCTATCATGGATTTTTCATCTCCGCTTTTGGTGGGGCGGATGGTCTGGTAGTCTACGGTGACATCGCTTAAGAAAACAGGCAGAGCCTGGTATGTGCCTCTTACGGTGTCACGAATCAGGATGCTTTTGGGATGCTCCACTGGAAGCAGCCGGGCCTGAGCAATATGTCCGGTTTCCAGACCGTTCTTTTCCTGATAAGTGATGTTTTTAAGATAAGGCCGCAGACATTCGGTTAAGGTTGCGGTTTTGACAGTCTGCTGAAAGCGTTTAGACTGACGGCGGAATACAACCAGGTAGAAGACAAGCACTGCTGCGTAAAAGCCGATGGCCAGCGGCGATCGCCTGATGGTCAGCACCAGGCTTACCAGCAGTCCGGCTGTGCAGAACAGAACCAGGATCTGAGCTTTCTTTTTCTCCTGGCGGATTTGATTCAGTTTTTCGTTCATAGACAAAAATCCCTTCCTTTGTATGCATTTTGCGGGGAGAGTTCCGCGCAGATAAGTTATGAAAACAGTATAACAAAACCAGCGGGAAATGAAAAGAGAAAAGAAGTAGAAAAATTAAGGGAAACAGAAAAACAATTAATTTTACTTTGAAATTTCTTTTTGCTATACTGTTATCAGAGGTTGATGGCAGATGATTCAAATAGACTTTATTATTTTAAGGAGGGTTTTATAATGGCAGTACCTGTAATTACAAAAATGGAAGTGTATCCGGTAGCAGGAAGAGACTGCATGGAGCTGAACTTAAGCGGCGCCCATGCCCCCTATTTCACCAGAAATATTGTGATTCTGCACGCAGATAACGGCGAGACCGGCGTAGGAGAGGTTCCTGGCGGAACCAAGATTACAAAGGCGTTGGAAGAATGTATTCCGATTGTAGAAGGAACCAGGGTTTCCGAGTATAAGAGCACGCTTTTAAAGGTAAAGGCTCATTTGGATGCTAAGGGCGAGGAGGATGTCCGCGGCAACCAGACCTTTGACCTTCGTACCGGCGTTCATGTAATTACTGCCATTGAGGCGCCCTGCCTGGATTTGTTAGGAAAATACTTAGGCGTTCCGGTTTGCGAGCTGTTAGGCGACGGCCAGCAGCGGGACAAGGTGCGGATGCTGGGCTACTTATTTTTTGTAGGAGACCCCAACAAGACCGATCTGCCTTATGAGCATGAGCTGGATTCCGACTGCGAGTGGTATCGGATTCGCCACGAGGAGGCGCTGACTGCAGAGAAAATCGTAGAATTTGCAAAGGCAACCCATGCCAAATACGGCTTCCAGGACTTTAAGTTAAAAGGCGGCGTGCTGCCGGGCAATGAGGAGATGGATGTAATCCGGGCTTTGAAGAAAGCCTTCCCGGAGGCCAGGATTGACTTAGATCCCAACGGCGGATGGCTGTTAGAGGAGGCGGTAGAGTATGTAAAGGGCATGCAGGGCATTCTGACCTACTGCGAAGACCCCTGCGGCGCAGAGGGCGTATACTCTGGCCGTGAGATTATGAGCGAGTTCCGCCGCCGCACCGGTTTCCCCACTGCTACCAATATGATTGCTACTGACTGGAGAGAGGTAGGCCACTCCCTGGAATCCCAGGCTGTGGACATCATTCTGGCAGACCCCCATTTCTGGACTATGAGCGGCTCTGTCCGTGTGGCTCAGATGTGTCACGATTTTGGCTACACCTGGGGCAGCCATTCCAACAACCACTTTGACATTTCCCTGGCTATGTTCACCCAGGTAGGCGCTGCCGTTCCCGGCGAGTACAATGCCCTGGATACCCACTGGATCTGGCAGGAGGGCTTAGAGCGCCTGACGAAAGAGCCGCTGCAGATTGTAGATGGCTGCGTAGAGGTTCCCAAGAAGCCGGGGCTGGGCGTGGAGGTAGATATGGAGCAGGTGAAGAAAGCGCATCAACTGTATCTGGATCACTGCCTGGGCGGCCGGGACGATTCCATCGGTATGCAGTATTTAATTCCCGGCTGGAAATTCAATCCCAAGAAACCGTGCCTGGTACGGTAATTCCACCTCTATTTAGAGAAAGAGCAGAGAGTATTAAGACGGAATTTGCCAAGGGGGCTTTCACCAAAAATGTGAAAGCCCCCGATAAATTAGAATTTTTTACTCTCATCCGCATATAGCAGCAAATGTAGGTTCTCCATTTGACTCAACCTCTATTCTAATAACATGGTCATAAAACATATCGTCATCAGAATAAGACAAAGTGAAACTTCCATCCGAACTAATTTCTATCATATAAATTTCGATACGCTTCGCAAATGTTTCCTGTGTAATTTCTTCTGTTCCATTCATCCACTCATTTGCAGATACGGTTAGTTCTTGTGCCGCAAACTCACGGTACTTAGTATCATTATCCACAAGATTATCTGCAATTCTTTTTAGTACCTTCATTGCCTGTTCCGCAGTATCTCCATTTTCCGCATCGGTTTCCAAATCTGCAATTATCTCTGCACCATTCCAGTTTATAATTCCCCTAAACTCTGAAAACTCTCTATTCAAGATAAAAGAGCCTAATTCATTTTCTATAGAAATAGGTTTCGCATAATGTTCTTTCAAGGCTTCCAATTTCTCATTTGAAACATTCTTTTCAAGTATATTTATAAGCATATATCTGTTGTTCCAATATTGTGGCTGATGTGGTTGTAATTTTTGAGGTATACATTTTCTGACAGTGACACGATAAATGCCAAATTTCTTAAATGCATATACCCATCTCTTATGTTTATCCCAACTCCATCTCTTGTATTTATCGTCTTTTAAAAGCCACAGAACATAGCCTTTCTCATGAAACAACTGACCCGTACGCAAATCTATGGACGCAAAAAAATCGACAGAGGCACTCCACATACCACCCCACATATCTTTCATGCGTGATACTCCTTTGCACGGCGCTTGCACTAAAATAAGCATTTCATATTCTTCTGTTTCAAATTCTTTCTCAAAATCTGGTTGTACTAACATAATGATCTTCTCCTTTTTTTCGAAATTTGCATAATCAAACTTCACTTATTTACTCATGCAAAACTTCCGATTTCTCTGGTTTTAAAAACTGGCATCATATGTTCAAACTGAGCTATTTTAGCTTTAGCCTGCACTTCAGTTTTTGAAAAAACCTGAACATCTAAATCTTCAGAATTTACGGAATCCTTTATAATCTCTGGATACTTTTCATAAACCTTTGAAGCAATTATAACACCATATTTTCTAATTACGCTGTCATGACTATTAACCAAAGCTGTAATATCGGAATTGCTAAGACTATTTACATTCATCAAAAATGATAACCCTTTCTCATGTGAATCGCCAAGAATTTTATTGTTGATCGAATAGGTATATGCTTCCTGTATCCGTGAATCAGCTAATGTTGAAATGATAAACATAATAAGTGTTCTGATTTTAGCATTAGGATGATCAAAAAAAGTAAATACCTTCATAAAGTCGTCCATATATTTATCAGTTGCAATACAGGCTACTATTTCAGAAGAATAATAACAGATAAAAGGATCCACATCATCCATTTGAGATACTACTTCTCCTAATAAATTTTCAGCATCTTTTCCTAATTCAGATATTATCCAAAGAGCTATTTGCCTTATATGTTTATCCTCATAACATAGCAAGTCGCGTAAAGTTTCTTTTGAAAACCCCTCAAAGTACACTTGAAGCAGTTGATATGCTCCGTCTTCTTTACGGAACTTCTCTGTATCTTCCTTCAATTCTTCTATAAGCCTTAAACCGATCGTTTCATCCATAAGATACACCCTTTTTACAAAAAACCAATAAGGCAGAATAACTGGAGGTTGTCTAATGCTCTTTTCCAGCCAATGACTTTACTGAGAGTTTCAGAACTGTTGTTATATTCAAAATCCTTTCGTCAAATTCCCATTGTGTTTTACTTGTATAGTGTTCCATTATCTTCTGCAAGCCCTCAGTTTTTTCCTCTCTGTCGCTTAATGTCGTTATAGTACCAGTTCCCATAACACTTTGATATAAGTATGAAAAACCACAGCCTATATCTCCGACCACTAATTCATGCTTTGTATCCATTTCAAAAGACACAACGGATTGTTCTGAAAAAAGGCCTGTTTTTCTGCCCTTGCTTGCACAATGAAAATACAGAATAATATTGTCATCAATTATATCATAGCCAAAATTCATAGGTACAATATAAGCTTCATGACCATCTACAAGCCCTAAACGACAACAGTCACATTTATCAATCCCTTCATACGCAAAGTATACCATCTCGACTATCGTCTCGATGGTTTTCTCGTCAATGTCTGTTCGTGCAAGCACGACAGACACTTTCCTCATTATTATACCACAAAAGTCAGCCGTTGCTCAAGCATTCATGGAAAGGGCGTGGAACATTAGAAAATGGGGTCAGCGGTAAACAGGTGCTCAAACTCTAAGAAAAAGTTTGAGTAAAGAAAGAAAATAGAATTTTTGTTTTCATCAGATCTGTACTATAATCAGGGAAAGGAAAAACGAAATTTTACATTCAGGAGGTTTATCATGGCTCGATTGTATGTGAAAATCAAAGACCAGGATAATGTGGTCGTTGCAGTTCGGGACATTAAGGCCGGAACCCAGATTATGGAAGGGCTGACTGCCAACCAGGACATTCCCCAGGCCCACAAAATCGCTCTCTGTGACATTCCGGCAGGCGGGGAGATTATCCGCTATGGCGTAGTCTTAGGCTATGCCATTAACCACATCAAAAAAGGAGACTGGATCAACGAGCATATGCTGGATTTGCCGGAGAGCCCGTCTGTGGACGATATGGAGTACGGCACCAACTTAGTTCCAATGGAGGAGCTTCCCATGCCTACCAGAACCACATGGATGGGATATAAGAATGAGGAAGGCCCGGCCGGTACTCGGAATCTGCTGGGGATCGTTACTACCGTACAGTGCGCTGCAGGTGTGCTGAAGGTGGCTGTGGAGCGTATCAAAAAAGAACTGCTTCCCAAGTATCCTAATGTAGATGGCGTAGTGGCAGTGACTCATCCCTACGGCTGCGGTGTAGCCATCAATGCGCCTCTGGCCCACATCCCGATTCGGGCCATTACCAATGTCATCCGCCATCCCAACTTTGGCGGCCAGATTATGGTAGTCGGTTTAGGCTGCGAAAAGCTGACTTACGACCGGGTGCTTCCGCCGGAGGACATTACCTCTGAGAATGTGCTGACTTTGCAGGAATATGCAGGACACGATGCTATGATGAACGCCATTTTAGAGATGGCAGACAAAAAGCTTCAGAAGTTAAATGAGAGAACCAGAGAGGAGCTGCCCTTAAGCGACCTGCTTATCGGAATGCAGTGCGGCGGCAGCGACGCCTTCTCAGGCGTGTCTGCAAACCCCAGCGCAGGTTATGCAGCCGATATGCTGGTGCGGGGCGGCGCTACGGTTATGTTCAGTGAGGTAACTGAGGTACGGGACGGCGTTCATATGCTGGCGGCCCGCTGTCCGGACGCTTACACCAGAGACCGTCTGGCAGAGGAGATGAAGTGGTACGATAAGTACCTGGCAGACGGCGGCGTAGGCCGTGATGCAAACCCCACTCCCGGCAATAAGCAGGGCGGCCTGGCTAACATTGTGGAAAAGGCCATGGGCAGCATTGCAAAGAGCGGAACCAGCCAGATTGTGGAGGTGCTGTCTCCTGCACAGAAGCCTACCAGGCACGGCCTGATCTATGCAGCTACCCCGGCCAGCGACATCGTGTGCGGTCCCAGCCAGGTAGCCAGCGGCATTGGCCTTCAGGTATTTATGACTGGCCGCGGAACTCCCTACGGCCTGGACATCAGCCCGGTTATTAAGGTCTGCAGCCGCAATGAGATGAAGAACCACTGGTTCGATCTGATTGATATTTCTGCCGGTGATGTAGCTACCGGAGAGAAGACCATTGCGGATGTAGGGCAGGAAATTTTTGACATGATTCTGGATGTAGCCAGCGGCGTGAAGGAGCCATACAGCGACCAGTACGGTTTCCACAACGACATGTGCATTTTCAATCCGGCGCCAATTACCTGATGGTGCTGAAATAGTAGTTCAGCTGAAAGGGCTGATACCGAAATGAAAGGCGTTGTCTTGACGGACAGCGCCTTTTTTTGATATAATAAATGGAAAAATCAGGACGGCGGGGGAACAGAAAGGGGAATTATCAGTCAGGATGACGCGCCGTCTGGGCTGGTTGACAGGAAATCAGCAGAAACTAAAGTCAGCTTTGAAAGGATAGGTGCTTATTTGGAGAAAGTAAAGAATTATGCAGAGACAAAGGTAGATTTATGTGACAGAAATGACAGCATCGACAAGGAATTATTTTCCAAATACGGAGTCAAAAAAGGATTGCGGGATGACAGTGGAAAGGGAGTTCTGGCAGGGCTTACCAATGTGTCCCAGGTGCGGGCCTTTGACCAGATAAACGGCCAGGATGTTCCCTGTGACGGAGAACTTCTGTACCGGGGCTATGATGTAAAAGAGCTGGTGCAGGGCGGCATCGGAAAGCACGGCCTCTTTGAAGAAGGGGCGTACCTTCTGCTGTTTGGAGAGCTGCCGGATACAGGGCAGCTGGCGGCGTTTAAAGATGTACTGGCAGATTGTATGCGGCTTCCCACCAACTTTACCAGGGATGTGATTATGAAAGCGCCCAGCGCAGACATCATGAATTCCATGACAAAGAGCATCCTGACGCTGGCTTCCTATGACCCGGACACGGAAAATCTGGATACAGCCAATGTGCTGCGCCAGTGCCTGCAGCTGATCGGTGTGTTCCCCATGCTGGCGGTTTATGGCTATCATGCCTTCAACCATTACGAAAACGATGACAGTATGTATATTCACCGCCCCTTACCGGAGCTTTCTGTGGCGGAAAACTTCCTGCGGCTTTTAAGGCCGTCGGCGGAGTTTTCAGAGCTGGAAGCTACCGTGTTGGATGTAGCTCTTTTGCTTCACATGGAGCACGGCGGCGGAAACAACTCTACCTTTACCACTCGCGTAGTTACTTCCTCCGGATCTGACACCTACTCGTCTATGGCGGCGGCCATGTCTTCCTTAAAGGGTAAGAAGCACGGCGGCGCAAATCTGATGGTTATGCGGATGATGGACGATGTGCGGAAGCATGTGACAGATTTCTACGATAAGGAAGCTGTCGCAGATTACTTAACCAAGCTGCTTCACAAGGAAGCCTTTGATAAAAAGGGACTGATTTACGGCATGGGCCATGCAGTTTATTCCCTGTCAGATCCTCGTGAAGTGGTGTTTAAAAAGTTCGTGGAACAACTGGCTAAGGCCAAAGGCCGGGATGCGGATATGGCCCTCTATAACAATATCGAGGAGCTGGCCCCTATCCTTATTGCCAAGGAGCGGAAGATTTACAAGGGCGTAAGTCCCAATGTGGATTTTTACAGCGGATTTGTGTACGATATGCTGGGCATTCCCAGAGAGCTTTATACGCCTCTGTTTGCCATCGCCCGGATTGTAGGCTGGAGCGCCCACAGGATTGAGGAACTGGTAACTGCAGACCGGATTATCCGGCCTGGCTACAAGAGCCTTGTGACAAAGAGACCGTATGTAGAAAGAGAAGACCGATAAAATCAGGAGGTGCTTAGATGCAGCGTCTGGAAAAGCAGTTTCACATTCGTTGCGCAGAAGGAGATGTGGGGCGGTACTGTCTGCTTCCGGGTGATCCTGGACGATGCAGGGATATTGCAGCCTGTTTTGACGATCCGGTATTCGTCAGCCAGAACCGGGAATACACCGTCTATACAGGAAGTCTTTTAGGAGAAAAGGTAAGCGTCTGTTCTACCGGCATTGGCGGGCCGTCGGCTTCCATTGCTATGGAGGAGCTCCACAACATCGGAGCAGACACCTTTGTGCGGGTAGGCACCTGCGGCGGTATTGATCTGGCCGTGGAATCCGGAGATATTGTAATTGCCTCCGGGGCCATCCGCTATGAGCATACCAGTCAGGAATACGCTCCCATTGAGTACCCGGCCGTGCCGGATTTTGAGGTTTTAAGCGCCCTGGCAGATGCGGCCCGCCTTCTGGGAAAGAAGTATCATGTGGGCGTGGTTCAGTGTAAGGATGCGTTTTACGGTCAGCACTCTCCGGCGAAAATGCCGGTATCCTATGAGCTTCTCCAGAAGTGGGAGGCCTGGAAGCGTCTGGGAGTAAAAGCCAGTGAGATGGAGTCTGCCGCCTTGTTTGTGGTGTCGGACGCTTTGCGGTGCCGCTGCGGCTCTGCTTTCCATGTAATCTGGAACCAGGAGCGGGAGGCAGCCGGGCTGGACCAGAAGATGAGCGAGGACACTTCCGCAGCTATCCAGGTAGGTATTGAAGCCATAAAACTGTTAATTGCCAGAGATCGGGAAAAGGAGAACACAAAACTTGGACAGAAGTGATATTTTAAGCAGGGTGGATCACACCGCCCTGTCTCAGAAGGCCGTCTGGCAGGAGATCCGGGAACTGATTGACGATGCTATTGCTTACAAAACAGCATCCGTTTGCATTCCGCCGTCCTATGTGAAGGCGGCGGCAGACTATGCGGCAGGCCGGATGCCGATCTGCACAGTCATCGGCTTCCCCAACGGCTACAATACTACGGCAGTAAAGTGTTTTGAGACTGAGGACGCAGTGAAAAACGGCGCAGACGAGATTGATATGGTCATCAATATCGGCTGGGTAAAGGATGGAAAATACGATGCAGTAGAGCAGGAAATCCGGGCAGTAAAGGCAGCCTGCAAAGATAAAATCTTAAAGGTAATTATTGAGACCTGCCTGCTGACAGAGGAAGAAAAGATTGCCATGTGCGGCGTGGTGACAAGAGCCGGTGCGGAATTTATCAAGACCTCTACCGGATTTGGAGGGGCAGGAGCAACCTTTGAGGACATCGCCCTGTTTGCCTCTCATGTCGGGCCGGAAGTGAAGATAAAAGCTGCCGGAGGCATCTCAGATTTTGCAGACGCCAGGCAGTTTGCCAAGCTGGGAGCCGCAAGGCTTGGCACCAGCAGGCTGGTAAAGCTGGCAAAGGCAGAGACGGCTGAAAAATTGCGCTTGCAATAAATGGCTGTCAGCTATAAAATAAAGAAAAGGGACGGCAGAGGTATCAGGAAGGCCGCAGGGAAAGGAGAAAGATACAATGGGATTTTTCAGTAATTTATTTGGGGGCAAGGCAAAGGAAGAGGCTCCGGCAGCAGGTTCTGCAGCAAGCAAGGCAAAGACCGTGTACTGCCCGGTAGCAGGGACTTCTATCCCTTTATCTGAGGTAGAGGATCCGGTATTCTCTCAGGGAATGATGGGAGAGGGCGTTGGTATCCGCCCGTCTGAGGGCAAGCTGTACGCTCCGGCAGACGGTACAATGGCAGCCGTATTTCCCACCGGCCATGCTGTGGGCATGCAGACGGAAGACGGCATGGAGCTGCTTTTACACATTGGTATCGACACAGTGGAGATGAAGGGTGAGGGCTTTAAAACCTTCGTAGAGCAGGGCGCAAAGGTAAAGAAAGGCGATCTGCTGGTAGAGTTTGACTGCGCGGCCATTGAGGCAGCCGGTTTCAAGACCACTACCATGGTTTTGGTTTCCAACGCAGCCATGATCGGCAAAATGAGCCAGCCGAAGCTGGGCGAGGTAAAACCGTCTGAGGAGCTGTTCTCCTTTAACTAAAGCTTATGGAAACTGAAAGCCGGGCAGGGAGGCGTCTCCCGGCCCGGTTTTTCTTCTCTGTAAAAAAGGAGAGAATCATGTTTCATGTGAGAACCATTAAGGGCAGAATGATTTGGTACAACCTGTGCACCATCAGCGTCATTGCAGTGATTTTAAGCGTCAGCAGCTATGTGACCGCTAGTAAAAAGGCGGCGGAGGTGGCGGCTAATTCCCTGAATTACCATGTGGAGAGCCTAGCCGACTCCTATCAGAATGCCTATGATGAGATGGTAAATATTATTTTAAACTGCACGGAGCGGGGGCCTTTTGATTTAAAGCGGGTAGGCAGTATGGGCACGCTTCAGCAGAGGCGGGCCGGTCTGGAATATGCGGAGCTTGCAGACAACTACTGTGCGGTAACCAGCTATGGCAGTTATATTCAGCAGCTTTCCATTTTCAGTGACCAGGGCGTTATGGTTCAGTCCGGAGGCGTCCACAGCAGCGTGGACGATTGGCAGCGGATTTTTGAGGCGTCCTGGTTTGAGGCAGAAGCGGAAAAAACTATGGACCGGTATTTTCTGGAACTGCGGGCCCCGGTCTTTTTTGGAGAAAGGGAGCCGATGCTTCCCATTATCCATCCTATCACCGGCACAGGCGGACATCAGTGGGCAGCGGTTTTTTTGTCTCCTGCATTGTTTCAGGATGAATTGGAGCAGAATGACAATGGAAACGAGATCATTGCTGCTACTTATGACGGAAAACGGGTGGCGTCCCTCCGGGAGCAGGAGGAAAACCGGCAGGAAAATGACGAGCTGTTGGCTGAGCTGCTGGCATCAGGAGAAGAAAGCGGTATGATAAACCGCACTGTCCATGGAAAGGAAAGCTGCCTGGCCTGGCAGATTTCCTCAAAGAGCGGCATCATCGTTATGGAGGTTCTGGATCTGGAGGTGCTGACTCAGGACCGGATGCTGCTGTTTCGGACGGTGATGGTAATCTTTGTGGCCTGCCTGATCATCGGCGTATTTTTAAGCGCCCTGTTCGGCCAGCAGCTGCAAAGACCCATTGACCGGCTGGTGGGACACATCGGACGGATTGCAGAGGGAGATTTTTCCCAGAATCCGGAGATTGAAAGCGGAGATGAGATCGGAAGCGTAGGCAAGGTGGTCAACGACATGTCCGGTCAGATTGAGGCCTTAATGAACCAGCGGCTGGAGGACGAGAAAGAAAAAAGCAGTCTGGAGCTTAAGATGCTTCAGGCTCAGATCAATCCTCATTTCCTTTATAATACATTGGATTCTATCAAATGGATTGCTGTGATTCAAAAAAACAGCGGTATTGTGAAGGCAGTAACGGCCCTTTCCCGGCTGCTTAAGAATATGGCCAAAGGCTTCCACGAAAAGGTGACGGTGGAAAAAGAACTGGAATTTGTAAAGGACTATGTGACCATCGAAAAGTTAAAATATGCAGAGCTGTTTGATGTGCAGATTCAGATTGATGAGGAGATGTTAAATAAGGCGATGGTGGTGAAGCTGACCCTGCAGCCTCTGATTGAAAATGCTATTTTCCGGGGCATTGAGCCAAGCGGAAAAAGCGGTACTATTCTGATCCATATCTTTGCAGATGAGGAAAGCTTATACCTGGTAGTGCGGGATGATGGCGTAGGCATTCCGGAGGAGAAGATGGGCGGACTGCTGGCAGATTCGGAGCGGTTAAAGGGCGACCGGATGAGCAGCATCGGTATGGCCAATGTAGACCGGCGGATCAAGCTGACCTACGGCGAGGATTATGGACTGTCCATTGACAGCCAGGTTGGAAAATATACAGAAATTACAGTGAAGGTGCCTCTGGAATTTGAGGCGTATCAGGAGGAATAACATGTATCGGGTAATGCTGGTAGATGATGAGCCGCTGATTCTGGCAGGAATTGCGTCTATGCTGGAATGGGAGCAGTATGACTGCCGGATTGTGGGAAAGGCCACCAATGGACAGCAGGCTTTGGAGAAGATGGAGGAGCTTCAGCCGGATGTTGTGATTACAGACATTAAAATGCCGGCTATGGATGGGCTGGAGTTGATCCGGCAGTCCCAGAAAAAGGGCTTTTTGGCTCAGTTTATTCTGCTGACGAACCTGGAGGACTTTGCATTGGCCAGAGAAGCCATGCGTCTGGGGGCCATGGAGTATCTGGTAAAGCTGGAAATCAGTGAGGAGATGCTGGCGGAGGTTCTTGGACGGGTTATCAGCCGGTGTGAAAAGCTGCGGCCTAAGCAGGAAGAAACATCGGCAGTCAGCCTGTCGGTGGAGGACACCATCCGAACCTATTTCCGGCGGGTTCTGGTTTATGACATGGACGGAAAGGCGGACGAAAATTTAGAGAGGTTGATCCGGGAACGGTTTCTGGAACCGGTGCTGGTACTGATTCACTTTAATTACGGAGCAGAAGGATTTTCTTCAGATTTTACCAGGGAAGACCAGAAAAAGACCATGGGATTTGCAGAAGACATCATCAATGAGATGGTGCGGGGATTTTTTGACCAGAGCAGCTTGATCCGCCGGGACCAGAACGGTTTTATCCTGGTGGTATCGGCGGCATGTGTGGAAGATTATAAAGAAAGCATCCGAAAAATGGGAGAAAAATTTGTTTCCATTATTAAGGATTACTTCGGCGTTCCGGCTACGGTGACAGTCAGCCAGAAGGGGGAGACCATTGAGGAGTTCCCGGAGCTGCTTTATCAGGTAATGAGCGCCATGAACTACACCTATTATGACTCGTCGGAGCCGATTGTGTTCTACTCGGAAAAATGTGAGACCAGCAGCCGTCACAGCAGCAATTTCAACATCAGTTTTTTGAAAAAGGATTTGGGGCAGAGTATCCGCCAGCGGGACGCTGTGCGGTTTGGGGAGATTATGGATCAGGTGATTTCGCTTTTAAAGGAGCATCAGCCTACCAGGCCTCAGGCCATCAACGGCTGCAGCAGCCTTTACTATTTTGTTATGTCCTTTTTTGAGGAACAGGGAGAAGGGGATTTTCCCTATGCAGTGGATATTATCGGCCAGTTAAACCGGATGAGCACTTTATACGACATCATTCAGTGGACCTGCGGGTTTAAAGAGAAGGTGTCTGCAGTGTTGACACAGAAACAGGCGGTTAAAGTAGACCGGCATGTGGAACTGGCCTGTCAGTATGTAAAGGAGCATTACCGGGAGAAGATTTTCCTGGGCCAGGTGGCAGAGCTTTTAGGGGTCAGCCAGGGATATTTAAGCAGCACCTTTAAAAAGCAGATGGGACAGGCTTTTACAGATTATGTGAATACGGTGAAGGTGGAGCAGGCAAAGGTGCTGATCACAGCCCATAAATATATGATGTACGAGATTTCTGATATGCTGGGTTTCGATACTCAGTATTATTTCAGTACCGTATTCAAAAAGGTGGCAGGCTGTACGCCCAAAGAGTATGAGAACCAGACCCTGCATGAAAAAATTGTAAACAGTGAAAAAAATTGAAAATAAAATAGTTGGCTGGATGAAAAAATTATAAAAATTCTAACTTGCTTCGATTGGATGCAGAAAACCCTTCTGTTATACTTGTCTTAACAAAAAGACTAGAAACAGGAGGGTTTCATTATGAAAAAAAGACAGTTTACTGCTCTTACTCTGACTGCTGCAATGACAGCAGTTTCCCTGGCAGGCTGCGGCGGCAGTCAGCCTGCAGAGACTACTAAGGCTTCGGCAACAGACGGTGCAGCTACTGAGGCTCCGGCAGCAGACGGTGCAGCTACTGAGGCTCCGGCAGCAGATGGCGAGAAAACCAAATTAACCGTATCCGTATGGGATAACGCAAGTTCTCCTCAGTTTCAGGCTGTTGCTGATGCATTTATGGCGAAGAATCCCAATGTAGAGGTAGAGCTGATCGATACCCAGGCTGACGAGTACAATAACAAGATCACCGTTATGCTGGCCGGCGGCGCTGCTGACCCGGATGTAATCATGGTAAAGGAAGCGGATACCCAGGTTGGTATGAAGGAGAAGAACCAGCTTCTGGATCTGACCAGCTACATTGAGAAAGACGGCATTGATTTAAGCGTTTACGGCGGCGCTGCTGAGCAGCTTCAGATGGACGGCAAGCAGTACACCCTTCCCTTCCGCCGTGACTGGTATACCTTGTTCTACAACAAAGACCTGTTTGATGCAGCCGGCGTTGAGTACCCCAGCGATGACATGACCTGGGATGAGTACGAGGCTCTGGCAAAGCAGATGACAAGCGGCGAGGGAAGCGCAAAGGTTTACGGCTCCCACAACCACACCTGGATGGCTCTGGTTGCTAACTGGGCTTTGCAGGACGGCAAGAACACCCTGCTGTCTGAAGACTACTCTTTCTTAAAGCCCGCCTATGAGCAGGCTCTGCGTATGCAGGATGAGGGCGTGGTACAGAGCTATGCTAACTTAAAGACCGGCAGCATCCACTACATCAGCACCTTCGAGCAGCAGCAGTGCGCTATGGTTCCCATGGGTACTTGGTTTATTGCAACTCTGATTCAGGATAAGAAGGACGGCAAGTTTGACTTTAACTGGGGCGTTACCAAGATTCCCCATCCGGAAGGCGTAGAGGCAGGCAGCACCGTTGGTTCTGTAACCCCGATTGCAATAAATGCCAAGACTGATGTTCCGGATCTGGCATGGGAGTTTGTAAAGTTCGCTACCAGTGAAGAGGGCGCTCTGATTCTGGCAGAGAACAATGTATTCCCGGCTATCTCCTCTGACGCTATCAATGAGAAGCTGGCTTCCGTAGTGGGCTTCCCGGAGGACGGCGAGACCGCTCTGGAGGTTAAGAACTTCGTATTCGACAGACCGTTAGACTCAAAGATGCCGTCTGTTCGTAAAGTCATCGAGGAAGAACATGATCTGATCATGATCGGCGAGGAGGACATCGATACCGGTATTGCTAACATGAACGAGCGTGCAAAAGAGGCAATGGCTGAATAATAACAGCGTATCGGCAGACGAAATTGCATAAATGAAACAACAACAGAGAGCGTCGCTGTAAAAGGGACGCTCTCTCTGTTCGAAAACGGGCCTTAAGGCCCGCAGATTTTTGAAAGGAGAACAATGATGAACAGCAGAAAATGCAAGGAGCTGAGAACTAATTTAATCGGCTACTCCTTCATCATTCCCAATTTTATCGGTTATTTTGTATTTATCTTTATCCCGGTATGCTTTTCCTTTGTCCTCAGTGTCATGAAATGGGACGGCTCCGATGTGCCTATGCAGTTTGTAGGACTGGCTAACTTTACCAAGCTGTTCGGGGACAGTACCTTCATCATTTCCCTGCAGAACACCTTGTGGTATGCAGCGTTTACAGTGCCCCTGACCCTGGTGGCGTCCCTTTTGATTGCAGTGCTTTTAAACTCCAAGATCAAGGGAATGGTAGTATACCGTACCATGTTCTTCTTCCCTTATGTGGCTTCCCTGGTAGCGGTGGGCGCTGTATGGAACATGCTGTTTCAGCCAGAGTTTGGGCCAATCAATGAGTTCCTGAAATTTATCGGTATCGCCAACCCGCCCAAGTGGTGCGCGTCTACCGAATGGGCTATGTGGGTGATTATCATCGTCAGTGTGTGGAAATACATGGGCTACTATATGGTTGTATACCTGGCGGCGCTGCAGGGCATTTCTGCTGATCTTTATGAGGCAGCCAGCATCGACGGCGCTACCGGCCTTAAAAAGCTGTGGTACATTACCATCCCGATGCTGACCCCTACCACCTTCTTCGTGGTGATCATGCTGACCATTCAGTGCTTCAAGGTGTTTGACCTGATCTATGTAATGACTGGCGGCGGTCCGGGACGCGCCACCAATGTACTGGTAAATCACATTTATAATGCCGCATTCGTAGACTTTAAGTTCGGCTACGCAAGCGCGTCTGCGCTGGTGCTGTTCGCCATCGTTTTAGTGGTGACCTTAATCCAGATGCGGGGTGAGCAAAAGTTCACAGATTTCGTATAAGGAGGGGCGGATATGAACACGAGAACAGTAAAAAGCAAAGTTATCGTATACATCATCCTGTCCGTTCTGGCGATCGGCATGGTGATTCCGTTTTTCTGGATGGTGCTGGCATCCTTTAAAAACAGCAACGAGGTATTCAGCATTCCCATGAAGATTCTTCCTACTGTCTGGCATTTTGAGAACTACCAGACCATCTGGGAGAAGATTCCGCTGCTGACCTTCTTTAAAAATACTGCCAAGCTGACTGTGATCACCACGGTTATCCAGGTGTTTACCAGCTGCTTTGCAGCTTACGGATTTGCCAAGGTAAAATTCAAAGGCAGAGATATGCTGTTTGTAATTTATGTTACTACCATTGCAGTTCCTTGGCAGGTATACATGGTTCCTCAGTTCGCTTTAATGAGCAAGATTCATCTGACTAACTCCCATCTGGGACTGATCTTGATGCAGGCCTTCTCCGCTTTCGGCGTGTTCCTGATGCGCCAGTTTATGATGGGCATTCCAGATGAGCTTTTGGAGGCTGCCCGGATTGACGGACTGACCGAGTACGGTATTTTTGCCCGTATCGCACTGCCGCTGGCAAAGCCGGGTATTGCAACCCTGATCATTTTCACCTTTGTAAATATCTGGAACGATTTCATGGGCCCGATGATCTACTTAAACAGCACCGAGTTAAAGACCATTCAGCTGGGTATCCGGATGTTTATTTCCCAGTACGGCGCAGATTACGCCCTGATCATGGCAGCTTCTGTATGCTCCCTGATTCCGGTTCTGGCAATCTTTATTATCTGCCAGAAATGGTTTGTGGAAGGTATTACTGCCGGCGGTGTTAAGGGATGATGCCTGTCTGAAATTGTTACTTTAATTCCCAATATATGCCCCAGTGGGGCAAAACAGACAAGCCTCGTAACCGGTTCGGTTCGGGGCTGTCTGTGTAGAAGAAGCAGAATCTGGAAGGAGACTTAGGTATGTTAAGTCAGCAGAGAGAAAAATTTGCAGAGCGATACGGCCGTAGCCGGAAGGAAACGGAGGCTTGTGCTTCCTATGTAAAACAGTGGTGGCCTGAGGAGACGGCTCACCGGATGCGAATTGCCGATGAGGCAGTTCGAAACTATTTCCTGTTTGATCTGCCCTGGGATATGGAGCAGACTGCAGTTCCTGTGGAGTTCCCGGGAGAGATTGACTGGCATTATCAGCCGGGAGATGACCCGGAGTTTATTTATCAGATGAACCGTCATCGTTATTGGGTCTGTTTAGGCCAGGCCTATGCTCTGACCGGCGAGGAAGCTTATGCAAAGGCCTTTACAGAGCAGTTAGTAAGCTGGATCCGGAAAAATCCAATCACAGAGGAGACAAAGCCGAAAACCTGGCGCACCATAGAGGCAGGGCTGCGGGGAGAAAGCTGGATGAAGGCCATGGGGTATTTTGCTCAGAGCCCGTCTGTCACAGATGAAGTATTTGGCCAGTTTCTGGAGGCTATGGCAGTGCATGGGGCATATCTGGCCGCCTGTGATGTGCCCTTTTCTGTAAAGAGCAACTGGGGCGTTCTGGAAAACAGTGGTCTTTATGCCATTGCCCGGATGCTGGAGCATGTGGGCGGTTACCCGGAGGCAGCTGCCTGGGCAGAGCTTGCCAAGGACAGGCTGACCAGACAGATACAGGTTCAGGTACTGGATGATGGGGTTCACTGGGAAATGTCTCCCATGTACCACAATGAGGTGCTGAAATGCTTCCTGGAGGCTCTGAGGAACGCAGAGCTGGCAGGGGATGCTTTTCCGGAAGAACTGAAAGAAAAGGTTCGTGCTATGGCTATGGCAGACCGGGTCTGGCAGAAGCCGGATAAGACCCAGTTTGCAGGCGGAGACAGCGATGTGGAGGATCTTAGGGATGTGCTGACTGTCTGCGCCGTTTATTTCAGGGACCCGGTAATGAAATCCGGCGGTTATGAGCGGATGGATTTTGAGGGAATCTGGGATTATGGTACAGAGGCGGCAGCAGAATATGAAAATCTGGCGTCGGAAAATCCGGCAGAAACCTTTACTTGGCAGAAGGAAAGCGGAAACTGGATTCTGCGGTCTGGCTGGGAGGCGGATGCAGACTATTTCCATCTTCGCTGCGGAAGTCTGGGCGGCGGCCACGGACATTTTGACAAGGGACATATAGACTTGATGATTGGCGGAGAGGATATGCTGATTGACCCAGGCCGGTACATCTATGTGGACGGAGCAGACCGGCGGAAATTTAAGAGCGCAGCTTATCACAACGGCGTCACAGTGGATGGGGCAGAGTACACCCATCCTACTGATTCCTGGGGAGTAAAGGGGCTGCTTCCTGCCCTGCCCGGCATGTGCAGCCGGAAGGGGGAGTACAGCCTGATGGAGTGCGGCCATCTGGGCTACATGGACAAGGGGATTTATGTAGAGCGGCGGGTGCTGGCCGTTGGTACTAAAATATATGTAGTGATGGACACCTGCTATGGAACCGGCGCTCATACCCTGACTCAGCATTTCCATCCGGCTCCTGAGACTTCCCTGAAAATAAAAGGCTGTGGCTTTGTACTGACAGGGAAAATGGCCCAGGCAGAATTCTGGTGTATGTCCGGAAATGCAAAGGTAATGGCAGTGCCTTCTGAATTGTCCCGCCATTACAATCAAAAGCAGGAGGGCAGAGCAGTAAGCATAGAGGCGGTTGGCCAGGGCGTGTTCAGCCTGGCAACAGTAATTTTCTGTAAAACCGAAGAAAAGGGGACATGTTCTGCCCGCCCAGTGCCGGTTATGACAGCAGGTGGCCTGCGGCAATTAAATCCCGGTGAGGGAGACGGCATTGAAATTACGGTGGGAGAACAGTCCTGGGTAGTGGTAAACGCCCATGTAGAAGCCGGATCTGACTGCGAATATCTGGGAGCAGAAGGCAGCTATGGCCTTGGCCGGGTAATGATTGCAGAAAAGGGCGCGAAAGATATGACCGTGCTGCGCTGGTAAAAGTGAGGACGGTGTGACAGAGTGATAAAGGAGGAGCAAAGATGCAGACAAAGGAGCATTTACTGACCTATAAGACCATATCAGAGGAGCAGGTGGCAGAAGCCAAGGCCCTGGCGGTTTCTTTGGTAAAAGAAAATCTGAAAGATTTTACCTGTAAGTTTCCGGATTCCAACAGTCGGAATCAGTTTTACCCGCAGACGGAAAATGTAGAGTGGACTACTGGCTTTTGGACCGGTGAAATCTGGCTGGCTTATGAGGAAACCGGCGATGAGGCGCTGAAAAAGGCGGGAGAGATTCAGGTAGACAGCTTTATGGACCGGATCGTGAATCGGGTGGATGTGGACCATCACGACATGGGCTTTTTGTATTCTCCCTCCTGTGTAGCAGCTTATCAGCTTACCGGCAGCCAGACGGCAAAAGAGGCAGCCTTAAAGGCAGCCGATAACCTGATGGGCCGTTTTCACGAGAAAGGCCAGTTTTTCCAGGCCTGGGGAACGCTGGGAGCACATGACAACTATCGGCTGATCATCGACTGTCTGTTGAATATGCCGCTATTGTTCTGGGCGTCGGAGGTGACCGGAAAGGAAGCGTATCGGGAGAAGGCGTTGGCTCACATTACTACGGCTATGCAGAATATTATCCGTCCCGACTGTTCCACCTACCACACCTATTTCTTTGACCCGGAAACCGGCGTTCCCCTGCGGGGCGTGACCCATCAGGGCAACAGGGACGGCTCTGCCTGGGCCAGAGGCCAGGCCTGGGGCATCTACGGCTCTGCCATGGCCTACCGGTACTTAAAGAATCCGGAGTACATAGAAGTGTTTGAGAAGGTGACTGCTTATTTCCTGGATCATTTGCCAAAGGATCTGATTCCCTACTGGGATTTTGATTTTGACGATGGCAGCGATGAGCCGAGAGATTCTTCTTCTGCAGCCATTGCCGTTTGCGGTATGCTGGAGATGGCGAAATATCTGCCGGAGGATAAGGCTGCTTATTACACCGATATGGCAAAGCGGCTGATGCTGGCTCTGTGGGAGCATTGTGCAGTAAAAGCTGCAAAAGAATCTAACGGCCTTCTGCTGCACGGCACTTATGCCAGGGATTCGGTCAACAATCCCTGTAACGACCGGGGCGTAGATGAGTGCAACACCTGGGGAGACTACTATTATCTGGAAGGGCTGGTACGGCTGTCCAGAGACTGGAAGACCTACTGGTAGGAAACGGCTTATTGAGAAAAAATCTCAGCTATAGAAAATGCGTTGACAAATTAATCCCGACATGGTAAACTTTCGATAGTTAGAGAATACTAACCGAAAGGAGCGCCTATGAATCTGTTGTATGCGGAAGCTGGAAAAGAGTACATTGTAAAGGACATCGTTACGGAGGACGAGGAATTGAATGGCTTTTTGTTTTCTCTGGGCTGCTACAGCGGGGAGCCGATTACTGTTGTTTCTCATTTGAGGGGCGGCTGCGTGGTGGCCATCAAAGACGGAAGATACAATATAGACCGGGATTTAGCCCAGGCTATTTCTGTATAATGAAGAATAAAGAGTCCGGTTCGCCGGACTCTCGCGTCGGAGCGCGTCTGCGTCAGCAAACATGTTCCTCAGGCGCGAAGTGTGCATCCGCCTGCGGCGGGTCGCGTCAGCGACATGATTCCGCGCTGCGGCAAACTGGCTGTTGTAAAATACAACTGACGGCAGAAGCATGTTTTGCTGTATTTTACAGCAGCTCTTTTGGGAAAGCTGGTTAGCATTGACTAACGGAAATGACAGGAGGAGAACGAGAATGAGAATCGCATTGACTGGAAACCCAAACAGCGGTAAGACCACGATGTACAATGCTCTGACTGGCCGCAGTGAGCGGGTAGGAAACTGGGCAGGAGTGACGGTGGAACGGAAGGAAAGTCCCATTAAGAAAACTTACTGGGATGGAGAAGACGAACTGATTGCAGTAGACCTGCCGGGGGCCTATTCCATGTCTCCCTTTACCTCAGAGGAGAGCATTACCAGCAGCTATGTTCGTCACGAGAATCCGGATGTAATCATCAACATTGTGGATGCAGCTAATTTAAGCCGCAGCCTGTTTTTTACCACTCAACTGCTGGAGCTGGGGATTCCTGTGGTGGTGGCTTTGAATAAAAGCGATGTGGTGGAAAAGAAAAAGACAGAGATAGATACAGGGCTGCTTTCTGAGAAGCTGGGCTGTCCGGTTATCAAAACCGTATCCACACAGGCAGGAAATCAGGGATTAAAGGAAGTGGTAAAAGCGGCAGCTTCTCTTTCTGGAAGTGTACAGAAAGCCCCCTATGTTCAGGGAAAGATTGATTTTCACAGCAAGGATGCGGTGGAAGCGGCAGACGGTCAGCGGTTCGCCTTTGTCAATGATATTGTTAAGCAGGTGGAAAAGCGGAAGATGTTTACCAAAGAGAAGAATCGCCAGGATGTTCTGGATGCCGTGCTGACCAGCCGCCGGGCCGGTCTTCCCATTTTCGCAGCAGTGATGTTTCTGGTATTCTATATTTCCCAGTCTACTGTGGGAACCTGGATTGCAGACTGGCTGGCAGGAGGGATTGAGGCGTTTCAGGCTATGGCAGCAGAGGCAGTCAGCGGTGCAAGCCCATTTTTGCAGGCGCTTTTAGTGGATGGAATCATTGGCGGCGTAGGGGCTGTGGTAGGCTTTCTTCCGCTTGTAATGGTAATGTATTTCCTTGTTGCACTGCTGGAGGACTGCGGGTATATGGCCAGAGCTACGGTAGTACTGGACCCCATCTTTAAGCGGGTAGGCCTTTCCGGAAAATCTGTCATCCCCATGGTGATCGGAACCGGCTGCGCCATCCCCGGCATTATGGCCTGCCGTACTATCCGCAATGAGCGGGAGCGGAGAGCCACAGCCATGCTGACTCCCTTTATGCCCTGCGGCGCAAAGCTGCCGGTCATCGCTCTGTTTGCAGGAGCCTTCTTTGCAGACGCTTCCTGGGTTGGCCCCTTAATGTACTTTGCCGGCATCCTGCTTATCTTTTTGGGAGCGATGCTGGTGAATAAAATCACTGGCTATAAGTATCGGAAATCCTTTTTTATTATGGAAATGCCGGAGTACAAAATCCCCAGCTTAGGGCGGGCCTTTGCTTCCATGATCTCCAGGGGCAAAGCCTATATTGTGAAGGCGGGAACCATCATTCTGGTGTGCAATGCGGTAGTTCAGATTATGCAGAGCTTTAACTGGAAGCTGCAGGTGGTGAAGGAAGGCATGGAGAGCACCTCAATCCTGGCTTCTGTTGCATCTCCCTTTGCCCTGCTTTTAATCCCTCTGGGATTTGGAGTATGGCGGCTGGCGGCAGCGGCTATCACCGGCTTTATTGCCAAGGAGAATGTGGTGGGAACTCTGGCTGTGGTTTACAGTCTGACGAATTTTATCGACACAGAGGAACTGGCCTTAGTAGGCGGCGCTGGAGAGGTGGCTGCGGTGATGGGGCTTACTAAGGCGGCAGCCCTGGCCTACTTAATGTTTAACCTGTTTACTCCGCCCTGCTTTGCAGCTATGGGGGCTATGAATTCCGAGATGCAGGACAAAAAGTGGCTGTTTGGCGGAATCGCCCTTCAGTTGGGAACCGGCTATACGGTGGCGTTTCTGGTGTACCAGATTGGAACCCTGGTTACCACTGGTTCCGTAGGCGTTGGCTTTGTACCTGGTCTGATTGCAGTGGCAGCCATGGCAGTTGTAGTAATTGGCCTGAGCCGCCGGACCCGGCGCAGCTTTGACGCAGCTTATCAACTGAACCAGGGGTGAAGAATCAGGAATCATAAATCAGACGAGGAGAATCTTTGGTGAGGAAAGGAACAGTAATATGGAAAATTTGATTGTAACATTGATTTTGTGCGCCATCGTCGGCGCCGCCGGCCGATACCTTTATAAGGCCAGGAAAAAAGGCGCGGCCTGTATTGGCTGTTCCTGCAGCGGAAGCTGCGGCGGAAAGCAGAGGTGCTGCGGGCAGGCGGAAAAGTAGATAACATAACATGTAAAATGTTTTGGGAAGCTGTTGGCTTTGCGATGAAAAAATCGGGGAGCGGCAGCTTTCTTTTTTGCGGCTGGCAGAGACAGGGGAATCCTGGATACAGATTTTATGAAATATTCATGGAATTTCCCTTATTTCATGTTATACTAACAAGGATGAAAGACAGAGAGGAGAACCCCATTCATGAACCCAATGGTAAGCATTATTGTGCCGGTTTACAATGCAGAGGAGGTTTTAAGGCGCTGTGTGGAGAGTGTGCTGAGCCAGGCCTATACAGATTTTGAACTGCTGCTGATTGACGACGGAAGCCAGGACGCTTCCGGGGAAATCTGTGAGGAGTATGCAAAAAAGGATCGTCGGGTGGTGGTGATTCATAAAGAAAATACCGGCGTGTCTGACTCTCGCAACTTAGGACTTTCCAGGGCGAGAGGCCGCTATATTCAGTTTCTGGACAGTGATGATTGGATTACCCCGGACGCCACCAGCCTGATGGTGCGGGAGGCCGAGGACAGCGGCTGCGATATGGTTATTTCCGACTTCTACCGGGTAGTGGGAGCGCGGGTTTCCCATAAGGGGGACATTGACAAGGACGGTCTTTTAACATTAGAGGAATTTGCCGGTTTTATGATGGAGAATCCGGCGGATTTCTATTACGGAGTGTTGTGGAACAAGCTCTTTAAAAGAGAACTGATTGAGCGGTACGATTTAAAAATGGACAAGTCCATTAGCTGGTGCGAGGACTTCATGTTTAACTTAGAGTATCTGCGCCATGCGGCTACGGTTTATGTGCTGCGGGTGCCGGTTTATTACTATGTGAAAACCAAAGGCTCTCTGGTGAGCCAGGGCCTTAGTCTGACCCGGATCATCAAGATGAAGAGCATGGTGTTTGCCTATTATCACGACTTTTATAAGTCGGTGCTGACAGAGGAAGACTATGAAAAAAACCGTCTTTCGGTTTACCGGTTTCTGGTGGATGCAGCAGGAGACGGTGTGGTGCCGCCGCCTTTGTTTGCCGGAACCCACTGGCTGGGAGACGAGCGCAGCAGCGTCAGTCACGATGCCCTGGATGAGGATGGTATCCTGATGGATGTGTATCGGAACCGGAAACTGTTGGAGCATTATCTGGATCCGGTAATCATTAAATATGGACTAAGTCTGGAGGAGGTGGAGCTGCTTCTTTATCTGCGGCAGGAGCCTTGCATTCACAGTTTAAAAGAGCTGGCAGACATTACCAACATGTCCAGACGGCGGCTGATGCTGTGCCTGAAACGGCTGGATTCCCGTGAGTTTATTCGGGTGGAAAATCAGGTGGAAATGACCTTGCTTCCTGCTACAGAACCGGTGTTTGAGGATCTGGGAAAGTCTCAGCATGACTATGAGATGGCCAGGTATGCCGGTTTTAGTGAGGAGGAGCTGATTCAGTACGCTCATTTCTCCCGCCGGATTCAGGACAACATCCGTTATGTCCTGAAAAAAGAGGATGTAAAGGTAACGGCCCGGGGAAGAAAGCCGGCTGAGCGGAAGAAAAAATAGTGTAAGTGTGCAGACGCCTTACCGCCCATAAGCATTCCTGTATTTTTGGGGGCTTATTCCCTTAATTTTAGTGAACACCCTGGAGTAGTAATAGGGATTGGAGAACCCGACTTTTTCCGAAATCTGACTGATGGTTTCTCCTTTGTGGAGATATTCCAGACTTCGCTCAATCCGGTATTCCTGGAGGAAATTTACCAGGGAAATATTCATGTAGCGGCGGAATAAATGACTGCAGGCATTTTCATTCAGGCAGATGTGGTCTGCAATGTCCTTTAGGCTGATCTTCTTCATATAGTTCAGTTCAATATAGGTGACGATGTCCCGGATACGGTCATATTCAGCGCTGCCCCGCAGCGGCTTTTTCGGGGCAGGCGGCAGGTTTAAAAGCAGGGTTTTCCACATGGTCTGCAGGCAGATAATAATATCCAGTTCGTAAAAATCCGGCTTTTCCTTATCCAGTTGGATGATGGAGCAAACCTGGCTGCAGATCTGGGTATGCCAAGTTTCAGAGCCGTCAAAAAAGATGGCAGGCATGTCAAAGTTTTTGATAAACGGCTCCACATAACGGCTGTAAACCACATTCTGGAAGAAGCCGTAAAGCAGCTTGGGCGAGAAGGTGACGGAGACATACTGGCAGTCTTGGTCATCGCTTTCATCTTCCCGGAAACCGGCGTGGAGTGCATTGGCGTTTCCTAACAGCAGGTCCCCTTCCTTTAAGTGGAAGGTCATCTGGTTTACCTTGTAAAGCATCTGTCCTTTCTGAATCAGGGTCAGCTCGATTTCCGGGTGCCAGTGCCATGCAAAGGAGCCGCATTCGTACCGGTTCAGCTGTTCATAGCTGACCAGCAGCGGAAAGGATTCGCTGCCGTGGGATTTTAATTCTTTCTGAAATTGATCCGTAACAATCTGCATATGTCGTGCCTTTCTGACAGAGTATTTTCCCATGTTTTATCCAATAGTTTAGCACAAAATTTTGTTTTTGGACAGAAGTTTGCCAGGACTTTTAACCGACTTTCAACCAGCAGCAGGAAAAGGTTTTCTTCCTGCTGGTTTTTGTGTTACAATGATAAAACAGAAACCAGAATATAACAGGAAATAAAACGAAAGGAGCCGCCCGCCATGAAGCTGATTGCCGCATACATCCGCCGCCACGCAGGAATGTTTTTCACGGCGGTTTTTTTTCTGACGATTGAGACAGCAGCGGACCTTCTTCAGCCTGCCATGATGTCCTATGTTGTGGACAACGGCGTGAAAAATCAGGATGTTCGGCAGATTCTCCGGTACGGCGCTCTGATGCTTCTGATTGCCGCCTTTGGGGCCGTGGGGGCAGTGATGCGCAACATCTGTGCCAGCCGTACCTCTCAACTGGTAGGAAAGGAACTGCGGATGGATCTTTATGAGAAGGTGCAGACCCTTTCCTTTGAAAATATTGACCGGCTGCAGCCATCCTCCATTGTGACCCGCATTACCAACGATGTGACCCAGATCCAGCGGTTTGTCAACGGCTCCATGCGGATTATGCTGAAGGCGCCGGTTACCTGTCTGGGGGCGGTGTGTCTGGTGGTGCTGAAGACGCCGGCTCAGATTCCCATGCTGATTTTGATTTTACTGATTTCCGGAATTCTGATTCTGGCAAATATGAGGATTGGATACCGGAAGTATGGAATTCTGCAGCAAAAACTGGATCAGCTTAATAAAGTAAGCCGGGAGTTTTTATCTGCCATCCGGGTGGTAAAAGCCTTCCGGGCAGAGGAGCAGGAAGCGGAAACCTTTGACCGGGCAGCAGAAGAATTTGCAGGAGCCGGTGTGGCAGCCGCCCAGGTAGGGGCCTTTTTTGCACCCTTAATCAACCTGACTGTCAATCTGGGAATTGTGGTGCTGCTTTGGATGTCGTCTCGTCAGCCTCCGGAAAACATCGGAAGTCTGATGGCTTCCGTCAATTATATGACCCAGATTCTTTTCTCACTGGCGCGGGTTTCCGGCATTATGAACGCGGCAGTGCGGGCTTCTGCTTCTGCAGGAAGGGTTCGGGAAATTCTTGAGGAAAAGCCGGTACAGGAAAACGGAACAGAAGATTTTTCCTGGGGCCAGGTGTCCTTTGAGCAGGTGTCTTTCACCTACGCAGGAACCAGCCGGCCTGCTTTGGAGAATATCAATTTTCAGGCAGAGCCGGGGGAAACCATCGGAATTATCGGGCCTACCGGTTCGGGAAAGTCCACCCTGGTGCAGATGATTCCCCGGTTTTACGACGCTACCTCCGGCACTGTCCGGATTGGAGGAAAGGATGTAAAAAAGGCGGACATAGAAGGTCTGCGCAGCCAGATTTCCCTGGTGCCGCAAAAAGCGCTTCTGTTTAGCGGAACCATTGCAGAAAACATTCGCTGGGGGAAGGAAAACGCCTCCTTTGAGGAAGTAAGACAGGCTGGAAAGGCGGCCTGTGCCGATGATTTTATTATGGAGTTTCCCCTGCAGTATGAGACGGTTCTGAGGCAGGGCGGCGTCAATGTATCCGGCGGACAGAAGCAGCGGATTTCCATTGCCAGAGGATTGCTGCGCCGTCCTGGAATCCTGATTTTAGACGATTGTACCAGTGCTCTGGACGCAGCTACAGAGGCAAGGGTACTGGAAGAAATCCGGAAAATTTCCGGGAACAGAACAGTCTTTTTAATCAGCCAGCGAATCTCTACTGTCATGCGGGCAGACCGGATTTTATGCATGGAAGACGGGCGTCTGAGAGGGATGGGAACCCACAAAGAACTATTATTGCATTGCGGGGCTTACCAGGCAATTTACCATTCCCAGATTGGAAAAACAGAGGGCGCAGAAAGGGGGGAGTGACAGATGGCAAACGGACCGATGGCGGTGCCGCCGATAAAGTCAGGAAGGCACATGCGGGGGGCAGAAGCCCAGAAACCAAAAGATATGTGGGCAACCCTGGTCCGTCTGTGGAAGCTGACAGACGGACATCGGAACGGTCTGGTCTGGGTATTTGTCTGCTCGGCCCTGGCGTCTTTATCTGCCGTAGCGTCTCCCTATCTCATAGGCGAACTGATTAACCGCATCGATGGAAGGCAGCCCTTGGGAGCATGCTTTTTGTTTCTGGCAGGCTTGTATGTCTGCGACTGGCTGGTTCGTTTTCTGCAGCAGTTTCTCATGGCGGCGGCAGGCCAGCGGATGATTTGCCATATCCGCACCAGCTTATTTTCCTGCTTCCGGAACCTGCCTCTGTCCTTCTTTGACGCCAGGCAGCACGGAGAGCTGATGAGCCGCCTGACCAATGATGTAGATAATATCAGCAATACCATTACCGACTCTCTGATTCATCTGCTTTTGTACGGCTTTACGATTATCGGAATTCTGTGGATGATGCTTAGGACCAGTCTGGTGCTCAGCCTTGTGTCCATGGCGTCGGTAGTGCTGATCTACATTCTGACTAAGACGGTCACCTGGCATACAGGAAAGCTTTTTAAAGAGCAGCAGCAGCTTCTGGGACAGATGAACGGGCAGGTAGAGGAAAGCATTTCCGGCATCGCCATGGTAAAGGCCTTTGGCAGAGAGCAGCAGATGCTCAGGCAGTTTGCAGACTGCAATGAACAGTTCTGTCAGGTGGCTACAAAAGCCCAGATATGGTCCGGCTTTCTGATGCCCCTTACCAATGTGATCAACAATGTAAGCTATGTGATGCTGGCAGTTGTCAGCGGCGTTATGGCGGCCAGGGGACAGATAAGTCTGGGAGCTATTTTAAGCTTCCTTTTGTATTCCAGACAGTTTACCAGGCCGTTTGTGGATATTGCCGGCATTTACAATGAATTCCAGACGGCAGTGGCCGGCGCAGAGCGGGTATTTGAGGTGTTTGACGAGGAGCGGGAGCCGGAGGATAAGCAGGATGCACTGCCTCTTAAGAATCCTAAGGGTACCATTTCCTTTCGCAATGTAACCTTTGGATACGACCCTAAAAGGCCGGTACTAAAGCATATTTCTCTGGAGATTCCGGCAGGCTTTCAGGTGGCTGTGGCAGGGCCTACTGGTTCTGGAAAGACCACCTTGATCAATCTGCTGACCCGGTTTTACGATGTAGACGATGGGGAGATTTTGTTAGACGGTCATGACCTGCGGGACTATCGTATGGAGGATTTGAGAGATGCTTTCGGCGTGGTGCTGCAGGACACTGCTTTGTTTGGAGTCAGCGTCCGGGATAATTTAAGTTACGGTCAGGGAGATGTGCCTCTGGAAAGGATTGTGGAGGCGGCGAAGATTGCGGGAGCAGACGGATTTATCCGCAGACTTCCCAATGGATACGACACGGTGCTGACCCAGGGCGGCGCAGAATTAAGCCAGGGCCAGCGGCAGCTTTTAACCATTGCCAGAGCGGTGCTGGCAGACGCGCCTATTATGATTTTAGACGAGGCTACCAGCTCTGTAGATACGGTAACCGAGCAGCAGATTCGCCGGGCAATGACCGCCATTACCCAGGGGCGTACCTCTGTTTTAATTGCTCACCGGCTGTCCACCATCCGGGACGCAGACCTGATTATTCTGCTCCGGGATGGGGAGATTTCCGAACAGGGAACCCACGAAGAATTGATGTCCCGGAACGGATTTTATGCCAGATTGTACCGGACCCAGATGGGAGAATCATAACCGGTTTTTCCGGGTTTTGTACCGATACCAGGGGTAGATAAGCGCCCCCAGAACCAGAAATACAACCACGGCCAGAGCCAGGCAGAATTTATCTCCGGGCATGGAAATCATAGGGGTCCAGTCTGTGCCTGTTAAGCGTTCATAAACCTCTAAAACCAGATAAATGCCAAAGGTGTGAGCAGAAAAAACCAGCATGGAACAGCGACCGTAATACTGCCAGAAACGCCAGTTCCTGCAGAGCCCTGCAGTCAGCACCAAAGCGGCAATGCCGCAGAAGGCGCCGGGGTAGAAGTACCGGGCCGGGGTGTAAAAGCAGTCGCATAGGTTGATGTAGATGCCGGTTTTCGGGCCCAGCAGAAAGCTGCCTAAAATGGCGGCAGGAATCAGAATAAAGGCGAAAGGTGTTGCCTTTTCAATAACCTCATATTTCCTTACATAGTAGCCTGCAATCACAAAAATAAAGGCGCAGAGGGCAGTGTCCAGCTTTAAGGGCAGCCGGTCCCCTACAGGCAGCCAGGGAAAAACTGTCCGGATGTGGACGGCGGCGACGGCAATGAGGATGAGGCTTCCGATTTGGAGAGCTGCCGGGCGCTTTTTCATGGTTTTCAGCCAGGCAAAGGCTCCCAGCTCTGCCCAGAACAGCGCCATCAGATACCATACCTGTCCGATGTAAAGCTGCATGGGCTGTCCGTAATAGAATATCCATTTTAGGTGATAGGACAGGGGATAAGCCTCGTGAAACGCCTCTGCCCGGTAGGCAGGTCTGAGAAAACAAATAGCTGCTCCAATGGCAGTGACTGCAAAGTAGGGAATTAAAAAGCGCTTTGCTTTGTCTGCAGCGCAGGCCCGAAGGGTCTTGTATTTTTCCGGCTTAAAGGTCATGCCGGACAGGAAGAAAAAGGCCGGCATATGGAAAGAAAAAATCCACAAAAATAAAGGCTCTTTTAAGATTACAAGATGACCGAATATCACCAGAAACAGGGCGAAACCCTTGGCTACATCTATCTCGGTTCTTCGTGGGGGATTCATGAAACAGGTCTCCTTTGTAAAAAATGTAATACCTATTATAGTGGAATGGCTGGGAAAAGTCCAGTTTTCAAGAGAAACTGCAGATTGTACTAAAAAAAGCACATGAATTTTCCCGGTTTCTATGCTAGACTGAGATTCAGAGAAACCGGTTATCTTATATTGTTTTACAATTACATAAATTGGTTCAGGGGAGCTTGTAGTGACAGGCTGAGAGGAAATGGAAGTTTCGACCCTATAAACCTGATTTGGATAATGCCAACGCAGGGAGAATGTAGCAAATAACTATATCCATCTGTGAAAGCAGATGGATTTTTTGTTTCATAGGAAAGTTCGCCCTATGAAAGTTCGCCCTATGAAACAAAAACGCTCCGTAGGTTGCGCGCTTTACGCCTAAGGAGAATGGTTGCATCTGCAAAAAGGCAAAATTCTTTTAAAAATAGGAGAAACTATGGAAAACTGCAAAGACAAACTGATTCCGGCGGGAGTAATCGGCGTGCTTCTGCTGCTTTGGGAGGGGGCCGTCCGCTTATTTGACATTCCCTTATATGTGCTGCCGTCCCCCCTTGCCGTAGTGGAGCGTATGGTTGCGGAGCGCAGCGTTCTGACAGCCCATTCTTTGGTAACGGTAGGGGAAGCCCTGGGAGGGATTTTCATTTCCCTGGTTCTGGCTATGGCTCTGGGCATGCTGATGGATGCGTTTTCGCTGATTCGCCGGGGGCTTTATCCGGTGCTGGTGGTTACCCAGACCGTTCCCATGATTGTGCTGGCTCCCATCCTTATTATCTACATGGGATTTGGCCTGGCCCCCAAGATCCTGACCGTGGTGCTGATGTGCTTCTTTCCCATTGCAGTCAGCTTTACCGATGGTATGGGTCAGGTGGACGAGGAGTATGTGAATCTGGTCCGCTCCTTTGGAGCCGGAAGATGGAAGATTTATCCACTGGTAAAGATTCCTGCTGCAGTGCCCTCTTTGCTGTCCGGCCTGAAGGTGGCAGCTACCTACAGCATTACCGGCGCTGTGGTGGGAGAGTGGATTGGCGCCCAGCAGGGGCTGGGATATTACCTGATCCGGGTAAAGAACGGATATATGCTGGACAAGGTTTTTGCCGCCGTAGTTGTCATTATCTTTTTAAGCCTGTGTATGAACGGCTTTATCACTTTGCTGGGGCGGATTGTTTTGCCCTATGCAGGAAAGCAGAAGTAAAAATAAGATTACTAAATTGCTGCCGAAGTGGCAGCAGAAGGAGAATAAGATGAAGAAAAAATTAACCAGCGGAATCCTTGCCGCAGCCCTGACTCTGGGACTTACCGCCTGCGGTCAGACAGCGCCTGGAAACCAGGAAACAGAGGCGCTAAAGACAGAAACGGCTGCTTTGGAGACTGGAAATAAGGCGGAGGCGTCCCAGGCAGAGAATGGAGAGGCAGGTGAAACTGCAGGGACTGATCTGCAGGAAGTAACCGTAATTCTGGACTATGTAGCCAATACCAATCACACCGGTATGTATGTGGCTCTGGACCAGGGCTGCTATGAAAAACAGGGGCTGAAGGTCAACATTGTAGAGCCTACGGAAGGCGCTACTGCCACTCTGGTTGCAGTAGGAAAAGGGGATTTCGGCATCAGCTACCAGGAGGATGTAACTATCGCCCTTACTGCGGAGAATCCCCTTCCTATCAAGGCGATTGCTGCGGTGATTCAGCACAATACCTCCGGCTTTGCCACCTATGCAGACAAGGATATTAAGTCTCCCGCCGACTTTGCAGGAAAGACCTACGCCGGTTGGGGAGGTCCGGGAGAGGAGGCCGTATTAAAGGCTGTGATGACTCAGGCAGGAGCAGATTTTGCAGACCTGAACATGGTGATTTCCGATGGTTCCGGTTTTGAGGCCTTAAAAGACAAGGTAGATATTCAGTGGTTCTTTGAAGGCTGGGATGTAGTAAAGTGCAAATTAAATGACTTCCCCATCAACTACATGGAAGTACGGCAGTTAGACGAGCGGCTGGATTACTATACTCCTGTTATTATTGCTGCAAATGAGACCCTGGAAAACGATCCGGAGATGGTAAAGAAATTCCTGCATGCCACTGCCGAAGGATACGAATACGCCATCGAACATCCGGCAGAAAGCGCAGAGATTCTTGCCAAATATGCACCGGATTATTCTCTGGATATGCTGACTATGTCTCAGGAATATTTGTCTTCCAAGTACAGCGAGGACGCGAAACAGTGGGGCGTTATGAAGGATGAGGTATGGGATAACTACACAGAATTCATGGTGGAATATGGTGTAATTGATGAGGCGATTCCTGCCGCAGAGTGTTATACCAATGAGTTTTTGCCTGTAAAATAAAGGAGTATTATGAAGCTGGAAATAACCGGATTAACCTTTTCCTATGGAACAAAAAGCATTATAAGCGGCCTGGATTTTTCCCTTGAAGAAGGGGAGTTTGTAAGCATTTTAGGCCCCTCTGGCTGCGGAAAATCTACTGTTTTGAAACTGCTGACTGGAGTGCTGAAAGCAGACGGCGGTTCTGTTTTTCTGGACGGAAAGGAAGTGAAAGACCGGGGAGCCTGCTTTGCCTATATGCCTCAGAACGACCTTCTGTTTCCCTGGAAAAACATTCTGGATAATGTGTGTCTCTATGGGCGGATTCATGGGCAGCAGGAGCAGATGAAGGCAGAGGCTATGGCCCGCTTCCCCATTTTCGGCCTGGAAGGCTATGAGAAGGCATACCCGTCTGCCCTGTCCGGAGGAATGCGGCAGCGGGCTGCTTTCCTGCGGACATCCCTGATGCCGGCCAGTGTTATGCTGCTGGATGAGCCTTTCGGCGCTTTGGATGTGATTACAAGAGGCCAGATGCAGGACTGGCTTTTATCCATGCGGGAGAGCTTAAACCGGACAGTGCTATTGGTTACCCATGATATGGACGAGGCCATCTATCTGTCAGACCGCATTTTGATTATGGGCCAGGCCCCATCCTCCTCTGTCCGGCAGATTTTAGTGGAAGAGCCTCAGGCGAACCGTACCAGAGACTGGCTGTACGGGCAAAGCAGTCTGCGCCGGCAGATTTACCATGAGATCAGCCGGATGGGAGAGGCGTTATGAGCCATTTTCTTTACGATGCCCACGCCCATCTGGGGACAGAAGATGAGCGGAGAGAGCGGGCAGAAAAAGGGATTGTAACCTTGCTTTGCGGCACTTGTTTTCAGGAAATAAGAAAAATAGAACAACTGGCCGGGGCAGACGGAAGGCTGCCTTCCTGGCTGATTCCCACCTACGGTCTTCATCCCTGGCATGCAGATAAGGAGCAGGTGGAGGAATTTCTGCCTGTGTTAGAGCAGTGTTCCATCATCGGAGAGATTGGCATGGACAGCGTGTGGTGCAGTGTGCCTTTGGATATTCAGGAAAAGGTATTTGTCCTGCAACTGGAATATGCTTCCAAAGCAGGAAAGCCGGTCATTCTCCATACCAAAGGCCAGGAGGAGCAGATTGCCCGGCTGATTTCCAGATTTCCCAACACCTACCTGGTTCACTGGTACTCTGCAGAATACGGATTGGCGGATTATCTGAAGCTGGACTGTTACTATACCATCGGTCCGGATGTATGGTGGAACCCGGCAGTCCGCCGAACGGCAAGCCAGGTTCCTTTAGACCGTCTTTTGATAGAAACCGATGGCCTTGGCGCCGTATCCTGGGCGAATGAAGCTGGAGGCAGATATGCAGAAGCCTCCGGCGCTCTTTCCGTAGAGAAGACCCTGCTGAGAAGCGCCGCCGCCATCGCAGAGATCCGCAGTGTGGAGACAGAAAACATGCTGGAAATCCTTCATCAGAACTTTAAAGCCTTTCTGGCTCTGGGAAAGCTTCAGCCTTAAGCGCTTTGGGCTTAAGAACTCTGTCAGAAAGATTCCATATTCCAACAGTTGAAAAACAACAGAAAACCGGGTATAATGAACGAAATGCGCCCCGGCAGGGCGTCCCGCCGCAGGCGGAGAATCCTGGGAAAGCAGGATTTGTTTCATAGGAAAGTTCGCCCTATGAAACAAAAACGCTCCGCGGGATGCGCACTTCGCGCTTAAGGAAAATGTCTGCTGACGCAGACGCGCTCCGGCGCGAGAGTCCGGTGAACCGGACTCTTTTTCA
>CATOIK010000008.1 GCA_951800645.1 uncultured Eubacteriales bacterium | reverse complement strand
TAATGGCAATGCCGTTTTGTACCACAGTCTGGCTTCCGGTTACTACTACCTTGACCGTCTTTTCTGCTGTCTTGCCTTCATAGGTAACTGCAAAGGTTAAGTCATACCGGCCGCCTTCCCTGGACGCGCTGGCCTTTAATTCATCTAATCCGCTTACTGTTACCTGACCGGTCAGGTCATCCTTGCTGTCGATCACATAGGCATTGACACCTGCATTGGTCTTTGCCTCTGCATCTGTCAAACCAGACAGATCATCGTATGCAACGGCAAAGCCTTCTGCATAAAGGGCAATGATCCCTTCCGGATCTGTTACGGTTCCGTCTCCTGCAATGGTTACGGTTACAGTTACCTGTGCCGTATTGCTGTCCTTTGTGATACGGAACGTCAGGTCAAGATTTCCTTCCTCTGCCTGGTTGATTGCGGCTAACTGGCCGGCGTCTACTGCAATCTCATTCTGAGCAATCGGTTCCGTGTTCTTCAGCCAGTGCGCTTCAGCCCCTGCGCTGGTTCTTGCAACAGCCTCAGTTAAGGCGTTCTCGTATTTGTTGAAGTCCTTTGCAGTAATAACAAGGATGTCATCTCCAACAATCACGCCTCCTGTGTTGTCTCCCGTTACCACTGCGGTAATCTTGGCAGACGCGCTCTTTCCACTGGTCGGATCTGTTGCTTTTAAGGTAAGCGCTACTTCTCCGCCTTCCCTGGTTACTGCTTTCAGCTCATCCAGATTCTCTACGGTAACCGTAAGCTTCTCTCTGGTCTCCAGTACCCAGGCCTCTGCCTTAGACCGGGTTACTACCTGAGCCGCTGTAATGCCTGCCAGTTCTTCATAGCTTACCAGGATGTTGTCTGCGGTAATTGCTACGCTTCTGTCGCCGCCCGGCTCTGTTCCGGTCTGGTCGCCGTCTACGGCTGCTTTGACAGTCGCATCTGCGCTCTTTCCGTCATGTTCTGCCGTAAAGGTCAGGTCGAAAATTCCGCCTTCTTTGGTTACATTATGGATCTTTGTAAGGTCAGCCGCTGCTGCGGTAACTGCAAGCTCCTCTCCGGTTTCAATGACATAGGCCTTTGCATTGGCTTTTTCTGCTGCCTGTGCTTCCGTCAAGGACTTGGCTTCCGTCTGGGTCAGGCTGAAGCCGTCTGCCGTAACAACAATCGTGTTGTTCTCATCGGTTCCGGTCTGGTCGCCCTTCACCACTACATTTACGGTGACAGTGGCTGTCTTTGCTGTACCCTGAGCATCTGTTCTGCTTACAAAGAAGCTTAAGGGATAAATACCATCCTTATCGCTGTTGATAAAGGCAAGCTGAGATGCGTTCACCTGAACATCATCGGTTAAATCTGTTCCGGCTCCTGCCAGCTTTGCCTTAACCTCAGACAGTTCCTTGGCCTTAGCTGCATCCAGATTTCCTTCCGGCTTTACAAAACCATGGGCTGTGATAACCAGAATGTCATCGTCTACCTCTACTCCGCCGGTATTGCTCCCTTTTACTACTACATCTACCGCCGTTGCTGCAGTCTGCAGGCCTTCTGCAGCAGTCACATCCAGCACATATGCGCCGCCCTCAAACGGGGTGTTTTTAATAAGCTGGAATGTATTATCATCAATCGTAATCTGACTGTCAGCCAGCTTTTTACCGGTTTCTACCACATAAGCCTCTGGCTGAATCCGGCTCTTAAGGTCTGCATGGCTCTGCAGAGCAGCAGCCTCCTCTTTGGACATCAAAGTGTTCTTTGCTGTGATTGCAAGCGTAATATCTCCAGGATTTTCTGGATTTACCACGGTTGTATTATTGCCTTTTACTACCACAACAATGGTTCTGCTTGCGCCATTTCCTGCAGGCGGTGCAGTCAGCGTAATCTCATAAATGCCGCCCTCTGCCCCGGCTCCGGTAATCTTTGCCAAATCAGCGTCAGAAATGGTAACCGCTGCATCTGCTCCGGTGGTAATGTTCCATGCCCTGGCCTCAGCATTTTTGATCACCTGTTCCTTTGTAATGGTCTTTGCTTCATCTGCACTTTCAATTACAAAGCCATGGCCGGTTAAGGCATAACCGTTTTCTATGGTCACATCATCCTCAGGCATCATAGCTGCCACATAGGTTGACGCTTCTGTGATCACTTCATTTTCCAGATCTACGAATACAGAAGTATTCTGCTTCTTCCAGCCAACATGACGGTAACCGCTGTTTGCTGTTACTTCAGGCATCTTGGAAGCTGTCAGCTTCTCGCCGGAATCTACAAACTGATGATCCGGAGCTACAGTTCCGCGATTATCTTCCGCTGCAAAATCAACCCGGATCTGCAGCTCATCTGCAGTTCCGTCTCCGTTGCTGTCTGCGCCGTAGTGGGCGTAAAGCGTTACCGGTGCTGTTACCGAATATTCGGAAGGATTTGTAATCGGTACATAACTTCCGTTTTGAAGCACAGTCCAATACATAAAGGCATAGCCTTCCGGTGATATGATGGTTGTTTTTGCAGGCCATCCAAGCTGTGCATTAGGTGTAAAATATCTGACTGCATTTCCTGTCTCCGGATTTACCATATACAGGTCAGAATCCAGAGTACTGTTAAATGTCCCTGCAGCAAGCTCCGGATTCGCAGGATCCTGCAGAGAATATGTAACCGGGACTGCCAGGGCTTTGATTTGTGCTTCCAGGGTTGTATCGCCTGTATAATCTCTTGCGATCAAAGCTTCCGACGTTATGAAATCAGTCTCCTCATTAACTTTCCAGGTTCCCAGACTCTGGAACAGCTCACTGTCTGTTACTGTAACTGCAGGAATCTCAGTCAATGTCAGTCTTGCAGATCCTGTAGAACTCCAGTTAGCCGGGTTGTCTTCCGGATTCGGATAAAGCGGAGAGGTCACCGGATCGGTTACCATTTTCAGCTTACTGAAGGCAACCGGCTCTGACTTACCATTTAATAAGCCGCCGTTCTGGGCTGTAAAGGTAAGGTCTGTCTGGTAAGAATCAGGAATCCCATTTCCGTCAGCATCTGCCACATAACTGGCTGTCAAGGTCGTGCCCTGAGAAATATCCTCTGTTGTAGGGTCAAACAATGTTGTAGAGTTCTTCCAACCGGCAAATACCTGTCCTGCCGGCGGAGTAACAGCCGGAACAAGGGACGCGTCCATAGAGCTTCCGTATGCGTCTATTTCAATCTCTTTTTTAACTGCTGTCGTACCATCTGTCCAGCTTCCTGATCCCCTGTTAAATGTTACATAGGGTTTCCGTACCACTTCATATTTTAAAGCATTGGTAATGGTATAGGAATCTCCAAAGATGTTTTCTGCAGTTACATTTCCATACCTGGTGCTGGTTGTAAGTGCCACACCTTTAAGGGGCCAGGTCATGGAATCTCCCGGCTGGCCGCCGCCCATGCCTTGTCCTAATTCAGCATAGGTATTACCATCATTCAAGGTCAAGCCTGTAACCGTACTTCTGGAATCTGGGGTCACAGTAACAGCGCTGCTGTCCCCTCTTCTTAGAGTAAGGGGATTGGGTTCTACCGTGACGCCTGGGTTTTTATAGTAGCCTGCGTTTACCTCATCAAAGGAGCGGCTTCCGCTTCCCCAACGCAGCCCGCTTGTATCTGCATACAGCTCAAAGCCTGTTGATGTATCACGCAAGAATGCATTGCTGCCATCACCTGTCTTATTATCATAGGTCAGCACCATTCCAGAAGGAACAGAAACAGATACGGTATATGGTCCTGCTTTCACCGGCTTCACTGCAACCTTATAGATACCGCTTGCAGAATTATAGGTGTGTTTCCAGTTAATTGTTGTTGTAGTAGATGATGTTGTCCAGCTCGTACTTCCGGGCTTTTTATATTTAACGCCGCCAAAGCTTGTGGGTATCTTATCACCGCTGGAATAAATTCCATCCGGGTCTGCCGTTTCACTTTCCTGGAATACCAGTCCGCTGATGGTATCCCATACAAACTGAAAGCTTCCCGTCTGCTCCGGTATTGCGGAAGGAGTTGTACTGCCGCCAGCATATGCCTCAGCGGACAGATAGGCATTTCTTTCATTAGAAAGTGCATACACATCATCTTCCTTCATTGTTAGATCCAGGGAAACAGTCAAGGTAGTTTTACCAGGCAACTTATCCCATAAAACCTCAACAAAGCGTGCGTCCTCTACTGTATCTGCAGCCGTTGTTCCATTCTGTTTTAAAAAGCGGATGCTCGTTGGATCACCGCCTGTAACGGTCACACTTGAGGAATCCAGACTCTTTAAATACAGACTCATCTGGCTGGTTTTACCTGCAGAGCTAACATTTGTTCTTGGCAGTCCAAGCATCAAACGGTAATCGCTTACTTCTGATACTCCTGTTACAATCATTGCCTCTGCAAACGGCTGATCGTAAGATTCTGGATGGATTGCAGTCTGTAAAAAATCAGCGGATTCATTTTTTAATCCTGTTAAAACATACAACTGATTGTTGCTGCTTGAAACTATCGTCGATTCTCCGTAACTGTTCAATGGCAGCAAACGCTTCCCACTGTAATCCACACCACTGTCAGCAGTTAGCCCAACTGTATCTTCTACCATACTTTCGTATTCCTGGAATACCAAACCGAATTCTTCTCCAGGAATTGACAGAAGCGGACCATAATCCACATAACCTGTTCCCTTGAAAATCTCCGCATTACTTCCTACACAGAGAATCACATCCTTCGGTATCCTTACAAAGAGTCTAGACGGACTGTATGCAACATACACTTGTTTTCCAGACAAGTCATATACAAGATACCTGGTCCCATTTATGGTCTTTTCAGAAAAGCCGGTGGCACCTCCCAGATAATAGTACCCTGTGTTTAAAGGCAAATACACAGCGCTGCCTTCGGGATACTTGACATTATCATATTTCCCGGAAACTTGTACCGGCTCCCAACCAGGAATCCGAAAAGTAATCTCTCCGATTGTACTTCCTTGTGCAATGGAAGACGGAACCGTAACATCAATGGAAGGATTCTTTAAAACTACATCTAGTTTCTGATAGATTGTCTTCTTAACATTAGATGTGTCCTTACCTACATTCAGATTTAGACCATCACCAACAACCGTTCCACGAAATGTATATTCCCCTTCCGGAATATCCTGTAACTGTCCCGCCCCGTTCAGGGTTTGTCCCTGACGAAGTATATTACATCCCATCAACCATTTAACACCATCGGCCATTAAAACCTCAAACTGAACCTTTTCAAAGAAAATCTCCAGAGATGTCAGTACATCATCTTCCTCAATATCCCATGCAATCATTTGATCCTGTTTAGGATCCGCAATCTGATATACTCGCTTCTCCGGGTGCTTTACCGTAGTATAAGTCAGCGTTACCGGCGTGTCATCTGTATCGAGATCAACTTGTTTAACTGAACTAGCATTATTTCCATTCCAACGCACCGCTTGGGGATCTATTAGAGAAAGCGCATTAATACCGTCTTTTATATCCCCAGTAACATTTATCTTAACATTTTCATAAAGCGGCGTCTTCCCCAAAGGTTCATTATCAAAACGAAGGACTACTGAAAACTCCGCAGCGCTAGCAGCAACACTGGAAGGCTTTGGGGCAAAAAGGTGAAATTTATTAGAATTTCCAAGCCACAGCGAAGTCACCTTACTGGCAGTTTCAGAGTATGGCTGCCATGAAACACTAAGCTGCTCTGCATCTGGATACCCAGTTCCAGAAAGGCTCATAGAAACTGTTACCAGCGAAGTGGAGCCCGTTGCAATAGACGCCTGGAAATCCAGGGTAAAGCTCTGTTCGCCGATTCCAGAAGCAGGAATTGGAATTCGAACCTTTGCTACATATTGTCCGCTTGGAATACTGAATACTCCGGTGGTTGTTGTTTTCCAGGTACTGTCCCCCGATAACTGGTATTGGATTGTCTGTCCCTTTAATGCCCCATCTACCTTTAGGGAAGCAGCAGCAAATTGCTCCGGAAGCGTAGCCTCAAATACTCCACTATCCTGATAGGTTCTGGCGCGGTTCCCGCCTCGCAAAGCAGTATCAGAAGCCTTATTTGTCACTGTAATACGGTAAGAACCGTTTCCTAAAATCCCCTGATTTGGAGATTTGCTGTCTACTTTTGCCTGTTTTGACTCCTTCATGTCAAGCTTAGGCACAGAAACCTTCAGGTATCCAAGGTTCATCTCAACCTGTTCCCAGGCATATGTGCCGTCACTCTGGCGTTTTAACTGCTGGTAGGAAACCATCATTGGATCCTTGGCTGTGTAGTCGCCTGGCTCATATTCAAAATAACTCTTATCTGCCTTCAGTTGTGAATTAACGGCAAAACCAATCTGAGGTTTCTTATTGTTCTTTGTACCAAAAAAGTCATCGGATTTTACATTGGAAGAAACCACTGCGCTTCCGCTCATGCCTTCCGAAGAACTTACCGTTTCATTGCCAAGTTTCAGTCCGTCCTTGCTGCCGGTAAGAATCCAGCCCTTACCTCCTTCAGGCAAACTCTGTCCCGTCTCGCTTCCAAACCCATCCGGGAACGGTATGGTGATCTTCAGATCTTTTACCGGAGTATGGAAGCTCTTTGTAATAGGCAGGTAAAAATAGCCAGTCGTGAAAGTGCTTGGTATGGAATTATTTCCAGAAAAGGTCAGTTCTCTATCATTACTATTCCTTGGGAACAGTTTTAATCTGCCGTCTGTCAAAGCATTTGTTCCATGGTAAATTGAAGTCAGATCAGACTTTACAATACCCAGACCACTGCTCTCTATAAAGGTTTCCGAATAATCCCTCCTGATCTCTAATTCTTTTGTAACATCACCTGCCACACCTGGCGTGGTTTCTTTCACGCCAAATGCCAGCGTGTTAAAGTCAGGCTCTTCCATAATTTTTTCTGAAATTGATCTTCTCAAATCCGTACGTGGTCTAAAAAGAACCTGAAGTCTGGTAAGGCTTCCATCACCGCTTCCCAATTTATCGTTGTCAATCGTATAGGTAACTCCGCTATAATCCGACTCCGCTTTTTTTATAAAATCCGCCTGAGTGACATAGTTTTCCACTGTAAACCAATCATTCCGGCTCTCCACTCTGATGGTTCTGGTTCCATACTGTGAATCTGCCTTTTTAATATTCAGGGTGACAGTAACCATATGCCCGATCGTGTCATTGGTTACAGACAGATAATCCCAGGGGCTTTCCTTCTCTATGGTTAAATCCACCATCGGCTCGTCCGCCAGCAGATTCACATCATAGGTGAGAACCTTGGTCTGCTCGTTTGTATTTCTTCCAATCAGCAAACTGACCAGTCCAAAGGGAGTTGTCTTTGCTTTCTGGGAAGCATTTCTTTCGTAAATCACTTCGAACTGAAGGGTACCGTTTTTATCCACATCAAATAAGGCCTCTGTGCCATCTGCACGAGTGCCGTCCGGCAGGATGATGCCATGGATTACGGTGTCTTCTTCTGTAGGAACAACCGTTAAGCGGACTGCCGCTTTTGCACCGTCTTCCGAAGCCTCCATATGGAATTCATGAGTAAATGGAAGAATATCTGTTACTTCGTAAGAAACCGTTGCACTGCGAAGGCTTCCATCTTCAACATCCGCTGCAAAAGATTCTGCCAGGTCGTTCTCCAGCGGAATCTCGTCCAACTCCTCCCATGCATCCGATGAACTTGCTTTCTCTTCGTCTGCATTAGAGGAAGTAGCGTCTTTCTCTGCATTGGCGGAACTGGCCAGGTTATCTTCCAGGGCATCACCAGGGGTAGCCATACCCTGAGCATCACCAGGGGTAGCCATATCCTGAGCATCGCCGGGGGTAGCTATATCCTGAGCATCGCCCTTCAGATAATAAATGGTAAAATCATAGACGCCGTTCTCATTTACCAGATATTCGGCTGTCCCCCCCCCCGCGGACATTTGGCCGTCAGGAGTCTCTACACCGAAAATCGTGTATTCGGAATCCGAGAATACATCCAGGGTGATTCTCTTTTCCTTTTCGTCTTCACTGGTAAACTCAGATGAAAACTCATACCGAATTTCATCCGGTAAAATTCCGTCTCCGTTATCCTCTCCCTCTATGCCGGGTGTATCTCCCCATTCCAGACCGATGCTGCTATTCTTGACAGCAGCATACGCCTCTGTTACAGGCACAGAATTGAAGAATACAACAGTTAAAAGAACATAGGCAATAAAACGCCTCATGCTTTCCCTAAGTTTGCTGTTTCTTCTTAGATACGCTCTCATACCTATTCCTCCTTTTACAAGCTCATCTAATTATTTTAATTATATACTTTTTTTCCAAATTGTTCCATACCTTTTCCTTTATTTATAAAAATAATTATTCTTTTACAGTGAAAAAACTGCCAGAAAACCTGCAAGTAAGGTTTTCTGGCAGTCATATTCACGGAAACGCCTTCCGCATCTTTCCTAATGCCTTTTTCTCTATCCTGCTGACATAAGAGCGGGAAATTCCAAGCTTTGCCGCAATCTCCCGCTGGGTCCTTGGCTCTTTGCCGAACAGGCCGTAGCGCATGCGGATTACCTCCTTCTCCTGGTCTTTCAGTATAGACTCGTAAGTATCATACAGTTCTTTAATTTCCTGTTCCAGGATAATGTCCTCCAACACCTCCCGGTTTTCCATCTCAATCACATCTACCAGGCTGATGGACTCTCCGTCCTTGTCTACCCCAATAGGCTCATAGAGGGAAACCTCTTTGCTCAGGCGCTTAGACGCCCGAAGAAGCATCAGGATCTCGTTTTCCACACACTTGGCCGCATAGGTTCCCAGGCGGATGCCTTTATCCAGCCGGAAAGTGTCCACTGCCTTAATCAGACCGATCGTCCCCACAGAAAGCAGGTCTTCCATGCTGTAATCCGTATTCTGATATTTCTTCGCCACATGGGCGACCAGCCTCATATTCCGCTCGATCAGCACGCCCCTGGCTTCGAGGTCCCCGTCCTGGAGGCGTTTCAAACAGACTTTTTCCTCAGCAGGCGTCAACGGTTTGGGAAATGTATTCAAAGAAAGCCACCTTAAAGCATACTTAATAAAAGTGTATGCCCAGGTGGCTTGCCTCGTTCCCCAGGGACGATCCCCGGAGATGATTCTTTTAGAAACCTACACAAAATCCTGACGCATCGGCGTAAATATATCCAGCAGCACGCCAGCCTCCAAGCACTTGCAGCCGTGTACCACTGCGTCCCGCTTGTAAAGGGTATCTCCTGCAGTCACTACCTGAGTCTTGTCGCCAACAGTAAACTCAAATTTGCCGGATACCACATAGGTGATCTGGGTGTGGGGATGACTATGCACAGCGCCGATGCTTCCGGTCTCAAAGTGGTTTTCCACGCACATCAGATCATCGCCGTAAGCCAGGATTTTCCGCACAACGCCCTCGGAAGCCTGTTTGCCTTCTACCTCACTGCCAAATACCCATACCTGATTTTTCTTCGGATAACTCATAGTTCCTATCTCCTTTTGACCATTCATTTAATACCCATAAAAAATCCGGGTAATTGGGGAATCTTTATCTAAGATCAAGGTGTTTCCGCCGTTTTTTAAGGACGCCTTGGCCGCATCCAGAGAGCGGACAAAATTGTAGAAATCCGCCTTGCTGGCATCGTTGTAGGCCTCCGATAAAATATGCATGTACTGAGCCTCGCCTTCCGCCCGGATCTTCTCCGCGTCTGCACTGGCCCTGGACTTCATAACTTCCACTTCCTTAGTGGTGTCATTTTTAATCTTCTGAGCGGAAGAATTACCCTGGGCCGTGTAGGAGGCTGCAATGTTGTTCCGCTCTGAAATCATCCGCTCATATACCGACTGTTTGTTGTCATCCGGCATATCCAGAGACTTGGTCTCCACTGCCAGCACCTGGATCCCATAGCCATCCAGGGAATTTCCAATGTTGGCCTTGATGTCCAGAGCTAGCTTACCGTCCCGGTTTTCAATAATTTCCGTCTGATCCATATTGGAAATGACCGATTTTAAAGAGGAAAACACGGATGCGGAAATGCGGGACTGGGCCTGAGCCACCTGTCCGTTTAAATGGCGGGTAAACAAAACCGGATCCGAAATCCGCCAAAGAACAAAAGCATCGGCAATCATGCTCTTTTTATCTTTTGTTATCACATCCGATTTTGGAATATCATAAATCTGCAGCGCCTTTGGGATGGTATCGCTGGACTGGATAAAGGGAATCTTAAAGCTGATTCCCGGCTGCTCCTCTACCCGCACAATCTCGCCGAACTGGCGAATCAGCTTGTACTCATCCGGGTAAGTAATCACCATAGAGGAAGTCAGGATCAGCACTGCGCCTACTGCAATCAAACCACCGAGTAACTTTCCTGTCTTCTTCATGATCCTGCCTCCTTTTCCGATTCCGTGGCTGCCGGACTGGTCTCAGCCCGACCGGCTCCAGGCGTCCCTGGGCTGACTGCCGCACCTGCCTGCACTGCAGTGCTGAAAGGTTCTAAGGGCAGCATCTTCTGGGTTCCGTCATCGTCCATAATATACACCTTCATACCCGGCAGCACATCCTCCATGGTCTCATAGAACATACGCTGTTTGGTAATCAGCGGATACTTGGAATACTCGGCGTACATCTGGTTGAACCGGGCCACCTGGCCTTCTGCCTCGTTGATACGGGCTTCCCGGTCTGCCTCTGCATTTTTAATAATCTGGTCGCACTCCGCCTCTGCCTGGGGAATCTTCTCATTCCGGTCCTTGTTGGCATTGTTGATGGCCGTCTCCTTACCCTGCTTGGCGTTTTCCACATTTTTAAAGGCATTCATAACCTCAGTGGTAGGCGGGAAAGCGTCCTGAATCGAAATATTTACCACAGAAAGACCTATATCCTCCGCAATCATCCGGTTTGTCAGCAGTTCCTTGATTTCTGACTGAATCTCCGCTTTTCCTGTAGTGATAACATCATCTACATTATGGATGCCAACAGTATCGCGGATATAGGACTGAGCCAGCATTTTCAAGGTGGCCTCCGGCTCTGCAGACGCATACAGGTATTTGACCGGATCATCCACCATATACTCCAGATAGAAATCTGTGTCTACAAAGTTAAAATCCTTGGTAATCATAATGGATTCGTCTTCTTTGGCCTCTCCGGTCTGCTGGTCGTAGCCGATGGCCATGCCCTTAATTCCCTTGGACACAAACCGTACATTCTGAATCAGCGGAATTTTAAAGTGAAGACCTGCCTGAGACTGGGACGCAGGGCTTCCTAAAGTGGTCACAACCCCATAGTTTTCCTCATCCAGCACATAAAAACAGTCCATAGCCAGAAATCCCACTACTACCAAACCGACCAAAACACCTGCAATCCGGCCAATCCGTTTCTTTTTCTTTACCGGATTTCCGTCAGAGTCAAATTTCTCCGGCCCCTTCGGCCCTTCCTTAGGTTCCTTTTTGGGCTTCTGCCCTTTGGATGCCTTCTGAGTCTCTTTCATCTTCTCAAAAAGCTCCCCGAAAAGGTCTCCGTTTCCCATGGGGCCGCCCCCAAAGGGATTGTTAAATGGATTCTGGTTCATAGGCACCTCCTAATTAGTGGTGGAACAGGCGGATACCGGTAAAGGCCATTGCCATACCGTACTTATTACAGGTCTCGATAACATTGTCATCCCGCACAGAACCGCCTGGCTGAGCAATGTACTTTACGCCGCTCTTATAAGCCCGCTCAATATTGTCGCCAAAGGGGAAGAAGGCGTCGGAGCCTAAAGCCACCTCGGTCATGCCGTCTAACCAGGCCCGCTTTTCCTCCTTGGCAAACACAGGCGGTTTTACCTTGAAAATTTTTTCCCATGCGCCGTCTGCCAGCACATCCATATACTCGTCTCCGATGTAAACATCGATAGCATTGTCCCGGTCAGCACGCTTGATGCCGTCCACAAACTGCAGGGAAAGCACCTGGGGAGCCTGGCGCAGATACCAGTTGTCTGCCTTCTGGCCTGCCAGTCTGGTACAGTGCACACGGGACTGCTGGCCTGCGCCGATGCCGATGGCCTGGCCGCCTTTGGCATAGCAGACAGAGTTGGACTGGGTGTATTTTAAGGTAATCAGAGAAATGATCAAGTCAATCTTAGCCAGTTCCGGAATCTCTTTGTTTTCGGTTACTACATTGGAAAGCAGTTCCTTGTTGATGTCTAAATCGTTTCTGCCCTGCTCAAATACTACGCCGAACACCTGCTTGCGCTCAACAGGCTCCGGCTCATAGCTTTCGTCAATCTGGATGACACAGTAATTGCCGTTTTTCTTGGCCTTTAAGATTTCCAGCGCCTCCGGCTCATAGCCGGGAGCAATGACGCCATCGGACACTTCCCGCTTGATCAGCTTTGCCGTGTCCACATCGCAGACATCAGACAGGGAGATAAAGTCTCCAAAGGAAGACATCCGGTCTGCGCCTCTGGCTCTGGCGTAGGCGCTGGCTAAGGGAGACAGTTCTCCCATATCATCTACCCAGTAGATTTTTGCCAGGGTTTCATCCAGAGGAAGCCCCACTGCCGCACCGGCAGGAGAAACATGCTTAAAGGAGGCAGCCGCCGGAAGTCCGGTGGCTTTCTTAAGCTCCCGCACCAACTGCCAGCCGTTGAAGGCATCCAGCAGATTGATGTAGCCAGGTCTGCCGCTTAAAACCTGGATGGGCAGCTCCTGGTTTTCCTTCATAAAAATGCGGGCCGGTTTCTGATTGGGGTTACAGCCATATTTTAATTCCATTTCGTTCATAATAAAGCTCCTTTCCTGGAAAATCTCTGGATTTATTTGTTCTTATTGACGATCTTAGTCTCATATTTGCCGGTCTCAAGATCAACATAACGGACAAACAGGGAAACCTTGTTCTCCTCATTCAAGCTATTCCACAGCATCTGGGTGAACGCTTCCATGTCGTCCATCATCTCCACCAGCTTCGGTTCCCCCTCAAAGCTGGGAAGCGGGTTTCCATCGTGCATGTAGGTGTGAATGAAATGCCCCTCACCAGCCGCCGGATTCTCGTAAGCAAAGGTATAGCGGTTGCAGGAGGACGGATCCCCATTGTTGCTCTTTAAAATAGACATGGCATAGTTGTATACCCCGTTTTCTATATGCATGATTCCGGAAATCCGGGGAGTGTAGTTAGGGCCGTCCGGCTCAAATTCCCGGCTGCGGAGGGACTGCTCAAAGGTTAGCTGCCTGTCCATGCCCTCGTAGATGGTATCGGTCTGGTCTCCGTTCGTCACAATGGTCTTGTTTCCCAGAACCCGCACAGGAGCGTAGATGATCAGGCTGGGGTCTACCAGCTTGGACGGATCAAAGGCCTGGGTGCGGATGCCCTCCCCTTCGGTTACAAATACCCGGTTGCGGCTGTTTTCGCTTCTGCCCATGATAAAGTAGGCAGCTACTGCCCTGGTTCCATCCGGAGTCTTTCCGATTACGATTCCTCTGCCCGGATAAGCGTTGGATTTCAGTTCCTGTTCCAAAGATACTTTGTTCATCTTCTTTATCTCCTCTCTTTCGTTGTCTGAGATACCGCAAACCGTCGTCTAAAAAAGAGCAAAAGCCGCCTGGGTACCACAAACAATGGCGCCCAGGCGGCCGGCATTTTCTTACAAACATGCTCCCTCGTGGTTCCCCACTTTTCTTCCGCCAGTTGCATGTCATTACTCTAATCATAATAGAAGATGAGGCAGATTGCAAGTATTTTCTGGTGTACTTCACCTATCCTGGCTACTGATTCCGAATAGCCGCCAGAGGACTTAACTTCATAGCCCGCACTGCCGGGAAAAAGCCGGCTGCCATACCTACCAGAACGGCAAAACCGATAGCTGTCAGGGCCAGCCAGGGGGGAATCCGGGAAATATCTCCCTCCCGTCCCATCATAACCTGGCCGATTGCCAGCAGTTTATTCATGGTAAGAGAAACTCCGTAGCTGAACAGCACGCCGGTCACGCCGCCGATAAAACCGATAAAACCGGATTCAATCAGGAACATATTGCGGATAACGCCCATGTCGCAGCCCAGGACCTTCATAATGCCGATCTCCTTAGTCCGCTCATAAATGGACATCATCATGGTGTTGGCAATACCGATAGCCGCTACAAACAGAGACACTGCTCCGATGCCGCCCAGAACTGCCTGGGTGATGCTTGACTGTTTCTCTGTCTGCTCCATCCACTGGGCGTTGCTGTAAGCCTGATACCCCATGTTGACTAACTGCTCCTGCACTGCCTTTACATTTTCCATATCATCCACATTTACCACACAGGTGCTGTAAATAAAGTAAGGATAGGGCTTTCCCTTTTTGTTGGTAGGCTGTCCGGGAATGGGATTCTTCTTGAAGATCCGCTTTAACTGGGACTCTAAAAGATCCAGCCGGGCATAAACGCCGTAGGAATAGTCGCTATAATCATCCATATCTCCTTCTACAACACCAGCCGGCTTCAACACATACTTTTTCGGCATTTTAGGGGCGTCCGACGCCCCGGACATGGCCTGGTAATATCCGTCCACATCAAAAATCACAAACATGGGCTTTCCCATCAGATCCACATCCGGCAGATCCTCCTCGCCTCTCATCATGCTGAAACCTTTTCCGTCAGAGAACCACTGACGAATCATGTTGCCGTAAATCAATGTTATTTCCTTGTCTGCAGGAGACGGAATCTGCCCCTGACCCAGCGGGATCTCCTCTAAATACTCCTGAGGAGCGCCGGTGAGCGTCACATTGGAGCTGTACTTGCCCTGTATCATCATGGCCTGCACCTCCAAAAGGGGGTAGACGCTTTCCACATGCTCAATTCCCTTCATCTGGCTGATGGTATCTTCCGTCAGATATAAAGGCTCCTCATCACTGTTTGCGCCACCCCAGTAGCTTTCACTTCGCACCTGGATGGCAGTCAGGCTGCCGTAGGAGCTGATCAGCTCCCGCTGCATCTCATTTAAGCCGATTCCCAGGGACATCATTACCACAATGGAGGCGGTTCCGATGATAACACCGAGGACTGTCAAAACGGTCCTCAGCTTTCTTCGTCTCAAATTGTTCAGGCTCATAGCCAGCAAATCTGAAAACTTCATGTTATTCTTCCTCATCCTCAAAGGCTTCCTGTTCCTTTTTCCGTTTATGGCTGCGGACGCCGATGCCGATTAAGATCAGGCTCAGCACTGCCGCTGCCCCAAGGGAAACCGGAAGAAGCACATTCTGATAGCGCTCTAAAAAGCCAGGTTCTTCCATAGGAACATCCTCAAAATTTCCGGCCGTCATATCATCCATAATCATAGGTTCTGACACAAAAAGCTGCAGCTCCTTTTCCACCTCAGACACTTCACCGTTTTCATCCTCGTAGGAAATAATGACCTTAACCTTGCCGTCATCTGCAGTAGCCGCCGCTCCGGCCACCATACAGTCCACATTTCCGGTTTTGCCCGGTTCAATGTTTCCCACATAGGTTTCCGTGGTCTGGATAGAATCTGCCTCTAATTTTACTATTACATTATAGAGGATGACCTTTCCGGTGTTGTTGATGCCAAACATCACATTGGATTCCTCTCCCACGCTGATAGCGTTCGGCATCACCTCAAAGCTGCTGGTGTTCAGCCGGGGGATCTGCTTGATGGGGATTGAAATCGATAAGGTTTCCTCTGCATTTTTAAACTCCGGGCTGTCAAACTTGGCCTTAAAAGTCAGGCCATAGGACCGCTGGTCAATTCCTGCCCTGGAAATCAGTTTCAGTCTGGCCTCCTGAGACTGTCCGGCCCCCAGAGAGCTGATGGACACAGAGGATGAGCCTGCCTCTGTAGAAAATACCGGGCTTTCATTTGCCTTTTCAGATTCTACTGTCATTAAAATGTCCGATGCAGACACACTGCTGGAAGCATTTTTCACGCTTAAGATCAGCTCAAAGGGTTCTCCTGCAATGATGGTCTCCGGATTGGTGGTAAAGCCGTCAATAATCAGACGGGCCTTGGTCCGGTCATGCTCGTTAAACTCATCAAACTTATCTTCCTTTTCCTTATTATGAATCCGCACAAAGAAAGAGGTCTCGCAGGTAGTCAGCTCGTTTCCTGTGGAGCTGTTGGAATAGTAAATCTTCATGCCAATGGGATAATAACCGGTATAGGTATCTTCCCGGATGGCAAAGCTGTAATCCAGGGAAACGGTCTCATTCACCGCAATCTTCTCAAACATCCGGTCGTAATTGGCATCGTTGATCTCAAAGGGGAACTTGGCGCTGTCTGAATCCAGCACCAGGCTGGCCTTTACATTGTAAACCGTAGCCGGGCTGTTGTTTCTTAAATTAACGGAGAAATTCATCACATGAGGATAGGTGCCGTCCGGTGTACTCTGGCCCTCACCCAGGACAAAGTCATAGGTTTTGGTCTCGTCATCGTCCTCTGAATTTGTACCGGTGGAGGGGGAGATCCAGACGGTAATGTCTATAGGTTCCCATCTCCCATCATCATTAACCCTTACTACAGCCACCGGAACTTTATAGTACCCTTCCTTTAAATCTCTGCGGACTGTTCCTGACAGTGATACGGTCTTTTCTTTCCCCTTTGCCAGACTGCCCACATTTTTTGGGTTGTCGCTCGTAGGAAGGTTGCTGGTTATTTCAAAAGGAAAGGAATAGCCAAATGCCCTATCTTCTTCATCAATAATGTCATCCGCACCGCTGACATCAAATGCTACCTCTATATCTTTCAGATCCTGGTTTGTGTTATTCCGGATCGTAAAGGAAACACTCATGGTCTTTCCGGTTTTGCCTCTGGCTATTTTGTCTGTATACAGCTCAATGTCGCCGGCTGCCAATGCCGGAACCGGTACTGCTGCAGCCATCATTACCACTGCCATCAAAAGCGCTGTCAGACGCTTTAACTTTTTCATTTTGTCTTCCTCCATCTATTTCCCATTTCCTTCATCTTTCGATTCCGGCTGTTTCTCTTTTTCATTTTCTGTCTGGGCCTCATCCGGTCCGATTTCTCTGATAAGCTCTGCAGAATCCGCTACTTCCGCTAAATCTGCCCGGCAGCCTTCTTCAATCTTAAAAATCTTTCCGTCCACAATGTGAAACTGCCGGTCTGCAAATCCGGCTATGTAGTTGTCATGCGTAACCATAACCAGGGTCTGGTTCTGCTCCCGCACAATCCGGCGCATCAGATTCAGCACCTCTTTGGTTGTCTTGGAATCCAGGTTTCCCGTAGGCTCGTCTGCAAAGATGATTTTAGGGTCTACCACCAGGGCCCTGGCAATGCCCACCCGCTGCTGCTGTCCGCCGGACATGGCGTTTGCCATGTGCTTCATCTGCTTTTCCAGGCCCACCAGCTTTAAGTATTTTGCCGCCTTTTTATTCCGAATGCGCTTTGGTATACCCCGGAAGGAAAGAGGCAGAGCCACATTTTCCACGGCATTTAAGGTTTGAAGCAGGTTGTAGGACTGAAAAATAAACCCTACATTGTCCCGTCTGAATCCAACCAGCTGATTCTCGTTCATCCTCTCCATGTGTTTCCCGGCAATGACAATCTCTCCCCTGGAAGGCTTCTCCAGCCCGGCCAGCATATTCAAAAGGGTGGATTTTCCCGATCCGGAAGGGCCTACAATGGCGCAGAATTCTCCTTTATACATAGTAAAATCCACACCGTTTAATGCGTACACCTTGTTGGATCCCACCCGATATATTTTATATAAATCTTTCACCTGAATAATGGGTGTTTTTTCTTTCTCCATGATTCCTCCCTCTGCCTGCTTCCCAGTATACACCAAGATGGGCCTTTCGTGCACATCATTTTTCTTAAACTTCTTTAAACTTTTTTTACAATTTAAAAAACTTGTTTTTTATCAAAAAAGGGGTGGCAATCTTTGACAGAATCAGATATAATACTTTCAGATTAAATGAGAAAAGGAGAGGACCTATGAGACACATGTTAAACCCTTTGGATTTTTCAGTAGAAGAAATTGATCAGCTTCTGTCGCTGGCATCTGATATTGAACATAATCTTCCCAAATACGCGCATGTTTGTGACGACAAAATATTAGCTACATTATTTTACGAGCCAAGTACCAGAACCCGCCTTAGTTTTGAATCTGCTATGTTGCATTTAGGTGGCCGCGTACTTGGTTTTTCTTCGGCTAATTCCAGCTCTGCCGCAAAGGGCGAAAGTGTGGCCGACACGATCCGCACCGTATCCTGCTACGCAGACATCGCCGCCATGCGGCATCCCAAGGAAGGTTCTGCTCTGGTCGCTTCCATGGCTTCCCAGATTCCGGTTATCAATGCAGGAGACGGCGGTCATCAGCATCCCACCCAGACCCTGACGGACCTTCTGACTATCTACTCCCTGACCGGCCGTCTGGACAACATGACCATCGGTCTCTGCGGAGATTTAAAATTTGGTCGTACCGTTCACTCTCTCATTGAGGCTATGGTTCGCTACCCTGGCGTAAAATTTGTACTGATCGCACCGGACGAGCTGCGGATCCCCAGCTATATCCGCGAGGATGTGCTGACTGCCCACAACATTGAATTCAAAGAAGTCAGCAGCTTAAATGATGCCATGCCGGATCTGGACATCCTCTATATGACCCGCGTCCAGAAAGAGCGTTTCTTCAACGAAGAAGATTACATCCGCTTAAAAGACCGTTACATCCTGGACAAAGAAACCATGAAACTGGCCAAGGAAAACATGTTTGTACTGCATCCCCTTCCTCGTGTCAACGAAATTTCCACAGAAGTGGACGCTGACCCAAGAGCTGCTTACTTCAAACAGGTTCAGTACGGCATGTATGTACGCATGGCCCTTATTATGACTTTACTGGAGGTGGAGAAACCATGTTAAACATCAGCGGATTACAGGAAGGTGTGGTTCTGGACCACATTCAGTCCGGCAAAAGCCTGGACATCTACTATCACTTAGGCCTGGACAAGCTGGACTGCCAGGTAGCCATCATCAAAAACGCCCGCAGCAACAAGATGGGCCGCAAGGACATCATCAAAGTGGACGGCGCCATTGACAACCTGGATCTGGATGTGCTGGGCTACATTGACCACAACATCACTGTGAACATTATCCAGGGCGGCGTTATCTCCGAGAAAAAGCGTCTGAAACTGCCCAAGAAGATCACCAATGTGATTCGCTGCAAAAATCCCCGGTGCATCACATCCATTGAACAGGAGCTGCCCCACATTTTCCAGCTCACTGACGAAACTACCGAGACCTACCGGTGCATGTACTGCGAGGAGAAATACGGGAAAAACCTGTAAGATCTAAATTAAATTATCACAATAACCAATTCGAGCAGACGGTTTAGTCCGCCTGCTCGATTATACTTTCTACTGTTTCTGCAATTTTTTCTGCCCCTGCAGCCTCTAATTCTTTTCTGCTTCCGAAGCCGTAAAGAACTCCAATGGAACGGATGCCGTTGGCCTTTGCGCCCAGAATATCGTCCTTCCGGTCTCCTACCATGGTTATCTGGTCTAAGTTATTGGTTAAACCGGTGGTCTCAAGCACATACTTTATTACATCCGCTTTTCTGGCCCGCGTTCCGTCCATGGTGGCGCCGCCCAGAAAGGAAAAATACTCCCGGTATCGGCTTACTGCCTCCCTGGCCTGTGCTTCATCAAACCCATAATAGTTCATAAAGCTATCTGCTAAAGGCGGCCCGATAAACCTTTCCAGCGGTTTCCGGTCCTCCACCTGGATTCCGTAGGAATTCAGGGCATAAATTACGGAATTGATGATTCCCTCGTTCCATGCTTTTCCCTGATTACCGGAAAAATTCATGCCGGTCGTGATGGAACAGATAGGTAAGCTGTCCGTCAAACCAACTGACATTTTTAGACTGGGACCGACGGCGGTTCATAAAAAACAAGGCGCCCTGGGAATAATCCTCTCCGGCCAACGCCCGGTTTACCGCTTCCACCGTAGCGTCCGTTACCTTCACACTTTTCAGCCTTCCGTCAAGCACTGGTGAAAACTGATTTTTCTGATAAACCACATCCGTAATATTGTTGGGGAATTCCTTGCTTCGCACCCGGTTCATGATCACATTAGCTACCAGAATCCGGCCCTTCATATCACAGATTCCGGCCTCTGCCTCTACAATCCGAAGAAGTACATTGTAATCGCTGTCAGTATAACTGATTTTGGCTGCTGCCCGTCTTGCTTCCTCCTCGGCCTTTCTGGCTGCTTCTTCTGCTGCAATCCGCTCCCGCTCTTTCATAATGAGCTGGGTAGTCTCCCGGTTTTTTTCTACTGCAGCTTTCTGTTCCTGACGAATCTCTCTATCCTTATGTACATTTTTTGCCAAAGTGTTTCCCAGCAAAAGCTGTCCGTTTTTTAAACTTCCCGCACCGGTAAGTTGTAATTGTATCTTCGCTTCCGTAAGCAGCGCCGTCTCTTCCGCCCTTTTTGCCCTGCCGGAAAGCTCGTCCTGCCCCGGCGTTTCTGCATATGCAGTCATGGCATTTCTGCCGCCTGCAAATTCTGCAGAAGCAAAGGTCATCACTGCCACAATAACTGTTCCCAGTGTAAACACAGCCGAAATGTGGGAAATCCGCTTAAAGGCTGCGCAGACCGGAACCGTCATGGGCCGGATGAGCCGGCAAAATGACTGAAGAAAAGAACTGAATGGATTCATACAATAACCCCTTTCTCGTCTTCTCATAAAGCAAAATAAGCAATTCCCAAAAATCCCGCCATATTTCGACAAAAGTGGGATTTAAGTCCAAAAATTGCCTGTTTTGTGGTGACATCAGCCATTATAGTGGGGGAACTCAAAAAATGTCAATAAGGTTTTCGTATTTTCGGCACAAATAACATCCTGCCTGTTTTAGAGAAAATCAGGTTTTTATAAAATGCATAATTTCTGCTCCCATTTTCGCTCAATTATTGTGTATTTTTGTTTTTATTATTTTTCAGAATTGTTACAAAATTGTTAATTTTCACAGTGTAAAAAGGGTGTCGAACCGTGTCAACACCCTTTTTCTGCCAAACTTTCATTGTTTTGTTTATATCAAACTGACAAATTCCGCCTCAATATACCGCCTCAAATCCTCTGGATTTAAGATAATCTGAAGGCCCCGGACTCCGGCACTGACTGCAATCTCATCAAACAAAACTGCCGTTTCTTCTATATAAGTAGGAAAGCGTTTCTTCATGCCGATGGGAGAACAGCCGCCCCGGATATAGCCGGTAACAGGAAGCAGTTCTTTCATGGGAAGCATTTCCACCTTTTTATCTCCTGCTGCCCTTGCTGCCTTCTTTAAATCCAGTTCCTCTGACACCGGAATGCAGCAGACCATATATCCGCTCTTTTCTCCTTTCAGTACCAGGGTTTTAAACACGCTGTCCGGCTCCTGCCCCAACTGGGCCGCCACATGGATGCCGGACAGATCGTTTTCATCCACCTCATACCCCTGGCTGCGATAGGAAATCCCGGCTGCATCCAAAAGCCGCATCACATTGGTTTTCTCTGGTTTTTGCCCTTTCATGGCTTACGCCTCCTGCCCGGCAGAGACAATCCTTCCTGCCGCAGCACAGGCCGCTGCCGTAGCCGGAGAAGCCAGATAAATCTCCACCTTAGAAGTCCCCATACGGCCAAGGAAATTCCGGTTGTTGGTAGCTACCACCCGTTCTCCGTCGCTTAAAATGCCGCCGGTACGGCCGCAGCAAAGACCACAGCCCGGATGGGTAATTATGGCTCCTGCTTCTGCCAGAGTCTTTAAAATGCCCTGAGCCGCCGCTTCCTCATACACCTTTCTGCTGGCCGGGGTCACGATCAGCTTCACAAAATCTGCCACTTTTTTCCCTTTTAACACATCTGCAGCTACTTTTAAATCCTCCAACCGCCCATTCGTGCAGGAACCGATAAACACCTGATCAATGATAGTTCCTTCCAGTTCTTTCACACTGCGGATTTTATCCACCTGTGAAGGACATGCCATAACCGGCTCAAAATCCTCTGCCTGGTAAATCAGGGTCTGAGCATAAACTGCATCCGAATCCCCTGTCAGGCTTTTCTGGAAATCATCCAGCTGAATGCCGCAATACTCTGCTGTCTTTTCATCCGGGGTAAAGACGGCACACTTCGCTCCTGCTTCAATAGCCATATTGGCCATAGTCATACGGCTGGATACAGTCATCTGCTCTACGGCGCTTCCGGTAAACTCCAGACAGCGGTAGGTGGCGCCGTCGGCTCCTAAATCTCCAATCAACCGCAGAATCACATCCTTGGACATGACTCCCTCCGGCAGCTTGCCGTCAATCTGCACCCGAATGGTTTCCGGCACCTTTACCCACAAGGTTCCCGTCCCTAAAATGGCAGCCATTTCCGTGTAACCGATACCAGTGGAAAAAGCTCCCACGCAGCCGTAGGTGGTGGTATGGCTGTCTGTCCCAAACACTGCATCTCCCGGCTTTACATAACCAGCTTCCGTCATTAGCTGGTGACAGATGCCGTCACTGCGGTGAAGGTTCTGAATGCCGTATTTCTCTGCAAAAGCATCTCCAATCTTATAATGGCGGGTATCGTCCTGCTGGCTGGCCGGAACCAGGTGGTCGTAAATCAGCACCACTTTGTCCGCATCCCACACCTGAGGAAATCCCATTTCTTCAAATTTTGCCACAATAAAGGGAATCATAATATCGTCTAACATAACCCGGTCCACCTGAACGGTTACAATGTCCCCTGGCTTTACAGACTCTGCTCCGATATTGTGGGAAATGATTTTTTCAATAATTGTCTGTCCCATGGTCTTCTCCCCCCTACTCCGCTAATCCGTTCCGCCGCCGCATGGCTTTTACCAGACCGCCGGCATTGATAATCTCCACCAGATTCTCCGGCAGGGAGGCAATGGGGAATTTCTGTCCGTTATGATCCACATCCTGGTTGACCGTTACAGTGACCGTATCCCCTTCCTGCACATAGTCGTGAAGATCGTTCTGCTCAATCAGCAGCAGACCGTTGTTGATGGAGTTGCGGAAAAAAATCCGCGCAAAGGATCCGGCAATGATGCAGCGGATGCCCAACGCCTTAATTACCTCCGGCGCCTGCTCTCTGGATGAGCCGCAGCCGAAATTTTTTCCTGCCACAATGATGTCTCCCGGCTGGATCTGGGCTGCCAGCTCCGGCCGCAGGGGAGAAAATCCGTATTGCTTCATATCTTCAATGGTTTTCAAAGCCAGGTACTCGGTAGGGATGATAATGTCTGTGTCAATATCATCTCCCAGAACCCAGACCTTTCCAGTAAACTGTTCCATGTATTGTATTTCTGCCTTTCTTTGTGATCAAAAATTTCCAGGATACCTCTTTTTACAACATTTCTGCAGTACAAATCTCACCTTTGACAGCGGAGGCAGCTACCGTAGCTGCAGAGCCTAAGTATACTCTGGAGCTGGGATGTCCGGCCCGCCCCTTAAAATTGCGGGTTCCCGTACTGATCAACACTTCGTTTTCTCCAATGACGCCCTGGCAGCTGCCCCAGCAGACGCTGCAGTTGGGATTCATAACAATAGCGCCGCTCTCCATAAAGATGGAAATAAGGCCCTCATCCAGGGCCTGCAGATAGACCTCCTGGCTGGCCGGAACCACTAAAAACCGTACATGGTCTGCCACCTTTTTCCCTTTTACAATAGCCGCTCCTACCCGCAGATCGTCAATACGGCCATTGCTGCAGGAGCCTAAAAACGCCTCGTCAATGCGGACGCCGCAGACTTCTTTGACAGGAACTACATCGTCCACAAAATCCGGACGGGCAGCCACCGGCTGAATCCTGGATAGATCAAAGGTGTATTCCCGCTGGTAAACAGCGTCCTCATCGCTCTTAAATACAGCTTTCGGCTTACGGCCTCTTGCTGCTAAATACTCCAGGGCAATCTCATCCGCCTCAAAGATGGCGGTTTTTGCCCCTGCCTCTACTGCCAGGTTGCAGAGCACCATCCGGTCATTGACGCTTAAGGTCTTTGCTCCATCGCCTGTAAATTCCATTACCTGATAGTTGACGCCGTTGGCCCCAATCTGTCCGATGATGCTCAGCATCAGATCACGGGGATAGACCCCCTCCGGCAGCTTTCCGGTCAGATTAAACTTTACTGTCTCCGGAACCAGTACCCAGGAAGTGCCGGTAACCATACCGTAAAGCAGGTCCGTACAGCCTACGCCAGTGCCGAAGGCCCCCAGTGCGCCGTAGGTGCAGGTATGGCTGTCCGCCCCAAAAATCAGCTCTCCCGGACACACATAGTTTTCCATCATAATCTGATGGCAGACTCCCTTTCCCTCCCAGAAATCAATGCCGTTCTCTCTGGCAAAATCCCTCATTTTTTTCTGAGAAGCAGCAGTTTTAGGACTGTCAGAAGGCACATTATGATCTACGATAAACACCATCTTCTGGGGATCTGCAATGCGGGGATGGTTCAACTTATTGCGGTACATATCCACTGTCAGGTGAGTGGTTCCATCGTTGCTCATCATCCGGTCTAAAGTGACGGTATGGATGTCTCCTGCCTTTACCGCCGGCACTCCGGCTGCTAAAGCTATGATTTTTTCTGCAATGGTCATTCCCATAGTCTTAGGCCTCCTCCTTATTCAGTGATGCAATCAGGCCGCCCTGATTTAAGATCTGCTGCATATAAGGCGGCAGCTTGGTACAGGAGTAGGTGTTTCCTTTGGCCCTGACCACGCCTTCCATCATATTAAGCTCCATCTCATCTCCGGTTTCCACATCATCCGGCAGTTCCTTGCAGACGATAACCGGCAGGCCGATATTGATAGCGTTCCGATAGAAAATCCGGGCAAAGGATTTGGCAACCACAGCCTCCACCCCCAGGGCTTTTAAGACCCCTGGCGCCTGTTCTCTGGACGAGCCGCAGCCGAAATTTTCTCCTCCCACTACATAATCTCCCGGTTTTACCTTCTGGGGAAACTCCGGATCTAAAGATTCAAAAGCATGGCCTTTCATTTCCTCTAAATTGGAAAGCAATAAGTACTGAGACGCAATAATCTGATCTGTATCTAAATCATTGTGAAATTTAAAAATTTTACCTGACATAAAGACCTCCTGTACAAATTTTTGCGAACTGATTGTATTATAGCATTTCTGCTGATATAATGGCAATAGATAATGCTCATAGGTATTATAACAGGGGGTTATGTATGGATCAGAATTTATCCCAGTACCGCATTTTTTATGCAGTGGCTGCAGCAGGCAATATTTCCCGGGCCGCCAAGGAATTGTATATCAGCCAGCCGGCTATTTCCAAGTCCATCAGCAAACTGGAGGACAGTTTAAACACCACTCTTTTTACCCGGAATTCCCGGGGCGTCCAGCTAACAGAGGAAGGACAGGTTTTATTTCAGCATACAAAGGCTGCTTTTGAACAGCTTTTTGCCGGAGAGCAGGAATTAAAGCGCATACGCCAGTTCCATTTGGGCCACATCCGTATCGGCGTCAGCAATACCCTGTGCCGTTTTATTCTGTTGGATTACCTGAAGGGGTTTATTGAAAAATATCCCCATATTAAGATTACCATTGAAAGCCAGTCCTCCTCCCATACCATGGATATGCTGAACCAGCAGCGAATTGAATTAGGGCTGGTGGCAGAGCCTAAAAACCAGCGAAACCTGGTTTTTCTGCCGGTTACAGACATTCAGGATATTTTTGTAGCTACTCCCAGCTATCTTGCCAATTTAAAGCTGCGGGAAGGGGATGGGGCGGATTTGTTCCAGAGCGGAAACATTATGCTGCTTGACAAACACAACGCCACCCGGCGCTACATTGACGAGTATATGGCGGAAAATCAGATTACCGTCAACAATTTCCTGGAAGTTACCACTATGGATCTCTTAATCGAGTTTGCCCGGATTGGCCTGGGAATTGGCTGCGTAATCCGGGAATTTGTGAAAGAAGATTTAGAAGCCGGACGCCTGGTGGAAATCCCGCTGCCTGCCCCCATTCAGAAGCGGACGATTGGATTTGTACACCACACCGGAAATACCAGCCGGGCGCTGGAGGCGTTTCTGGAATATGCCCTTTAACTGCCTGTTCCAATGCCTCCAGCGTCCTGATACTCTGCGTTTCTTGACACATGACGGCTTCCTTTTGCTTGAACTGCTGCAAATTCTGCAACAGTTGCATTCTGTATAAGCCCCCTTCAGAAAAAATATTTTAAATATCCTGAACTATATAAAACTCTTTACATAACAATCATTGTTATGTTATACTCTCATCATAACAATTTCTGTTATGTAGAAATATTTTGTAAAAGGAGACCATCCATGAGCAAGCCAGATACATCCAAAACCTCTGCTCCTATTTTATATCTGATAACGGAAAAGGAACTGCGCACCTATATGCATCCTCTTCGCCAAAAAATTCTGCGTGCCTTAAAGCTGCATCCAGAAGGAATGACTGCAAAACAACTGGCTGACCTTTTATCCATCGCCCCTTCCAGCGCCGGACACCATCTGGCTGCTTTGGAACAGATTGGGGTTGTAACACTTGCCCGGACAGAGTTAATTCACGGTTTTACAGCCAAATTTTATCAAGCTGCAGATATAACCGTCTCTTTGAGCCAGACAGAACCAGACACTAAAGCCTTGCAGAGCACCTTGCTTCGCTACGGTGTACAGCAGGTTTTAGAACATTATCTGGAACATACATTACCTCAAAAGGCAGACGCCAATGAGAAATCCGGTTCCGATGTATCTTTCGGAGTCTGGTACGCTTCCAGGGAAGAAACCGTACAGTTTATGCAATCCATACAGACCTTTCTGGAAACGCACCAGAATCCGGGACCGGATACAATTCCTTTTGAACTTGCTCTGGTAGCTCATGTGCCGGAGGAAAATCCATGACAGCCCCAAAGCCTGGCGCAGGTCTTCTTCCCATTGCCCTGGAATCTGCAGCCAGAGGTATCCTCATTCCAATCCTTAGTCTGATTCTGCTAAACAAGGGGCTAACCCTGTCCACCCTTCCGGCAGGACTGGCAGCCTGTTCCATTGCAATTCTGATATTTGAACTGCCCGGCGGCATCTTATCAGACTGGATTGGGCGAAAACGGATATTTTTAATTGCTCAGGTTTTCTATCTGGCTGGGCTGGGACTTCTGCTTATCAGCCAGACACCTGCTGCTGCCATGATAGCTATGGCTCTCTACGGCATTGCCAGGGCTGCGTCCAGCGGCAGCCTGGACGCCTTGACCATGGATGCAGTTCTGGCTGTTTATGGGAAAGACCATCTGGCCTGGATCACTGCCCGGATTGGCACAGTCCGGGCTGCCGGACTGGCGCTGGGTTCTCTGGCAGGCGGCCTTCTCTACCAGATTGGACTTCAAACCGGTTTTCAAAACTCCAGCCTGTTTCTTACCATCCTTACCGCCCTGTTCCTGACGATTGCTGCTTTTTTCACAGCAGTTATCTTTACAAAAGAAATATCAGCAAAATCAGAAGTAAAGGCTTCAAGACACTGTTCTATTCCGAATCTGACTTCTGCAAAAGCCCTGCTTCCTTTCTTTGCAGCCGTCAGTCTTATGGGCATTTTTATTTCAATGATTGAAACTTACTGGCAGCCCCGTCTTTCCGAACTTTTAGGACAGGATTCTCTGCTGTGGCTTCTGGGGCTTTTAGGATTTTGCTATTTTGGAGTATCTATTCTGGGGGCTGCTGCGGCTGAGCCGCTTTTAAAGCGAAATACTCCAGAACATATCTTCCCTGCAGCCTATCTGCTTACCGGCCTTTGTCTCATAGTTTTAAGCCTTACCGAACATCCGGCACTGTTTTTTATCCTGTATCTGCTCCTCTATTTCTTTGTCGGTATCGGCGACATAGCGCTGACTGTCTCCATCAACCAGGAGGCCCCCTCCGCCCTGTATGCTACAATTCTCAGCCTTCAAAGCTTTATGTTTCAACTGGGAGGGCTATGGGGATCTTTCTTATCCGGCCTGGCTGTAAAACACTTAGGTATTCCCGGACTCTGGTTTATTGGAGCAATTCTCTTTCTAGCTTCTTCCGGCTGGTTAAGGGCTTGTATTTTAAAGCAGAAACATTAGAAAGGCCGCTGGCTATCCGAATTTCTCCGGTAAGCCAACGGCCTCTTTCATTCTTACAATGTCAAATTTTTATTTCCACAGCACTCAGCAAAATCCCTATTCCCTTAATTTCTGGGTCTGTTCGTGCAAGCACGACAGACACTTTCCTCGTTATTATACCATCTCCACTATCGTCTCGATGGTTTTCTCGTCAAATGTCTGTTCGTGCAAGCACGACAGACACTTTCCTCGTTATTATACCACACTTTTTAGTCCCAGGGTCTTCTCTATGATCAGCATTACGCCTAAGGTAATTACCATCAGCAGAGACGCCAGGGCTGCAATGGTGGGGTCAAAATGATACTCTACATACGCCATCATCTCAATGGGCAGCACCGTCACGCCTGCGCTGGTTAAGAAGGCAGACAGGGAAACATTGTTGAAGGAGTTGATAATCGCCATAATACAGGCTGACACAATGCCGGATTTGATGTTAGGCAGCAGGATATGGAAAAAGGTATATCCGTTGCTTGCACCTAATATCTTGGCCGCCTCCTCCATGGAGAAGTCAAAGTTTGCCAGACTGGAGGTTATCACCCGCATCACATAAGGGATAGACAGGATGGTATGGCCGATCAACAGGCTGGGCAGAGCCGGCAGTTTAAACCGGTTGGTTACATAGCGCAGCATTACAAAGCCCAGTACGATAACCGGAATCAGCACCGGAGAAAGGAACAGGCCTTTAATAAACTCCTTGCCCTTAAACCGGTAGCGGTTCAATGCATAGGCAGCCGGAAGTCCCAGCACCAGAGCCAGGAAGGTGGCCGCAAATGCAATAATAATACTGTACCTGGCTGCGCTTCCAAAGGTTTTTACCTTCAGAATCTGCTCATACCAGCGCAGGGTAAAGCCCTTGCCTGGAAATGTCAGATAAGTAGTATCGCTGAAGGATGCCGCCATAATAACTAACAATGGCCCAATCAGGAAAATATAAACCAGCAATGTGACAAAAAACAGGGATTTGCTCTTTTTCATGAGTAGCTCCTTTGCAGGGAAAATTCGTAAAATCTTATGGCTTACTGAACAGAGAATAATTCATTCCATTTTGCAGTCCAGCCAGCCTTGTTCTGGTTAATGGCGTTCCAGTCCGGAATTAACAGGCTGTCAATCATCTCTTTGCCGTAGGTGAAGTTAGCAGACTGCTCCGGGGTCAGCTCTACATCCATGCGAACCGGAGAATCTACGCCGTCTAATGCCTCTGCCAGCTGTACTTCCTTGGATAAGTAGAAGTCAATAAACGCCTTAGCCAGCTCCATATTCTCACAGCCCTTTATGATGTTTAAGGTGTTGTAGCCGCTCCAGCTTCCCTCAGCCGGGTCTACCCAAACATAATCCTCAGAAGCGGACTTTGCTGCAGTGTAGGAAAAGTCTAACAGAACTGCAACAGAAATCTCACCCTGATTTAACATGGTGATGGTATCATTTGCGCTGGTATAGGTCTTCATTACATTGGGCTTTAACTCAGCCAGCTTTGCAAAGATTGCGTCGTCGTCCTCACCGGGAGTCAGGCCCTCCATCTGTGCAGTTGCATAGTAGAACAGGGGGCCGGAAGTGGTAGTAATGTCCGGAATGGCGATAGCGCCCTCTAACTCCGGATTCCACAAATCAGCCCAGGAAGTAATCTCAATGGGGCAGTAAGACTTGTCATATACGATACCCAGACGGTTGAAGGTGTAGGCCGGGCCGTACTGCTCGCCGAAGGGAGCTTTTGCATTGTCGTACAATGCTTCCATATTGCTCAGACCGCTGTAGTCCGTTTCTTCCAGCACACCGGCGTCAGCCAGGTCTGCTACGAATGCATCGCCGATAATAACTACATCATAATTTTCCGGAGTCTCTTTAATCTTGGTAACACGCTCTGCGTTCTTGCCGCCTTCTACAATCAGCTTGCAGCCGGTTGCTTCCATGAAGGGGTCATAGACATTCTTCTGAAGCAGCTCTGCGTTGAAAGAAAAGGTGGAAACGCTCAGCTCCTGGCCCTCAAAGTTACCCAGAGAAGCAGCCTCGCCGCTCTCAGCACCAGATTCCTCTGCTTCGCCTGCAGCCTCGGCGGCAGTGGTTTCAGCAGCCGTAGTCTCTGCCGGCTCAGAACCGCCGCATGCAGTTAAAGATGCTGCCATAGCAGCAGTCAGCACAACGCTCAGTAATTTTTTCTTCATAATCTTCTCTCCTTTGCATTACAGCAAAATAATTTTATTAGGTGCCAGAGATAAGGTAACCTTATCTCCCACCTGGTAAACACTTTCCTGGTCTGCACTGACCTCCAGCTCCCCAACGGCTGTCCGCACATTGTACTGGTGGCGCTTTCCAAGGAAGGTACTTACTGCAATTTCTCCCTGGATGGGGTTTACGCCCTGGCTGCCTTCCGGAATAATCTGGATGTCCTCCGGACGGATGCAGGCGCGGAACGAATCTCCCTCTTTCGGCTCTGCCACGGTAATCTTAGAACCGTCTACAGCTACATACTCTCCTGCTGTCTCACTCTTTTTCAAATCCAGGAAATTCTCAAAGCCTACAAAGTGGGCAATAAACTCAGTCTTTGGATGATTGTAAATAGCGGAAGGAGTATCCATCTGCTCAATGACGCCATGGTTCATAATAGCTACCTTATCAGAAATAGCAAAGCACTCCTCCTGGTCGTGGGTAACATAGATGGCAGTAAAGCCGAACTTCTGCTGCAGACGGCGAATCTCAACACGCATCTTTACCCGCAGCTTGGCGTCCAGGTTACTTAAAGGCTCGTCCAAAAGCAGCAGATCCGGTTTGATGACCAAAGCTCTTGCCAGCGCTACCCGCTGACGCTGACCGCCGGACATCTCCTTGGGAAACCGGTTCTCAAAACCCTTTAAGTCTACAGTCTCCAGCATCTCCATTACTTCTTTTTTAATCTGGTCCTGAGGCAGTTTCCGCATCTTTAAGCCGAAAGCCACATTGTCAAAAACAGTCATGTGGGGGAACAGGGCATAGCTCTGGAACACAAAGCCGAAGTTCCGCTTATTTAAGGGAACCCTGGTATAATCCTGACCATTGAAGATAAACTTTCCGTCCATAGGGGAGGAAAAGCCTGCGATCAGCCGCAGGGTGGTGGTCTTGCCGCAGCCGCTGGAGCCTAACAGGGAAACCAGCTCCCCCTTCTCCACCTGAAAGTCCAGATCCTTTAAAATTACATTATTGTCATATCCTGCAGTAATTTTCTGCAATTCTAACAGTGCCATAGTATTCTCCTTTATCTTCTCTCTTCCAATGTTTATTCTGTCCTTACAGGGTGGGGTTTAATTTTCTGCTGACAGCGTTGATGCCGCTGGAAACCAGCATAGTCACCACGATCATAATCACTGCCACCACCGACGCCTGCGTCCAGTCTCCCAAAGACATGGCCTGCTGATAAATCATGGTAGCCAGCACCCTGGTGTCGGTTCCGCCTAACAACTGAGGGGTGGTGTAGGCTGTCAGGCAGCCAGTAAACACCAGCACGCTTCCGGTTACCAGACCGGGAATACTTAAAGGAAGGACTACATAGCGGAAGGTCTTTGCTTTGGAAGCGCCCAGGTTTCCTGCTGCCAGGTTCAGATCCTCGGAAATGTTGTCCATGATGCCGATCAAGGACAGAATCATCAGAGGAAGGAATAGCTGGATAAAACCAACCACCATGGAAAACTCATTGTAGAGAAGGCTTAACGGCTTGTCTACCAGACCAATATCTACCAGGAGCTTGTTGACAAAGCCTTTCTTGCCCAGGATAACCATCCAGCTAAAGGAACGGATAACCGGGCTGGTAAACATGGGGAATACGGCCAGAGCCATTAACATTCCCTTGTTTTTGGAGTATTTGGAAATATAGTAGGCAGTAGGGAACCCTAAAACTGCACAGGCCAGGGTACTGATCAGGCTCAGCCGGATACTCCGCTCAAATACCTGTTTAAAGTATGTGCTCTCCAAGAGGCTTAAATAACCTGTCAGAGAAAAGCTCCCTGCCTCATTGAAGAAAGTCTGCATGATTAAAGTAAACAGGGGAATCAGCATGAACACTGCCAGGAAGATGCAGCCTGGCAGAATAAACAGCCAATAGATTTTTGTTTTTTTCTCAAGCACGGGTTCTACCAACCTTTCTTTGCCGTTTTTCTGGAAAAAGAGCAGACGCCATGTTCAGGCAACGAAAAAAGGCCGTTCATTCATAAGCAAGATGCGCTCTTATTAAACAGTCTTTCTAATAATTAGTATAGCTCTTATCACTTTTCCTTATGTTTATAAGATAGCACTGAATTTTGAAAAAGTCAATATAAAAAGAAAGCGCCCCGGCGGATTCTCACGCCGGGGCGAACTCCTTTTTTTACATATGATGGTGGCAGCAATGGCTGTCTTCGGCGCCTTTTCCTTCGTATACTTCGTCCTTCATCATCAGATGAACGGCGCTTAATTTGAAGGTCTGAGGCAGAGCCAGGATGTTGGGGTCAGGTCCTACATATTTCTTCTTGGCATCTGCTAAGGCCTCCTCAATGGTGGCTCTGGTCTTCATACCCATGCCTCTTGCATATCCAGGTGCCTGAGCGCCGCAGATATAGATTGCGGAGGTGTTCATCTCTGCAATATGAGCGCAGGAAATCATGGAGAAGCCGTGGAACGGATGGAACGCATTGCCGAAGCGGTACTGGCGGATATAGTCCTCGTTCGTAGCAAACAGCTCGCCGTAGCGGTTCATATCCGGCAGAGTGTTCATGTAGTCTTTCTGGAACATGTCGTACATCTCTCTGGTATAGGGCCACAGCTCATCGTGGAAGTAGCCGTTGCAGATAGAGGCGCAGATGATCACGCAGTTGTCGCTCATAATCCGTTTGTGACGGATAACCTGAGCAGAAATAGCCTGCATCATCATAATGGGGTTGGTTCCCATGCCCTCTCCATAATGGAAGAACTGAGGCATACCAAAAATCATTACATCGTACTTTTTCTCTGCCCACGGCACATATGTCCGCTTGTCTGCCGTAATCCAGGAATGAGGCTGCATCACCTTTGCATAGCCGCTGTTAATCTCAATCTGACGAGACTTGGTATCCAGCACTGCATCGCAGCAGAAAAACTTTTTGCCCATGCATTTTTCCATGTGCATGCCGATTTCGTCAAACTTGGTCCGCATCAGAGATTTGCCGCTGACCGGTGTAAAGTCTTTGCGGTGCATAACCTCCGGAACATGATGGGAAGCAATGGAGCGCCAGTGGGTAATACCGGTAGCGCAGTGTTTGTAGCCGCCGGAATAGCCGCCGTAGGGGTTGCCCTGGGTGTGACCGATCAAAATAGCTACATCGCTGTCATATACATATTTGTTCATCAGAACCGGATCTCCCCGGTCTGTAGTGCCTAAATCAACCATGTGCTCGTAGTCTTCACTGTCATGGTTAATAATCTGATGGCTGTACCAGAACTCGTTGAACAGCTCATCTCCCAGCACGCCCCGAATCTCTGCTTCCGTATTTCTCCGGTGCAGGCCGTTGGAGCAGATCAAAAGAATGTCCTTTTTCTCCACTCCTGCTGCGTAAAGCTCCTGCAGAATCAGACGGATGGATACCTTCCGGTGAGAAGTGGCCTGCTCGCCGCCTTTTACCCGGTCCGGGAAGATGATGGTTACCTTGGAACCTTTGTGAGCCAGTTCAGAAAGAGGCTCCATGCCCATAGGATTACGGATGGATTCCAATGTCTTTGCTTCAATCTGGTCCTCCGGGATGCAGGGCGGGTCTGCTACCGTCTCTCCTGGTATAAAGATGTCAGTGCTGTCCGGCAGCTCTGCCGCCATCAGACCCTGACCATATTCAAATGACAATTTCATAGGGTAATTCCTCCTTAATTGAAGTTTGTATGAAAAGGACGATCCATCTTTTTGCCGTCCTCATTATTTTCCTGTATATGTTCTGATAATTTCCAGATACTCCTCCGGATAAAAACCAATGTCTCCGCTAAACCGGGTCAATGCGATCAGGCCGCCGTCAATCACCGGAATAGACGCCAGCATTTCTGCATTGTCCGTTTTCAGACCGCCGCCGTACACCACATCCATACCGCCTGTCACTTCTTTTACAAAGGCGCCGATTTTCGTAATGTAAGCTGTATCCGGCGGAATCTTGCCAGGCCCAATGGCCCAAATCGGCTCATAGGCGATAACCACCTGGCTCTTATCTACGCCGTCCAGACCAGTCTCTAACTGCTCCCGCAGAACCTCCTGCCACTTATCCTGCTCCTCTGACGACTCGCCGATGCAGTAAAGCACCTTTAAGCCTGCCTTTACAGCCGCCTTAATTTCCTTATTCAGCAGACGATTTACCGCTGCCGTGTCCGTTACTCCCGCCTCAGCCAGAATTCCGGCCTTGTCTCTCCGCTCCTCGCAGTGGCCAATCAGCACAGAGCCGCAGCCCAGCGCCTTGGCAGCATTGGCAGTCCGATTGCTGGTGAAGGCGCCAAAATTGCCGCCTACTGCCGTATCATCCCGGTATACGCTCTGGCATCCTACCACCACCGGGCTGTTCTCGCAAAGTGCCCCCACTGCAGAGATCAGGTGAGCCTCCTGGAAATATATGGCAAACTCCACCTCAGACGGGTCATAGGCCTTTAACTGCTCCTGGGTGTTTTTTATAATGTAAGAGCCATACTCCGCCACAGGAGCAATGCTGTTTACGCCGCCGTATTCTTTTGGGATGTCAAACCGCTTTAAGTTTAAATATATATGTTTCATTTGTCGTCCCTCTCTCAAAAATTATGATGCATGGTAACAATATTTCCCTTTGGCAAATGTATCTGCCACATGGTTTGCCTCATCTAAAGCCACCACATCTGCGTCTCTTCCTTCTTCCAGGAATCCAATCCGGCCGTCCAATCCCAGAAGCTTTGCCGGATTCTCCGTCAGCAGAGGAAGAATATCTTCTAACGGCTTTCCGGTAAAGGCCAGAAGATTTGTCAGTGCCTTTCCGGTAGTCAGGGTACTTCCTGCCCGCACGCCAGTATCTGCCAGCTTGGCGTCTCCGTCTACTACCACCACATCATTGACTCCCAGCTTGTACTGGCCGTCCGGCAGTCCTGCCGCCATAATGGAATCGGTAATAGCCACCACGCGGTCGTAACCTTTGGTCTTTAAAATCAGCCGCACTGTGCCCGGATGAAGATGACGGCCATCGCAGATCACCTCGCAGTAAACCTCATCGTCCTCCAGCACTGCTCCCCAGATAGCCGGGAAGTGCTGATGAAGAAGTTTCATGGCATTGCCGGTATGGGTAGCTGCTGCAGCGCCGTTTTTGATGGCCTTCATGGCTGTCTCATAGTCTGCACCGGAGTGGCCGATAGCCACCACAATGCCCAGGCTTTTCATGTCTGGAATAAATTCCGGAATCCCCTCTACCTCCGGTGAAACCGTAATATAGCGGATGTCTCCGCCTGCTGCCTGCTGATACTCCTTTAACAGCTCCATATTAGGCTTCTGAAGCAGATGCTCCGGCATAGCGCCCTTATACTCCGCCGCCAGAAACGGCCCTTCCAGATGAATACCCATCAGAGTTGCCCCCTCATGCTCCATAGCCTTCCACTGGTTATACTGGTCAATGCACCACAAAGTCTGCTCTCTGGTATCGGTCAGTACAGAGCCTAAAAAGCTGGTGGTTCCCTGGCTGGCCTGGAATTTGCAGATTTTCTCAAAATCCTCTTTTGTAGCTGCATTTACATCCACTCCGGCAGAGCCGTGAGTGTGAATATCAATAAATCCGGGAACCAGCTTCTTTCCTTCCATGGAAAAAACTTCTGCCCCTTCCGCCGAAAGACCTTTGCCGATTTTTTTGATGATGCCGTCCTCCATCAAAAGGTCTGCTTTCTCAAACTGATGATTCCGGTACACCAGACCGCCTTTTAACAATGTTTTCATATCTGCTCCTTTCCAGAAATTCGATCAGTCTTCTCTGGCTGCCACAAAATCTGTGAAAGTCAGGGTAATATCCGGATGACTCTGCAGAAGACTTACCGGAAACTCTGCCGTTGGCTCACCGTAAGCAGCTCTGCGGACTACAGCACGGTGCCAGTTGCGGAAACAGCCTAACCGGATTTTTCTGGCATGAGAAATCTCATAAATACCGATGGTTACACAGTAGTGAGGCATATCCTCCAGTGCGCCGTTAAAATCTCCAATCGCATTGGCAGCACGGGTTTCCGGGGAAATTGGAAGTATCCGGGTCTTCTGAGCCAGGAATTCTTCCCCGGTCAGTGATGGGTCTGCCTCATTAAAGGCCACATGGCCGTTGATGCCGATGCCGCCAAAGCAGATGTCCACGCCGCCCAGCTTCTCGATCAGCTCCGGAATGTAGGTTAAATTTTCCGGATCCGGGAATACTCTCTGATTCTCCGGCATCACCAGTTCCTGTTTTATCTTTGTATAGACGGTACGGTCCATAAAGCCCCGGAAGCTTAAAGGATGCTCCTTGGAAACCCACTTTTTATTATCGTCTAAATACTCGTCCATGTTGATGAACCAGACATTTTTCAAATTGATGTTCTGCTCATTTACCATGTCTACAAAGTAGGGATACTGTCCTACCGGCCCTACAGGGCAGATAAACACGGTCTTCTCTCCGGCCTCATTATGCTTTACAATCTCCTCCACCATCTGCTCCGCCATCTTTTTAAAGACGCTGGCATTATCTGCCATACAGATTAACGGAATTTTCGGAAATTTTAACAGTTCTTCTTTGGTATAGCTGTAATATTCATGTCTCATGATGCTGCCTCCATCTCTCCGGGCCTTGCCCGGTAATGCCCATACAGGGGTGTATAGCAAAGGAAAAGAGTGTGTCACCCTGCCGCGACACGCCACTTCTGGGACACACTCTTTCACTATGGTCTTTTTTTATTCTTCTAAGGATTTACTAATTCTTACTTGCCTGCTTCAACCATCAGATCCAGCATTACATAATCTGCTACCGGAACCTCAGCCTCAACCTGGCCGGATGCGATGAAGTTATCCTGCTGAATCTTGTAGTAGTTCTCTACAGTACCGTCTTCTGCGCCCTCAGCTACTTCCTTGCCGGTCAGCCAGTCTGCGTCGCCCCGCTGAGCGTAAACGCTTTCCTCATCGGTCTTGGTCTGGTTTGCCACATAACCTGCTACTTCCTCGTAATTCTCGTCTGCTGCATAATCCATTGCCTTGTATAAAGCTCTGGTGAAGCGCAGGATTTTATCACGGTTTTCTTCTGCATATTTGGAGGTTACAATCCAGCTTGCCAGAGAAACGGTGGTATCGGAGAAGGTTAAGTTGTCAGCCAGCTTGGTTGCGCCTTCTACTTCTTCCATGATCTTTAAGCTGTTTGGGGACCAGGTTGCGCATGCATCTACACCGCCGCTTAACATTGCGGTTACGATACCGGAAGCGTCCATGTCAACCGGAACAATGTCTGCAGCAGTCATGCCTGCTTTTGTCAGTGCATTATTTAAGATGTCCTCACTGGAGGTTCCGGAAGAATAAGCAACCTTCTTGCCCTTTAAGTCTTCCATGGAAGCTACGCCAGGACCGCCGATCAAAGCGTCACCGTTGGAGACATGGGACAGGGCAAAGATTTTAGCCTGACCCTGTACGCAAAGCTTGTGAGCCCCCTGGCCGATATAACCCATATCGATGCTGCCGGACTCCATTGCTGCAATAATGGTGGGGCCGTCTGCAAACTCAACCATGTTTACCGTGATGCCTTCTTCCTCAAAATAACCTTTGTTGATAGCAGTGGTTACGGACCAAAGGCTTCCGTAGTTGGGCATGTAAGCGATGTTTAAGGTGATAGGCTCTGCTGCTGCCTCGGTCTCTGCCTCCGTCTCTGCGGGAGCTTCGGTCTCTGCCTCCGTCTCTGCGGGAGCTTCGGTCTCTGCCGGCGCCTCAGTGGCTGCCGGTGCTGCAGTGGCCTCTGCCGGCTTGCTGCCGCCGCATGCTGCTAAGGACATTACCATAGCTGCCGCCAGGGTTGCAGATAAGATTCTCTTTCTCATAATACAAGTTCCTCCTTTTGATATGGATAATATAATTTTGCTGCATAACTTTTCTTAAAATAAGTTCTTACTTGCGGATCTCCAGGTATTCTTTATATACCTCGCCCCAGATGTAGCTCTTATAATCCAGGAATGGAAGCTCCATCTTCATTTCCTGGGTTCTGGGATAAGGAAGATTGATGTCTACAATCTTTTTGATCCTGCCCGGTCTTGCGCTCATAATAATAACCTTGGTAGCCAGAATGATGGCTTCCTCCACATCGTGGGTGATGAAGAAGCAGGTTTTCTTCTCCTCCTGCCAGGTTTTGATAAGCTCAGACTGAAGCTGGGTTCTGGTCTGGGCGTCCAGTGCGCCGAAAGGCTCGTCCATAAGCAGCACCTCCGGCTGAACGGCGTAGGCTCTTGCGATAGCCACACGCTGTTTCATACCGCCGGACAGCTCTTTGGGGTAAGCGTCCACGAAATCCTCCAGCTCTACCATTTTTATGTACTTCATAGCCAGCTCTTTGGCCTCTGCATCGTTCATGCCTTTCAATTTCAGGCCGAACATAACATTCTTTAACACAGTCAGCCAGGGGAACAGCGCATACTGCTGGAATACAACGCCCCGCTCTGTTCCGGTTCCCTCCACCTTTTTGCCGTCCACATACACAGAACCGGAAGTAGGCTCCAAAAGGCCGGCAATGATGTTTAACAGGGTGGATTTTCCGCATCCGGAAGGACCAACCACACAGATAAACTCATTTTCCATGATGTCTAAATCTACGCCGTTTAAAGCAATCATTTTTCCCTGACGGCCTTCATAGATTTTTTCAACATGGTCGATTTTTACTTTTACTCGTTTCTCGTCTCCTGCCATCCTGTGAACTTCCTTTCTAAGTATTTGATGATCTTCTCACTGGTGATACCGATGATACCGATTATGATAATGTAGAGCAGCATCGGCGCCACCTCAAAGCTGTTGTTTAAGGAACGGATTCTCATACCCAGTCCGGCAATAGCACCGGTAGACTCTGCTGCGATCAGGGTAGTCAGAGCTACGGAAACGCCCAGCCGCACTGCCGTTACAATAAACGGTGTCGTTGCCGGGAAAATGACCTTTATGAAAATGTCTTTGTCTTTTGCCCCCAGCACTCTTGCTGCCTTGATCAAGGTATTGTCCACATTGCGGACGCCCTGATAGATGGTTACCGTCATAATCAGGAACGTAGCCATCCAGATTACAATTACCTGCGGTTTTCTGCCTACGCCTGCGGAAATAACTACCAGAGGAACATATGCTAACGGCGGGATGTTACGGATAAACTGGATCCATGGTTCCACCACATAGCGAACCGGACGATACCAGGCCATTAAAAAGGCCACCGGTACAGAAGTTACAAATCCCAGTGCAAAACCCAGGATTACGGAAATCATACTGCTGGAAAAATCCTGCCAGAGCACGCCCCGCTGGATCATGGTCTGCAGGGAAGCAAACACCTCCGGAACAAACGGGAAGCTTCTTGCAGTTGTCTCATTGATCGAGAGCCAGAACCAAAGAACCATTGCTGTCAGAAATGAAATCAACAGCCAACCCCAGTTGGGAATCCGGCCAATGATGTCCAGTTCTTTTTTTCCTTGCTTTTTCTCTTGGGAACCCATCATTTTTACCTCCTTTTTGCTGATATAGCTGCTTCGTGTTGTACTGTTTTTCTAGTCAACCTGCTGTTTTTATGCCTTCATTATAACATATTGTCCAACTTTTGCACGCAGTTCTTATGCAAACGATTGACTTACATCTATTTCATTTTTACGCAATCTTTTCCTTTTTGGGACTAGGATTTTTTATAAAAATATTCTATACTGGAACTATATAGACAAAATCTGGACTTAGCAGGGGTCTATCCCTGCAGAAAGGAAACTCCATGACGCTAAAACAGATTGCCGAGGAAGCCGGTGTTTCTATCTCAACGGTATCCAGAGTTATCAACAAAAGCAGCAAATCTCCCGCCAGCAAAGAGGTGCAGGACAAAATCTGGGAAATTGTGCGGCGAACCGGCTATGTGCCGAACGCCACTGCCCGTGACTTAAAAAAAGGCGGGCCGGGCAAGGATTTCACCCGCTGCCACTCCATCGCCTGCCTGTTCGCCCGGATTCCGGACGCAGAGACAGATTCCTTTTTCTCCAGTCTGGCAAGAAGTATCGAAAAAGAGGCATTTCAGCATGGCTACATCTTGAAGTACACCTTCACCGCCTTTGACATCCATCACCCCAACACCTTCCGGCTGATTGCCGACAACCAGGTGGACGGCGTGGCAGTGCTGGGCCGCTGCGATAAGCCGCTGTTAAAATTTTTAAAGCAATATTTCCGCCATGTGGCCTACACCGGATTAAATGAAATAAACGCCAAATACGACCAGATCATCTGCAACGGCTATGAAGCAGGAAAAAGTGCGGTTCAGTATCTGTTAGAACTGGGCCACAGAAACATCGGCTACATCGGAGAGGTGGAAAACGAAAACCGGTACCGTGGCTACTGCGATGCCATGACAGAAGCAGGCCTTCCCATTTATAAAGGCCATGTCGTCAACGCTCCCCAGACGCCGGAGGGCGGCTACAAAGGAATCCGCAGTCTTCTGGATATTGGCTGTACCCCTACTGCCTTTTTCTGCTCCAACGACAACACTGCCATCGGGGCTATGCGGGCATTCCAGGAGCAGGGCTACTCTATCCCGAAGGATGTATCCATTATCAGCATCGACAACATCGAAACCGCCCAGTATTTAACACCTATGCTGACTACGGTTCATATTCCTGTAGACGAAATGGGCCAGGTCACTGCCAAAACCTTAATTGACCGGATTGAAGGCGGACACACGCTGCCTATGAAGATCAGCCTTCCCTACTACATTGCCAAGCGGGAAAGCTGCGGCCCCTGCCAGGGGTAATTGACACAGAAGTTTCACAGTTTAATATATATTTAAGAAAGGATGCGAATTATGATTATCACCATTCGAGACGAAAAGGCTTCTGCAGCCATTGACACCCTGGGCGCTCAGTTGATCTCCTACCAGGATGCAGCCGGAAAAGAATACATCTGGCAGCGGGACAGGGAAGTGTGGGGACAGTGTTCTCCCCTCCTGTTTCCCACCATCGGCAACTGCCGGGATGGCCGCACCATGATTGGCGGAACCTGGTATCAGATTCCCAAACACGGTTTCTGCCGGGAGGCGGACTTTACCCCCAACCAGAGTTCCCAATCAGAGGCTTCCTTCCAGATTTCTTCCGATGACCGTACCCGCAGCTTCTATCCCTTTGAATTTAAGCTGACCCTTACCTACCGGTTAAAGGATGGAGAACTGGGCATAACCTACCAGGTAGAAAACCTGCAGGATTCTCCCATGCACTACTGCTTAGGCGCCCATCCTGGCTTTATCTGCCCCATGGAAGAAGGAGCCTGCTTTGACGACTATGTACTGGAATTGGAGAAACCAGAGCACATCCGCTCCATCGTCTATGACATTCCCAATCTGCAGTTCGATGTAAACCGCAGCCGGGTAACTCTGGAGGGAGAACGAGAGATTTCTCTGACCCACGGACTGTTTAACGATGATGCCATCTTTTTTGACGGCCTTAAATCCCGCAGCGTATCCCTCATACACAAGGACAGCAGAAAAGGGGTTCAGGTAGACTTTCCGGGATTTGAAACCGTGGCTTTCTGGACCATGGACAATCCCAAAGCCTCCTTCCTTTGTGTAGAGCCCTGGAACGGCTCCGCTATCCGCTCTGATGAGGACGATAACTACGAGCACAAAAAGCATCTCCAGACCTTAAAAGCCAGAGAAACCAGATGCCATGAGCTGACAATCCGGATTCTGAATTAACTATTTTTTAATGGGAAAAGCGTTCGCAGCCTGGGAAGCGTTTTGATCCCAAAGACGAACTTTCCTATGAAATGAAAAAAACCCTGCCCGGCGTTAAAACAGCTTCGCCGGACAGGGCCTTTTTATGTCTCTTATTTATTTTACTGTAATATCCGTGTCTTTTGCCTTCTCCCAGGAATCCAGGATTGCGCCCAGAATGTCGCCATGGGGATCCTTCAGGCTCATGGTAGCTCCGGAAACGGCGTCTAAACCAGCCTTCTCCTCCTCAGTTAAAGCCTCGTACTTGGCAATATCATCTTCCTTGTTGGAGGTTCCAAACAGGGGCCGTCCGTTTAAATCAGAGCAGTATTTGTCAAACCAGCCGTTTACCTCGTCTGCAGTCATGCCTGTAAAGTAGTTCTGGAAAATATCCATCTCATCTGCCCAGGTGCCTGCGCCCAGCTTGTAGCTGTCGCCCCGCTCCCGCTTGGTCTTCCAGGATCCCACCTGTTCCAGGAAGCTGTCTTCCGTCTGATCTAACAGAGTGTCTACGGTGCCGTCATGGTCTTCATCAGCATTGTATTTCTGGTTCGGGAATCCGGTGAAATCTGGCATACTCGCACCATCGTAGTTAGGAGTAGCCACTTCCATAACATCAGTGTAAAGAGCCAGAATCTTGCCGTCTGCATCGTAAGCCGCGCCTGCTGCCTGGATGTTAAAGCTGTACACGCTAACCTCTTTATCATCTTTTCCAGGGCCTACCCGGCCGGTGTTGGTAAAGCCAAGGCCAATCCTGGAAACCTTCTCTGCCTCTATTGCCACGCGGTTTTCATATGCCCGCTCAATGGCGCCTACAATGTTTCCATGAGAGTCGTTAAGAGACATGGTAGCGCCGGAAACAGCATCCAGCCCAGCCTTTGCCTCATCAGACAAAGCCTCGTATTTTGCAATGTCCTCTTCCTTGTTTGAAGTGCCGTGAAGGGGTCTTCCATTTAAATCAGAACAGTTCTCTGTATACCAGGACTTTACTTCTTCTACAGTCATGCCCTTAAACAGGCTTTCAAAAATGTCCATCTGGTCAGCCCAGGTGCCTGTTCCCATTTTATAATCTGCGCCCCGCTCCCGCTTGGTCTTCCAGCCGTCTACCTCTGCCAGGAATGTGTCGTCAGTCTGCTCTGCTGTTTTGTCTACCGTGCCGTCGTGATCCTCGTCCTTATTGTAATTCTGTCCCGGAAAACCGGTAAAGTCCGGCATAGAAGCGCCGTCGTAGTTGGGAGTAGCCACCTCCAACTGGTCAATCTCCAAATCCATGATGCGGCCGTCATTGTCAAACAATACATAAGCCACAACTTCATTGAAGCTGTAAACGCCGGTCTCCTGATCGTCCTTACCAGGGCCAACACGGCCAGTGGAGTAAAAACCAAGACCATGAGAAAGGCCGGCTGCCTCCATGGAAACTACTTCCTCTTCTGCCTCCTCTGCTTCTGCCTCTACGCCCATAGCAGACTTGACGGCCTCAAACACACCGTTGGAGGTCCAGGTAGCGCCGGATATGGCGTCTACTCCTTCAATGGTGCCGGCTGCCAGAATTGCCTCTTTTAATGCGCCCATGGCAGCTCCGCCGATTTCCGGGGTCTCCCCCTCGCCGATTAAATTCAGGGCAATGATCTTGTCTCCTGCCAGAGTTACCTCTGCCTGAATAGGGGTGGAGCCGTAACCTGCTCCCTCTCCCGTTACCACAATAGTCTCCGCACCGTCTGCCGCTGCATTTAACTGCTGCTGTTTTACAGCTTTATAGATCGGGCCGGTTCCTGCCACTACCAGCACCGACGCTGCAGCCATAACGCTCAAGCCAATCATATTTCCTTTATTCATGTTATTCATTCCTCCGTATTTATCTGGAATCATCTGTTTTCCCTCATAAAAGGGGTCTATATAGCGTACCATACCCCGGTAAGCATTGTCAATCTTTTAACTGAACTCCTCCACCCAGACGGCTGTTTTTGCTTCCAATGACTTTTTCACATCCAGGATTCTCTGATTTTCCGAACCCCGGAATTTCAGACTCAAGTTTTTCTTCTCTGCCACAAACCGTCCGTCCACCAGAACATCAAACATAGGAATCAGGCTGCGGCTCACATCAGAGGAAGGCATCATCCGGCCTAAAATGTCCTTTTCAAATTCGTAGCCAGAAAAACACCAGATGGTTTTCTCCGGAAACCGTTTTTTCACCCGGCGGATAAAAGGCAGCAGTCCTTCCTGATTGGAAGGCTCAAGCGGCTCTCCGCCCAACAGGGTCAGTCCCTCGATATAATCGTGATCCAGGGCTTTCAAAAGTCCTTCTATGGTTTCCTCTGTAAACGGTTTTCCAAAATCAAAATCCCAGGCCTCTGCATTAAAACAGTCCCTGCAGTGGTGGGTACAGCCGCTTACAAACAGAGAAACCCGCACCCCAGGTCCGTTGGCTATGTCCACCGGTTTGATTGTCGCATAATTCATAAAAATCCGTTCCCTTTCGTCTAAAATGTGGTAAGTATCATTATAAGGTTTCCCCTTTTATTTGTCTACAAAAACCCAGCTTCCAAACTTCTTAAAATTGACATGTTTCTGACGAAATGCTATAATAAACTGACTATACAAAGGGGGTATTTCTTTTATGTTACAATCAAGAGCACAGACTGCAGTAGACTACTATGTAAAAAGCGGCTACAACTGTTCTCAGGCTGTAGCCGTTACCTATGCAGACCTGCTGGGATTGGATCCCATGGTGTGCTTTAAAGGCATGGAAACCTTTGGCCACGGTATGGGGGCAAAGCTTGGCACCTGCGGAGCCATTTCCGGCGCCATTTACCTGGCAGGATTTGTCACCAGCACCGGACACATGGACAATGACAAAACCAACAAATCCAAACAGGCATCCTACAATCTGGCTGAAAAAATCACAAAAGAATTCTACGAAGAAACCGGCACCGTTACCTGCGATGATTTAAAAAAGCCGGGCGCCCACACCTTCCGCTCCTGTCTGGACTGCATCGCTCTCGCTGCCATTCTGGCGGAAAAGCACATTTTCCCAGGACAGTTTGAAGCGCCTACCTATTTCAAAGATAAGGAGAAATAAACCATTATGACCTACATTATCTTTTTTGCAGTCAGCATTGTGGCTTCTGTAGTCGGCGCTATCTGCGGCGTAGGCGGCGGCGTATTTATGAAACCTGCCCTGGACGCAGTGGGGGTGCTTCCGGTAAATACCATTACCTTTCTTTCCACCTGCACCGTTATTTCCATGACCAGCTACAATGTGTTAAGCTCCGCCATCAACTCCAAAAAAGGCAAGAGTGAAAACCTGATTGACTGGAACCTGGGAACCTGGCTGGCTATCGGTTCTGCGATCGGCGGCGTTGTTGGAAAATACTTATACGACATCATCAAGAATTCTGCTGCCAACAAGGAGATTGTAGGCGGTTACCAGGCAATCGCCCTTTTGATTGCTGTGCTCCTTACTCTGGTTTATACCTTGAACAAAAACAAATGGAAAACCTTTCATGTGACCAATCCTGCGGTTTTAAGCCTTCTGGGCTTTGGCCTGGGAACCCTGTCCTCCTTTGTAGGAATCGGCGGCGGCCCCATGAACCTGGCTGTGCTGTACTTCTTCCTTTCCATGCCTACCAAAACAGCAGCTCAGAACTCCCTTTACATGATTCTGATTTCCCAGATTGCCAGCCTGATTGTAACCTTTATCAACGGCAGCGTTCCAGAAGCCCTCTACATCGATACTGACCCCGGTCTCTGGGTAATGATGATCGGCATGATTATCTGCGGCATATGCGGCGGTATTATCGGCAAAAAGATTAACAAGAAGATTCCCAGCTCTACCGTAGACAAACTGTTCGTGATCCTGATCTTTGTAATTATGGGACTTTGCTGCTGGAATATTTATACCAAGTTAGGACTGGGCTGATTGCCATCCCTTATTTTATAGAAAGCAAGCTTTATTGAGGCTGCCGGAATGAGTCGGTACATTCTCGGCAGCTTCTTTTTATTTTACAAAAAATTACGCCCTATAAAATAAAAAGCCTCCAGGGAGAGCCGGCCGCTCTTGTGGGAGCGACCATTAGAAAAAGTTGCCGCGGGATGCGCACTTCGCGCTTAAGGAAAATGTCTGCTGACGCAGACGCGCTCCGGCGCGGGAGTCCGGTGAACCGGACTCTTTTTTACTGCATCATGGTTATTAAAAATCCTTACAGATTTTTATCAATCTCTTTATACCGCTCTGCCATCTCATCCAGAGTAACCGTCTCAATCAGCGGCGCTTTTCCGTAAGAGCCGAACTTCACAATCAGAGTACCTACTACTTCTTTTGCTCCCCGCTCTACACAGTCTACAATGGCAGCCACATCCTCATCCGGAATATTGCCGTACATTACAGTGTCCATAATCGGCGGAAGGAATACCCGCGGGTCAAATGCCGTCTTTTTCGTTTCCAAAAGCTCATAGATACCGCCGATGGAAGCGCTGGTGCGTTTCTCCGGGTATTTGGCAAACAGCTCCTTCATATTGCGGGTAACAGCCAGGCGAATATCTGTATCTACATTGATCTTGTTGATACCAGCGCCGATTGCCCCCTGCAGCTCCTCAATGGAAATACCGTAGGTATCGGACAGACAACCTCCCAAACCGTTAATTTCATCAACAATATATTGGGGAACGGTGGAAGAACCATGGGACACCAGGGCGCCGAAAATACCAAGGTGGTTTAAGCACTCGCGGATTGCTACTGCAATCTCTTTCCGCAGTTTTACATTCTTTCCTTTGGAAGCGCCGTGCATGGTGCCATAGGAAATCGCCAATGCGTCGACACCGGTCTTCTGGAAAAATTCCACAGCGTCCAGGGGATTGGTATAGGTGGAATTGGCAGAAAATACATGATCCTCCACTCCTGCCAGCACTCCCAGCTCGCCTTCTACGCTGACGCCTCTTGCGTGAGCGTATTTTACCACTTCACGGGTCAGTTCTATGTTTTCCTTAAACGGCAGGGATGAGCCGTCAATCATGACAGAGGTGTAACCGCCCTCGATTGCTGCCACGCAGGAATCAAAATCTCTGCCATGGTCCAGATGCAGTACAATGGGGATTTCAGAATCCACGCCATATTTCTTCACTGCATTGCCGATATTTTTTGCTCCAATCTTCTTGTCTTCCAGAGTTGCATTCATAAAATCTGTTCTGCCGCCCATAAAGCCGTTTGCCAGGTCTGCACCCTGCAGGATTGCCGGAGAACGGAACATCTCATGCACCTCAATAACTGCCTTTGCCTGGGCAACTGCGTTTACATTAAATCCGCCCTGGCCGTAGCCATACTTCATGCTTGCCTCCATTAAGGGGCGTAAGGGAACTAAACTCATATCGCGTCCTCTCCTTTACTGGTTATAAATTTATTTGTTTCAAGTTTCTTCCGCTCATCGTGAAAATCAATAAATTCCCGCAGCTCCGGTCCGATAAGAGGCCTGCACCAGTCTACAAACTCCTGGGTCACATCATTGCCCCGCTGGTTGATGTAGTTTTCCGGAACTGTGCGCTCATACATCATCACTTTTTCAATGGGGATCCGTTCTGTATGAATGCGATAGCTGCCATCTTCTGTCTCATCACGAATAAAACCGATCATCACACCGCCAACGCCATCCATGGCTGCCCGAAGCGCTTCCCTTCCAGCCAGAACCGCCTCGTCCTGGTCCACCGGAGACTGCCATGCAATCGACGCACGGCCGCAAATGCCCGGCTTCTCGCTTCTGGCCTTGATGCCAAGTCTGCGGATGATAAGGTTCGCCAAATGAGCGCTTACATCTCCATAGTAGGTTGCCCGTCCCTGCTTGAAAATCGGAGGTACGATCGGCTCGCCATCCGCTCCTTTAAGACCTTCACTGGCAACAACCACGACTCCGCCCTTTTCTTCATAAAGCCGCTTTACATCTTCCAGGAACTCATCCTCGCTGAACACACGCTCCGGCAGATATATAAGGTGAGGAGCATCTCCCGGATTCCTTCTGGCAAGGGCTGAAGCTGCTGTAATCCACCCGGCATTTCTTCCCATTGCTTCAATCACACATACATGGATTGGCAGGGATTTCACATCCACTCCCACTTCTGCGGTGGTAGCCGCTATGTATCTGGCTGCGCTGCCAAACCCCGGCGTATGGTCGGTGATCGCAATGTCGTTATCGATGGTTTTCGGAATCCCTACTACTGTAACCCCGGACGCCTTACAGGCAGCGTAAATCTTGCCGCAGGTGTCCATGGTTCCATTTCCTCCATTTAGAAGAACATACTTGATGTCATATTTTGCAAAAATTCTAGGCATGGCGTCATAGTCTTCCTGTTCCAATGCATAGCGTGAAGAACCAATGGCCGTAGCCGGAGTTGTAAGCAGCAGCTTTAACCGCTCCTTTGAAAACTGCAAAAGGTCAAGAAAATCCTCTTTTAGAATTCCTTCGCTGCCTCCCATGGCAGCATACACCTTTTCCACTCCGCAGGCCTTTGCCTCCTCAATCACTCCGTACAGTGATGCGTTGATCACTGCAGTGGGGCCACCGCCATGTACCACAAGTACATTTCCCATCATTTTTCCCCTCTCCCGACTTCTAAAACATTCACCTTGATACTACTAGAATACCATATTTTTTCAGCAATTTGTATAAATTCTACGCAAACGATTGAGCTTTGTAAACCCGTCAGATAAACCCGGTACGATCATCCTCATCTGCTGCCTGATAAAGCCAATCATAGCTGCATTTTGCAATCTATCATATCCATATGGCACATTTTTGCCCTGCCTGAAGACGCCGCTGTACTTCTGCTGTCAGTCCTTCTTGGCTGCGGTATCCGCAGATCAAATTCTCCGGTCCTACGCCCCTCTGCCCTCACTCATGGCGGAATTTCCTTCTGTGCATTTTTCCGGGCATAGAAATACCCCCAGGCAGTTTTTTCTATTTCATCGTCCTGCCTGGGGGTATCACAAACTTTCACAGTTCCTTTTTTGCTGTTTTCAGTCCGCCCGTTTACACTTGCGGCCTTTTATCATGCGAAGTAATTTACTCCGCTCTCAAATATCTTCATATCCTGCTCGCCGTAAATATTCTTGGCTACTGCCTCGCCTCGCCTCTCAGAGTGAGCCATCTTGCCCAGGATACGACCATCCGGACTGGTAATGCCTTCGATAGCCATATAGGAGCCGTTGGGGTTCCAGAACTCGTCCATGGTGGGATTTCCTGCATCGTCTACATACTGGGTAGCTACCTGACCATTCTCAAACAGCTTTTTCAGCCACTCATCATTCGCTACAAAACGGCCCTCGCCGTGGGAAGCCGGGTTCGTGTAAACGCCGCCCAGGCTCGCCTTCTGCAGCCACGGAGACTTGTTGGAAACCACCTTTAAGTTCACCATTTTAGAGATATGGCGTCCAATGGTATTCATAGCCAGAGTGGGGGAATCTGCCCGCTGCTCTGCAATCTGTCCCTCAGGGACCAGTCCCAGCTTGATCAGAGCCTGGAAGCCGTTGCATATACCTAACATCAGGCCGTCCCGCTCATTCAGCAGCTTCTCGATCTCTTCCTTGATCACTGCATTGCGGAATACCGTAGCAAAGAACTTGGCGCTGCCTTCCGGCTCATCGCCTGCAGAGAATCCGCCGGGGAACATTACGATCTGCGCCTTGGCAATCTCCTTCTTAAACGCTTCTACTGACTCCCGTATATCGGATGCAGTCAGGTTCTTAAATACCCTGGTGGATACTTTGGCGCCTGCCCGCTCAAAGGCCTTTCGGCTGTCATACTCACAGTTGGTGCCTGGGAATACAGGAATAAACACATTGGGCTGCGCCAGCTTGTGACTGCAGACATAGATGCTGCCTGCCTTATAAAGCCGGTCGCTTACCGGAGTATTTTCCACGCCTGACTGAGTGGGGAATACAGACTCTAATGTCTGGGTCCAGTCATTTAAGGCCTCGTCCATGGAGATGGTTGCCGGTCCGTACTCAAAGGCTGCCTTATCGGTTACCTCACCAATCAGAGTATAAGTGATAGCCAGTTCACCAACCTTGCCGTCCGGTACTTCACAGACAATATCGCCCCATCCCGGTGCAAAGAAGTCTCTGGGATCTACATTGTGCTCAATCTTCACGCCCAGCTTGTTGCCGAAGGCCATCTTGCTGACTGCCTCTGCCAGTCCGTGACCCTCTACTGCATATGCGGAAATAATCCGGCCTGCCTTAATATCTTCATGAAGCTTCCGATAACCATCCATAATCTGGCTGTAAACCGGCAGGTCGTAGGAATCCTTTTCAATCCGGAATACCACCAGCTTATTGCCCGGCTTCTTAAACTCCGGAGAAATAATGTGTCTGTGGCTTGCCACATCCACTGCAAAGGAAACCAGGGTAGGCGGAACATTGATTTCTCCGTGCTGCTCATCGTTAAAGGTGCCGGACATACTGTCCTTTCCTCCGATGGAAGGCAGGCCGAAACCGATCTGTGCATTATAAGCGCCCAGCAAAGCGGCAAAGGGCGCGCCCCAGCGGGCAGGATCCTCTGTCATCCGCTTAAAGTATTCCTGGAAGGTGAAGCGGATCTTGCTGAAATCACCGCCGTTTGCCACAATCTTTGCCACAGAGGAAACCACTGCATAAACTGCACCGTGGTAAGGACTCCAACTGGACAAATAGGGGTCAAAGCCATAGCTCATCATGGTAACGGTATCCGTGGTTCCTTCCAGAACCGGCAGCTTGGCCACCATAGCCTGGGTCTCCGTCAGCTGATATTTTCCGCCATAAGGCATAAACACGCTGCCTGCGCCGATAGAGCCGTCAAACATCTCCACCAGTCCCTTCTGGGAGCAGACATTAAGATCAGACAGCACATTTTTCCACGCTGCTTTTACATCGCCAATGTCTCTGCGTTCAAACGGCGTGCCTTCTCTCTCCGGAGTTTCCAGAACCACCTTTGCCTCCTGATGGGCGCCGTTGGTATCCAGGAACCTGCGGCTTAAGTCTACGATGGTTTTGCCTCTCCAGTGCATAACCAGACGAGGTTCTTCTGTTACAACTGCCACCGGAACTGCCTCTAAGTTTTCTTCCTCTGCAAATCCCAGGAACTTGTCTACATCCGATGCGTCCAGCACCACAGCCATCCGCTCCTGAGACTCGGAAATGGCAATCTCCGTACCGTCTAAACCTGCATACTTTTTCGGAACCTTATCTAAATCAATCTCCAGACCTGCTGCCAGCTCGCCGATGGCTACGGACACGCCGCCTGCGCCAAAGTCGTTGCACTTTTTGATGATGCTGGAAACCTCCGGACGGCGAAACAGTCTCTGGATTTTCCGCTCTGTGGGAGCATTTCCCTTCTGCACTTCTGCACCGCAGACCTCGATGGATGCCTCTGTGTGTACCTTGGAGGAACCGGTTGCGCCGCCGATGCCGTCACGGCCGGTGCGGCCTCCTAACAGTACGATAATATCGCCTGGATCAGAATTTAAACGCTTTACATATTTTCTGGGAGCTGCGCCCATAACTGCGCCAATCTCCATCCGCTTTGCCGCATAATTGGGATGGTAGATTTCCTTTACATAGCCGGTAGCCAGACCAATCTGGTTGCCGTAGGAGCTGTAGCCGTCTGCTGCACCGTTTACCAGCTTTCTCTGGGGCAGCTTGCCCTTTAAGGTCTCAGAAAGGGGACGGGTAGGATCTGCTGCTCCTGTCACACGCATGGCCTGATATACATAGGTTCTTCCGGAAAGGGGGTCTCGGATGGCGCCGCCCAGACAGGTAGCTGCTCCGCCGAAAGGCTCAATTTCCGTAGGATGGTTGTGAGTCTCGTTTTTAAAGTTCACCAGCCATTCTTCTTTCTTGCCGTCAATTTCCACCGGCACTACAATGCTGCAGGCATTGATTTCATCGGATACTTCCAAATCCTCCAGCTTGCCTTCTGCACGCAGCTTTTTCATAGCCATCAGTGCCAGATCCATCAGGCAGATAAACTTGTCGTCCCGGTCTTTGTAAATGACAGCCCGGTCAGCCAGGTACTGGTTGTAGGCCGCCTCAATGGGAGCCTTATACGCTCCGTCTGTGATAGTCACATCTTTAAGCTCTGTGGAGAAGGTGGTGTGACGGCAGTGGTCGGACCAGTAGGTGTCCAGCACCCGGATTTCCGTTACCGTAGGATTCCGATGCTCCTCCTCTGCGTAATACTTCTGGATATGCAAAAAGTCCTTAAAGGTCATAGCCAGATTTAAAGAATCATAAAGCGCCTTTAAGTCTTCCTCAGAGGCATTCGTAAAGCCCTCAAAGGACGCTACATCTGCAGGGGTCTCAAACTGGGTTACCAGAGTCTCCGGCTTCTCTGAAACCGCCTCTCTGGAATCCACCGGGTTGATGCAGAACGCCTTAATGGCTGCTGCCTGGTCTGCAGTCAGATTTCCGGACAGCACATAGGTGGTAGCGCTCTTGATCACCGGCTCCTCATCCTCTGCCAGCAGCTTTACGCACTGCTCTGCAGAGTCTGCCCGCTGGTCAAACTGCCCCGGCAGGTACTCTACGGAAAATGCCGTATCCCCTGCCTCTTTCGGAAACTCCTCCTCGTAAATCACATCTACCGGCGGTTCGGAAAAGATGGTTACCAGGGCCTTTTTGTAGGTCTCCTCTGACAGATTTTCAATATCGTAACGAATCAGCACCCGCACATTGGTTACGGTGCCAATGCTTAAGTAGCTGCTGATTTCTTCCCGAAGCTCTCCTGCCTTTACGGCAAACTCCGGCTTCTTTTCTACATACACTCTTCTTACGCTCATGGTATCCTCCTGAAATGATGGTACTCGCCAGAATCGTTTTCATTCCCTGTCAGTATAACACATTGGATTTTATAAGTAAAATCAATATATCTTATTTTATTTATAACTTGCACTTATCTTCTTTTATTCAGATAGACATTGGCTATAACCCAAAAACTCAGCTTATATTTCTGCATCCGGGCTGACGCTCATGGCATCCAAGGTCAGCTTCATAATATCCTTAATTTCATCTATTGTCATTTTCATCTTTTCTGCCAGTTCTTCTACAGTGGCCTCCCGGCCCAGCTCCTCTGCCATCTGCTGAGAAATGTCTTTCAGCACATTTACCCTGGCTAAAAGCTCCTCTCCTACCTGATCGGAAACCTGCTGTTCTTCCAGAGCAACCTCCAAAGCTTCCTCCACCTGAGTTTTTACCAGCGCCTCAAATTCAGATGGCTCTGCAATGCCGCTTTTGGCAGCCTGGCCCACTGCCAGAATAAGGGCCATGTTGGCCTCCTGCACCAAATCTCCCAGAGGAAGGCCTCGGTCGCCGTAGCTCTCTGCCAGCTCTGTAATAAACCTCAGATGGCCCTCCATCAGACGGGTTTTTGCAGACTCGTCCCCCTGGTTCCAACGGCTCAGCAAAGTTCTTGTCTCCTCCTCTGTACAGGCAGTAAGGCCTTCTAATTCTGCCAGATACAACTTATATACTTCATCAAAATCCTGCATAGTTTTGCTCCTAACGTCATTTTATAGTTTTGTCAATTTTCCGCTGCCTGGGTTACCGGCTCTGCGGCAGGAAACTCTGCCGTCTCAGATTCCGGTCTGGTAATGGAAAATCCGGTTACCTCCACTGTGGATGCTGCACCTGCCTCCGGCACCACAATCTTCAGGCTTACTCCATCGCCTGGTTTGGCAAAGGGAAGCTGCTCCGATACGGTAATTACAGCAGTGTAAACCTGCTCCTGCCCCTTTAAGGTAAAGTAGTAACAGCTGTTACCGCCTACTACCACATCGGCAATATCTTCAATAATTCCCTTAATCTCCTGGGGCTGTCCCGACGGCAGCTCTACATCTGCCTCCAGATTCAGGGCTTTCCGATAGTTTTCCTTGGCTTCGTCAATGGTATTTCCAGTCCCTACAATCTGATACTGGGCAACATCTACAAAGGCGTACATCTTTACCAGGCCTGCTCCGTCCTTCAGAGAAATAAAGTAGGTAGGCCGGTCCGAAATATTCAGAAGCAGAGGGAAGGTTGCCACATAGTTTAAGTGCTGCACCTGTCCCTGGGCAGATGCCATAGCCGAGCTTTCTGTTGCACCGGGGATCGCGTAGAACCGGGTCTCTTTGGTCCGCAGGTTTACCAGAACAAATCCGATGTTGGACTCGTCAGCCGTAACAGAGGACATGCCGGTATACAGATACACATCATCGTCAATGGCCAGATAATTATAGCCGTAGGTGGTGCGCCGCACGCCCCGCTGCCCTAAAATGGAGTTGAAATAACCGTTCTGGAAACGGCCATTGTCGTCCAGCTGCTCAATAATCAGATTAGAATGATACAACTGGTCAATCCACTGAGGCACATCCGCCTTGGCATAATACTGACTCTCGCCAGTGCAGGCATTTACCAGCACTGCCCCGTCTATATCTTTTCCGTTCCACCAGCCAATCCGGTAGGTAATGGTAGGCGCAACCCAGTACGGGGTTCCTTCATCGTCTATCTCAAATGTTACCTGGTCAAACATTTTGGTTGGATAGGAAAAACGAAGGCAACGATAAATATTCCGGAAGAAATACTCGCTGGGGGAATACTTCATGCCGGACTCCAGCCAGACCAGATCTGTCTCCTGGGTTACCATGTTGACCGTGATGTAGGCAGGAAGCCCCTTCTGCCGGTTAAACAGCCACTTAATCGGGTCTGCATAAGCCAGAGGCGTTACCCGGTACGGACTTTTCTTATAGTTAATCTGGGTGTAGTCCTCCTGGATTTCAAACTGAGACACCAGCTCTGTCATCTCGCCCAGCTTCCGGCTGCCCAGCCGCACGGCAGTATCCTTGTCTACCACCGGAATCTGGTTCATGTTAATCTCCGCCACGTCCGCAGTAAAATCCCGGTCTGTAATCTGGATCAAGTCCCGATAACGGCCAGCATTAAATAGTTTTGCACCTAAAAGACTGGCCAGGAAGCTTAAGGCAATCAGCACTGCGATTGCACCAAAGCCTATTTTCAAGGGCTCTGCCAGGCTGATAGGTTCCCGTTCTTCCTCTTGCTCCCGGCCGAAAATGGGCATTCCCGTAGCCGTGTCCCGCCCGATGATCACTCTGCGGCCTCCTCCCAAAGATGCAAAGAAGCGCTTTACCACAGTCATAAAATTCACGGTCAGAACCGCCAGAATGGAAAGAATCAGAAACATAATAAAGTTCTGATCCCGCAGGTTGATGGCCGGAAGCATCACATAAAACATCAGAAAAATCACAATCAGGGATACAAAAACCCGGCCCAGAACCGAGACGATACGCTTTTTCTTCATAGATTTTCATTCTCCTTCACAATAGAATAGTTCTATTCTAACACATTTCAGCAGCCTTAACAGAAAAACTTTCACTAAATTGCGAAAAGTAAACTTTTGGAAAAAAAATTATTTTTAGGGTTCACAGAAGTTCTGTTCTATGCTATAATACACTACAGATTCCGTGGGGGTATAGCTCAGTTGGGAGAGCGCTTGAATGGCATTCAAGAGGTCATGGGTTCGAATCCCACTATCTCCACTCACAAAGCCTGGTATGTGCCAGGCTTTTTCTATATTTCACAACCAAATGGGAGGAATTTCAGAATGGAAAAGATAACCAGCTTTACAATCGACCACCTCAGGCTGCTGCCAGGGGTGTATGTTTCCCGGAAGGACAAGGCAGGGGATGCCGTCATTACCACCTTTGACCTGCGCATGACCCGCCCCAACTTTGAGCCGGTCATGAATACGGCGGAGATGCACACCATTGAGCATCTGGCTGCTACTTTTCTGCGGAATCACCCGCTGTTTGGAGAGAAAATCATCTACTTTGGCCCCATGGGCTGCAGAACCGGCTTTTATCTTCTGATAGCCGGGGACTACAGTTCTCAGGATATTGTGCCGCTGATGCGGGATTTGTTTGTCTTTATCCGGGACTACCAGGGAGAAGTGCCGGGCGCCTGCGCCAAAGACTGCGGAAACTATCAGGATATGAACCTGAATATGGCAAAGTATTTAGCAGATAAATATCTGCGGGAAGTGCTGGACAACATCGCCGATGACCGGTTGATCTATCCAGCGGATCAAACACCTGAATAAGCAAAACGCAAGGGATGGAGCAGCCTGTTCCATCCCTTTTTATTCTCTAGTATATCTCTTCTTCTTTCACACAGGTTTCTTTCAGTCTTCCTACTAATCCCTGCAGGGCCTCCACCACATGAGGACGAATATCTCCGCCAATCAGCACCAGCATAATATCATCCCCAACAAAAAGGCGCCCTTCAGCCAGCCACACCCTCACATAATAAATGCCGGGGAACTGATAAGCTGCAGCTATGGCGTCCTCCACCTTCTCTGCGTCATAAGAAAACACCATTCCTGTCACAGACCGGGCGTCAGACCATCCTTCCCGCACCTTTGCCTTCGCCGTCTCCCGCACCACTCCATTGTGAAACAGATACATGCCGCACTGGCCGGCGCTTTCATGGGCTTTGGCCTCCCGCATCCAGGCATCCATAGACGGAGCTTTTTCAGCAGAAACCGTATCCGTCCCCCGGCCTGCAGCCGGCTCGCTGCAGTCTGCAGAACCGGATGACAACAGCATATCCAGTCCGTGCTTTACCGGCTTAAGCACCGCCAGAAGGTTTTCCCTGGCTGCCTTTTCACTGCCTGGCAGCGTAATAATCAGGCTGCTGCCCCGGATTCCTGCCACGCTCCGGGAAAGACATCCCTTTGGGGTAATCCGCATGCTTTCCGCACGCATCGCTTCCGGAATACCGGGAGTCTTCCGCTCTATTACTGCCAGAGCCGCCTCCGGCGTCACATCCCTTGGAGAAAATCCGGTTCCTCCGGTTGTCAGAATCAGAGAGATCTTCTGTTCGTCGGCACATCGTATCAGCTCCGCCTGAATCTGCTCTCTCTCGTCCGGAATCAAAGCCCGGTAAGCTACCTGAAATCCTTCTTCCTCCAGTAACCGGCAAAGAGCCGGGCCGCTGGTGTCAATCCGTTCCCCCCTTGCCCCCTTGTCGCTTATGGTGATCACTGCTGCCGTCTGATTCATATTCTGTCCTTTCCTGCCGCCTAGTCCCGCCTATCCGCCAATCTGGTTCATGCTCCGTCCTGCCTGGCTGGGACACTTGGCTGACAATTCTCCGTGCCAGGCCGGTTTTTCTTCCATAGCCCGCAAAAACTGTGCTCTCATTCCTGCTTCATCCAGCCCCCGGATCGAATACTCTGCTGAGGAATGAAGGCAGGGCTTGATTTTACCGTCAGCCGTCAGCCGAAGCCGGTTGCAGAGGCCGCAGAAATGAGCGCTGACCGGGCTGATCAAGCCAACCTGCCCCTTGCCTCCAGGTATCCGGTAAAGCCGGGCTACGCCGCCGTCTGCAGACGCCGGCTCAAGCTCCGGAATCCGGTCTAAAACCGCAGTTCCGGGAAGGTAGGAATCCTCCCCAAACTCCCGGCTTCCACTCATGGGCATCAGCTCAATAAAACGCACATCCAGCGGATACCGGCAGGTCAGCCCTGCCAGATCACGGATTTCACCGTCATTGAAGCCGCCGATTAAAACCGCATTGATCTTTACCCTTTCAAAACCAGCAGCCAAAGCCGCCTCAATCCCGGCCATGGCCTGTTTAAGACTGCCTATTCTGGTAATATAGGCATACCGTTCCGGATTCAATGTATCTAAGCTGATATTTACCCGGCTGACTCCGGCCCTGCGTAAATCCTTTGCCATTTCCGGCAGAAGAATGCCGTTAGTAGTCAGGCACACCTCCTGAATCCCTTTCACCGCCCCAGTCTTCTCACAGATAGAAAGAATGTTTTTCTTTACCAGCGGCTCCCCTCCGGTAATCCGCAGCTTCCGTACTCCCAAAGACGCCGCCGCCTTTACAGCCAGCACAATCTCCTCCTCTGTCATCATCTGGCTATGGTCTTTCTTACAGATTCCTTCTGCCGGCATACAATAACGGCACCGCAGATTGCACAGCTCCGTTACAGACAGCCGCAGATAGGTAATCTGTCTCCCATATTTATCAATCATTGTCCCTTCTCCCATATAATCTGTTCTGCCTTATTTCAGGGCCCGTTTTTCCCATCTGCCCCACCGGTAAAAGAGAGCCGTAATCACAGCTCCCAGCACCCAGGAAGATAACAGAGACACCCAGATACATCCGTACCAGCCACCAGGCATTTCCGGAGACCGGGTCAGATAAGCAATGCCGTAAGCTAAAGGAACCCGGATAGCCACTGTGGTAATCAGAGAAATCCACATAGGCGTCATGGTATCTCCCGCTCCCCGCATCACGCCGGACAGGCTCTGGGTTACCGCCATAGCCAAGTAACCGGCAGCCAGGATCCGCATCATGTTATTACTCAATGCCACTAACTCCGAAGTGCTGGTAAAAATCGCCATCAGATGGCGGCCAAACAGCAAAATCACCGCTGTAATAGCAGCAGAGGTGCCTACTGCAATCAAGGTGCCCTGTTTTGCCCCCTGGTGCACCCGCTTTAAATTCTTGGCCCCCACATTCTGGCCGGAATAGGTTGTCATGGCCGTTCCAAAGGAAAAGTTAGGCATCATGGCAAAGCCGTCCACCCGCATGATGATAACATTGGCTGCAATCACCATTTCCCCGAAGCTGTTGGTCAGAGACTGCACCACTACCATAGCAAGAGAAAAGATAGCCTGGGTCACGCCGCTGGGCACCCCCAGCCGCACCACAGTCAGAATATTTTCCTTATCCGGTTTTAGATAGGAAAGCTTCATGTCAAACAGATGGGTCATACGCCGCAGCTTTAAAAAGCACAGCACAGCCGAAAACATCTGGGCAATGACCGTAGCCAAAGCCACTCCGGCCACCCCCATACCAAGGCCTGCCACAAACCACAAATCCAGCACAATGTTTATCACTGTGGCAATCATCAGATACAACAGGGCAGAAAAGGAATCTCCCAGTCCCCGCAGCACGCCGCAGAGAATGTTATAGTAAGCGACTCCGGCAATGCCGTACATCATAATAAACAGATAATCTGAACACCAGTCGATGATGCTGGCCGGGGTGTTTAAAACCTCCAGCACAGGCCGGATCAAAGCTGAGCCTGCAATTAGCAGAAATACAGCAGAGGCTGCCGTCAGCGTCAGCACACTGCCGATGGTCCGGGACAGGTTTTCCCGGTCCCTGGATCCGAAATACTGGGACACCATAATGCTGGCGCCCATGGAGATGCCGATAAACAGCACCAAAAGCAGGTTTAAGATGGGACTGGCGCTTCCAACCGCAGCCAGAGCATTGTCTCCTACATATCGTCCCACCACGATGCTGTCCACCGTATTGTAAAGCTGCTGGGCCACATTGCCGATAATCATGGGAATGGTAAAGAGAAGGATCTTCTCCCAGGGTCTTCCCTCTGTCATGTCAACCTGCCCGAATAACCGTTTCAAACTGTTCACTGCCGCACCTCAGTATCTTCTCTTTATAGTGTCTCAATAAATCCTCTCAAAATATCATAAACCCGCACAAAGGACTCCAGGTTCATCCGCTCATCCGGCGTATGCAGATCCAAAATCTCCGGTCCTACGGAGATGATGTCCAGGTTCTCATTATATCCCTTAAACACGCCGGTTTCCAGACCGCCGTGGGTAGCTTCCTCCACAATGGCTTTTCCGGCAGCATTCTCATAATATTCTGCAAAGGCCTTTCTGAGAGCCGATGCGTCATCATAATTCCAGCCGGGATAATCGTTCTTTACCTGACACTCAGCTCCATACACCTTGGAAAGCAGCTCCAGCTTCCAGGTCAGTTCTTCCCTTGCGCTTAACATCGGAGAACGAAGGGAAAAATGAAGCACCAGACTGCCGTCTGTTATCCGCACTACACCCAGGTTCAGAGAAACGGTAGTCAGTCCCTCAATAGCCATGGATTTGGCCTGCATCCCGTTAGGCGCCAGAAACATAAGGGATACCACAGAAGCAGTATCTGCCCGGCTTACTGCGGTTTCTGCCTTATGGCCGCCCTCTGTCAGATTTATCTGAAGGCCGCTGTCACTGAAAGCCAGTTCCTCCTTCAAATCCTTCCGGCACTGTTCCACCACTGCCTGCAGAGCTTCTTCCCCGGAAGCGCTGGCAAAGGTGCATCTGCACTCTCTGGGAATTGCATTGTCCTTCAGGCCGCCGGTAAAATCTGTCAGCTGCACATCCAGACCTGCCCGCAGCATAGACAGCAGTATCCGGGCTGCAATCTTGTTGGCATTGCCCCGCTCTTTATGAATCTCTCCGCCGGAGTGGCCGCCTAACAGTCCCTTGATGTCCAGCTCATAAACGGCTGCATCATTTTTCAGCCAGTCTAAATGTCTGGTAACCAGCACATCCCGGCCGCCGGAGGAAGATACGAACACATTTCCCTCTACATCTGCATCCAGGTTGATCAGCCTGTCTGCCTTTAAAAGCGCCGGATCCAGGCCCATGGCGCCGCAAAGCCCCACTTCCTCCTGCACCGTAAACACGCAGACTAAGGGCGGATGAACCAGAGTATCGTCTGCCAGAAGGGCCATCATGTAAGCCACGCCATAGCCGTCATCGCCTCCTAAAGTAGTGCCTCTGGCACGAAGCCAGCCGTCCTCTACATAGAGGTCCAGCGGATCTGCAGAAAAGTCATGGCTGCAGCCCTGGTTCTTTTCATTTACCATATCCATATGAGCCTGCAGCATCAGCGGCGGCAGATTTTCTTTTCCTGCAGAACCGTCCTTATAAATCACCAGATTGTTCATCTGATCCCGCACAACAGAAAGCCCCTTCTCTTTTGCAAACTGTTCCACATAATCTGCCACCCGCTGCTCCTCAAAGGAGCCGTGGGGAATCTGGCAGATTTCCTCAAAATATCTGAAGATTGGGATTGAATGATTTAATACAGCCATATCTATTTCCTCCTGTTTTCATTTCCTGTCATTTCTTCTATTGTAACACAAGTAGGATATTTCGGCTATGGGACTTTTCCTCTTTACATCTCCATTATAAATATGTTAAACTAAATATGTTTTATAAGGAGGACTAATAATGGACATCAATTACGAGCTCTACAAAGTATTCTACCATGTAGCCAACACCTTAAGCTTCTCCGAAGCATCCAAACAGCTTTTTATCTCCCAGTCTGCAGTCAGCCAGTCCATCAAGGTACTGGAAAAGAAGCTGAACCAGCCTCTTTTCATCCGCAGCACCAAGCGGGTCCAGTTGACACCGGAAGGTGAGATTTTATTAAAGCATATTGAACCGGCCATGAACTTAATCAAGCAGGGGGAAAACCAGCTTTTAGAGGCCAACACCTTAAACGGCGGCCAGCTGCGCATCGGCGCCAGCGATACCATCTGCCGCTACTACTTAATCCCCTACTTAAAGGACTTCCATCGCCGCTATCCCAATGTCCACATCAAGGTTACCAACCAGACCTCCATTGCCTGCGCCAAGCTGCTGGAATCCGGTCAGGTGGACTTTGCCATTACCAACTACCCTAACTCCGGTCTGTCCAACACCCAGAATGTGCGCATTATTCACGAATTCCACGATGTTTTCGTAGCCAACGAGGACTACGCTTCTTTAAAAAACAAGACCGTATCCCTTCAGGAGCTGCAGACCCATCCCATCCTGATGCTGGACCGGAAAAGCACCACCAGCGAATTCCTCCACAGCATGTTCCAGCGGCATCAACTGGATCTGGTGCCGGAGATTGAGCTTTCCAGCAATGACCTGCTGATTGATCTGGCCCGCATCGGCTTAGGCATCGCCTTTGTTCCCGACTACTGCATCCCGGCAGATGACAAGACCCTGTTTGCAGTAAAGCTGGAAGAACAGCTTCCAACCCGCCAGATGGTGGCAGCCTACAATGAGAATATTCCGTTGTCTCAGGCTGCAAAGCAGTTTATGGAGATGCTTTAATCCTGCTCCATCTACTCCCAGAACCGTTTCAGCCATCCTTCCACCGTCCGGCGTGTAGTTGCTCCGTATTCAGACCATTCTCTTGGAAACAGTTCCTGCACATCCGGCCTGAGGAAACGGTCGTCCAGCAAAAGAATCACCCCCCTGTCTCTGGCTGTCCGGATTACCCGGCCGGCAGCCTGCAGCACCTTGTTCATGCCCGGATACTGATAGGCATAATCATAGCCGTTTTCTCCATGTTCATCAAAATAATTCTTTAATATTTCCTGTTCTGTACAGACCATGGGAAGGCCGGTCCCCACGATCATGACCCCTTCCAGCCGTTCTTCTTTTAAATCAATTCCCTCAGAAAAAATCCCGCCCAACACACATAGTCCTACGAAAGACTGATTTCGGCTGACCTCAAAATCCGCCAGAAAATCTTCCCGCTGGGCCTCCGTCATATGCCCCTCCTGCATCCGCCAAGAATAGCCTCCCAGGGACATTTCCGAAAGATGCCGCTCCACTGCTTCCATATACTGATAAGAGGGAAAGAACACCAGGTAGTTTCCTTTATGGCTTAAAGCCAGAGCTTCCACATACTCTGCCACCTTGGCATACTCTGCCCGGTTCCGCCTGGTATAGCGGCTGCTGACATCCCCACCGATTAAAAGCAGCCGATTGGCGCTGTCAAAAGGGGAATTGGCATAGACTGCATAGTCCTCCTCATTTCCGCTAAGCAGCTTTTTATAGTACAGAACCGGAAGCAAAGTAGCGGAAAAGAATATGGTACTCCGGCCTTTTTCCAGGCAGTCCTTAAGCATTCCTGACGGGTCGATGCAAAACAGCCGCACCCGGAAATTCCCATCTGCCCCCAGCTCGCAGTAAATCCGGTATTTATCGTCCAGACCTTCATACATGTTGAGAAAATGCCGCACCTCAAAATAAAAATCCAGTACCAGATCCCGGCCCTCAAACTCCTTATATTCTTCTAAAAACCCTTCCATCTCTCCCAAGGCCGTCATCAGATGAGCAGCCATGCCGTTGACATCCTTTAAAAGCCGCCAGCTTTCACATTCCCGTTTCAGTTCCAGAAGGCTTTTGTTTACCCGCTCCAAAGCCCGCTCCAATTTGGGACTTTTCCCCTTTATGATCCGCTTCACTGCCAGCACATCCTCCTTCACCAGAAGGGCGCTGTACATTTCTCTGGCCCGCCCCACCAGGTTATGGGCCTCGTCAATCAGAAATAAATAATCCCCGCTTACACCGTCGCCGAAATACCGTTTCAGCTTCGCGCTGGGGTCAAAAACATAGTTGTAGTCGCAGATAATCCCATCCACCCAGTTGCTGACGTCCAGGCAAAACTCAAAGGGGCAGACAGAAAACTGCTTTGCATAATCCAGCACCACCTCTCTGGTGATGCCCCGCTCCTGATGGATAATCTCAAAAACTGCATCATTGACCCGGTCATAATGGCCCTTTGCATAGGGACAGGCGTCCGGATTACACTCTGTCCGCTCCATGGGACACAGCTTTTCCTTCGCCGTAATGGTGACTGTAGAAAAATACATCCCCCGGTCTCTGAGAAGGCCAAAACACTCCTCCGCCACGCTGCGGGTAATGGTCTTGGCCGTCAGATAAAACAGCTTCTCCCCCATCCCCTCTCCCATGGCTTTTAAGGACGGATACACTGCAGACAAGGTTTTTCCAATGCCGGTAGGCGCCTGAATAAACAGATTCTTTCCACGGCTGACAGACTTATATACCGATACCGCCAGCTCCCGCTGCCCCTCCCGGTATTCATAGGGAAACTCCAGAGCCTTTAAAGATTCCTCCCTCCGCAGGCCATGAAGATATAAATACTCCGCCCACTTCACATACTCGTGAATCAGCCCGTCAAACCAGGATTTTAACTCCTCCCAGGTCCAGTCCTCCCGGAACCGGCGGATTTCCTCGGTTTCTATATTGCAGTAGGTGACCTGAATCCCGATTCCCGGCAGTTCATGGGTATAACAGTAGATATAGCCGTAGCACAGAGCCTGGGCCTGATGAACCAGAATAGGCTTTTCCAGCCGGGCCACATCCAGATACATCCCCTTGATTTCATCGATAACCACTTCTGCAGGATTCTCAATAATGCCGTCTGCCCGGCCTTCTATCACAATCTGGTAGCAGTCCTCCTCCACCACATGGCGAAGAGGCACTTCTGCCCGGTAATCTGCCCCCATGCGCCGCTGAATCTTCCGGTGAATCCGGCTTCCCGCCTGCATAGCATCCTTCTCTGCGCCGGAGGTCCTTCGGTTGTCGATGTCTCCGCCCCGCATGACAAATTCCACCAGGCTGCGCACCGATATTTTTATGCCTCTTTTTGCTGCCAAACTTTCCGCCTGCTCCTTCGTGTCCTTTGCCTGATCTTCCACATCCGCTCTCCTGATCTCTCACTGTTCTGAACCATTTCTTTGTTCATTATAGTATAACAGAGGGAAATGCGCTACGCAAATTTCACTCTGTTATACAGTCGTGAAATGTCCATTCGTGCAAGCACGATGTCCATTTTCCCCGTTGCCATGACACAAAACGGCGGGCAAGCACATTTGCAGTGCTGCCCGCCGCAGTTTTCGGTCTTCTTAAACTGTCTGATATTCTGTCAAATTTTAAGCGATTGCTTCCCGCTCATTTAAAGGGGCCAGCTGATCTAAAAGTGTTTCAAATTCCGAATTTTCGCCATGCATCCGCACAGTCAGATTATTTCTTAAATCCAGGCTGAACACTCCCAGAATGGACTTTGCATCGATGATAATGCGGTTATAGCATACATCCACATCAAAATCACACTGAAGGGCTGCTGAAACAAATTTCTTCACTTCATCAATCGAGGCCAATCTGATCATCTTCTCTTTCATAATAATGAAAACAACTCCTTCTATAAAAAAATAGATTTGGCTTTTCCATACTCTTTTGTATCATATATAGGTATATCACGAATCCCTTTTCTAGTCAATTTTCCTGTTTTCTGGAAAATCAGGCCTGTCTTTTATTACTTTTATCCAGTTTCCCCAGAGAATTGTTTTTATTTTTGTGCATTAAAATGTAAAATTTTTCCAGGAACCCGTAAACGCTTCCATTTCCTATCATTTTTCTTGTCAAAGTTCCCATCATACTCCTTCAAATTTCGTCAATTTCACTGGAATTTGATATTATAATTTGAGAAAAATACAAAAAAACAGCTGAAACCCTTAAACATCTTAAGGATTCCAACTACTTTTCGGGTTGGGCTATTCTTTTAAATAGTCAGCAGGGGAAGAGGGGCTCGAACCCCCATCTACGGTTTTGGAGACCGCTGCTCTACCATTGAACTATTCCCCTTTAAATTATGGCGCATTACTGTTTTGTAACGCGCCAGATTATAATACCACACTGCCTGGTGTCTGTCAACTGTTTTTTGTGAATTGTGTCAAAAACTGTGACACTTCTACACTCGGCTTAACAGCCCTATAGCCTCCCGCACATTGCGCACGCCATAAAGGGCAATCTTGTCGGTAGATTTCATTTTATCCAGGTTTACCTGCGGCAGGATGCAGGAAGAAAATCCCAGCTTGATGGCCTCGTTTACCCGCTGCTCTGCCATGGAAACAGCCCGAACCTCGCCGGATAAGCCAACCTCGCCGAAGATAATGGTTTTGGGGCTGACTGCCGCATCCTTCATGCTGGACACCAAAGCCAGCACAATGGCTAAGTCCAGAGCCGGTTCATTCATTTTCAGCCCCCCTGCAATGTTCACATAAGCGTCGTACCGGGACATCTCATAGTGGCACCGCTTCTCCAGCACTGCCATCAGAAGATTTACCCGGTTGTAATCCGTTCCAGCTGCCGTCCGCCTGGGCATACCAAAGTTGGTCTGGGTTACCAGAGCCTGAACTTCTAAAAGCATAGGCCGGGTGCCTTCAATGGAACAGGCCACCACAGCGCCGGAGGCTTCCTCCGGTCTTCCGCTGAGCAGGTACTCCGATGGATTCTCCACCTCTACAAGCCCCTGCTGCTGCATCTCAAACACACCGATTTCATTGGTGCTGCCGAACCGGTTTTTTACGCCCCGCAGAATCCGGTAGGAGGCGTTGCGCTCTCCCTCAAAGTAAAGCACCGTATCTACCATATGCTCCAGCACTCTTGGACCTGCCACCACGCCTTCTTTGGTCACATGGCCTACAATAAACACGGCAATGCCAAGGCCCTTTGCAATCTGCATCAGAATATTGGTAGACTCCCGCACCTGGCTTACGCTGCCCGGAGCAGAGGCCACATCTTCCCGGAACATAGTCTGGATAGAATCGATGACAACTACCTCCGGCTTTTCTCCTTCAATGGCTGCCTGAATCTCATCCAGATTGGTCTCACAGAGAAACAGCAGCTCTCCTGTTACCTCCCCGACACGGCTGGCCCGCATTTTAATCTGCTTTAAGGACTCCTCTCCGGAAATGTATAATACCCGGCGTCCTGCTGCTGCCAGGTTCCGGCAGACCTGAAGAAGCAGGGTGGATTTTCCAATGCCCGGATCTCCGCCTACCAGTACCAGGGAGCCGGCCACAATGCCGCTTCCCAGCACCCGGTCCAGCTCTCCGAATCCGGTGGAAATCCGATCCTGTTCTTCTAAGGATACCTGATCCAGCTTTACCGGAGCAGCTCCGGCCCGGCCTCCTGCTCTCCCGCCGGAAGAAAAGGAGGAAACGCCAAGGGTTACCCTGCCCGGCACAGAAGCCGTTTTAGCCACCGGCTCCTCCACCATGGTGTTCCAGGCATGACAGGCAGGACACTGCCCCATCCATTTGCTGGATTCAAATCCGCACTCCTTACAAAAGAATGCTGTTGTTTTTGCTTTTGCCATTCTTATCTCTTAACCACTTTCACCTGACAGGGTACGCCCTCATTCAGTTCCACGCTTAAGTTCAGTTTCCCGCTCATGTTGGTAGTCATGCCGCCTACGGCCGCGCCGTCCACAAACACCTCGTACTCCGTATCGTCCTCTAACTGAATGGTGATCTGGGCGTCCTTATCCCCCTCTACCAAAAACTCCACGCCGTCATGATTTACGGTAAAATGCTCTGCCACTGTGCCGGGAACCGACTCATACACAAACATTCCGTTGCGCTCTAACTTGGTGATTTCGTAGTAGGTTTTAATCTTATATACATCTCCGGCGTGCTCAAAATCCTGCAGCTTCGCCTTACTCTCCAATTTATAATTTCCAAAGCTGATGGTTCCGTCTGCCTCTGAACGGATCAAAGATTCAATTACTGGCATAGTAGTCTGTCCTCCTGTATGTAAATATGAGCAGGACATCTCTTGGACGGACTGTCCTGCTCACCTCTAAATTATACAACATTGTTTCAGAAAACGCCAGCTAATTTGACGCCGGGTTTTCTGCAATTTTTATTTCACTGCTGCTTCCATGGTCTGAAAGGTCAATCCGTTTTCATCCCGATCCACAGCCACTTCATCTCCTGCTTTCACGCTTCCGTAAAGCACAGCCTCTGCCAGCCTGTCCTCCAGATGATTCTGGATTGCCCGGCGCAGGGGTCTGGCTCCGTATTTTTCATCGTATCCCTTTTCCACCAGGAAAATCCTGGCGGCGTCACTGACCTGCAGCTTTAAATTCATCTGCCGGATGGTCCGCTTTTCGATACTTCCCAGCATAATATTGACAATATCCTTCATATGCTCCTGAGTAAGCTGGTGGAACACGATCACCTCGTCAATCCGGTTCAAAAATTCCGGCTTAAAGAGACGCTTTACTTCCTCCATCACCCGGTCCTTCATGAACTTGTATCGTTCTCCTGCGTCATCGCTGGAGGCAAAGCCCAGCCGTTTCGGGGAAATGATGTTCTCCGCGCCGGCATTGGAGGTCATAATCAGAATGGTGTTCTTAAAATCAATTTTCCGGCCCTGGGCGTCCGTAATATGGCCGTCGTCCAGCACCTGCAAAAGTATATTGAACACATCCGGATGAGCCTTCTCAATCTCGTCAAACAAAATGACAGAGTAAGGATTTCTCCGCACCTTTTCGCTTAGCTGACCGCCCTCATCATAGCCTACATATCCCGGCGGGGAACCAATCATTTTAGATACGCTGTGCTTCTCCATGTACTCCGACATATCTACCCGGATCAACGCATTTTCCGTGCCGAACATGGCCTCTGCCAGAGCCTTGCAAAGCTCTGTTTTTCCTACGCCGGTAGGTCCTAAAAACAGGAAGGAGCCAATAGGCCGTCTGGGGTCTTTTAAGCCTACCCGGCCTCTGCGGATGGCTTTGGCTACTGCAGTGACTGCTTCCTCCTGGCCTACTACCCGGCCATGGAGAATTTCTTCCAGCCTCCTTAACCGCTCTGCCTCACCTTCTTCCAGCTTCCGCACCGGAATCCTGGTCCAGCCGGAGACCACATCTGCAATCTCTCCTTCGTCCACGACCAGCTTGCGGGAATCCTTCTCCTTCTGCCATTTGGCCCGGATTTTTTCAATCTTCTCCCGCTTCTTTGCCTGCTTCCGTTTAATCTCGCCTGCCTTCTCGTAGGCCTCCGCCTTGATGGCTGCCTCCTTCTGCCTTTCCATGGCAGCAATGTCCCGCTCCAATTCCTTGATCTCTGCAGGCTCCACATAAACCGTCAGCCGCACCTTAGAGGACGCCTCGTCAATCAAATCAATAGCCTTGTCCGGCAGAAACCGGTCGTTAATATACCGGGCTGACAGCCGCACTGCCGCAACCAGGGCATTGTCTGTAATGGTAACCTTGTGATGAGCCTCATACCTGGGACGAAGACCTTTTAAAATAGCGACAGCCTCCTCCTCAGACGGCTCCTCTACCGTCACAGGCTGGAACCGGCGCTCCAGAGCCGCGTCCTTTTCAATGTACTTCCGATATTCCTCTATGGTAGTGGCTCCAATCAGCTGAAGCTCTCCCCTGGCCAGGGACGGCTTTAAAATATTGGAAGCGTCAATGGCTCCCTCTGCCCCGCCTGCACCGATGATGGTGTGGATCTCATCAATAAACAGAAGAACTTCTCCGTCTTCCCGCACCTCTGCCAGCACATTCTTGATGCGCTCTTCAAACTCGCCCCGGTACTTGGAACCGGCCACCATGCCGGACAAATCCAGAGTCAGCACCCGCTTTTGGGCAATCATCTCCGGCACATCTCCTCCGGCAATCATCTGAGCCAGGCCTTCCACCACAGCCGTTTTTCCTACTCCCGGCTCGCCGATAAGGCAGGGATTATTTTTGGTGCGGCGGCTTAAAATCTGAATCAGCCGCCGTATCTCCGATTCTCTGCCGATAACCGGATCCAGCCGTCCGTCTCTGGCAAGAGCCGTTAAATCCCGGCTGTAGCTGTCTAAGGTAGGGGTATTTGCCTTTCCTTTTCCTGCAGACCGGCCAACCTGCAGCTCCTCTTTTCCTGCAGGAGCGTCCTCTCCCATAGCAGAGAGTATTTCCAGGTAAAGCTTCTGGATGCTGACGCCCATGGTATTAAGAAGACGCACTGCCACACCGTCGTTTTCCCGAATCATGGCAATTAAAAGATGCTCTGTGCCGATCAAGGGCGCCTTAAAGCGCACTGCCTCCCGGTAGCTGTTCTCCAGCACCCGTCTGGCTCCCGGCGTATAGGTGCTGCGCTCTGCCGTGCCTACGGCCTGGCTGGGAGAAATCAGTTGATTTACCAGCTCCAATACCTTCTCCGCCTTTACTCCGCCTGCCTCCAGCACACGGGACGCTACGCCGCTTCCCTCCCGCAAAAGTCCAATCAGCAGATGCTCTGTGCCTACATAATTATGGCCCAGATTCTCTGCCGCCTCCACGGCCAGGCCGATTGCCGCTCTGGCCTGGTCGGTAAATCTGTCTATCATAGTAAATCCTCCTTGTTGTCTATATCAGCTCCGGAAGTTCTTCCCGCACAAAGGCTGCCCGGACTGCATCCAGTTCTTCCTTGTCAAAGGGCCGGTCCGCTCCCAACTGAAGATTCCCCGGCTGGATTCCCAGCATAATCCGGTACAGGCTGCAGGGTTCTTTAAACTGCAGAATGCCGTCTGTTACCCCGGACATCATCTGAGATAAAAAGATCATGGCATCCTTCTGGGACAGCCGTCTGGCATATTTTAACACACCATAGGATTTATATGCCTCGTCTGCACATTCCAGACTATGTTTTTCCATAGCCATACGGCGCACCTGCTCCTCCTGGGAAGCCAACTGCAGCGCCACCTTAGTCACCAGCTCCAGAATCTCCTTTTCGCTGATGCCTAAGGTTTTCTGGTTGCTGACCTGGTAGAGAGCTCCGTAGTTTTCGCTGCCCTCTCCGTAGACCCCTTTTACTGCAGCGCCGAACCGGCTCATCTCCGTCACCATTCCGTTGAATTTCTTGCCCAGGGAAAGAGCCGGAAGATGGAGAATCACAGACGCCCGCAGGCCGGTTCCCATGTTGGTGGGAAACGATGTCAGATAGCCGTATTTTTCGTCAAAGGCATAGGAAAACCGTTCGCCAATATAGTCGTCAATCTTATTTGCCTGTTTCCAAAGCTCCGGAAGTTTCAGGCCGGAAGCCATAACCTGGATCCGAACATGGTCCGAACCGTTCAGCAGAATCCCTGTATCTTCCGCCTCCGAAAAGATCAGGCCGGAAGGCTCTTTCTTAGCCGCAATGGTGGTATTGATCACCCGGCGCTCTGTTAAGGCCTTTTTCTCCAGACTGCCAAGCTCTGTCAAATCCAGATATTCATAGCTTTTTCCATCCAAACTGTCCAGTTCCCGCAGGCCGCCTTTCAGCCTTCTTACCATCTCTGCGCTTTCACCAGATGTCATTCTGGAAGGAAACACATACCCATCCAGGTTGCGGACCAGCCTCACCCGGCTGCTGACAACTGCAGAGCCTTTTTCAGACGCTTCATCAAACCATCTTGTCATAGGCCGATTTCCTCCCTCAGTTCTTTTATTCTGTCCCGGCACTGAGCTGCAGTTTCATACTCCTCCCGGCGGATGGCCTCCTGCCGTCTGGCGTCCAGCACCCTGATTTCTTCCTCAATCTCCGGAATGCTTCTTCCGCTTCCGGCAGAAACTGTCTCTGACTCCAGGTTTCCCTCTGCTCCTGTCTCACCGGCCTTTGCCTGACTGTCTGCCTGGGCTTCTTTCTGGCTGCCAAACACAGACCCTGCTGCCATCTCCTTCTGCTTTCGCTTCCAGTCTTCCGGCTGTTTTCCCTTATGGCTGTCATTTCCCTGTAATTGCTTGATTTTGTCGCTGATCAGAAGATCGAACACGCCGTAGCAGTCCGGGCAGCCAAACCGGCTGTTTTTTACAAACTCCTCATAGCTTAATCCGCAGGTGGGACATACTACCTGTACCTGTTCTTCTCCGGCCGTTTCTCCCACGCCCAGCAGTCCGGACAGCAGCTTTCCTAAAGGAAAGTCACTGTCAAATATTGCGGAATATGGCCCAAAATCCAGTTCCTTTGCACACTGGGCGCAAAAATGATGCTCTGTCTTCACGCCGTTTACAATTTCTGTATACTGGATATTGGCCTCTCTGATCTTGCAGCGCTCACATAACATAGGCAATCCTCCATCTGTCACTTATTTATATCACTCCGGCAGCTTCGGCTGAAATAATCGTAAAGCTCATCTACCATCTCATGAACCTCAGTCCGGGTTACCTGCCTGCAGATGCAGCGGGCAATGGTTCCCGCCAGCTCATTTTTCAGTTGCTCCATAGCCCGGATCTTATCCATATCCAAAGCAATGACCGCCCCCCGCCGCCGATCCAGCTTAATAAAACCTTCCTGCTTCAGCACAGAGTAGGCCTTATTTACCGTATGCATATTGATTCCGATGTGGTCCGCCAACTGACGCACCGAGGGCAGGGAATCTCCCTCCCGAAACTGCTCTGTGGCAATTCCCAGGATAATCTGGTCCCGAAGCTGGATGTAAAAGGCATCCTCGCTCTCAAAGTCAATTTTCAGCATCATCTTCCCACCATCTTTCGTTGCAGCCGTTCAGGAGAAAATTCTATCCCAGACAGCCTTCTTCTGTTATACATTTGATATAACACAATTATAGCAAAAAACGCAGGGAAGTCAAGGCGCATTCCTTCTCCCCCGCGTTTTCCCAGCTGCCTGGTTTTTTCTGATTTGTATATGAATTATCTTATGATAATGCCTTTACCGCAGTCTCTAAATTAGCCAATACCTTCTGGCTCAGCAGCCCGAAGGCCTGTCTTGTCCGGCCTGCAGATACATTGGCGCAGATAGTATTGGGATGGCGTAAAATACTGCCGTCTGCATCTCCGGCTGCTGCAGCGGTGTCGCACACAAAGAAGTTATCTCCGTGACTTAACCAGTCTGCCAGAGCCGCCGGATCATGGGACGGACCAATGGAGGTGTTGAAAAGGATCTTGCCGTTGCCCATAGCTGCAAATTCCTCTGCTTTTAAAAGAATCACATTTTTATTGAGACAGGTAAACACCACATCACAGTGAGCCAGCAGCTCTTTTAACGGCCGATAGGACATGCCTGCCTGCTCCTTTTCTTCCTTGCGGCTACGGCTGTAGTAAGAAACCTCCGCTCCCATATACTGAAGGGCATCGGCAATCATTCCGCCGGAAACTCCCAGTCCTACAATCCCCACTTTAAGGCCGGTAATCTCCTCCGGCAGCAGACGCCACATAGGACGGTCAAAACCATGGAGCAGACGAACCAGCTCGCACAGCACAAACTCCACCACGCCCCGGTCGCCGTAATCCCGGATACCCAGCACCTGAATGCCCCGCTCTCTTGCAAAGGCAATATCCACATTGGCGCTTTCCTCAGAATAAAGGCTGCAGCACATACCGATATAGCGCACCTTTTCGCAGTGCGCCAGCACATATTTGCTGATACGGGAGGTGTAGCTTAACAGCACTGCGTCTGCGTCTCCAATCCGGCGGATAATCGCCTCATCATCTGCCGGAATATCCGGGTAAAGCACCACTTCCCTGGCATAGTCATACAGTTTTTTTTCAGCCTCAATTACCAGGCTGACCGGCTCGATTGCCACTAATTTCTGAAACATAACGATGTCCTCCCCTTAAAATACAATCGGCGATACAATATTCTGCAGCACTGCCACCATACTCCATCCGGCGATGGCGCTGGTGCTGGAGTAGATGTCCACCACTGCCTTTACTCCCGGAATCTCTGCGGTAATCTTGTGGTCGTCTCCCACAAACTCTGGCACACTGGTGATCTGAACGGTAGTGTCCTCCGGTCCGATGGTAGCCAGAGACGATGCCACTGCCACATTTACCTTGGTAGGAAGAAGGCTGATGGCCTCTCTTGCATTTCCGGAAAATACTTTCGTTTCTTCTGTATCCGTCAGCAGATGGTCTTCAAACAAGGGCGTGTTCATCAAAGATTTAGGGCCTTTGTGAGTCTCAATTCCGGCCACTGCCCGCTGATGCTCTGCCGCCTCTCCCATAAGGGTTACCGTCCGCAGCACATCAAAACCGCCTACTGCGCCAGAGGCAATATAAACCTTAGTGCCGTTCGCTTTTGCCGTTTCCTTTACCCGCTCATAAAAGGCCGCATCAGCAAATGCCCCGATAGACAGCACCACCAGGCTGCATCCGGAAGACAGGATCTTCTCTGCAGAGTCCTTTACCATCTGAACAGAGGCCGCCTCTGTCACATACTCCGGCTTAAAGGCCAAAAGCTCATCTAAAGTTTTGCAGGCCGGACAGCCGGCCTCAGCCGCCAGTCCCCCTGCAGTCTGCTCATTTCGTCCCAAAACACCTACAATCTCATAGTCTGGCAGCAGGCCGTCTTTCCACGCCTTTACTACAATACCGGACAAAAATCCGCTGCCCATAATTCCCAACCGTTTCTTTTCCATACTTCTTTTCTCCTTTTCCATATCTGCAGATGGGGACGCCGCCCAGTGTACGCAGCTACACCCTGCAGCATCCCCTTCTTAATTCACTTATAAATCCAGGATCTCAAAATCATCTTCATCCTCGTCCTGCTCCGGCTCTGCTACAGCCTCGGAAGCTTCCTTCGCCAGATCTGCAGCCAGCATCTGCTCCACTGCATCTGCCTGTCCCACTATCTCCGGCTCCGGCTCGTAAAGCCCTAAATCCGCCGGCTCACAATCCGCTTCCTCCGGAAGATAGTCTCCATCCTCCTCCGGCATCTGGGCAGCTGCCATCTGAGGTATGTAATCTAAGGAATCATCTTCCTCATACTCATCCTCCTCGCCCATCATGTAGCGTTCTTCCTTTGTAAGCTTCCGGCCGTTTGCTGCACGGGACGCTTTCCGCTCCGGCTTTTCCTTGGGCTGAGGCACCGGACGGCGCTCTATAAAATCATCCTGCCGTTTTCCCAGCTTCGCTAATACCGCCATCATTACCAGAAGCAGAATCACTGCTGCAGCCACCGCTGCAATAGCCAGAATCCGCATCACATTGTAATCGTCTACCAGCTCATTGTGCTGGGCAGCCAGCTCTAAATACTCCGGAGTCATGGCGTCTTCGCTGTACTCAAAGTAGCGCTGCAGGGTCTTTTCTGTCATGTCATACCGGTAGAAGCCCTGGGTTCCGTCCGGATTTACTGCATAGAAGATGCAGAACTGAGGCTGGCCTTCTCCATCCTGGGTCCAGCCCTGTACCCTGGTGTCGCCGATGGTGATGGCGCTTTCCTTCATACCTGCCGGAAGCTTGGCGTCTTCCGGAATGGGAAGAATACCAATGCTAAGGGGAGTTCTGGAAGCTTCCAGCCGGGCCAGAATCTCGCCCTCCGGAACCGAGGTGCTCTCCCCTGCCTGATCTGCCGCGTCACTGGCTCCGCCCTCTACTTTATTGACTGTAATCGTATAATCCCGAACGGAAGCTCCATCCTCAGCGGTCACCCGGCAAATTACCGTATTGGCTCCCGGCTGAAGCTCTGTGCCGCCTTCCACTGCCACAGAAGCATTCTCATGGCTGGCAACTGCGCTTACCGTCAGCTTATCTACATCCATGCCTACCGAAACGCTGTAAGCGTTCACCTCCGGGCTAAATGCCGGTTCCAAAACTCCGGGAGATACCTGGAGATTCTGCAGCGCGGCATCACTGGAAAGAGCTGCTGCCTCTGCTCCTGCAGTAATGGTAATGGCAGAGCTGCCCTGGTGGTCCATAGTCAGAATCTGTCCGTCTCCGTCATAGCCTTCCCAGGAAACAATAGTGATGCCAGTGGTTCCTGCCTTCAAAGCACGGAACTTCAGCTCTGTAGCTACCTCAGTTGCACCGGTCATGCCGCTGGTGACCCGGATTGCTCCGGAGCCGCCGCTGGCATTTTCCGAACCGCCTAAAAACTCAATGGCGCTGGCATCGTAGGACAGCATCACATCGGTGTTTCCCAGCACATCTCCGCTGGTGGAGGTAAATTTCATGGTAACGGAAAATTCACTGCCCGTTTCTGCAGACGGGTCTGAAAATGCAATCTTTGCATTAGCCGCAAAGCTCTGGAACGACAATGCGGCAGTCAGGGCCATGGCTAACGCCATCCGCCTGCAAGCCTGTTTCAATTTCCTATTCATACTGTCTCCTGTCTTTTCTTATGGTTTCTAACGGATTTCCCTTAGTTTCCGGGGCCTACTAAAACAACGCCGCCGCCGCCAGGAGCCGACGCTCCCGCACCTCCCGGACCGACATTTGAGATACCCTGGCTGCCGGCGGAAATTCCATGATTGCTGCCGGACATACCCGGTCCCACTACGGTTACGCCGGAACTGCCGCCTGCAGGCGTGCCGTTTCCAAGCCCTGCATTATAGGTGGGGCCTCCGGTCTGACGAACCACATGAATTACATAATCCCGCTGATTACCGTTTTCTGCCTTTACACTGATGGTAATGTCATTGTTTCCTGCCTGCAGCTGGATGTTTCCGGCGCCGCTTACCGTTGCTTTGGAATCAATAGCAGAAGCATTGATGGTGACATTGGATACAGAGTGATCCACAATCAGGTCATAGGAAACCGTATCCTTATTAAAGGTAGGCGTCAGGGTAAATCCATCTGCCCCCAGACCATTCAGTTTATTGTTGGGGCTTCCGTCTACGGTAGGCTTCACACAGGGAGAAGCCGGCATATTGGTATAAACCGGAATCTTGAAGTTCAGGGCTGTCTGTTTTAATTCCTCAGAGAATCCCTCTGCAAAGATAGAGCCCTCTGACGCAGCACCGTCTACATTCGTCATGTACTGGTGCTTATACATATTGCTGCCCTGGACATTGTACTTCTTTAAATAAAGGGTATCCTGTCCTGCATTTACATAGTTTGTGCCGTAAAACTGGGCTCCGCCGATAATGGAGCTTTCCGGGGTATTCCAGGGCCGGCCGTAGCTGCCGGACTGGGACGCATACCACAGCCCCCGCTCTACTGCGCCCATGCCGTCGGAAGCGTAGGCGCCTACATTAAAGTAATTGTAAACATTCACATACCCGGCATAATTTCCCTTGATGGAATTACCGGCGCCGTTTCTTCCCTGTTCCTGGATAATCATGGCTACAATGACATAGGGATTTACCCCCGATGTTTCCGCCGCTTTCATAATGGCGTCCACATAGCTGACATTAACTGTATTTGCCGGTGCAGCACCGCTGCTTTCTCCTCCCGGAGCCGGGCTCGTACTGCCGCTGGAAGAAGAACCGCCCGGTCCGGCTGTAATAACCTGGCTGACTGCCACCCGTGGGGCATTGTTTATACTGATGGAAGCACTGGGCCCCTCAAAGCGGACGCCATTATCTCCGCTTCCGTTGGTTCCAGAACCAGGAGCAGAGCTTCCGGCTTCCGGGCTGGCGGATGTCTGGCTGCCATTCTGAATCGTAGCGTTCTGACCGCCTGGAGCGGAAAGGTTCGGAGTTCCGCCACCGTTTCCTGAGCTGGAATCTGCCGGGCCTCCTGGCGTAGCGGAGATTCCGGGACCGGCGGAAACACTGCCGGAACTGGTGCTTCCTGCTCCAGGGCCTGCTGACACGCTGCCGCCTGAAGAAGTACCGTTTCCTGCGGAACCTGCAATGGTTTTATTTTCCATAAAGCTGCCCTTCAGCATGGCCTCCAGCCCTTCTCTGGTGTGAATGGCCGGGTCATACTTCTGGGACATAAACTGAAATACATAAACCGAATCCAGGAAATTCCGGGGATCCATATAGTAGCGCAGCACATCCTCTGACGCAGCCACCCAGGCAGCTCCGTCAAAGCCGGTCCACACGCCGGTATCCCAGTTATAAGCTCCGTCTGCCGTAGACTTAAAAGAAGAAATGCTGTTTTTATGTACCAGGTTTCGTCCCAGAACAGCCTCATTCTGCACTGCCGTGTTCCAGTCCAATCCGGTATGCTGGGCCGTAAAGGTCCAGTTGGGATACTGGGCGTGCAGCTGACGCAGACTGTCCTTGTAGGATTCCGGGAATCCCTGGGCGCTTAACTGGGCCTCAAAATCTCCGTCATGGCTGTAAGCCACCGGAAATCTTACATAAGTGCTCAGTACATATCCGGTGGAAGTCTGCCCTCCGCTTCCAGTAAAGCGAATCTGATACCAAAGCTTTCCATCTGTTCCGGCAGTCTCACCGATTACTGTAATGGAAGTTCCCTGGGTCAGCTTTCCTACGGAAGCAAATCCGGTGCCTGCCCCGCTGCGCACATTTAAAGACGACGCATTGACAGTGGCCGACTTCTCTGTATAAGCATAGGCCTGATAGGACGGCAATAACACAGATACCGGGGATTGGATGCCGAGCATCACTCCCAGCGCCGCCGCCAGGCCTTTTTTCCATGGTCTTTTTTTCATGTAGTTTCTCCTTACACATGAATCTTATCATTGACATAGCTGTATCTATTTTTATATCTTTTTAATTATAATGACAAAAACTGGGATAGTCAACCGCATCAAAAGAAACTTCATAGAATCGCCATAATTTGTAAGAAAAATGAAATGGAAAAAATTGGGCGAGGTTCATGATACCTCGCCCTAATCACTGATATAAGCTCTTGATTTTTATACCGGATAAGCCTTGCTTGCAGTATCTGCCACAGCGGCGTCTACCTTAGTCTGCTGAGCCTCTCTGTACTTGAAGAACTCCTCTGCTACCTTCGGGAACAGAGCGTAGGACAGAACATCCTCATCCTGCTGCTTCCACTGTGCGCACTCCTTCTCAAACTGAGGAAGCTGCGGCGGAATCAGGTCTGCAGGTCTGCAGGTGATGGGGGTCTCATCGCCGATGATCTTCTTCTGCACTTCCGGATTAAACGGCTTTACGGTCTGGCCGAACTCGCCAAGCATGATCTTCTTGGACTCCTTCGGAACCATTTTGTAGCGCTCTCCTGCAATTACATTCATAACTGCCTGAGTACCTACAATCTGAGAAGACGGAGTAACAAGCGGCGGCTCGCCAAAGTCTTTTCTTACTCTCGGAATCTCCTCTAAAACCTCCTGATACTTGTCTTCCTTGCCTGCCTCTTTCAGTTGGCTTACCAGGTTGGACAGCATGCCGCCCGGCACCTGATAGCGCAGGGTCTTGATATTTACACCCAGCACCTTCGGATTTAAGAGACCGCTCTTTAATGCTTCCTCCCGAAGGGGTGTGAAATAGTCGGTGATCTCTGCCAGCTTCTCCTGATCCAGGCCGGTATCGTAGGGAGTGCCCTTAAAGGTCTCAACCATAACTTCTGTAGCCGGCTGGCTGGTACCCAGAGCCAGAGGAGACATAGCGGTGTCGATGATGTCACATCCGCTCTCCACTGCCTTTAAGTAGGTCATGGAAGCTACACCGGAGGTGTAGTGAGTATGCAGATCGATGGGCAGCTCGGTAGACTCTTTTAATGCGCTTACCAGTTCCTGGGCTGCATAGGGAGTCAGAAGGCCTGCCATATCCTTGATACAGATGGAGTCTGCGCCCATATCCTCGATTCTCTTTGCAATATCTTTCCAGTAGTCCAGAGTGTAAGCATCTCCCAAGGTGTAGCACAGTGCGATCTGGGCGTGAGCCTTTTCCTTGTTTGCTGCCTTTACAGCAGTCTGCAGATTGCGCAGGTCGTTTAAGCAGTCAAAAATACGGATAATATCGATGCCGTTGGCTGCAGACTTCTGTACAAAGTACTCTACTACATCATCTGCATAGTGATTATAGCCTAAAATATTCTGGCCGCGGAACAGCATCTGCAGCTTTGTATTTTTAAATCCGTCTTTTAATTTTCTTAATCTCTCCCAGGGATCTTCCTTGAGGAAACGCAGGGAAGCATCGAAGGTAGCGCCGCCCCAGCACTCTACTGCATAGTAGCCGATCTTGTCCATCTTTTCGATGATGGGAAGCATCTGCTCTGTGCTCATTCTGGTTGCGATCAGGGACTGATGTGCGTCACGCAGGACAGTCTCTACGATCTTAACCGGCTTTTTCTGAATTTCTGCCATTTTATATGTCCTCCTGAATTGTTATTTTCCTTCGCCGTGAACCTCGATTCCGTGCTGCGCACTTCATCTCGGCCGCAGGCATTCGCCCTATGGAATATAAGCCGGCGTCATCTGCTTATGTGTGAACGAAAGCCTATCTGTCACTGTCTCATATTCCCCACAGCTTTTTATACTCCGAAGATTGCCATAAAGGTTCCTGCTGCCACTGCCGTACCGATAACGCCGGCCACATTGGGGCCCATAGCGTGCATCAGCAGGAAGTTGGTGGGATCTGCCTCAGCGCCTACCTTCTGGGACACGCGGGCAGCCATGGGAACTGCGGAAACTCCGGCAGAACCAATCAGCGGGTTTACCTTGCCTCCTGTTACCTTACACATAATCTTGCCGAAAACAACTCCGGCTGCAGTACCGAATGCAAATGCAATCAGACCCAGAGCCACAATCTGCAGCGTAGTCACCTTAAGGAATGCCTCTGCGCTGGTGGTAGCGCCAACGGAAGTACCTAACAGGATAACAACAATATACATCAGGGCGTTGCTGGCAGTCTCTGTCAACTGTTTTACCACGCCGGACTCACGGAACAGGTTGCCTAACATCAGCATACCAACCAGGGGAGCTGTAGACGGCAGGATCAGACAAACTACAACCGTAACGATGATCGGGAACAGGATCTTCTCCAGCTTGGATACCGGACGCAGCTGTTCCATCTTGATCTTACGCTCCTCCTCAGTTGTCAGAAGCTTCATGATCGGCGGCTGGATAATGGGCACCAGAGCCATATAGGAATAAGCAGCCACTGCAATCGGGCCCATAAACTCAGTCTGGCCTAACTTACCAGCCAGAAAGATGGAGGTAGGGCCGTCAGCTCCGCCGATGATGGAAATAGCCGCTGCTGCCTTATCATTGAAGCCCATAAAGATGGCCATAAAATATGCTGCATAGATACCGAACTGGGCTGCTGCTCCCAGCAGGAAGCTCTTTGGATTGGCAATCAGCGGACCAAAGTCCGTCATTGCGCCCACACCCATAAAAATCAGGGAAGGAAGAATACTCCACTCGTCAAGGAGATAGAAGTAATGAAGCAGTCCGCCTACACCGTTGGATGTATCTTCAGGAGACGCCATAATATCCGGATAGATATTAACAAGCAGCATACCGAATGCGATCGGTACTAACAGAAGCGGCTCAAAACCATGCTTGATGGCCAGGTACAGGAAAAACAGTGCCACACCAATCATGAGCATATTGCCGACGCTTAAGTTCATAAAGGCTGTCTGCTGAAGAAGATTAGAAAAGGTTGTCATAATATAATCCATTTTAATCCCTCCATGTGGAATTGTTCAAAGCCAGACAAAATTTCATAAACAGGCGTAAAATCCCTGCATTTTGGAGGCGGCTTTGAACAATCATTTTAGTTTAAGGTGGCCAGAGTTGCGCCTGCCTCTACAGAGTCGCCAACTGCTGCGTTGATGCTTGCAATGGTGCCGTCCTGAGGAGCTACAATATCATTTTCCATCTTCATGGCTTCCAGAACCATGATTACATCGCCTTTTTTAACTGCCTGTCCTACAGATGCCTTTACAGCCAGGATTTTGCCGGGCATGGGAGCGGTTACGGTTACGGAACCTGCTGCGCCTGCCGGTGCTGCTGCTTTGGGTGCTGCTGCCGGAGCTGCTTTCGGAGCAGCCTTGGGCGCTGCTGCCGGAGCGCCGGTGGACGCGCCTTCTTCTACGGTAACTTCATATACATTTCCATTTACAGTGATGGTATAATTTTTCATGATTAAATCCTCCTATTCGCTTATGCTCTTTTCCATTTTGCGCCCGGCGCCCGTCTGATGGAGCGCACTACCAGGCCGTCTGCCGATGAATTGGTACTTGCCGCAATGGCTGCGGTAATAACTGCCACCAGCTCCAAATCATCTGCAAGGTTCTCCTCCACTGCCGCTGCAGGAGCCGGGGCGGCTGCCGGGGCTTCTTCCTGAGCTTTTGTCTTTGCTTTATTCTCAAAGATATTGATGAACTTGAAGCATGCAATGATCAGGCTGATAAAAACCAGCACTACAAACACGGTTCCCATACCCATTAAGGTATTCATGGCTGCTTTTGTCATTTTCTCGCCGGTGGTGTACTCCGGGCTGAAGGTCATGGATGTCGGATTCAGTTGGCCGGTCTGCTGGTCCAGCTCATAAAAAGACTTGAACTCAACATTACGGTTCTCAAACTGAGCCAATGTGGTAACTGCAAACTGCTCGTCCTCTGTAAGCTCCAGGCTGCTGGAGATCACATTCACAAATGCGCCGGTATCTTTCATTACGCCCATCCAGGAAGTTACACCGCTGGCCAGACCGGTTTCTTCAGCCTTTAAAAGCGCTTCTTCCTCTGCCGCAGCCACAGACTCGTCCATAGAGACGATACTCTGCATCAGGTTTTCGTTTACCTGCTGAATATACATGGAGATCTGCGGTTCCGCTGTCTCCGCCTCCTCTGCCGTGCTGGCAGCACATGCGGTCAGGGACAGGAAGCAAAGCGCCATGCATAACAATAACATAACTCGCTTTTTAAACTGTTTCATATATCAGTCACCTCGTTTTAAACCGTTCCGTGTTTTCTGTCAGGACGATCCTCTCTCTTGGTAAACAGCATCTCAAACGCTGCAATCACTCGTTTTCTGGTATCGCATGCCTCGATGATGTCGTCTACATAGCCTCTCTTTGCAGCAGCTTCTGCGCTGGACTGAAGTTCATGGTATGCGGCTGCCTTCTCCTGGATCAGCGCCAGGCTGTCGTCTGCCTTTGCAATCTCATCCGCGTACATGATCTTGACTGCCTGCGCAGCGTCCATCATGCCGATGGATGCGTTCGGCCATGCATAAACCAGGTCTGCGCCAATGGATTTGCTGTTCATAGCCAGATAAGCGGTGCCGTATGCCTCGCCTACGATCACAGTCACCTTCGGAACGCTGGCGTTTGCAAATGTATAGGTCAGACGGCCTGCCGCCTTGGCAATCCGGCGCTCGGTGCACTTGCTGGCTTTGTAGCCCTTTACATTCACCAGAGTCAGCAGCGGAATGTTGAAGGCGTCGCAGAAGGAAACAAACTTGGCTGCCTTCTCGCATCCCTTATAGGAAAGTACAGCGTCAAAGGTTTCTGCCTTCTCCCCATCCTCTCCGTATACCTCTGTGCGGTTTGCCACACAGCCTACAGTGGTGCCGTTTAAGCGAATAAAGCCGGTCACCATGGATTTATCATAATCTTTCTTTACTTCTACAAAGAAATTGTCGTCAGAAATCTGGGACAGGGCAATGTCGGTAGCGCCGGCGCAGTTGGCAAGGTCTGCACATACCCGGTTTAAGTCGTCATTGCACTCGTCGTAGGACATGTCGTCCTCGTTGTTTGCCGGCAGAATGGATACCAGGCTGCGGATCTGGGACAGAATCTCGTCCTCGCTTCCGGTAAAGTCAACAAGACCGGCCTCCTCGCTCTGGAATGCTGCGCTGGAGGTGTCGCACTTCTCTGCCCGGTTGCCGTCAATGGCGTTGGGAGAATTTACGAACAGCTTCGCTTTCTTGCTTTCCATGAAAATAAAATCTGCCATTGCCGAAGACACTGCCATACCGCCGCCGCAGGTGCCGAATACTGCAGAGATCTGCGGTACAACGCCGGATGCCATTGCCTGGCTTAAGTACATCTGTCCAAAGCCGTGGAGTGCGTCAGTTGCCTCCTGCAGACGAAGACCTGCACAGTCGATCAGACCGATTACCGGCGCTCCCATCTTCATAGCCATGGAATAAATGCTGCTGATCTTCTTTGCATGCATCTCTCCCAGGGAACCGCCCAGTACGGAAGCGTCCTGGCTGTAAACATACACCAGGCAGCCCTCGATGGTGCCGTAGCCGGTGATTACGCCATCGGCCGGAGTCTCCTGGTCAGCCATATTGAAATCTGTGCTTCTTGCAGTTACATAAGCGCCGACTTCAACAAAGCTGTTCTCATCAAGCAATGCGTTGATTCTGTTACTTGCTGATGTTGTTGAATTACTCATTTTGCAATCCTCCATTTCGAAATATTCAATGCAACAGTTCTGACTGTTGCACTTTGCAAAAGACTGTCATTGTTAAATGTTAGACAATCTTCCACTTAATAAATCCAACTTCTGCCGATTATAATTGTATAACAGTTATCATAAAAATTCAAGGTTTTATTCCCCTTTTCCACCAGGATTTACATATTTTTTATTCCTGTTCAGAACCAGGCAAAATTTTATAAAACAGAAGCGAGATTCTTGCATTTTTGAGGTTAGTTCTGAACCGCAACAAATCTTTGCAAAACACATTCCAGGCAATAAAAAAAGTTCCACCGCTCTGCATTTTCCTCTGCATAAAGAGGCCAGACAGCCACAGTCTCTCCATTTAACTGACAGCTCCTTACCCCTACTACATCTCCCTTTTTAACCGGAGCATCAAGCTTTTCCGGAAGGCTTAGCTGATACTGGATCCGGTCCTCCTCACTGAGTAATAATAACAACTGCTGCTCTCCTGCCAGCCGGTCAGAAACAGGAATCCGCTCCTTGCTGACAGCGTCTTCTACCGGAAGCTCCGGCAAAGACACCGGTTCAAACACATCCCGGTAAGCATATCGATCCGTCCCATACTGAAACAGGATTCTGGCATCAGCCCATTTATAGGTCTTGTGAGGCGGCCAGCCGCAGCCTAAAAGGGCGATGATAAAGGTTCGGTCATCATCTTTTAACGCCCCCACATAAGAATAGCCGGCGTCTCCCGTAAAACCGGTCTTTCCGGTTAAGGCTCCGTCCATCATGGTTAAAAGGGCGTTGTGGTTTGCGCAGTAGTAGGACCGCTTTCCGGAGACATCGGTGAAAGTATAGCTGGGAATCCGGGTAATCTGAAGAAACTCCTCCTGCTTTGGAGACTGCTGAATACAGTATCGAAGAATGCGGGCCAAATCTGCCGCCGTAGTACCATGGATTTTTTCCGTTCCGTCAGGCAATGTCTCCTGGGCGTCCAGTCCATTGGGGGTAATAAACCAGGTGTCCTGACAGCCAATATCTCTGGCCTTCTGATTCATCATGGCAGCAAAGCCTTCCACAGAGCCGCCGATATGCTCCGCAATCACCACTGCCACATCATTATGAGATTCCAGCATAAGAGAATAGAGAAGATCCTTCAGATAAAACTCCGTCCCCTTGGGCGCTCCCAAATGAACAGCAGGCTGGGAAGCAGCTTTGGAGGAAACGGTGCAGACATCGCTTAAAGAGCCGTTTTCCAGAGCCAGAATAAGCGTCATGATCTTGGTGGTGCTGGCCATGGGGCGGAATTCATCTTCCTCTTTCCCATAAAGAAGACGGCCAGAATCTGCGTCGATTAAAACGGCGGAGGCAGAGTGAAGCTTTAAAGATTCCTGGGCGGTTTTGGCATGGTCTGTTTCTGTCTGAACCGCTTCTGTTTGAGATATTTTCGCCGGAGCAGCATCTGCACTTCCCCAAACTGCAAAACCCAGGGTAATGCCTGCCATCAATCCGTAAATACAGTGCTTCTTTTCCATGTTGTCCATCCCCCTAAATTCTGATATGGCTGTTCCGAATGGAACTTTTCGACCGTTTCATCCGCTGCCCCAAGTTCAGGACGGAACTCATCTTGCCCTGTTATTCCGGGCAAGATGCATCGGGCGTTCACCCGATGTATGAAACGGCCAAAAGACCTGCTTATATGCAAGCTTAACGCATGACTTTTGGCCGTTTCATCCGCTGCCCCAAGTTCAGGACGGAACTCATCTTGCCCTGTTATTCCGGGCAAGATGCATCGGGCATCCACCCGATGTATGAAACGGCCAAAAGACCTGCTTATATGCAAGCTTAACGCATGACTTTTGGCCGTTTCATCCGCCGTCCTGAACTGTAGCATACTATTCTGGCTTTTCTGTAAATATTCTGGTATGATAAAGGAATCATACAAAGGAAAAGGAGGAATGGTACATGGTTCGGGAGCGGCTGATTTTTCACATTGACGTAAACTCTGCATTCTTAAGCTGGGAATCGGTGTATCGGCTGAAGCAGGATCCGGAGGCAGTGGATCTTCGGACTATTCCGGCCATTGTAGGAGGCGATACATCCTCCCGCCACGGCATTGTGCTGGCCAAGTCAGTTCCTGCCAAAAGGTTCGGCATCTCCACCGCCGAGACCATTGTTTCCGCATTGAAGAAATGTCCGGACTTAACCATCGTCCCTTCCCGCTTTGACTTTTATCTGGAGTGCTCCCAGAAGCTGATCCGTCTGCTGGAGGAATACACCCCGGACATTGAAAAGTTCAGCATTGATGAAGCCTTTCTGGATATGACGGAAACCATTCACTTATTCGGCTCTCCCGCCCAGGTGGCAGATCAGATCCGCAGCCGCATACGGACAGAGCTGGACTTTACAGTCAATGTAGGCATCGCCCCAAATAAGCTGCTGGCTAAAATGGCGTCAGACTTTGAAAAGCCAGATAAGACCCACACCCTTTTTTTCGATGAAATCCCCACGAAAATGTGGCCCATGCCGGTGCGGGAACTGTTTTTTGTAGGCGGAGCCGCCGCCGGAAAATTAGAACGGATCGGTCTTCACACTATTGGAGATGTGGCTGCCTGCGATGAACAGATTTTAAAGGCTCATCTGGGCAATAAATACGGCGCCCTGATTCACCAGTATGCCTGCGGCATTGACGACTCCCCGGTGACAGAGCGGGAGCCCTTAAACAAGGGCTACGGCAACAGCATCACCCTTTCCAGAGATATAAATGATTACGAAACTGCCTGTCAGGTACTTCTGGCCTTAAGCGAAACAGTGGGGGCAAGACTGCGGCAGCATCAGGTTCGGTGCAACAGCGTATGTGTGGAACTGAAGGACTGGCAGTTTAACTCCCTCTCCCACCAGACCACTCTGGCGGTTCCCACAGATTCCACTTCCGTGCTGTACCAGAATGCCTGCAGGCTGTTAAAGGAATTCTGGGATTTGACGCCGGTGCGGCTGATTGGGCTGCGGGCTGCCCGGATTCAGGAGGATTCCTACGAACAGATGAGCCTGTTTGAGACGGAGCAGAGCCGGAAAATGAAAGCCCTGGAAAAAGCGGTGGATTCTATCCGGGGCAAGTACGGTATTGACAGTGTGAAACGGGCCAGCTTTTTACAGGATAATACGGTGGTGGATCATGCAGTCAGCAAGAAAAAACATTGGAAGCAGAAGGATGGATCATGAACAGACAACGCCAGTTTACCTACCGGACTGCCCCTGGAGAAACCCTTTCGGTCCAGGAGCTTTTAAAATCCAAGGGCTACTCCCGCAGGCTTATCATCGATGTGAAACAGATACCGGATGGACTGCTGTTAAACGGAAAAGCAGTAACCGTCACTGCATCGGTTTCGCCGAAAGATACCCTTACCGTTACCCTTCCGCCGGAAACTCCCTCAAGCGCAGTTACTCCCACTCCCATGAAGCTTCAAATTGTCTATCAGGATGAGGATTTAATGGTAGTGAACAAAGCCTCAGGGGTGCCGATTCACCCTTCTCAGGGAAATCACGGCAACTCTCTGGCTGACGGCATGGCCTGGTATTTTGACCAGAAAGGGGAACCCTTTACCTTCCGTGTAATCAACCGGCTGGATAAGGACACCACAGGGCTTTTGATTCTGGCAAAACATGCCCTGAGCGCTTCCATTTTATCCCGCATGGTAAGCAGAGGGCAGATTTACCGCACCTACCTGGCGGCAGTATCCGGAGATTTAAGGCGCTTGGCTGACATGGATATTCCGGGGCTTTTCTGTTCTGATTCAGAATCCGGTATGATCTCCGCTCCCATCGCCCGGACAAAAGACTCCACGATCAAACGGGAAGTGAATTTTACAGACGGGGAAGACGCGGTTACCCACTACCAGATTCTGGGATTTCAGAAGGATTTGAACATCTCCCTGGTAAGGCTGAAGCTGGAGACTGGCCGTACCCACCAGATTCGGGTTCATTTTCAGTACCTGGGGTATCCTCTGCTGGGAGATTTTCTCTACAACCCGGATTACAGCCTGATCAACCGGCAAAGTCTTCACTCCTGGAAGCTGGCTTTTTCCCACCCAATCACAAAAGAACCGCTTACCTTTACGGCAGCGGTTCCTGACGATATGAAGATTTTTACTGACGAAGTCCTTTTGGATAGTGATTTTTAAGAGTGCCGGAAACCGCCTTGGCCCAGCCCAAACTGCAGCCGTCCGTACAAATCAGCACCCAGCCCTTTTCCATTTCCTGCTTTGTCAAAACCTGGCCGGATAAATAAGCCTGAACCTCTGCTCCCTCGGAATCTAAATTCAGACTGAGGCGCACCTGCTTAGGCTTTAATGCCAGTGCCAAAGCGTGAGCCGGTTCCAGCCGGTTCTTTTTTAAGGCGCCTAAATGAAGACCGGGGCGCAGGGCCTTCAGCCCATGCAAAGACAATGTTTCACAAGGCAGTAAATAGATCTGCTCTCCATATAGGAGAAGCCTGTTTTCCCATCCGGATGTCTCCCATTCTTTCCAGAAGCTTTCTGTAAAACAGGTTTTCATCCAGTCCCGCAGAACTGAAATCCCCGCCTTATCCCGCCAGAATTCAGAACCGGATTTTTTCCGCTCCTTTTCTTTTGCTTTTTTCCGCTTTTCTTCCGGCGCATTCCCCTGCGCCACCACCCCATCTTCTGCCTCTCCTGCCTTTTGAAGCAGCGCCAGATAGTGACCTTCTCCTTCTGTAAGATGAGGCCAGATACGGAAGGTATGTTCCAAGGCCGGAATCGAATCAGAAGCCCACTCCGGACGGCCTTTAGAAAGTCCGGGAAGGCCTGAACCGCCGGCTTCCTCCATTCCGCTCTGCTCCACAATGGAAAACTCTGGATGCCGCCCTAAAAACCGGGCAATTCCATCTTCATCCTCCTCCGGCGCAAAGGTGCAGGTAGAGTAAACCAGTTGTCCGCCTGGCTTTAACATAGCGGCTGCATTGTCTAAAATCTCCTGCTGACGGCGAACGCAGAGGGCTACATTGTCCAGGCTCCACTCGTCTCTGGCCTGCTCATCCTTGCGGAACATTCCCTCGCCGGAGCAGGGAGCATCCACCACGATTTTATCAAAAAATCCAGGAAAATGGCCCTTCAGCTTCCCGGAATCCTCATTGGTTACCACAGCATTGGGAATCCCCATCCGTTCCACATTCTGGGCCAGGATTTTTGCCCGGGCCGGATGGATTTCATTGCTGACCAAAAGCCCTTCTCCCAGAAGACGGCCTGCAATCTGGGTAGTTTTTCCGCCAGGGGCCGCGCACAAATCCAGTACCCTGTCTCCCGGTTCAGGGTCTAAAAGAGAAACCACAGCCATAGCGCTGGGTTCCTGAATATAGTAAACGCCCGCCTCATGGCAGGGGGATTTTCCAGGCCTTGTCTGACTGTCATAGTAATAGCCTTCCCGGCACCAGGCCACCGGGCGCAGGCCAAACCGGCTGCCGTATCTGGCCGCCAGTTCCTCCGGCTTTCCCTTTAAAGGATTAAACCGAAGTCCCTGGACTTTTGTATCCTGATAGCTGTTTATAAACGCTGTATATTCCTCTCCCAAAAGCGTCTTCATCCGGGCTGCAAAAGCTTCCGGCAGCCCTGCATTCTGCGCCGTATTATTTGCTGTATCCTGCTCTGTATTCATCGTTTCTCCTGTTTTTCCTTCATCCGGTTTCATCCGTTAATCTTCGTCTGCAGCCGGCGTAAAAAAACGGTACATCTGAACGCATCAGACATACCGCCTTTTCGTTTGTTATTACCTTTTATCAATATCCAGGATTATAAAGATACTTTGTAATCCTCAGAACCTTCTCCGTTTACAACATAGTATGCCACATTTTCTTCCGGTTTCACATAAACTTCAATGGTCTTGATGGTAACGCCCTTGTTGTCCTTCTTGAATGCCTTGGTAGCTGCTGCCAGCACATCCTTAGCAACGATCTGGTTTCCGGCGTACTCAATAATAACAGATGCCTTCGGCTCTACTTTTTTAGCCGGGGCCTTCTTTGCTGCAGGAGCTTTCTTCGGAGCTTCCTCTTTCTTCACTTCTGCTGCTTTTGCGGGTTCAGCCTTTACCGGCTCTGCTTTTACGGCTGCTGTTTTTACAGCGGCTTCCTTTACAGCAACTTCCTTTACCGCATCTTTCTTTACTGCCATAGTCCCTTTTCCTCCTCATTTGAATCTGGAATCTATTGCTTTCTTACACAGTCCTCAAAAGACTATGTTGAGGGAATTATATATCTGTTTTCTGTATTTGTCAATGAAAAGCCTTGAATATCTTCAGGCAATCACCGACATTATAAAAACAGCTCTGCCACATACACCGCCAGACAGGCTCCGATGGATACCTTAAACAGATTTCCATCAATCCAGGAAAAGATAACTGCTGCTACAAATCCGGCCAGACCGGACCGTACATCCGAGGTGGCGGAAAGAATTGCCGGAAAGGTCATCACCGACAGGCTTACATAGGGAACATAGTATAAAAAGGACCGAATAAACGGGCTTTTGATTTCTTTCTTCAGCAGCGTCAGCGGAAGAGCCCGCACGCTGTAAATTGTCAGAAACATAATCAGCAGACTAATCCATATTTTACCGGACATGGCTTTCTTCCTCCTTTTCCTCTTTTACCGGAAACAGCACTGCCGCTGCTCCGGCCAGGACAATGGTTAAAATCATCATCCGGAATCCGGAGGAAATCTCCTTTAGTCCCGGAATCAAAGAAAAAGCGGCGCTGGCTGCCATAGAAAGCGCCACCACCCCGGCGATGATTCTGCTCTTTCTGGAAGGCGGAATCACCACCGCCATAAACATTCCGTAGAGAGCCACATTCAGGGCGCTCATCACTCTGACAGGGAGCACCATGCCGATGACAGCCCCTAAAAAAGTACCCAGCACCCAGCCAGGAACCGCCGCCGTAGCTGCTCCGTACATGTAAGCCGGATGCAGCCGCCCCGGCACTGCCACGGAAACGCCGAAGATTTCATCGGTCACCTCATAAGCCATCAAAAACCGATGATAAAAGGGCTTGTCCTGCCGCACCTTCTGGGAAAGGGCGCTGGACATCAAAAGATAGCGCATATTCACCACAATGGTGGTGACGATCAGCTCCAGCGGACCGGCTCCTGCTGCAATCATGCTGATACCGGCAAACTGTCCTGCAGAGGCCAGCATGGCCAGAGACATTACCGATGCCTGCACTGCGGAAAGCCCCGCCTTTTTCGCACTGATCCCCAGCGTAAACGAGACCGCAAAATATCCTAATCCGATGGGAATCCCATTTCGGATCCCCTTTTTGTACCAGTTTCTTCCTTCGTTCATATCGTTTCTTTACATGCCTTCCTGTTTCTTCATCATTTTAATAACATAAACCCCCGTATACACCGCCATAAGCCCGGAAACTGTCGGAGCCACTGCGCCGATCATCCCCAGATTTTCCGGCAGATACCGCACCACCAGCCAGATAAGCGGCATCCGCAAAAGCAGCGCGCCGCTGCAGCAGCTAATCATGGTAAAGATGGTCTTGCCCCGGCCATTTAAATAACCGTTCATGGCAAATACAAACAGCACCGCCAGATAGTCAAAGCTGCAGATCCGAAAGAAAGGGATTCCTGCCGCAATGACTGCCTCGTCCTGAGAGAACAATCCGATCATGGACTGCGGCGAAATCTGAGCCCACAAAAAGAAAGCCAGGGAAAAGGGGGCTGCCGCCAGAATGCCAATCCACAATGCCCGGTTCATCCGGTCGTACTGCTTTGCCCCATGATTCTGCGCCACAATAGAGGCCAGGGCGCTGGCAATGGAGGTAGCCGGGAGCATGGCGAACACATCGTATTTGCTGGCGATGCCTACTGCAGAGGAAGCAGCCACTCCCAATGCATTGGTAACGGATGTCAGATATAAAAAGGACAGACGCACCATACACTCCTGCAGGGAAACCGGGACGCCGATTTTTGCCAACTCCAAGGCCCGATTTTTATGGATTCTAAAGTTTTCCGGCCGAAAGGAAAACACAAAATTCCGCCGGTTTAAATACGCCATGGCGCAAACCATGGAAAAGCCCTGGGAAAAGATGGTGGCAAGAGCCGTTCCCCTTACGCCCATATGGAAATACTTTACCAGCACAACATCGCCTGCAATGTTCATAAGCCCCGCCACTGCTACAAAAAGCAGAGGGCTTTTGGAGTCCCCATACCCCCGCAGCACGGCGCTGATGGCATTGTAGCCGCAGATAAACACTACGCCGCAGCTACAGACCTGCACATAAGAAAGCGCCAGAAGGAATGCTTCCTCCGGCGTCTTAAGAGCCATTAAAATCTGCGGGGCAAGCAGCCACATAAGGGCAGACAATGCCAGTCCCACAATTCCAAACAGGCAGAGGCTGGTACCAATGGTTTCCTTCACCTGCTCTGTCCGCTTCTGGCCTGCATAGTTTCCCACTAACACCGTACTGCCCAAAGTCAGTCCTGTAATGATGCTGGTAACAATCTGAGTTACCTGGGTTCCGGTGGAAACCGCAGCCACTGCCTCAGCCCCGCAGTAGCGGCCCACCACCATCAAATCGGCTGCACCGTAAAATGCCTGAATCAGATTAGCCAGAAGAAAGGGAATGGAAAACCAGATAATCGTCTGAACCAGGTTTCCTTTTGTCAAATCATTGCTCTGTCCCATGGTTCTGCCCCGCTTCTTTCGTTTCTTTCACTTTTTTACCTTCTTTAGACAGCCACGCTTTTAGAGCTTCCATCTGGTTTTTGCCGTCCCGCCGCCCCATGCAGTAGGCCTCCCGCAGACGCACAGGGTCCTTTTCTGTCCGCTCAATGGGAATGGCGTTTTCCGGGCGGATTACAAAAATGTCTCCCCCATCTTCCAGCTCCTTCATCTGGCAGACTGTCTGATTGTACCGCCGATGACGATTCTTCAGAGCCTTAATAAACCTGGGATATTTCCAGTAACGAAGCTTTGCCATCCAGGTACTCTCCGGCTGCTTTACATAGGTTTCCGGTCTGGTAAGAACCACCACCGTTTTGGTAAAACCCATTTCCCGGAATGCCAGCACCGGAATGCTGTCGCAGCATCCGCCGTCTAAATATTTCCTGCCTTCAAACTCCACGATCCGTGACACATAGGGAAGGGATGCAGACGCCCGCACCATGTCAATCTGCTTTTTCATGTCCGTAATCCGCAGATATTCTGCTTTTCCGGTTTCCAGGTTGCTGCAGGTCACATAGAATTCTGTCCTGGATTTGTTAAAGGCTTTATAATCATAAGGGTCCAATCGCTCCGGCAAATCGTGATAGCAGAACTGAGCGTCTATCAGGTCTCCTGTGCGGAATACATTGGAAAGGCTCATAAACCGCTTGTCATTGCAGTATTTCTCGTAATAGCGGATGCTCCGCCCATTCTGGCCGGACACAAAGGAACATCCGTGAATGGCCCCTGCTGACACGCCGATCACACCGTCAAAAGCAATCCCTTCTTCCATCATCACATCCAGAACTCCTGCCGTATAGATGCCCCGCATCCCGCCGCCTTCCAGTACAAGTCCTGATTTTTCCTGCTTTAATTTTTCCTGTTTTATAGTTTCCTGCTTCCTGTTATCTGGTTTCATGCTGTTCTGCTTTCTATTGTTCTGTTCCATAATATTATGTTCCATGCTGTCCTGCGCTGTCTTCTTCCATTCTGCCACTGGTTCTTTTTAAAGATATTCAGAAATTTTACAGATTTTCTGCCCAGGCTTTCGCCGCTTTTAAACGGTCATCAAACACCTCATAAAAATCTCCAGTTCCATATGGCGTCAGATAAAACTGCTGCAGCACATACATGCTGATTTCCCGGCTGTTTTCTGCAGTCAGCTTCTTCTGCAGCTTCAGCAAAAAGTAATGCCAATCTGCGATGAAAGTATCGTAATGAGCGCCATCCGGCGTATCCATCCACTTACGCACCTTCACCTTAGTGCGGTTCTCTTTTTTACACTCGTGAACCTGAAGAAAATACTGAAATCCCTTTTCGCCGTCGTAAACCCGGCCCAGAGGAAACAGCCGGCAGATGCCGGGCCGATAAGGATGAATCCTGCATCGTCCCGCCTCATTTAAAAACAGGCACTGCTCTCCCTCTCCCGCCATGCGGATATTGGGCTGCACAATACCGTCCACTACATTCAGCTCCAGGCTTTCCCCCAGAAGGGCAGCAGCCGGCATCCCAAGCCCGGCTGCCATCCGGTGCATATCGTAAGGGTCCAGCACAATGGAGGTGCCCATGCCGCGGCAACAGGCCGAACAGCCCCTGCAGTCATCACAGCCCGCCTTCACCATATCATTAGGCCCATATAATTTTCCGTCTGAGATTTCTTCCATCGATACTTCCCGCAGCATAATCGGCGCTCCTTTTCCCAGGGTTTCCGCTCCTTTTCCCGGATTCTGCCCCGCTTTTCTAACGCCTAATCATACCACGGTTCCCGGTTGTTGTAAAGATTTGCGGATTTTAAAATGCCGGCTTCGACATACCGACTTTAAAGTGCGGTTCCTTTTTTCGGGATAAAGAACCTGGACATGTCCACCCTTTCCAGAGCCAGCAATTTTATTTTCTTATCTATACCGCCGGCATACCCAGTCAGGTTTCCACCTGTACCCACTACCCGGTGACAAGGCACAATGATGGAGATTTCGTTGTGGCCCACAGCGCCGCCTACCGCCTGGGCCGACATCCGCAAAATGCCTCTCTCCGCAGCCAACTGCTTTGCAATCTCACCATAAGTCATGGTCTGTCCATAAGGAATCTTGCAAAGAATTTCCCACACCTTTTTTTGAAATTCTGTCCCAATGAAATGGAGAGGCGGCTGAAAATCCGGCTCTTTTCCAGCAAAATAAATATCCAGCCAGGCTTTTGTCTGCTTAAACACCGGCAGTTCCTTTTCCTCATAATCTTGGTCCAGACAGCGGGCAAAGTATTTCTGCTCATCAAACCATAAGCCGGTCAGGCCAATGTGATCTGCTGCCAGAAGCATATTTCCCATAGGGGATGAATAGTAGGTTATATAGTGCATAGTAAGCCGTCCTTCCTCTGTTGACTGTCAAAACATGCCGCAACGGTTTCGGATTTCTTCTAAAAGCCCCTGACATCCGGCCAGCACATCCCGGTAAGTCACCTCAAAGTCCCCAGTATACCAGGGGTCTGCCACATCCTTGCTGCTGCCTGCAAACGCCGTCAGCTTATAGATTTTATTGTTCGGGTCTCCCCCACAGATACGGTTCATGTTACGGATATTGGCCTGGTCCATGCCGATAAGCCAGTCATATTTTTCATAGTCCGTCTTCTTCATCTGGACAGCATGATGGCCGCTGCAGGGGATACTGTATTTCCGGAAAATCCCCATGGTTCCATGGTGGATGGGGTTGCCAATTTCCTCCGTACTGGTGGCTGCAGAGGAAATGTGGAAGCAGGCTGTTAAGCCCGCCTGGTCTACCAGGTGCTGGAAGACGAATTGGGCCATGGGGGAACGGCAGATGTTGCCGTGGCAAACAAATAGTACTTTTATCATCTTCTTATATCTCCATTTAAGTCTTGTATTTCTTCTCAAACGCTTGGTATTTCAGGGTTTTCCGACTTTTGAGTTTTCCATTCTTTTCAAGGTATCTTCTCAAATCTTCTCGTGTTTTCTTATGTTTTTCCCTGCAATCTTGGTAAATCCGTTGGTAAAGCAAGCGTCCTTACCAACGGGCTTTTATTAACTATTTGCTATCCGATATACTTCTTCCTTTGCATCATCAAAATTCACATGGGTGTAAGTGTTCAAGGTTACACTGATGTCTGCGTGACCCATGATATACTGCAAGGTTTTCGGATTCATTCCGGATTTTGCCATATTAGAGCAAAAGGTGTGCCTGCATACATGAGGGGTAACTTTCGGCATCTGAATACGATAAATTTTATTGTATTTTTGAATGATATGCTCCAGATACTTCTCCCAGTGAAGGGCAACCATCGGCATATCGTTTTTATCCAGAAACAAAAATCCGGCGTATCCTTCCACCATCGGCTCAACCTTTGGTGTCTTGCGATTGGCAATGATTCTGCGAAAACACGCTGCAACTGCTTCTGTCATCGGCACATATCGGATGCCTTTATCTGTTTTTGGTTCTTCAATCACATACTGCATCTGGGAAGTACGCTGTAACTGATGGTCTACTTTAATCCGCATTTCTCCAAATTCAATATCTGAAACCGTCAGCCCGCAGAACTCTGAGATACGAAGCCCTGTGTGAAAAAGAATGTAGATTGCATCATAGTATCTGCTAAAATGCTTATCTTCCTGAATAAACTTCAACAAGTCTCTCTGCTGTTTCCGGGTAATCGCTTCTCTGGTAACAGAGTCATTGACAATGACGGATGCCAGCTCAAATTCAAATGGATTTTTTCGAAGCAAATCATCATCCACTGCCATCTGAAATGCCGGTCTAAGAACGCCCCGGATGGAATGGATGGAACTGTATCCTCGTCCATCTATCTGCTGGAGCTTAATCAGCCATGCCTTTGCATCCGACAACCGAACCTTATCAATTCGCTGTTTCCCGAAGTTTTCTTTTTTCAGCATATTGATGACCGTTTTATACCCGGCAACCGTATTGTGGCGAACTCCTGTTTTCAATGAAACATATTTTTCCACCAGTTCCAAAACAGTATAGTTACCGCCGTTTGTTACGATACGGTCAAACAAATCCGCTTCAATCTGTTTTTCTTTCTCACGCAGAGAAGGCTCCCGCTTCTTCCCCTTTGGCATTGGGTCATTCTTGTCCAAACGCCAACTGTATACATTTTTCTCTTTTCCGTCCTCATCAATATAGCGGAACCGATACCTCCCATCTTTACGCTGGTATTCGCCCTCTCGCAAAATCCGATTACGGTTATCTCGTCTTTTCTCACTCATGGTGAACTCTCCTTTCAAAAAAAGAGAGCCAGACTTGCACTCTTATCATAGCACAAATCCAGCTCTCCGCATAGTTATATCATGTGAAATCGGTAAATCTGTCAGCTCTTTTTACACAGCAGTAGCCTGATCCAGATACCTCTCAAATTTCTCACGCTTAATGAGGGCACGATTGCCATTCATCACATAAAAATCCTCATTGGGATGTGTGTCAATAAGCGTTCTCAGTTTTCCTTCGCCGATATGATAATATCTTGCAGCTTCTTCAATGGTAAGTGTATATCTACGCCACACCGGAATATCTGAGTAATTTTTTCCTTCAACATTCATCTTATTATTCGCCATAGGCAGTTATCCTCCATGCATGAAAATAGCCAGACAGAGGGTGTCGGCAACGAAGTCCGGCAACGGGCTTCAAAAGACCTTGCAAACAATCTCAATCTGGCGATGGTTACTATTTATACTTTTCTTTTATTTTTCTGTTGTTTTGGTTGTTATAAGGGAGAAAAGCCCGCAGTTATGGGATTTTCCCCGGCAACCGGCTCGGCAACGGGATAGCAACAGGGGGTGCAACGGGCTGTCATTTTCAGAATGGAAGCTCCATCTGTTCTGTGACCTCCACAAAACCGTCCACCGTTTTTTCAGACAGGTTGCTGGAGTCCGTTGCCGGGTTTTCACGCTCCCAGCCCTTTTGTCTGCCATATTCTGAAAACATTCTTGGGTTCGGGAAGTACCGCCAGCGGTCAATGCTCTGGTTCATAATCTCGTTGATTTCCCATTGCTTCGGTTCGTCAAAGGCATGGTTCAAGGCTTCCTTGTAGAGCTGCTTGGAACAGACCATGCTCCCGGTGTACTTATCAAGATACGCCTGTATCATTCCGGCCTTGGTGTCCTCCGGCATAAAATCCCGCTGGTGTTCTTTGAGATACCGCCGCATGGCAGGGCTGAAAGCCAGCTTGAACCTGCCGCTTCGGTAAATCTCCATCGCTTCCGCCCACATCTGTTCGATATAGGCTCTGGAAGCGGCTTCATCCTTCAAAATGTGAACCTCCGCCTGCTCCGGGTACACCATGACCGGGATAAAGCGGCGATTGCCGGAACGGTCAAGGGGCAGGAAGTCAAGGGCATTGGAAGTACCGCCAAACACGCATTGTCTGGGGCGGTCTGCCGGATGAGTTTCATAAGGTATCTTGTAAACCTCTTTCTGCCGGCTTAAAAATGACTTGATTTCCTCAATGCTCTTGGCGTTGGCGGTTGCTATCATTTCCGACATTTTGATGTGGTATAAAAAAAGTTGACACCCCATTCTCAAGGATTTGAGATATAATCTAGAGAATAAGGAGTGAACAAAATGGCAGAAAACAGACAATATGACCATGAATACAAAGTACAGGCAGTG